>NZ_JBITRX010000003.1:117120-515431 GCF_044540325.1 Streptomyces sp. NPDC086023
CCCGGCAGGCCCGGCAGGCCCGGCAGGCCCGGCAGGCCCGGCAGGCCCGGCAGGCCCGGCAGGCCCGGCAGGCCCGGCAGGCCCGGCAGGCCCGGTTTGGCCGGCGACGGGACCGGCCGCGGGCGCGGCAGCACGCCGCACCCGTCCGGCCCCGCGCAGCCCGGCCCCCGGCCCCCGCCCCCGGCCCGCACCTGGGCCCGGCCCCTCCCTCAGAGCACAGCGCACGCGTATCCGCATACGAACCGAGAGCGAACACGATGCACTCTCTGACCCCGACCCACCTCAACGGCCACGGCCACACCCCCGTCACCGGCCTCGCGGGTCTCGTCGGCAACACGCCCGTCCTCCGCGTCTCCCGGCCCTTCAGCCCCGCCGACCGCGGCTTCTGGGCCAAACTCGAAGGCTTCAACCCCGGCGGCATCAAGGACCGCCCCGCCCTCCACATGGTCGAACGCGCCCGCGCCCGCGGCGACCTGCGCCCCGGTCGCACCGTCGTCGAGTCCACCAGCGGAACCCTCGGCCTCGGCCTGGCGCTCGCCGGACTCGTCCACGGCCACCCCGTCACCCTCGTCACCGACCCCGGCCTCGAACCCGCCATGGTCCGCCTGCTCACCGCACACGGCGCCACCATCGACACCGTCGCCGAACCCCACCCCGCCGGCGGCTGGCAGCAGGCCCGCCGCGACCGGGTCGCCGAACTCCTCGCGGCCACCCCCGGCTCCTGGTGCCCCGACCAGTACGGCAACCCCGACAACGCCGCCGCCTACGCCCCGCTCGCCCTCGAACTTGCCGCCCAGCTCGGCCACGTCGACGTCCTCGTGTGCAGCGTCGGCACCGGCGGCCACTCGGCCGGCATCTCCCGCGTACTCCGCCAGCTCCACCCGGGCCTCCGGCTGGTCGGCGTCGACACCATCGGCTCGACCATCTTCGGCCAGCCCGCCCGCCCCCGCCTGATGCGCGGCCTCGGCTCCAGCATCCACCCGCGCAACGTCGAGTACGGGCACTTCGACGAGGTCCACTGGGTCGCCCCGCCCGAAGCCGTCTGGGCCTGCCGGCGGCTGGCCTCCTCCCACTACGCCACCGGCGGCTGGAGCGTCGGCGCCGTCGCGCTGGTCGCCGGCTGGCTCGCCCGCACCCTGCCCCGTACCACCCGCATCGCGGCCGTCTTCCCCGACGGCCCGCAGCGCTACCTGGACACCGTGTACGACGACACGTACTGCGCCGCCCACGGGCTGCTCGGCACCACCCCCGCCGACGACCCCGACGAACTCGCCCGGCCCGACGAACGCGAGGCCACCCGCTGGACCCGGTGCGCCCGCGTCGTCGACCCCCTCACCCCCGGCACGGCCACCCCCGCCATGGCCACCCCGGCCCCGGCCACCGCCCCCGGCACGGCCACGGGAGCGGCCCGGTGAACAAGACACTCGCCCAGGTCCGCGCCTACCCGCCCAGTGTCCGCCTGCTCCTCGTCAACCAGCTCAGCATCAACCTCGGCTTCTACATGCTGATGCCGTACCTGGCCCAGCACCTCTCCACCGGCCTCGGCCTGGCCGGCTGGGTCGTCGGACTGGTCCTCGGCTTCCGCAACTTCACCCAGCAGGGCATGTACGTCGTCGGCGGCGCCCTCGCCGACCGCTTCGGCTACAAGCCCCTCATCGTCGCCGGCTGCCTGCTGCGCACCGCCGGCTTCGGGATGCTCGGCCTGGTCGACTCGGTGCCGGCGCTCATCGTCGCCACCGCCCTCACCGGCTTCGCCGGCGCGCTCTTCGCCCCCGCCGTGCGCGCCTACCTCGCCCTGGAGGCGGGGGAGGAGCGCCGGGTGGAGGCGTTCGCCCTGTTCAGCGTCTTCTACCAGGCGGGGATCCTGCTCGGCCCGCTCCTCGGCCTCGCCCTCACCGCCGTCAGCTTCCGCCTCACCTGCCTGACCGCGGCCGCCGTCTTCGCCCTGCTCAGCCTGGTGCAACTGCGGGCCCTGCCGCCCCGGTACGGCGACCGGCCCGGGCAGGAGCCGCGCCGCGGGACGCCGGCGGAGTGGCGGGCCATCCTGGCCAACTGGAAGTTCCTGCTCTTCGCCGCCGTGATGACCGGCTCGTACGTCATGACCTTCCAGGTCTACCTGGCCCTGCCGCTGGAGGCCCGCCGGGTGGGCGGCGACGGGCCCGCCGGCACGGTCGCCGTCAGCCTGCTGTTCGCCGTGTCCGGCCTCGCGACCGTCCTGTGCCAGCGCAAGGTCACCGCCTGGTGCAAGGCGCACCTCGACCCGGCCCGGGCCGTGGTGCGGGGCGTGCTGGTGATGAGCGGGGCGTTCCTGCCGATGCTCGCGGCCTCCGCGGTGCCCGTGCCGGAACCCGGTCCCTGGCGGTGGGTGCTGGCCGCGGTGCCCCCGACGCTCTCCGCGCTCCTGCTGGCGGCCGGTCAGATGATCGCGTTCCCCTTCGAGATGGACGCCGTCGTCCGGCTCTCCCGCGAACGGCTGGTGGCCACGCACTACGGCCTGTACAACACCATCTGCGGCATCGGGATCACGGCCGGCAACCTGCTCACGGGCGTCGCGCTGGACGCGGCCCGCGCGGCCGGCCTGGCCGCCCTGCCGTGGCTGGTGCTGGTCCTGACGGGGGTGTCCTGCGCACTGGCCCTGCGGCTGAAGGCCACTGGCGTGCTGGGGGGTGCGGAGGCGACAATCACCGGCGACGGCAGATCCCCGACGGCGCGGATCCTCCAGCGACGACGAGGATGAGGACGACGGACGTGGCCCACACCGCACACGGCACCCCCGAGGGCGGCCGTTCCCTCCTGCTGCTGCACGGCTGGCAGAACCGCCGGCCCGAAGGGCACTGGCAGCGCGTGCTGGCCGACGGGCTGACCGCCCGCGGCCACCAGGTCCGCCACCCCCAGCTGCCCGACCCCGACGAGCCGCGGCTGGACGCCTGGCTCGCCACCCTGGAAGGCGAACTTGCCGCCCTCGACGGCGCCGAGCGGACCGTGGTCTGCCACAGCCTGGGCGTGCTGCTGTGGCTGCACGCGGCGGCCCGGGGCGTGGTGTCCCGGCCGGTCGACCGGGTGCTGCTGGTGGCCCCGCCGTCCGCCTCGGTGCTGGCGGAGCACCCCGAGATCGCGGGCTTCGCCCCGCCGGAGCCGGTTCCGGGGCTGGCGGCCGCGGCGGCCCGGTCCACCCTGCTGGTCTGCGGAGACGTGGACCCGTACTGCCCGGAGGGCGCGGTGGCAGAGTACGCGGAGCCGCTCGGCATCCCGGCCGTCGTGCTGCCCGGAGCGGGGCACATCAGCATGACGGAGGGGTACGGGTCCTGGCCGGCGGTGCTGGCCTGGTGCCTGGACCCGTCCGCACCCCTCAGGGCCCGCCCGGGGGAGGCCGACGCGGGCGCGATGTGACAGGTGACGTGGGTGGGTGACGTGTGACATGTGACAGGGGGCCGGGCGTCAGGCCCGGTCCCCTCCCGTACCGCCCCCGCCTTCTGCCGCGCCCGGGCCGCCGCCCGCCCCGCGCAGGGTCACCGCCGCGTGGGCCAGGGCCAGTTCGACCACCTGCGCGGGGTCCGCCAGGGAACGGCCCGTCAGCGTCTCAAGCCTGCGCAGCCGGTTGGAGACCGTGTTGCGGTGGCAGAACAGCCGCCGCGCCGCCTCCGCGGCCGAGCCCCCGGCGGCCAGCCACGCGCCCAGCGTCGACAGCAGCACCCGCCCGTCCTCCGGCGCCAGTGCCAGCACCGGCCCCAGCACCACGGTCCGCAGCCGGTCGGCGAGTTCTCCCTGCGCGGCCACCAGCGCGGCGGGCAGCCGCTCGTCCAGCACCGCGGTCTCCGGCGCGCCCGTCCCCGCGGTGGTACGCAGTGCCAGCTCGGCCGGCCAGTGCGCCCGCGCGAGTTCCCCGGCCGAGCCGACCACGGGGCTCACCCCGGCCCGCACCCCGAGCGGCGCCAGCAACTCCTGCACGGCTGCCGGCCCGTACGCGCCCAGCACGACCAGTCCGACCTCCCGGTCGGCCCGCAGCCGCCACAGCACCCGCGGCCCGGCCGCCCCCGCCTCCGGCACCGGCCGCCCCGGGCCCGTGCCCTCCGTGGCCAGCACCACCACCGCGAACCGCCCGCGCTCCGGCAGCCCCAGTCCCGCCGCGGCCTCGGAGACAAGACCGGTGGCGGTGCCCGTGCCGTCGAGCAGGGCGTCCAGCAGCGCGTGGCGCCGCTCCTGGTCCCGCGCCGCCCGGTCGGCCTCGATCAGCCGGTACGAGGCGGTGACCGCGTCCGTCATCCGCTCCAGCACGTCCCACAGGATCGCCGCGGCCGGCAGCAGCCGCGGCAGCGCCGCCGGGTCGTGCGCGGCCACCGTCTCGGTGAGGGCACCCCACAGCATCCGGCCGCCCCGCCGGTAACTGTTCAGCAACGAGGCCAGCGGCAACCCCTGCCGGGCCCGGAGGGTGCCGGTGGCCGCCGCGTCGGACACCACCGGCGGCAGCCCGCGCGCCACCAGCTCCATGCCCTCCAGGGCCTGGCGGAGGTTGCGGTGGATCCGCTCGCACAGCTCCTCGTGGCCCAGCAGCGCGGCGTACGCGGGGTCCTCGGCGAGCAGCCGCGCGGCGAGCTCGTCGGCCGTCCTGGCCACCCGGCCCGCCAGTTCGCCGCGTATCTCCTCGATGATCCTTTCCATCCGCGCAGCGTGTCACGGCCGGCGGGGGAGCGGGAGGGGCGGGGCGGCGCCTCGGGACCGCATGGGCTACCGTGTCGGCTGATCACTGCACATGCAGTGCTACGGGCCGCCCGGCCCGGTACCGCCCCCGCTCTCCCGACCCCGCCGTGAGGAACCATGCGCCAGAACCCGGCCCGCCGCGCCGCGCTGCTCGACGGAGCGATCGAGGTCCTCGCCCGTGAGGGCTCCCGCGGCCTGACCCTGCGCGCCGTGGACGCCGAGGCGGGCGTACCGGTCGGCACCGCGTCGAACTACTTCGCCAACCGCGCCCAGCTGCTGGGCCAGGTGCTGGTCCGTACCCACGAACGGCTCCTTCCCGAGGAGGCCGACCTCCAGGGCCCGCTGGACACCGGGGTGCTGCTCCGTCAGCTCCTCGCCCGCATGCGGCGCGAGCGGAGCGTGCACATCGCGATGCTCGAACTGCGCCTGGAGGCCACCCGCCGCCCCGAACTCCGGACCGAGCTCACCCGGTTCCTCGGCGGCCAGCTCCAGGGCAACATCGGCTTCCACCTGGACGCCGGACTGCCCGGCGACCGGATCGGCGTCGTCCTGCTCTACCTGGCCATGCTCGGCCTGATCGTGGACGACCTCACCGCCCCGGACATCCTCGCCGAGTTCCCCTCGGAGCAGCTGATCGACACGATGGTGGCGCGGCTGCTCGCGGAGGACTGAGCCGGCGCCGCCCACGGCGCCCCGACCGCGCCGGCGGCCGGTCCCGCAGGCCGGGACCCGCCACGGGCACGGGGAGAGCGTGCCGAAAACATGTCCGATTCCGTGCAGGGCTTACGCGCCGGTCATGGTCAACACATCGTGAAGTTCTGGCCATGAATGGACACGGTGTGTATCGGTCGTGTATCAGACCGTCACTTTGGGCGACGGGGTTGGGGTTTCGGACGGTTCTGACGCGGCATGATCCCCGCCAAGACGGCTGGGCTTCCGGGGAATCGGGCGCCCGATGATCGTAGGGTCCTATCGACGGCGAGTCGGCCGCCATATGACCCGCCTCGACCGCACACAGACGCATGTGGCGCCCGGAGCACCCCGGGTCCGCTTCGCACACGAGCTGGGGGAGCACACATGGACACCGCCCACACGCCGAAGGAAGGCACCACCCTCATCGGTTCCGTCCAGCGCGCCCTGCGCCTCGTCGAGGCCATGCACGCGGAGGGGTCGGCCACCGCCAAACGCCTGTCCCGGATGACCGGCATCCCGCTCCCGACCACCTACCACCTGCTGCGCACCCTCACTCACGAGGGCTACGTGCACCGCGAGGACGGCGCCTTCCGCCTGGCGGACGACGTCCCCCTGCGGATGCGCATGGCTTCCTGATCCCCGCACGCATGGCCTCCCGACCGCCCACACGCACGGCCTCCTGACCTCCGGCACCCACGGGCTCCCGAGCCCTGGCGCGCACGGCCTCCAGGCCAACGGCGCGCACGGCATCCAGGGCCCCGGCCCCGCGGCCGGTGTCAGCCGCGGCGCACCGGCGTCCCGGCCGGCTCGCCGGCCCACCGCATGCCGAGCGCCTCCAGCTGGGCCACCCGCTCCGGCGTCAGCCGGGCCGCACGGCTCCGGGCGTTCGCCACCCACGCCCCCAGCCGGTACGGGACCCCCGCGACGGTCTCCACATGGCCCCGCGGGACGTTCAGGTGCCGCTCACGGTGGTGGAACTGCCGGGCGGCGGCGAGGTTCGCGGCCCACTTCAGGGCCTGCGGCGTCCGCTCGCGGGGCCGCTCCTCCGGGCGCAGGGGCCCGGTACCCAGTACGTGCTCCAGCATCCACCGCTGCGCCATCGACAGCCGCTCCCAGGCCAGCCGCTGCGACCACAGCCAGGCGCCCAGGTCCTCGCCCTGGACCACCAGCGCGCCCGGTTCCGCCGGGAGTCCACCGCCCGCCTCCACGTGCAGCCGGGCCAGCCGGAAGCACCGCTGCCACGCCACCGACCACGCCGGGCACCAGGCCGGGTCGATCTCCTCCAGCGCCTCGACGCGCTCCTCCGGCAGCGCCCCGGGAGACCCGGGCGCCCGGCGCGCCGCCGCCCGGTTGTTCTTCAGCCACACGCCGAGGGGGTGCCCCTGCCAGGTCGCATCGGCCGGCGCGAGGAGGTGTCCGTGCTCGGCCGCCCAGCCCCGCGCGGCCGACAGCCCCTCCTCGAAGGCCACGTCGAAGTGCGACCACACCATGCCCAGCGCGTCGAGGCGGGCGGCCCGTTCCGCCGACAGCGCCCCCTTCTTGCGGGCCCGCCGGGCGTCCGCGATCCACTGGCCCAGCGGGAACCCGGCCAGCGGGGCGGGCCACGCCGAAGCGTCGTACACCGAGGCCGCGTCGGCGCCCTCGGCCGCCGGGGACGCGCCGGCCGTCGAGGTCGCTCCGGCCACGCCGGCCGCGCCGCTTCCCTCCCCGGCCGCACCCGTGCTCGCCGCGCCGCCCGCCTCCGGTGCGACACCGGTCGCGCCCGTCGCCCCCGACCCTCCCAGAACCGCCAGCTCCCGAACTCCCCGCTCCCGAACCCGTCCCGGCACCCGGAAGCCGAACGGCACCCGCAGGTCGCCCGCCAGCCGCGCGTACCACCCGGCCGCCTCCATCCCGCGCGTCCAGTGCGAACCCTCCGGGCTCAGCACGCGCAGGCTGATGAACGCGGCCAGCGCCGCCGGATCCCGCGGGGTCGAGAACCTCAGCAGCTCCCGAGCCGGACCGCTCACCCCGCCGCGGCCACCCTGGCCGGCCCCGCGCCCGGTCGGCTGGTACGCCCCCGTCGCCTGGGGCTGCGCCAGGCCCTCCACCACCCGCGCGTCGTGGGCCCGCAGCGCCTCCAGCAGCCGCGCGAGGTCCCCGTACGCCTTCGAGGTCAGCATCGTGTCCGGGGTCTCGCCGGGGCCCAGCAGCACCGGCACCACCAGCGAGGCGACCTTGCCCTCGCCCGGCCGGATCCGCAGCGCGCGGCCCACCGCCTGGACCAGGTCCGGCATCGAACCGCGCAGGTCCGCCCAGAACACGGAGTCGCACGCCCGCGTGTCGACGCCCTCGCCGAGGACGCGCACGGAACTCAGGAAGGCGTGCTCCGCCCCCGAGAACTCGCGCAGCACCCGCTGCCGGTGCAGCGGCTTGTGCTCGCCGCACAGCCAGTCCGCCCACACCTCCCGCGGGTACGACGGCCCGGCGGCCGCCCCACGGCCGACCCCATCCCGCCCGCCGCGCCCCTTCCGGCCGCCGCGCCCCTTCCGGCCGGCGTGCGACGCCTCGCCGCCGCCCGCGGCGCGCAGCCGTCCCGCGACCCGGGGGAGCCCGGCCGCGAACGCCTCCGCCTCCTTGGTCAGGTGGTGGAAGACCAGCGTGCGGCTCAGTCCCTCCTCCGCAGCGGCCTTCACCGCCGCCGTCTGCAGCGCGGCGAGCCGCGCCCCGCGCACCGCGTCCGACCGCGCGTCCGCCCCCAGCAGCAACGCCGCCTGGAACGCCGGATCGGTGACGTCCACGCACACCACCTGGTACGGGGCCACGATCCCGCGGTCGATCGCCTCCGAGAGCGACAGCCGGTGGCACACCGCGCCGAACGGCCCCTCCGGGTCGTCGGCCATCGACGCGACCAACTCGCCCTGGCGCGCCGCCCCTTCTTGCGGGGCCTCCGCCCCGCCGCCCTCGTCCTCCCCGGCCTGCCACAGCCGCGGGGTCGCCGTCATGTACAGCCGCCGGGCGGCCGGGACGCGCGTGTTGTCGTGCACCACGGCCCAGGCCTTGCCGATCCGGCCCGACGTACGGTGCGCCTCGTCGACCACGACCAGGTCCCACGCCGGCAGCCCGGCCCGGTGGGCGCGCTCGATCGTGCCGAGCCCCAGCGACGCGTACGTGGCGAACACCGTGGCCTTCTCGTGCCTCACCGCCCAGGCGGCCAGCTCCTCGGCGGACGTGGTGTTCCCGAACCCCGCCTCCCGCTCGCGCAGCGACGACACGCCGAGCACCGGACCGCGCCGCCCCGCCTCGCGCCACGCCGCGGCCGTCTGCGTCAGCAGGTCGAGGGAGGGCACGAGCACCAGCGTGCGGCGCGCCCGGAGTTCCTCCGCGGCACGCGCGGCCACCAGGGTCTTGCCGGAACCGGTGGCCATCACCACCTGGGTGCGCAGCCCGCGCGCGGGCAGCCTGCCGCCCGGCTCGGGCTCCAGCGCCCGCAGCACCGCGTCGACGGCCTCCCGCTGGTGCGGCCGCAGGTCCTTCCTCGGCATCCGACCCCGCCTCCCTCGCCCGGACCTTCCCATTCTCACCCGGGCCCCACGGGTATCGTGTGCGGCCACGGCAGCGGCGGGGGGATTCCCGGGAGGCGCCCATGCGGAAGATCATCATGATGATGTCGGTCTCGCTCGACGGCTACTTCGAGGGCCCGAACCGGGAGATCGACTGGCACCGCGTCGACGAGGAGCTGCACGGCTACTTCAACCAACGGCTGCGCGGCATGGGCGGATTCCTCAGCGGACGCGTCACGTACGAGCTGATGGCCGACTTCTGGCCGGACGCAGACGCCGATCCGGACGCACCCGCATCGGTCGCGGAATTCGCCGGCATCTGGCGGGACATGCCCAAGACGGTGTACTCACGGACGCTGGAGCGGGCCGACTGGAACACCACGGTGAGGCGGGAGGTCGTGCCCGCCGAGGTCGAGGAGCTCAAGGCCCGGGCGGGCGGCGACCTGGTCCTCGGCGGAGCGGACGTGGCCGCCACCTTCTCCCGGCTCGGGCTGATCGACGCGTACGACATCTACGTCCACCCCGTGCTGATCGGCCGCGGCCGGTCGCCGTTCCCCGACACGGACACGCTCACCGCGCTGCGGCTGGCGGACACCCAGACCTTCGGCAACGGCGTGGTGCGCCTGTCGTACACCCGGGCCTGAGAGGTCGCGAGCAGCGCACGGGGTTCCCGGAGGGCCTTTCCCGGGGCGAGTGCCTCGCGTACGGATCCGAGCGTCTGAACCATTTCTTCCGCGCGCCCCGCCCGATGTCATGGACCCCATGGACAACAGGTTCTCGTTCTCGCTGGTACTCGCCTCGGCCCTGGCGTCGGGCGTCGTCGCCGGAGTCTTCTACGCCTTCTCCACCGGCGTGATGCGCGCCCTCGGCGCCCTGCCGCCGAACCAGGGGATCGCCGCGATGCAGTCGGTCAACGTCGCGGTCATCAACCCCTGGTTCCTCGGCGCCTTCATGGGCGCCGCCGGGCTCTCGGTCGCCTCCGGGATCTACGCCGTCACGCACTGGAAGGCCGCCGGCTCCGGCTGGCTCCTCGCGGGCGCGCTCGTCTACCTGATCGGCTCGTTCGTCTGGACCGTCGCCTTCCACATCCCGCGGAACGACGCCCTCGCCCTGCTCGACCCCGACGCCCCCGCCAGCGCGGCGGCCTGGCGGGACTACCTGAGCGTGTGGACCGCGGGCAACCACGTCCGCACCCTGGCCTCGCTGGCCTCCTCCGCGTTCTTCATCGTCGCGCTCACCTCCGGCCGCCGCGGATAGGCGGGGCGCCCGCGTGGTGCACGGTCACATGTCACCGCGGAGTGTCACATGTGACCGTCCCGGCCTTCCGTCTACCGTGACCGGGTGCTGCGTGGCGGAGACCGGGTGGCGCTCGCCGCGTTCGCCGGGTGCTGCCTGCTCGGCGGCGGGAACGCGGTCGGCGTGCGCTTCAGCAATCGTGAGCTCGACCCCCTCTGGGGCGCGGCGCTCCGTTTCGGTGCCGCCGCCCTGGTCCTCGTCGCCGCGATGGCGGTGATGCGGCTGGGGTTCCCGCGCGGGCGGGCCCTCGCGGGGGCGGCGCTGTTCGGCGCGCTGAACTTCGGGGTCACCTTCGCCCTCGCGTACTACGCCCTCGTCCACATCCACGCCGGCCTGGGCCAGACCATCCTCGCCCTGGTGCCGCTCGTGACGCTGCTGCTCGCCGTGGTGCAGCGGCAGGAGCGCTTCCGGGTGGCGGCGGGCGTCGGCACCGTCCTGGCCGCCGTCGGGGTGGCGGTGATCTCCCGGGCGCCGCTCCAGGCGTCCGTACCGCTGCTCTCCCTGCTCGCCGTCTTCGGGGCAGTGCTGTCGTTCGCCGAGGCGGCGGTGCTCGTCAACCGGGTGCCCCGGCTGCACCCGGTGACCATGAACGCCGTGGGCATGTCCGCGGGTGCGCTGCTGCTGTTCGCCGGCTCGCTGGCCGCGGACGAGAACTGGGTGCTGCCCGACCGGGCCGCGACCTGGTGGGCCATCGCCTACATGGTGCTGGCGGGCTCCGTGCTGACGTTCGTCTGCTACCTGGTCGTGATCGACCACTGGGGCCCGTCCCGGGCCGCGTACGTGTTCGTCGTCATCCCGCCCGTCACGATCCTGGCCTCCGCCTGGCTGGACGACGAGCCGCTCAGCGCGTCCCTCCTCCTCGGCACCCCGCTGATCCTCCTGGGCGTCTACCTGGGCGCCCTGCGCGGCCGGGAACGGGGGGACCGGACCGAGGAGGGTTGACCCGCCGACCGTTCCCCGGGCGGGCGTCGGTCGTTGACCCCGGTATGGACGTGCTGGCGGGACGGACCGGTGCCGGGACCGGGGAATGGGCCGGGGTGCTGGCCGAGGCGGCGTGCCACCTGCACGACGCGGTGGGTGCGACGGCGTGGGGAGGCGAAGCGGCCGAGGACGCGATCGAGGACGCGATCGAGGCCGTCGAGACCACCGCCCTCGCCCTGGGCTCCGCGCACCCCGACGCCGAGGCGGTGCTGGCCCCGCTCCACGCGGCGCTCGGCGAACTCCGCCGCCGCCTGGGCCTGCGTACGCCGGAACTCCTCTCCGGCACCGAAGCCCTCCCGGCCCCCCGCCGCAGCGTCGGCAACCCGCGCCGCTCCCGCCTCGGCGCCCGCTGAGCTCCCGGGCGGCGCGGGCGGGCGGTGCGGGCGGGTGCGCCCGTGCTGCCTCGCCCCCGGGTCGGCGTCGTGCCTGCCCGAAGGGTCGTGCGATGCTCACGCCATGACGGATCCGCGCGAGGTCTCCATCGTCCGCTGGCCGGACCAGGCCCGCTCCGGTCAGGACGGGCCGGCGCAGCTGCTGGCGGCCTACCACCTGCAGACGCAGGCGGAGAAGGGCGAGGCAGTCGCCGGCGTGGACGGCCTGCCGGACCGCTACCGGGCAGAGATCGCGGATCCGCAGACCGTGTTCGCCGACGACGTGGTGCTGCTGGCGCTGAGCGGCGACGCCACCGTGGGCTGCCTGGTCGTCACCGCCTCCGTCGACGGACGGGCCGAGGTCAAGAGGCTCTGGACGGACCCGGCCTTCCGGGGACGGGGCGTGGCGGCAGGCCTGGTCGGCGCCGCCCTGAGGCACGCAGCGGACAGCGGTGTCAGCGCGCTGCGGCTGTCGGTCTGGCAGTGGCGGACGGGCGCGATCGCCCTGTACGAACGGCTCGGCTTCGCCGTCACCGAGTCATGGGACGAGCGGGACCGGCTCCTCTGCATGGAACGCGCGGTCTGAGGCGCGCCAGCCATGCCTTGACGGCTGCACCGAGCTCGGCCGTCTCCTTCCCGGTCCGGCCCGGCCCGGCCCGACCTGGGTCTGACTGGCCTGGCCCGGCCCGGCCTCAGCCCCTGCCCTGCCTCGGCCCCTGCCCTGCCTCGGCCCCTGCCCTGCCTCGGCCCCTGCCCTGCCTCGGCCCCGGCCCCGGCCCCGGCCTCGGCCTCGGCCTCGGCCTCGGCCTCGGCCCCGGCCACGGCCCCGGCCACGGCCACGGCCACGGCCTCGGCCCAGTCCGGCCCGGGTCCGGCGAGTCAGGCCAGGTCTGGCCCGTCTCCTGCCCGGTCCGGCCCGCCCCCGGTTTGACTGGCCCTGCCCTGCCCTGCCCTGCCCTGCCATGCCCTGCCCGGCCTCGGCTACGGCCTCGGCCCGCTATGGCCCGGGTCCGGCCCAGTCCGGTCCCGGTCTCGGCGCCGCGCCACTGGGTCCGGTGGCACCCCATTGCGGTCGCCCGTGTGCCGTCCAGCCGCCGCCGGGTGCGGCCGCAGGGCCGGAGCGGGTGCGCTGTCCGGCATGACCCGCACGTCCTGCGGCGCGAGGTCCGCACGCCTGCGTCCGGACTCGGCGGCTGCCGGCCGGCGGAGGTGACGTACGGCGGTGCCGGTCGCGCGGGGCTTCGGGGGGCCGCCTACGATGGCCGACGTGATCATCGCGCCGAGCCGCCCGACCAGGACCCCCGTGGGGTTCGACGTCGTGCTGCTCGTGCTGGCGGTGCTCGCCGGGGTCTTCGCGATGCACGCCCTGCCGCAGGTGCCGGTCCGGGCGCACGCCCACCCCGCCACCGCCGCGGCCACCGCTCAGGCCCCCGTCGCCACCGGCGGCCACGGGACGGGCCGGACGTTCGGGGCGGTGGTCGCCTGCGGACACGGCGCCGACGGCATGCCCCCGGCGCCGGGCGGAGCTGCGGCCCGCGCCTCCGGTGGCGCTCCCGCGGGAGGGCACGCGGGCGCCGGCGATCACGCCGACGCAGTTGCGGCGGCGCCCCACGGGGAAGCCGACGACGCCGCCGCGGGTGTTCCGGGTTCCGCGGTCCGGGCCTCTGACCCGCCCGTCGTGCCCGCGGCCACCGACGCGGGTGCGGCAGGGCGTGCGGGGCCGGCCGTCGGCGCCGTATCCGCTGCCGCCGCGCACGGGGATTCCACGGACAGCGGCGGGGCCGTCCGGACTTCGGGGCCCGCAGGGCCTGCGACGCCGGGTGACCGGGCCGCGCAGGCCGCCGCCGTGCCGGACGGGCAGCGGGCCGACACGACGCAGAAGGGCGAGGCCTGTGCCCGGGCCGGGCACGGGCACGGCGGGGGCCACCTGACGCACGCCGACGCCACCTGCGCGGCCGCCGGGACCAGCCACGGCCCCGCGCTGCCGGCACTCGTGCCCGTACGCCTCGCGCCCACCGGCGCCGGACCCGGCGGGCCCCTCGACGGGGCGTGCGCCGACCGCGGCGGACGGGCCCCGCCCTCACTCAGCGAACTACAGCTCCTGCGCATATAGGCGTCCCCACGGCGCGCCCGGCACCCCGACCCTGCCGCCGGCGCCCGCTCCGACGTCCGTCACCCATGCGCGAGGCCGGCCCCGGCACGCCCGGGCCCCCGCGCAAACGCACAGGAGCCGTACCACCATGACCAGCAACCGTTCCGCCGTCCGCCGCACCGCCCTGGCCGCCGCCACCGCCGCGGCCGCCCTGCTCCTCTCCGCCTGCGGCGGCGACGGCTCCACCGCCGGGGGCCACACGGGCCACGGCAGCACCACCCCTGCCGCCTCGGCCCCGGCTGCTTCGGCGGCCGCCGGGCAGCACAACGACGCCGACGCCGTCTTCGCCGCCGGCATGATCCCGCACCACCGCCAGGCCGTCGTGATGGCGGAACTCGCCGAGACGCGCGCCGCCTCCCCGGAGGTCAAGACCCTCGCCGGCGAGATCAAGAAGGCCCAGGACCCGGAGATCGCCACCATGACCGGCTGGCTGCAGGCCTGGGGCGAGCCGGTGCCGCAGGAGGGCGCTGCCATGGAGCACGCCGGCCACGGCATGGCCGGGATGATGACTCCTGAGGAGATGGCGAACCTGGAGAAGTCCTCCGGCGCCGCCTTCGACAAGGCCTTCCTGGAGCTGATGGTCAAGCACCACGAGGGCGCGGTCGAGATGGCCGAGACGGAGAAGGCCGAGGGCACGTACCCCGAGGCGAAGAAGCTCGCCGACGCCGTCATCACGACCCAGTCCGCCGAGATCGCCCGCATGAAGAAGCTGCTCGCCCCCTCCTCCTGACCCACCCCGCCCGGCACGCCCCCAGTGCGTGCCGGGCCTGACAGGCGGAAGCCCCGCCCGGAAGGCGCGCTGCCACGGCACGGTCGGCGATCCTGTCCGCGAGCGCCCGCGGGCTCACCCCGGGCGATCCCGGTCCGTCATGCCGACCGTCGTCCCACGGCTCGCCCGACGAGCGGGGGGAGGGGGAGGGCCACGGCGCGCTCGGCCGCCGGGTGCGCTCCCGTCCGCATCCGTGCGCCGGGTCCGGGCGGAGGCCCTCTTGGCAAAGGTTGCGGGTGGGGGCACCGTGGGGGCGGTCCATCGTCGCCCCAGCAGCGGGAGCAGCCCATGGCAGCGAAGATCCTCATCGTGACCGGCGACGCGGCGGAGTCGCTCGAGGTCCTCTACCCCTACCAGCGGCTGCTGGAGGAGGGGTACGAGGTCCACATCGCGGCGCCGTCGCGCAAGAAGCTCCGCTTCGTCGTGCACGACTTCGAGGACGGCTTCGACACCTACACCGAGAAGCCCGGCTACACCTGGCCCGCCGACCTGGCCTTCGCCGAGGTCGACCCGGCGCAGTACGTGGCGCTCGTGCTGCCCGGCGGCCGAGCCCCCGAGTACCTGCGCAACGACGCCGAGGTCCGGCGGATCGTGTCCGCGTTCGCGACGGCCGACAAGCCCGTGGCCCAGATCTGCCACGGCCCGCTGATCAGCGCCGCGAGCGGCGCCCTCGACGGGCGTCGGGTCACCTCGTACCCCGCGCTGGAGCTGGACATGAGCGCGGCGGGCGCCGTCTTCGAGGACGGGGCGGCGATCGTCGACGGCACCCTCGTCTCCTCCCGCGCCTGGCCCGACCATCCCGTCTGGATGCGCGAGTTCCTCACCGTGCTGCGCAGCAAGGCGCCCCTCGCCTGACTCCCCGGCGGGCGGTCGCGGGGGCGGAAATCCTTCGCGGCCGCCCCGTCGGCCCGGGACAATCGGGCCATGAGCATCCGAGAGGCCCGGACCGGCGAACTGCCCCTGCTCCAGGACATCGAGAGGGCGGCGGGACGGTGCTTCCGCGACGTCGGCATGCCCGAGATCGCGGACGACGAGCCGCTGCCGCTCACTGAACTCGCCCGGTACCGGCGGGCCGGACTGGCCTGGGTGGCCGTCGACGGGGCCGGCGTTCCCGTGGCGTACCTGATCGCCGACCGCCTCGACGGCAACCTGCACGTCGAGCAGGTGTCGGTGCACCCCGACAGCGCACGCCGCGGCATCGGGAGGTCTCTGCTGGACCACCTGGCCGGCCGGGCGGCCGCGGACGGCGTGCCCGCCCTGACCCTCACGACCTTCGCCGACGTGCCGTGGAACGCCCCCTACTACGCCCGCTGCGGCTTCCGGCCGGTGGACGACGCCGCGCTCGGCCCCGGGCAGCGGGACGTCCTGGCCCGGGAGGCGGAGCACGGGCTGGACAGGTGGCCGCGCGTCTTCATGCAGCGCGACGTGTGACACGGCACGGGCGCCGAGCCGGCCGGTGCCTCCGCAGGGGGCGCAAAAGCGCTCGACCCCGCCCGGGCGAGCGCCTAGGGTCGAGGGACGGCATCGCGTGTCGGTCACCGGCCGGGTGAGGCATGGAGGTGCCCGTGAGAATGCCCTACGGAGCACTCCACACATGTCAGTCGAGCTGAACCACACCATCGTCCACGCGCTGGACAACCGCCTGTCCGCCGAGTTCCTCGCCCACGTCCTCGGACTCGAAGTCGGCACCGCCTGGGGCCCGTTCGTACCCGTCGACACGGCGAACGGCGTCACCCTGGAATTCGCCTCCGTCCCCGCCGAGTCGATCGTCCCGCAGCACTACGCCTTCCTCGTCTCCGACGGCGAGTTCGACGCGGCCTTCGCCCGCATCCGCGAGCGGGAGATCACGTACTACGCCGACCCCTTCCTGAAGCAGCCCGGCGAGATCAACCACCACCACGGCGGCCGCGGCCTGTACTTCAGGGACCCCGCCGGCCACGGGATGGAGATCATCACCCGCCCGTACGGCTTCGAGGGGTAGCGGGCAGGCGGGGAGGGCGGCGCCCGCCGTACCGGCGGACGCCGCCGTCCCCGCTTACGCTGGAGACATGGGCAGGACCGCGCGTACGCGCTTCCACCTGGACCGGGACGGGCACTCGGTCAGCGTCGTGCTGGAGCGCGCGGGAGGGGACGTCGAGGTGCTGGTCGACGGGAAGGTCGTACGGCAGGGACGGGCGCCCGCGCAGGGGGTGACCGTGCTGCGGGCCGAGCTGCCCGGGCAGCCGCCCAGGCCGATCGCCGTGACCCTCGGCAACCTGGGCGGTGACTTCCTGTGCGAGCTGGACGTCGGGGGCGAGCGCCTCCCGATGCCGCGCGTGCCCCTCGTGGCCCCGGGTGGTGCCCGGCCGACGGGCCGCCCGCACCCGCTGCGCCTGCTGCGGCGCTCCTACCGCAGGGTCCTGCGCCGCGTGGTCGCCCACCGGAGCCACCACCGTCCCCGCCCGGCGGCCTAGGCTGCCGGCCGGACGGCCGGACGGTCGGCAGGGCCGGCTCCTTCGGATCGGGCCGGGTCTGCCGGATCGTGCTCCGCCGGCCACCGCCGGGAGGTGCCGCCGGACGCCCCCTTCCCATCTGCCCGTCCGCTCCGTACATTGCGCGCGCCGCCGTGCACGGGGCGCGGGGGTGACCACAGGGGGACGCGTGAGGACCACGGGGACGGTACGGGGGAGCGGCCCGCGGCGGCTGCTGGCGGGTGGAACCGCCGCGCTGGTGCTGGCACTGGGGCTGCCCGGCACGGCGGCGGTGGCACAGACGGAGGCCGGAACGGGCACGGTGACCGATACGGCCACCGGCACAGCGGCCGCCCACGAGGCGCTGCTTGCGGCCATGCGGGCGGAGGCCGGCACGGCCGCAGGCGGGGACGGCATCCCGGGGATCATCGCCCGCGTGCACCGCGACGGCACGGACTGGACCGGCACGGCCCGCAGCGACGCCGGGGCGCCGGACCGGGATCCGGACCGGCCCTACCGGGCCGGGTCCATCACCAAGCTCTTCGTCGCCACCACCACGCTCCAGCTGGTCGGCGAGGGCCGGCTGCGGCTGACCGACGACGTGTTCGGGCTGCTCGGGCCGGTGCTGAAGACCAACGCCACGCAGGGGTGCAACCCCGCCACCTGGACCTGCTTCGACCCGCCCGGCCCCGGGAAGCCGCCCATCACCGTCAAGGATCTGCTGTCCCACTCCAGCGGCGTCTTCAACTACCTGGGCGACCTGTCCTTCCTGGCCACTGCCGGCGCGAGCTTCCCCGCCCTGCCCGACTACTCGGCGCAGCGGCTCCTCGACGAAGGCGCCAACCATGGGCCGCAGTTCGCGCCGGGCACGAGCATGGCGTACGGCAACACCAACTTCGTCCTGCTCGGGATGATCATCGAGAAGGTGACCGGACGGCCCTGGGCCGAGGAGGTCGACCGGCGCGTCATCCGGCCCCTCGGCCTCGCCCACACCGTGCTCCCCGGCTCGGACCCGGTGCTGCCCGGACCGCACGACGCGTTCTACACCAACTACCTGCGGCCCCGCGGCGTGTTCGGGCACCTCTCGCGGCCGGCCGCCGACTGGAACCCCTCGATCGGCGGGGCCGCCGGCGCCATCGTCTCCACCACCGGGGACCTGATCATCTTCATCAGGGCCCTCCTCGGCGGCCGCCTGCTGCCCGCCGAGCAGCTCACCGCCATGCGCACGCAGCTCAACCCGAACCGCGTCGGCACCCCGGGTCCCGGTCTGCCCGGCATCCCGTGCGACCCCGCACTCGCGTGGCCGGAGTGCATCGTCAACCCGGCCATCAGCACGGTCAGTTCCGGCGACGCGGCCACGCCCGGTCACTGGTACGCCGCCCGGCCCTGGAAGTCCGCACAGGCCGACGTGGGCCTCGGTCTCACGCGCCGCACCCTCACCTGCGCCGACGACAGCACCGTGGTGCTGTACGGGCACAACGGCGCGGCGTTCGGCTCCTTCAGCTACCTGTACGCCACCCAGGACGGCTCGCACGCCATCGCGCTGAACTACAACGGCGACTGGCCCCTGTGGGAGCTGTACAGCCTCAACGGCATCCTGGCGGCCGAGTTCTGCCCCCGCTAGTCCCGCCCCGGCGCCGGCCGCCTCCCGGCTCCGGACCACCGGCCCCACACCCCGGGCCCCGCCCTGGGCCCTTGCGGGCGGGGGGTGGGGCTGAGAGGGTGCTGTGGTGATCGACTCTCCTGCCGAAGCCGATGTCCTGGGTCCGTTCTCGGAGCACCGGCGGCTGCTCTTCGCCACCGCCTACCGGATGCTCGGCAGTGTCGCCGACGCCGAGGACGTCCTCCAGGACGCCTGGCTGAAGTGGGCCCAGGACGACCGGAGTTCCGTCGAGAACCCGAAGGCCTACCTGGTCCGCACGGTCACCAACCTCTCCCTCAACCGGCTCACCTCCGCCCGCGCCAAGCGGGAGGCCTACGTCGGCCCCTGGCTGCCGGAGCCGATGCTCACGCAGCCCGACGTGGCGGAGGAGGCGGAGCGGGCCGACTCGGTGTCCACCGCGATGCTGGTGGTGCTGGAGAGCCTGAGCCCGCTCGAGCGTGCCGTGTTCGTCCTCAGGGAGGTCTTCGGGTACGCGTACGCGGAGATCGCCACGGTGCTCGACCGCACCGAGGCCACCGTCCGCCAGACCGCCCACCGCGCCCGGTCACATGTCCAGGCCCGCCTCCACCGCTTCGACACGGACACCCAGCGCCGCCACGAGATCACCGAGCGCTTCCTGGCCGCCTGCGCGGGCGGCGACCTGAAGGCCGTGATGGAGCTGATGGCCCCCGACGTGACCGCCTGGTCCGACGGCGGCGGCATCGTCCGGGCGGCCCTGCGGCCCCTGCACGGACCGGACAAGGTGGCGCGCTGGATCCTCGGCGTGCTGGCCAAGCCGGAGAACGCGGGCGTCGTCGCCCGGCACGAGCTGGTCAACGGCGAGGAGGGGCTGGTCTTCTCGTCCGGCGACCACGTCCTGGGGGTGCTCACCTACGACGTGCTCGACGGCGTGATGCTGAACGTGCGCCTGCAGGCCAACCCCGAGAAGCTGCGCCACTTCAACCCTGCGGCCGAGGCGGCCGGGCCGGACACGGACCCGGCCGCCGGGCCGGCAGGCGGTGACGCCCCGTAACAGGGCGAGTCGTCGCCACCCGCCCGTTTCGGGCGACTCGGGCCGGGTAGGCGCGGGGCGTTCCGAGGAGAGCGTGGTGGCCGCGCATCGCATCGAACAGATCGAGGTCCCCGTGGACGGCTCCGCCGTCGACGGCGACCTCGCTCTGCCGTCCGGGGCCCGGCAGGTGGTCGTGTTCGCGCACGGCAGCGGCAGCTCCCGCCACAGCGTCCGCAACCAGGCCGTGGCCCGGGACCTGCGCGAGGGCCCCCTGGGCACCCTGCTGCTCGACCTGCTCACCCCGCGTGAGGAGGCCGTGGACACGCTGACGGGTGAGCACCGCTTCGACATCCCGCTGCTCGGCTCCCGCCTGGTCGCGGCCGTGGACTGGCTGGGGGGCCGCGCGGACACTGCCGGGCTGCCGGTCGGCCTGTTCGGCGCCAGTACGGGCGCCGCAGCGGCCCTGGTCGCCGCGGCGGACCGGCCGGACCGGGTGCGCTGCGTGGTGTCACGGGGCGGACGCCCGGACCTCGCCAGGGCCGCACTGGGCCGCGTACGGGCGCCCGTCCTGCTGATCGTCGGAGGGCGGGACACCGAGGTGCTGCGGCTCAACCGGGAGGCCGCCGAGCGGCTCACCGCCCCGTGCGAGCTGACCGTCGTACCCGGCGCCACGCACCTCTTCCCGGAACCGGGGGCACTGGAACAGGTCGCCGAGGCCGCCCGCGCGTGGTTCCTGCGCGCGCTGGGCGGCCCGCCGTGAGGAGGAACGACGATGGCCACGCGCTTCACCAACCGACAGCAGGCCGGCCGGCAGCTGGCCGAGAGGGTCGCGGCCGTCGCGGCGGAGCAGCGCTGGAAGCGGCCCCTGGTCCTCGCCCTGCCGCGCGGCGGGGTCCCCGTGGGAGCCGAGGTGGCGGAGGCCCTGCACGCGCCCCTCGACGTCCTGGTGGCCCGCAAGATCGGCGCCCCCGGCCACTCCGAACTCGGTATCGGGGCGATCGTCGACGACGACCCGCCCCTCTTCGACCCGCGCTCCCTGGAGTACCTCGGCCTCACCGAGGACGAGCTGGCCTTCGACGTCGCCCGCGAGCGCATCGAGCTGCGCCGGCGCGAGGCCCTGTACCGCGGCATCCGCGTCCCGCCGGAGGTGCGCGGCCGTACGGTGGTGCTGGTCGACGACGGGCTGGCCACCGGGGTCACCGCCCGGGCCGCGCTGCGGCACCTCCGGGGCCGCGACCCCGCACGGCTCGTGCTCGCCGTACCGGTCGCCGCGCCCGAGGCCCTGGTGGCCCTCTCCGCGGAGACGGACGAGGTGATCTGCCTGAGCCGGCCGCAGCCCTTCCACGCCGTCGGCCTCTGGTACGAGGACTTCGAGCAGACCACCGACCGCGAGGTGACCGCCCTGCTGGGCCGCCAGCCGGTGACCCACTGAAACCCGGAGGCGGGGGCGTCTACCGGCCCTCCGCCGGAGGCTCAAGGGGCGGCGCGGACACCGCGCAGTGGGTGTGGCACTGCGGGTGGCAGCCGGCCGGCGCCTGGGACCGCACCGTCGTCCAGGCCAGCACCGCCCCCGCCACCAGCAGCCCGGCACACCAGGTCATGGCCGGGCCGAAGGCCGCGTCGAACTCGTCCGGGGACCGGTACGCCTCCGGGCCCATCCCGGCGAGCAGGGGCAGCGCCGCCACCGCCAGCAGACCGGCCACCCGCGCGGCGGCGTTGTTGACGCCACTGGCCAGCCCCGCCCGGCCGGGATCCACCGACGCGAGCACCGCCGAGGTCAGCGGCGCCACCAGGGCGGCCATGCCGAGCCCGAGCACCAGCATCGCGGGAAGCACGTCACCCCAGTACGACGCGTCGGGCCCGACCCGCAGCATCAGCAGCATGCCCGCCGCGCACAGCAGCGGCCCCACGGTGAGCGGGATCCGGGGGCCGATCCGCTCGCCCAGCTCCCCGGAGCGCGCCGACAGCAGCAGCATCACCAGCGTGGTCGGCAGCATCGCCGTGCCCGCGCCCAGCGCGGAGTAGCCGGAGACGACCTGGAGCTGCAGCACGGCCAGGAAGAAGAACCCGCCGAACGCGGCGTAGACGAACAGCGTCACCACGTTCAGGGCGGTGAACTGCCGCGAGGCGAACACCTCGGGCGGCACCATCGGGTCGGCGCGCCGCCGCTCCACCACGACGAACGCCACCCCCGCCAGCACGCCCGCGACCCCGGCCGCCACCACCGCGGGGCCCGCCCTCCCGGCCTCGATCAGCGCGTACGTCACCAGGGCCAGCGCCGTCGCCCCGAGCACCGCGCCCAGCACGTCGAACCGGCCGTGCGCCGCAGGGTCCCGCGACTCCGGTACGTGGCGCAGCGCGACCGGCACGCAGAGCGCGGCGAGCGGCACGTTCAGCAGGAACACCCAGCGCCACCCCGGCCCGTCCACCAGCCAGCCGCCGAGGAACGGACCGACGGCCGCACCGATGCCGCCGAAGCCCGACCACAGGCCCACCGCCCGCGCCCGGTCGTCCGGGTGCAGGGAGGCCTGGATCAGGGCCAGCGAGCCGGGGGTCAGCAGGGCGCCGCCGATGCCCTGGAGGGCCCGGGCCGCGATCAGCACCGGGGCGTTGGGCGCCAGACCGCACAACAGGGAGCCCGCGGCGAACCAGACCACCCCGAGGACGAACACGCGGCGCCGGCCGAACCGGTCGCCGAGCGCCCCGCCGACCAGGATCAGTCCGGCGAGCGTGAGCAGGTAGGCGTTGACCGTCCACTGGAGCGCGGCCATGTCGGTGCCGAGGTCGGCGCCGATGCGGGGCAGCGCCACGTTGACCACGGTCGAGTCGAGCAGCGCCATCGTCGAGCCGAGGACGGTGACGAGCAGGACCCGGCGGCCTCGGGGGCCGGCGAGCCGTACGTCGCCGTCCCCTTCGCCGGGGGTGCCGCGGCCGGGGCCCCCGCCCCGGCCGGCACCGTCCGCCGGGCCGGCGCCGGGGATGCCGCCCCGGGAGTCGCCGGGGCCCGTGTGCCGCTCCGCGTCCGCCATGCCTCCAGAGTGGTGACCGTTCCGCCGTGGGGCCAGTGGGCATCGCCACAGGTAACGAACTGATCACTCTCAGCGATGAACCGGCATATGCCGCATGCAGGTTGGGCACGGTCAGGGCGACCCCTGCCCGACCGCACCCGAGGAGTGGTCACCCATGCCCCCCACCGCCGGACTCCCCGCCGACCTCCCCGACTGGCTGGACCGCCTGCTGCGCCGCCGCAGGGGCCCCCGCCCCGAACCCCCGGCTCCCGGCCCCGGGCCGCAGGTCCCCGGCCCGACGCCCGCCCCGCCACCCGGCCCTGGGCCCTCCACCACCCCCGTCTTCACCGCCGACTTCAGCTCCACCTCCCAATGGGTCGCCGGCCGCTCCTGGGCCTATCCGGACGGCGGACCCACCAACCACCGCGACAACAAGCTCGACCACCTCACCGCCGACCCCGCCTACAGCCGCACCGGGCTGTTCCGCGCCACGCGCCGCCCGGACGGCGACTGGGACGCGGGCCTGCTCACCACCGAGGGCAGCGACGAGGGGTTCATGCTGCGCACCGGGGACGTGCTGGAGACCCGGGTGCGGCTGCCGCGCGAACTCGGCGCCTGGCCCGCGATCTGGACCTGGCGCGACGGCGGGCAGGAGATCGACGTCTTCGAGTACCACCCCGACAACCCCGACCTGCTGGAGCTGACCAACCACGTGAAGGGCGCCCAGTCCTACCACCGGGACCCGGCCATCGCCCCGGGCGCGTGGGTGGACCTGGCGGTGGAGTTCGGCTCCCGGTCGGTGGCCTGGTGGGTCAACGGCCGCCGGGTGTTCGCCGACCGGGCCGGCGTGGGCCGCCGCTGGCACGCGTACCTGATCGTGAACCTCTCGGTCTGCGCGGGCCGTTACCACCCGGCGCCGGAGCCGGGCGTCGACGAGATGTCGTACGAGGTGGCGCACCTGCGCGTCCACCGCGGGTGACCCGGGCAGCGCCCCAGGGATCCGGAGGGGCCGCGTAGGATCGACCGGTCGCGGCCCCTCCGGCCCGTACACCCGAGCGAACGGAGTCCCGTCCATGCGCTACGTCCCCCTCGGCAGCAGCGGTCTGCGGGTCTCCGCCGTGGGCCTCGGCTGCAACAACTTCGGGGGCCGGCTCGACGCCGGGCAGACCCGGGCGGTCGTCGACGCGGCCCTCGACGCCGGCATCACCCTGTTCGACACGGCCGACATCTACGGCAACCGCGGCGGTTCCGAGGAGTTCCTGGGCAAGGCCCTCAAGGGCCGCCGCGACCAGGTGGTCCTCGCCACCAAGTTCGGCTTCGACGGCGTCGACATGGGCTACGGGCCCGCCGCCGGCGGCCGCGGCGGGCGGGGCTACATCCGCCGTGCCGTCGAGGCCTCGCTGCGCCGCCTGGACACCGACCACATCGACCTGTACCAGCTGCACAGCCCGGACCCCACCACCCCGGTGGCCGAGACCCTCGCCGCCCTGACCGAGCTGGTCGCCGAGGGCAAGGTCCGCTACATCGGGCACTCCAACCTCAGCGGCTGGCAGCTCGCCGAGGCCGAGCACACGGCCCGCGAACTGGGCACCGCCCACTTCGTCTCGGCCCAGAACCACTGGTCGCTGCTGGCCCGCCACGCCGAGTACGAACTGGTGCCGGCCGCCGTGCACTACGGCGTCGGCGTGCTGCCGTACTTCCCGCTGGCCAACGGGCTGCTGACGGGCAAGGTGCGGCGCGGCGCCGACGCGCCGGCGGGCTCGCGGCTGGCGGGCCGGGACGCGTACGTCGCGGAGCGGATCGACCGCGTGGAGGCCCTGGCCGCGGTGGCCGAGAAGCACGGCCGGAGCCTGCTGGAGCTGGCCATGGGCTGGCTCGGCGCCCAGCCGGGCTGTGCCTCGGTCATCGCCGGGGCGACCAGCCCCGAGCAGGTGCGGGCCAACGCGGCCACGGCGGACTGGATCCCGGACGCCGGGGTGCTGGCGGAGGCCGACGCCGCAGCACCGCGCTGACCGCGCCCGGGCGGAGGCGGCTCCGTCCCCGGGTACGGGAAGGGGGCGCGGATCAGGTCCGCGCCCCCTTCCTCAGGTCCCTCCGGGCCGCCGGCCGTCAGGCCGTCCCCCAGGCCCTCAGGCCGGTCCGAAGGTCAGCGAGAGCTGCGGCGTGCCCTCGTTGGCCGTCGCCTCGGAGGACCAGAGCCACAGGGCGTCCGTACCCGGCCCGGTGAGCGCCAGGCTGTAGCCGCCGCCCAGCGCCGCCGCCACCGCGGCCCGGTCGAGCTGCACCGAGGCCACCGCGGAGCCGTCCGCGACGCCCGGCAGCGTGCCCAGGACCGTCCCGCCCAGTGCCGGACGGGTGTTGTACGTGGTGCCCGCCTCGGTCCACGCCCCGGTGACCGGCACCACCGAGACCGTGTCGGCCGTGCCCGCTCCGCTCATCGTGCTGGTCTTGACGCTGAGGGTGGCGGACTTCAGCACCGTGCCCGCGGGGGCCGCCGGCAGGTTGAAGCGCAGGTAGCTCTGGTAGAGGCTGCTGCCGCGCACGGCCAGGGAGCTGGACGCGCCGTAGTTGGTGTCCGGGGCGCCCTGGTTGACGTACGTGTCCTCGCTCGCGGTGACCAGCGCCACCGAGTCCGAGGGCGCCTTGGCCAGGGTGAAGTGGTTCTGCACCTGGGCCGCCGTCAGCACCGACGGGTAGACGGCCGTCTCGTCGAGCTGCCCGGCGAAGTAGTTGCTGGTGGGGCGGTTGGGCCAGTTGTTGAGGTTGTCGCCGCCCACGTGCCAGTAGCCGCCGTAGGCCTGGTTCGTGGTGTGCGGCAGCGTGCCGCGGTTCTGGCCGTCCACCCAGAGCACCATGCCGCCCGGGCCCTGCGTCGCGACCACGTGGTGCCACTGGTTGTCGTTGAACGAGGCCGCCGTGGTGATGGTGCGGGTGGCGCCGTTGTAGATGCCGAAGACGATCCGGCCGTCGTTCGTCATGTAGAGGTGCTTGTCGAACGCCGAGCTGTTCCGGGTGGTGTTGTTGCCGAAGCCCAGCAGTTTGCCGCCGCGGGTGGTGGAGGTCCGGAACCAGGTCTCCAGGCTGTAGCTGGGGGTCACCGTCTGGCGCCGGTCGCTGTGCACCTTCTGCACCGCGCCGTCGAAGCCGATCGCCGTGCTCGGGCCGCTGATCGCACCCGGACCCTGCCGCAGCGCCGGGCCGTTGACGTGCAGACCGGAGGTGTTCCCGGAGACCGAGGAGTCCGCCACGAAGGGGAGGACCGGGTCGTCGTACCGCCAGTACAGCGTCGCGCCGTCCGAGCGGACCCGGTCCGGGTACGACTGCACCGCGGTCGGCACGGTCACGCTCGCCGTCGCCGACAGGGCGCTGGTGTTGCCGGCCGCGTCCGTGGCCGTCACCCGGTACGTGTACGTCTGGCCGGCCGTCACCGCGGTGTCGGTCCAGGAGGCCTGCGGGCGGAGGAAGAACAGCGAGTCCGCGGTGGCCGTGTGCACCGGGGAGCCCCCGCCGTTGCGGTAGATCCGGTACGTCAGCCGGCTGTCGTCCAGGTCCAGGCTGGTGCGCCAGCGCACCTGCACCTCGCCCGGCCTGACGGAGCCCGCGCTGGCCACCGGGGTGGTGGGCGCACCGGTGTCACCGGTGGACGCGAAGCGGGTCAGGCCCTGCTGGGCGTGTCCGTTGACGGTGGTCTGCTCGCCGCCGACCCACAGGTACTCGACGCCGTTCTTGGCCCCCACGGCCAGCACGCGCGGGCCGATGCCCTCGCCGATGCCGTCGTTGGTGTCGGGAGCCCAGCCCAGCTTGCCGGTGCCGGTGACCGGCTGCGCCAGCAGGTGGTGGCGCTGGCCGTCGGGGAACTCGCCCACGCTGGAGCAGTCGTGGGCGTGCGAGGCGCTGTACAGCACGCCCTGGTGGTGCAGGACGGCCTGGGTGGCGCCGAGGCAGCTGTCCCGCCACTTCTGGTTGAAGTCGGAGAGGTTCAGCGCGATCCGGCCGTCGAACCCGCCGGTGCCCTCGTTCGCCGTGTAGAAGCCGGTGGCGTCGGAGGTGAGGTCCTTGACCACCGACTGGTTCTGGATGAACCCGGCCGGATACGCCTTGGTGAGCGCGCCGGTCGTCGCGTCGACCACCGCGAGGGCGTGCGTGGCGGTGCCGTTGACGGTGAAGAAGTCACCGCCCAGGATCACGTTCCTGCCGTCCGGGGTGACCTCCAGGGCCCGGCCCGGCTCGTCGGCGTTGGCCGTGAACGGCTTCAGCGCGCCGGTGCCGGCGTCGATCGCGGCGAACCGCTGCCGGGTCTGGCCCGCCACGGTCCCGAAGTCGCCGCCGACGTAGACGGTGTCGCCGGTGACGGCGAGCGCGCGGACCGTCGCGGGGAAGCTCGGGCGGAAGGTGTTCTTCGGCGTGCAGGTCGCCACGTCGATCGCAGCCAGGCTGCTCACCGCGAGCCCGTTGACCGCACCGAAGTAACCGCCCGCGTACAGCGTGGACTTGTCCGCGGACAGCGCCAGTGCCCGCACGGTGGCGGTGCCGGAGCCCACGGTGAAGGAGAGCTTGCACGAGGTGGGGGCGCCGGTCGCGGCGTCGAGGGCGACGAAGTTCACCGCCTGCTGCTCGGTGCCCGCGCCGCCGGCGGGCGGCCGCACCGCCGAGAACGTACCGCCGGCGAACACCGTGCTCCCGGCCGCCGCCAGGGACCACACCACGCCGTTGGTCTGCCAGGTCGGCAGGTCGTCGGCGGTGAACGCGACCGGCGGGGTGATCGCCGACGCCTGCGGGACCAGCGCCCCGGCCAGCCCTGCGCCGGTCAGTCCCAGCACCAGTGCACCGGCCAGCGCCCGGTATCTCCTCCGTGTCGACCTGTCCATGAACCCCCCAGAGAACCCGGCTCCGCGCCGGAGGACCCGGCGCGCTACGGGCGCACAATAGGGTCATTTCCCTTCGGCCACACCCCGATTGACCGAAACGGTGCCGGACGACAGCCGTTGGGCGAGGAACACCGGGACCACCGAGAGAACCACCAGCACCGCGGCGACCACGCTGACCACCGGCGCCTGCTGCGGCCGCGCCATGTTCGAGAAGATCCACACCGGCAGGGTCTGTACACCCGGGCCCGCGGTGAAGGTGGTCACCACGATCTCGTCGAAGGACAGCGCGAAGGCCAGCAGCCCGCCCGCCGCCAGCGCCGACCGGACCAGCGGGAAGGAGACGTCCCGGAAGGCCCGGAAGCCGTCCGCGCCCAGGTCCATCGCCGCCTCCTCGTACGAACCCGGCAGCCGACGCAGCCGGGCCAGCACGTTGTTGAACACCACGACGACGCAGAACGTGGCGTGCCCGACCACCACCGTGAACAGCCCCAGCCCCACGCCCAGCGGCTCCAGGACCGTACGGAACGCGGAGTTGAGCGCCACGCCCGTGACGATGCCCGGCAGCGCGATCGGCAGCACGACCACGAACGACACCGTCTCCCGGCCGAAGAACCGGTGCCGGTGCACGGCGAAGGCGGTGAGCGTGCCCAGAACGAGCGCGACGGCGGTGGCGCCGAGCCCCGCCTTCACCGAAGTCCACAGCGCCGCCCGGGCCCCGTCGCTGCCCCAGGCGTCGGCCCACCAGCGCAGCGTGAGGCCGCTGGGCGGCCAGCCCGCACTGCGGTCCGGGTTCACCGAGTTGACCAGCACCAGCAGCAGCGGCACGTAGATCACCGCGAAGCCGAGCACCGCGGCCAGCCGCAGCGCGATCCGCGCCGGACGTGAGAGGTTCATGGCGTGTCAGCACCAGCCAGGTGAGCGGGGCGGAGAGCAGCAGGGCGAGGCGGAGCCGGGGGCGCCGGTGCAGGCCCCCGGCCAGCCGCCGGAGGGGTCCGGCGGCCGGTGCGGTGGCCCGCGCCGCCGGTGCGGCGGCGGGCGCGGGCGGGGCGGAGGTCATCGGCAGGTCAGCCCTTGATCTCGGTCCAGGCCCGCACCCACTCCGCGTACGGCACGCAGGTGGTGTCCGCCGCTCCCGGCCTGCTGGCCGACGTACCGGCGTGGCTGGAATGGTGGCAGTCCGCCCCTGAGGGGGCCGTCCGCCCGCTCCTGCTCGACCTGGACCCCGGCACCTCCGCCTACTCCGACTACACGCACTGGGACTGGTACGCCCTGCCCCGCGACACCGGGGCCCGCACGGTCGCGGGCCCGTACGTCGACTACCTCTGCTCGGAGGAGTACAGCCTGACCCTGGCGGCCCCGGTGCGGGTGGCCGGGCGCTTCGCGGGGGTCGCCGCCGCCGACGTGTACCTGCGGCACTTCGAGGCCGAGGTCATGCCGCTGCTCCAGGGGCTGCCGTACCGGGCGAGCCTGGTGAACGCGCGCGGGCGGGTCGCCGCCTCCACCGACCCCCGCCACCTCGCGGGCTCGCTGCTGAAGGGGCCTGACTTCGCCGGGGCGCTCGCCTCCCCGCACCCCGTCGCCCACGGCGGGCTGACGCTGACGCCCTGCGAGGGCATTCCGCTGGTCCTGGTCACGCCGGTGGCCGCTGGCTGAGCTTGCGGGGGTCGCATGAGGCTCTTGAGCTGTTTGAGGTTCTTGAGGTTCTTGAGGTTGGCCGGGCCCAGGGGAGGCAGGGGGGCAGGCCGGGCTGAACGTTCAGATCCCCACAAAGGGGGGAGCCGTGCCCGGTGCGTGTCCGGATTCCGGTGCGTGCGCGATTGGGAATTACGTATTCCGGTTAGTGGCGGCACTCCGGGCTCCGCCCGGCCCTGCGCCGCCGTCCCGGGCTTGCGGGTGTGAAGACCGAGGTCGCGCGGCCGTGATCGACGATCTCCGGTCCTCGCCGGGTCCCATCGGAGGATCTGCGGCAGAGCCGGATCGTTATCCTCAAATTTTCCTCAGATCTAGTGACTCCCCGCTCATGGCGTCTCTAGCTTCCTGACCGGGCAGCCCGTGTGACGGCCCGAGCAGCGGCCGTGCCGAGGACCTCCTGTCGAAGCTCCCGTACCACCGACGCCTGCGTCTAGATCATTGATTCGAAGGATGTTCAGAGCATGAAGGTTTCCAAGGCCGGTGCCGTCGTCGCGGTCCTCGCACTCTCCCTGACCGCCACCTCGTGCGGCGGCTCCGAGGAGAAGTCCACGATCTCGATCGGCATCAAGTTCGACCAGCCCGGCCTGGGCCTTCGTGAGGGCGGCGTGTTCTCCGGCTTCGACGTGGACGTCGCGAAGTACGTCGCCAAGGAGCTGGGCTACGGCGAGGACCAGATCGAGTTCAAGCAGGTCTACAGCTCCGACCGCGAGCTGCTGCTCCAGTACAAGGAAGTCAAGTTCGTCGTCGCCAGCTACTCGATCAGCGAGAAGCGCAAGGCGAAGGTCGACTTCGCGGGCCCGTACTTCCTGGCCCACCAGGACCTGATGATCCGCTCCGACGAGACCGAGATCAAGAAGGCCCAGGACCTCAACAGCAAGCGGCTCTGCTCCGTGACCGGCTCCACCTCCGCCCAGAACGTCAAGGACAAGCTGGCGAAGAAGGCCGACCTGCTGGAGCTCGGCGGCTACTCCGAGTGCGTCGTCGCCCTCCAGGACGACGTCCTCGACGCCATGACCACGGACAACGCCATCCTGGCCGGGTACGCCGCCCAGAAGTCGAACCAGGGCAAGTTCAAGCTGGCCGGCCTCAGCATGAGCGACGAGTACTACGGCATCGGCGTCCGCAAGGGCGAGACGGAGCTCCAGACCCGGATCAACGCCGCCCTGCGCAAGATGGTCAAGGACGGCTCCTGGTCCCGCTTCGTGAAGGCCAACTTCGGCGACGAGTACCGCAGCGAGCCGGCGCCGGCCATCACCGAAGGCAAGTGACGCGAGCCGTACCGCCGCCGGTGCAGGCCGGCGGCGGTACGGACGCGTCGGCGCGCGACCGCGGGCACGGGTCAGCCGAGCGGCACGGAGACGATCGAGGACGCCGTCGCGGGGTCGCTCCAGTCCGCGTCGAACGCCGCGTTCACCACGTAGAGCCGCCCGCCCCACGCCGCCGCCGTGGTCGGCTCGTCGAAGCGGGCGTCGGTGATCCGCCGCACGAAGCGGCCGCGCGTACCGTCGGCGCTGAGCGTGAACACGTCGACCGCGTAGGCCCAGTTGCGTACGACGTACAGCGTGCGGCCACGGACCGCGAGACCGTCGCCGTACCCCACCGAACCCTCGCCCTCCAGCACGGTGCGCGTCGCCGCGCCGGTGCGCGGGTCGACCCGGAACAGCGCGGAGACGTTGTCGTTCACGACGAGCAGGGCCCGCCCGTCCGGGGTCCGCTCGATGCCGTTGGAGCCCCAGTACGCGCCGCCCGGCGGCGTCGGTGTCCACTCGCCGCCGAGCGGCAGGGCGCGGACGGCCGTCCCGGGCACCCCGGCCGTGCCCAGCGGCAGGTGGTACAGGGCGTCATTGAACGAGTCGGTGAACCAGGCACCGCCGCAGGCGACCACCACGTCGTTGACGAACGCCGTGCCCGTCACGGCCTGGTGGGTGGCCAGCACCCGCCCGCTGCCGGCGTGCACCACGCGGATCCGGCCGCTGTCGCCGCCCGCGACGAGCAGGCGCCCGTACGGGTCCAGCTTGAGGCCCACCGACATGGGCCCGGTGCCCCGGGTGAGGATCCGCCCCGTGCCGGTCACGAGGTCGACCCGGTAGACGGAGCCGTCGATGAGGGACCCGGTGTAGGCCACGCCCCCGCGGGAGACCGCGATGCCCTCGGGCTGGAAGCCGGGCGGGGTGGCGAGTGTGGTGGGCCGGTCCGCGGTGGTCCCGGTGCCGGCCGCCGACGCGGCCGGGGCGAGCGGGCCCGCCAGGGCGGAACCGGCGAGGGCCGCGGCGGCACCGAGGAAGCCGCGCCGTGGGAGGGAGCCTGCCACTGTCTGGTCCTTCCGAATCGACGGTGGGTCAAGGGTGTTCGACGCGTCCACCTCAGCACACCACTCCCGTGACGGGGGTGGTCTGCGGAGACGCTTCACAAGGGAATGGGGACGTTCCCCTTCACCCCGCGCGCCGTGCCCGGCCTCGGGGCGTGCCGCCCCGCCCGGTACCGTGAGCGCGAGCGGCAGGAAGGGCGGGGCCATGACGGGGAGGACGGAGCGCGGCGCGGCGGGGCCGGGCGGCGCGGCCGCCCGCAGCGTCACCGTGGTGACCGGCGGCAGCCGGGGCATCGGCGCCGCGGTCTGCCGGCGGCTGGCGGCCGAGGGCCACGACCTCGCCCTCGCGTACGTGAGCCACACCGAGGCGGCCGAGCAGGTGGCCGCGGACGTCCGCGCCGCCGGCGCCCGCTGCGTCACCGTACGCGCCGACACCTCCGTGGAGGCCGACGTGGACCGCCTCTTCGACACCGCCCGCGACGCCCTCGGGCCGGTCACCGGGCTGGTCAACAACGCCGGCGTCACCGGCCCCCTCGGCCGGCTCGCCGACGCCCGCACCGAGGACCTCAGGCGCGTGGTCGAGGTGAACCTCCTCGGCTGCCTGCTGTGCTGCCGGCGCGCCGCCCGCGACCTGCCCGACGGCGGCGCGATCGTCAACATCTCCTCCGCCGCCGCGACCCTGGGCAGCCCCGGCGACTACGTGCACTACGCGGCCACCAAGGCGGCCACCGACACCCTCACCCTCGGCCTGGCCAAGGAACTCGGCCCCGAGGGCATCCGCGTCAACGCCGTGGCCCCCGGCATCATCACCACCGGCATGCACGCGGCGATGGGCGACCCCGACCGCCCCGCCAAGGCCGCCGCCGGCATCCCGCTGCGCCGGCCCGGGCACCCCGACGAGGTCGCGGCCGCGGTCGCCTGGCTGCTCTCCCCGGATGCCTCGTACACCACCGGCACCGTGCTGCGCGTCTCGGGCGGCCGCTGACGGGACCGGCGGCCGCCGAGCCGAACTCCCCTGGCCACGCCAAAGGTTGATGTTCTGTCACAGACCGGACCGGGTGTCCGTGCCCGGTGCCATCATGCGGGAATGACGCAGGCATCAGAGTCCGCAGCCACCGGTCCCCGCACCGCGGGCACCGTCACCCGCCTCTTCGCCGCCAGGGTCGGGGAGACCCCCGACGCCCCCGCCCTGATCGCCGTCTCGGGCACCCTCTCGTACGCCGAGCTGGACAGCCGCGCCAACCGGCTCGCCGGCCGGCTCCTCGCCTCCCGGCTCCCGCAGGGCGCCACCGTCGCCGTCGCCCTGGCCGAGGAGGCGGACACGGTCGTGGCGCTGCTGGCCGTGCTGAAGGCCGGCGGCGCGTACGCGCTCCTCGCCTCCGGAGCGCCGGGGACCGCCGAGAGGCAGCTCGCAGCCGCCGCCCCGTACGCCCTGCTCACCGACGCGCGCACGCGGTACACACTGGGCACGGGCGCGGTCGACCACCGCGTGATCCTCCTGGAGGACGGGCGGGAGGACGGGCGGGAGGCCGTCCCGGGGCAGCCGGCCGATGACCCGGGCGCGGACCCGGCCGATGACCCGGGCGCGGACCCGGGCGCAGAGCCGGGCGGGACCGCCGCGGTCCTCTTCACCGGCGCCGACGGCTCCCGCGCCGTCCCCCTCGGCCACGAACGCCTCCTCGCGGCCCACGCGGCCTGGGCCGAGGTGGCCGGCACGACCCCCGGCGACCGGCATCTGATCACCGCCCGGCTCGACGTCACCGCGTTCGCGGCCGGCTGGACCCGGGCCCTGTGCGGCGGCGGGGCACTGGTGCTGCCCGGACCGGCCCGCGAGCGCGGCGGCGACCTGCGCCGCGTCCTCGCCGAGGAGCGCGTGACCGTCCTGCACACCGACCCCGGCTGGGCCGTCCACCTCTTCGGCCCGCGGCGCGCCCCGGCCCCCGACTCCCTGCGGCTGGTCACGGTCACCGGGGACCGCCTCTACGTCGACCAGCAAGCCACCCTCCAGCGGCGGCTCAGCCCCGGCGTGCGCCTGCTCAACGTGTACGGCGTCACGGAGACCGCGGGCGTCGGCACCTGGTTCGAACTGGCCCGCCTGTCCCGCCCGGTGGCCCGCTCCGAGTCCGTCTCCCTCCTCGGCGAGCCCTTCCCGGGCTGCCGGGTCGAGGTCCAGGACGGGGAGATCCACCTCGGCCCGCCCGAGGGCGGGGACGCCGTGCCCACCGGCGACCGCGGCCGGCTCCGCGAGGACGGCCTGCTGGAGTTCCGCGGGCGGACCCGGGACGTCGTCGTCTCCGACGGCCACACCGTGGACGCGTACCGGGTGGAGTCCGAACTCCGTTCCCACGAGGGCGTGGGCGGCGCCATCGTCGCCCGGATGGACGAGGGGGTGCTGCTGCGCACCCTGGCGGTGTACGTCGAACCGAGCCCCGACGAGGGCGACCGGGCGCCGGGCCGGCCGGCTCCGGGCTCGATCGAGCTCCGGCGCCACCTGGAGGGCCGGGTCCCCCCGGAGGACATGCCCAAGGTGGTCGTACGGTTGCGCGCCCTGCCGCGCAACCGGGCCGGCCAGGAGGACCGCGCTGCCCTCCCGCACCCCCCGGCGGGCCACGCCACGGGTACCAAGTACGGTGCGGCGCAACCCGGTCCGGCTCAGCCCACCGGGTGCGCCGCCGGCTGCGCCACGCTCGTGGTGGCCCTCCTCGCCATGGCCCTGACGGACTTCTTCTGGACCGGCTCCACCGACCTGTCCGGCGTCCCCGGCCCCTGGGCGGGTTTCTTCTTCGGCCTGTACGTAGCGGAGTGCCTGGCCTTCGGCGCGGGCCTGGCGTTCCTCTTCACCGGCCTCCCGCGGATGCTGCGCGCGGGCCGCTCCCGGGGCCTCACCCGGGCCGCCCACCTCGCGGTGGTGTACCTGCTGGTCTCGTGGTGGCCGCAGGACAACGCGTACCGGCTGGCGGCCAAGACCGACTGGCCCCAACAGGCCCTGCTGGTCTACACGTTCAACATCCCCCTGATGGTGGCCGCCGCGATCGTCGCCGTCTACGTCACCCGCCGCCCGAAGGACACGTACGACGCCGGCTGACCGGCGTCACGGGGCCCGCCGGGACCGCCACCGGCCCCCGGCCGGGGCCCGTCGAAGGACCCCGGCCGGCGAGCGCGGACGAGGCCGCCGCCGCAAGCGCCCGGGCAGGCCCGGCGGCCGTCCGCCGGCAATCGACGCAGGGCCTCAGACGCGGCGGGCGATGACCTCCATGCAGGCGCGGTAGCGCTCGCTGACCGAGTACTGGAGGGGCTCGAAGCCGTACTCCTCCATCAGCGCGTAGAGGCGCCTGCGGCTGAAGTTGTGGAAGTGCTCCAGCTCCCCCCAGTAGGGGTTGGCCCCGCCGGCGTCGAGCAGGCGCCAGACGGGGCAGTCGTAGTGGGGCATCGACGCGAAGATTACGCCGCCGTCGCGCAGCAGGCGGTGCGCGGCGGCAAGCCCCTCACCGGGGTACGGCATGTGCTCCAGCACGTCGGCGAGGCTGATCACCGAGTACCGGCCGGGCGCGTCGAGTGCTGTGAGATCGGCGCAGTGGGCCTCGATTCCGAGCCGGATCAGTCCCTCCGCCGTCGACGGCCGCAGATCGAGGCCCTGAGGCTCGAAGCCCCATTCCTCGGCGGTGAACAGCAGCGATCCATTGCCGAAGCCGACGTCGAGCCAACGGCCATCCGCGACGTGGCGCGCGACGCGCTCGACGATCCGCGCCGAGACGTAGCGGTTCTGCTCGAAGCCTGCGCCGGGCTGCTGGTTCGGGTTGGTCGCGGAGAAGATCTCGGCCGAGACCTCGTCCGAGAAGTAGCCGTCGGTGAAGACGTGTCCGCAGGCGGCGCAGCGCATCCAGGTCATGACGGGTGCGACCACGGGCTTGTAGAGGGGGTGCTGCGAGCAGTCCCCGGTCCGCAGGACGGAGATGGCGCCGTCCGAGCAGAGCGGGCAGGCGTCATACAGCAGGCGTGGCTGGGGGGAGGCGAGCGGGACGGTGGCGGGAGGGGCCGCGAGGGCCTGACCGGCGAGCATGTCAGGAAAATAGCGACCATTCCCGTCGATGCGCTGCTGACGCGCGGGCCCCGGCGCGGGCCCGGGCCTTCGCGCTGCGGCCTCCGGCCCGGCGGCACCCTCGACGTGCCCCCGGGGCGGGGCCCCGCCGCGGCTCCGCCGGTCAGCCGGTGAACATCGTCGCGAGGGCCGACGAGGCGCGGCGGACCAGGGCGTCCGCCGCGTCCAGGGACGGGCGGCTGTGGGAGGCGAGGAGTACACCGAGGTACGGCGCGGGGGCGAAGGCGGCCGTGGGGACGGCCGGGAGCAGCAGTACGCCCAGCTCCGCGCACCCGGCGGTGAGCGCTGCGACGTGCTCCGCCAGGCCGGCGTCCGGCAGTCTGGCCCCCAGCGGCACCCGGTCCACGATCCGCACCAGGTGCCCGGCGCCGCGCAGTTCGTCCAGCCGGGCCCCCACCATGAACGCGACGGACGGCCCGGTCAGCCGCAGGTTGGTCTCCGTCGGAGCCAGGCGGCCCGCCCGGTCCGCGACGAAGTCCACGTCGAACCAGCCCCGGTAGCCGTCCGCCGCCAGTTCCCGGCCCACCGCGTGCCCGAAGGCCAGCGCCGCCGCCTCCAGCGCGGCGGGGACCACCCCGGGGCCCACCGTCGCTCCCCGGTACGCGGTGCCCGCCACCTCCATGACCGCCGCGCCCACGTCGTGCACCCGCCCGGTGGCGTCCACCAGCCCGTCGTACGTCAGGTCGCCGCCCTCCGGCAGGCCCTCGACGTACTCCTCCACCAGCAGCGGACCGCGCGGCAGCCGCCGCAGCACCGCACGGGCCGCGCCCGGCGGCACCACGGCGGTGCCGGAGCCGCCGACGCCGTGCTCGGTCTTCAGCACCACGGTCTCGCCCGCCCGCCCGCGGGCCCGCAGCAGCCGCGCCGCCCGCCACCGGGTGGCGGCGTACGCCTGCTCCGGCACCCGGATCCCCGGATGGCCCCCGGTCTCCGCCAGCCGCCGGAACAGGGCGTTGGCGGCGGACTTGGACTCGTACCGCAGGGCGGCCGCCCCGGTCTGCCCCCACGACACCATCGGCAGGCCCGTCTCCCGCAGCCGCGCGGCCAGCGCGGGCCGGGCCGCGAGCCCGGACCGTACCCCGCCGCGAGCGGACGTGCCCTCCGCCAGCCCGTCGTACAGTTCGACCTCCCCCCAGCCCAGTTGCCGCGACACCGTGGCCAGCCAGCCCTCCGGCACGGTCAGCGGCAGCACCAGGGCGGCCGGATGGGGGCTGTAGAAGGCGGCGAGGCAGGAGTAGTGGTGCGCGGGCTCCTGCGCCTCGTCCAGGGTCGGGTCCGCGAACTGCCGGTTGTACTCGGCCACGTTGCCGAGGTGTACGGCGCGCCGCCCCCCGGTCCAGGCCCGCACCCAGTCCGGCGTGCCGGCCAGCTCCACCTCGAAGCACGGCAGCCCGCGCGGTGCCCCGGGGACCGGCCGCGCGCCCACCGACGTGTAGAAGGGCACCGCGTGCGGGTCGGCCTCCACCAGCAGCCGCCCGGCCCCCAGCCGCCGCGCCCGGGCCAGCACGTCCCGGTACAGGGCGCCGCCGACCCCCTGGCGGACCGCACGGGGCTCCACGAACAGAAGCCCCAGCCGGACCACGGGTGCCTCGCCCTCCAGCGAGGCCAGCCCCAGCACCTCGCCGCGCCGCTCGGCGACGACGATCCGACGTCGCGTCACCTCGCCTGCCAGAAGGGTGAGTTCGGGGACACAGGACTTGAGGAACGCGTCGTCGTACCCCCAGTGCGCCTTGGAGCGCAGCATCAGCCCGCTCAGGGCCGGGGCCTCCTCGGGGCGGGCGGCCCGCAGGAGGACGTCCGTGCCGGGCATCAGGCCCCCGGCGCGAGGACGGTGGCGGCCTGGTGGCGGGCCACCAGCGTGCGTACGGCCCCGGGCAGCCAGTCCCCGGGGGCCCTCTCCCCGGAGCGGGAGAGCCGTTGCAGGATCTCGGCCGGCGCCGGCCGCCCGGCCGGATCCTGCCGCAGGCAGTCGCCGACCACGGCGGACAGGTCGGCGGGCAGGGTCCGCAGCACCTCGTGCAGGGACGGCCCCGGGATGTACTCGGTCACCAGCCAGGGCCGGGCGTCGTCGGTGCCGGCGTCGACCACGGGCGCGGTGTGGAAGCCGCCGACCCGCCGTACGGCGTCCACCTCGCGGGCGAAGCGGCGGCGGAAGGAGGGGTCCTGGGCGAGCTCCTCCCGCACCACCTTGACGGCGACCCGGCGGGCACCGGGCGACACGCCGAGGTAGACGGTGCCCATGCCGCCCTCGCCGAGCCGGGCGGTGAGCCGGTACCGGCCCACGCGGTCCGGGTCGTCCCGGCGCAGGGGCGGGTGCCGGACGAGCATCTGCTTCTCCATCGAGTCCTGGATGGAGGTGGGCGGTTCGATGGCCTTGAGTTCGACGCGGGTGACGTGGATGCCCCACTTGCCGGTGGTCTCGTCGAGGGCCCGGAACAGGGCCGCGCTGATCTCCTGGCGGGCGGTGAGGGCCCGTTCCAGGTCCATGCTGCCGAAGACGTCGCGGAGGGTGGTGACGGTGAGCTGCTCGATGGCCTGGATGCAGCCGGCGACCTCGTAGGTCGCGCGGCGAGGGTCGGTCACCTGGTAGGAGACGACGGTGTCGACGTTGGCGACCAGGTCGTCCCGGGTGATGACCGGCTGCGGCGGGAACGGGACCACCTGTTCCCGCAGGTCGATCCGGATGCGGATCGTGTCGGCGAACGGGACGACCAGGTGGAGGCCGGCGTGCAGCACGCGCGTGAACCGCCCGTAGCGCTCGACGACGGCCGCGCTCGCCTGCGGGATGACCTGCACCGTGCGTGTGACGAGCCACAGCAGGACCAGCCCCGCCACGGCCGCCACGGACCAGCCGACCAGCACCCCGACGTCCACCGCACCCCCCGCGTGCCCGCTCCCCGGAAGCGCAGTTTCGCAGAACCCCCTTGATCCGCACAGGGTTTGAAGGATTCGCGGCGGAGATCTCCCCGCTCAGTAGGAGCCGAACGCGGCCGGCCCGGCCGGCCGGTAGGTGTGCAGGACGACGTCCTTGGAGGTGGTCTCGGTACCGACGAGCTGGAACCCGGTCGGCACCGTCTCCTCGCCGAAGAGGCGGCGGCCGTCGCCGAGAACCACGGGGAAGACGTAGAGCCGGTACTCGTCGATCAGGCCCTCCGCCATCAGGCTCTGCGCGAGCCGGCCGCTGCCGTGGATCTGGATCTCCCCCGCGACGTCCGCCTTGAGGCCGGCGACGGCGTCCGGCACGTCGGAGGAGATCACGGTGGTCCCCGGCCAGCCGGCCCGTTCCGGGGTGAGGGTGGTCGACACGACCCACTTCGGGCAGCCGTTGAGCCGGGCGGCGACGACGTTGTCGGGGTCCTTCTGGTGCGGCCAGTAGCCGGCGAAGATCTCGTACGTCCGGCGGCCGAGGAGGAAGCCGGTCACCGGCCGGAAGCGCTCGTCGACCAGCCGGCCGAAGTCGGCGTCCCAGTACGGCACGGTCCAGCCGCCGTGGCGGAACCCGCCCGTCGTGTCCTCCTTGGGCCCGCCGGGCGCCTGCATGACTCCGTCGAGGGTGACGAACGTGGTGAGGGTCAGCTCGGCCATGGCTCTCTCCAGTCCTCCGGGGATCCCCCACCCCTCCAGCAGACGCCATCGGCCGGGCGCTCGCACATCGCGGGCCGGTGGGCGGGCGCGCGTACGCCGCGGCAGGGGCGCGGTCCGTCGCGACGCGGTGCCGGTACGTGGCGACGTGGTGCCGGTACGTGGCGACGTGGTGCCGGTACGTGGCGGCACCGGCGTCGCGACGCACCGGATCCCCCTGCCGGACGTCAGGGCGCGGGCGCCGGCTCCGCGCGGTGGGCGGCCAGGAAATCCACCAGCAGGGCCGAGGTGTCCGCCGGCCGTTCGACGGCCGGGAGGTGGCCCGCCCAGTCCAGCTCGACGTGCCGGGCCCGGGGGAGCAGCGCCGCGACCTCCGCCGCGATGCCCCGGAAGTCGGCGAAGTCGTGGGCGCCGCCCACGACCAGGGCGGGCGCGTCGACCCGCGCCAGCCCGTCCGCGAGGCCCGGAGCGCCCGCCTCGGCGCCCGCCGGGGCTCCCTCGCCGGCGTCCGTGTCGCCCTCGGTGACCGTGCCCTCCGCGTCGCTCCCGGGCTGCTCCCCGTCCTGCCCGAGCGCCGCGAGCTGGAGCTCGAAGGCCCGGCGCTGCATCGCGGCCACCAGCGCCCGCGCCTCGGCGGTGGCCTCCGGGCCCACCCAGTGCTCCACGTTCAGGGCCACGGCCGCCTCGACGTCGCCCGCCTCCAGCAGGGCGTCCTCACGCTCCCAGAGCGCGGTCAGCTCCGGCCCCGGCTCGAACCCCGCACGGGCCGGGCAGAGCAGGGCCAGGGCCCGTACGCGCTCGGGTGCCCCGGCGGCCAGCTCCAGCGCGACGCGCCCGCCGAAGGAGGCCCCCACGAAGGCCGCCGCCCCGATGCCGAGGGAGTCCAGCAGCGCCAGCACGTCGCCGGCGTCGCTGTACGGGCGTGATGCCGCCGGCGTCTGCCCGTACCCGCGGAGGTCCGGCCGCAGCACCCGGTGCCCGGCCGCCACGAGGGCCGCTGCCTGCGGCTCCCACATGCGGCGGTCGCACACGCCGGAGTGCAGGAGCACGACCGCGGGCCCGGCACCTTCAAGATCATGAGAAAGAGTCATGCGGCGGATCGTAGGCCCGGCCCCACGCCTGTGAACAGCCGTTATCCGCCCCGGTCCGGTGCGCGGAGCGCGCCCGGCCGGACACCGGCGGGTAGGGTGCCGGGTATGAGCAGTGAGTCCTCTGTCGCCCCCTTCGTCCGCACGTGGGAGGTCGTGCCCAGCCGTGGGTACGAGACCTCCTGGATCGACCTCGGGGAGACGGCCCTCTCGGCGCGCGGACGGGCGGTCGGGCTCGCACCGGAGCCGTACTGGGTGGCGTACGAGCTGGCGACGGGGGAGCGCTTCGTGACCCGGCGCCTGCACGTGACCGTGGAGACCGCGGCCGGCACCCGGACGCTCGACCTGCGCCGCGAGGACGACGGCGAGGGCGACGGCCGGTGGACCGTGGACGGCGCGCACCGGCCCGACCTCGACGGCGCGCTCGACTGCGACCTCGGCCTGTGTCCGCTGACCAACACGATGCCGGTGCTCCGGCACGGCCTGCACCGGCACCCGGGCGACGGCCCGCACGAGTTCGTGATGGCCTGGGTCTCCGTACCGGACCTGGCGGTGAGCCCGGTCCGGCAGACGTACACGCACCTGGCCCGCGCCGAGCACGGCGCCCGCGTCCGCTACGCCTCCGGTGACTTCACGGCCGACCTGGACCTCGACGACCACGGCCTGGTCCTCGACTACGCGGGCCTGGCCATCGCCCTCACCCGCTGAGCCGCGGCCTCACCCGCTGAGCCGCGGCCTCACCAGGCGCAGGGCGGCCGCAGGTCGCCGATGGAGTCGGCCAGTTCGATCGGGTGGGCGGGGAAGCCGGCGGCGTGCCAGTGCGCGATCCGCCAGGACAGCCGGCGGGGCCAGAGCGGGGTGGCCGGCAGGTCGGCCACCGGCACCCAGGCGGGCGTGCCGCCGTAGTTGTCCAGTTCCCCGGCGGGCAGGACCCGGCCCTCGGCCCGCACCGCGAAGTAGTGCTCCCGGCGGCCGTCCTTCCAGACGCGCGCGGCTTCCGAGACCACCGTGCCGCGCAGCCCCGTCTCCTCCCGCAGCTCGCGGACCGCGGCCTGCTCCGGCGTCTCGCCGTCCTCGACGCCCCCGCCCGGGATCTCGTAGTGCCGGCCCTCGGCCCGCTCGAAGCCGATCAGCAGGGCGTGCCCGCCCCGGATGACGATGGCCCCGGCCCGCACCCGGACGGGCTCGCGCACCGTCGGGTCGTCCGCCGGCAGCGGCCCGGCCGGGGGCGCGCCGCGCACCCAGTCGCGCAAGACCGCCTCCGCCGTGCCGACGGGACGGATGGAGGCGTGCAACGCCTCCTCCAGGGACAGCCGTCCGTCGCCCGCGTGCCCCGCCTCGCCGGGCAGCGCCCAGCACGGATCGGCACCGTCCCGCACGCGCGCCAGCACGAGCCGCCCGTCATCGAACCGCACGTGCACGAAAGGCGCTTCACCGACCACCGACCCGGCCTCAGGCATCCACCGAGCGTAGCCCGCCGGCCCCGCGACGGTCGAGGCGCCGGACCCGCCGCCGAGGCGCTCGTGGTCCCGGACCGCCCCTCGGGCGCCGGCACCGGCGCCACGGGGTCTGGAGCGGCCCGCGCCCCTGGCGACTCCCCGGCGCGGCCGGTCAGGGTCTCGGGAGGGGTGGGGTGGAGGGGGCCGGGCCCAGGGTGGTGGTGCCCGGGGCCGCGCGGTGGGAGAGGCCCGTGCGGTACGCGTCCAGGGCCGCCTCGATGCGGCCGGTGCGGCGCAGCAGGTCGCCCAGCAGGCGGCACAGGTCCGCGAGGTCGCCGCTGGCGCCGCTCCGCTCCAGCAGGGCCAGCGCCCGTACGTAGTGCTCCTCGGCCGCGTCGGTGTCCCCGCGCTCCTCCGCGATCAGGCCCAGCAGCCGGTGCGCGCCGCCCGCGTGCACCGCGCCGTGCCGGGCGTCCAGGTCCAGCAGCGCCGACAGCAGCCCGGCGGCCTCCTCGTGCCGGCCCAGCCGGCGCAGCACGTCGGCCAGCTCGACCTCCACCTGTGCGGCGAACAGCGCGGCCCGCTTGGCCGTGAGCATGTCCCGCGCCGTGCGCAGCTCGCCCTCCGCCGCGGCGAGTTCGCCGTTCTGCGCCTGCACGTAGCCGCGCATCCAGTGGCAGTGCGCCAGATCGGTTCGCAGCCGCAGCTGCCCGTAGATGGCCTGGGCCTTGGCCAGCGAGGCGTCCGCGTCCGCGGTCCGCCCCTCGGCCAGGAAGGTCCGGGCCACCTGCCGGTGCATGCCCGCCACCAGCGCCGGATCGGTGGCCGAAGGGGCCAGTGCCAGCGCGAGTTCCGCGGCGTGCGCGGCTCGGGCGTGGGCGCCCATGTCCATGTACGGGCTGATCACCGCGGCGTACAGGAGCAGCAGCGCGTCGGGGTCGGCCAGGCCGCCCGCCCCCAGCGCGTCGATGGCGGACTCCAGGAGGTAGCACGCGTAGCGGAGTTCGCCCGCCAGCAGGTGCGCGATGGCCCGTCCCCGCACCGCCCGGGCCCGGCGCGGCAGCGGCTCGTCCGCCAGCAGCTTCTCCGCCTCCTCGAAGTGCCGTCGCGCGTCGTGGAGTTCACCGCACTCCAGGGCGCACTCCCCGAGCCCCAGCAGTGCCTCGGCCCGCTCCGGTACGAGCTCCAGGTGCTCGGCGTCCGTCAACGCCCGGCGGAACAGCACCGCCGCCTCGTCCGCGGCCCCGGTGGCCAGTTCGCGCTGGGCGTCGGTCAGCGCCAGCCGCAGTTCGGTGCCGAGCCGGGGCGGGCGACCGGTCGCCAGCTCCTCGTACGAGGTGCCGAGCCGCTCCGCGAGGAAGCGCAGCGCCGTCTCCGAGGGGCGCACCTTGCCGGACTCCAGCGTCGAGACGTACGCGGGCGTGTAGGCGGGCTCTGCCAACTGCCGCTGCGTCAGGCCGCGTTCGCCCCTCAGCCGCTGCACCCGGCGCCCGATCGCGGCCGGTTCGTCCATCGGATCCCTCCCGTGTCGTCAACTCCCCGCTGTGTGAAGGAAGTAGACCATTGCGCGCGCCCCGCGCCGCCGCATAGCTTAAGCCAGCAGTTCATCAGATTTACTGCACTGCTTAATCGCGGTCCACCATCCACCCCCCAGGAGCACTCCCATGCGCACAACCCTGCGCACCGCCGTGGCGACGGCCGGCGTCGCGGCCACCCTCGCCGCGGTGCTGGCCACCGCCCCCGGCATCGCGGCGGCCCAGCCCGAACCCGCGCCGGCCCCGACCGACGCGAGCGGCGCCGTCGTCGAGGTCGAGATACCCGGCCCGGAGCACGGCGGCCTCGCCGGCTCCGGACACCGCCGCGTCCCGGCCGCCTCGCCGCACAAGTCGACCGCCCTCGACTCCCCGGCCGCGCGGGCCGCCGACGGCGAGGTCACCCGGCTCGTCGACAACGGGCGGACCGCCGACCGGCTGGACGTCGTGGTCGTCGGCGACGGCTACACGGCCGGCGAACTCGCCAAGTTCCACACGGACGCCCGGGCCAAGTGGGCGGAGATCACCGCCGTCGAGCCGTACACGACGTACCGCAACCTCTTCAACGTCTGGGCCGTGGACGCCGTTTCGAAGCAGTCCGGCGTCTCCGGGGACCCCGACGCCACCACCCGCCGGGACACCGCGCTCGGCTCGTACTTCTGGTGCGACGACATCGAGCGCCTGCTCTGCGTGGACCAGAAGAAGGTCGACTCGTACGTCGCCAAGGCGCCCGAGGCCGACCTCGTCCTGGTCCTCGCCAACAGCACCAAGTACGGCGGCGCCGGCTACAACGAGCCCAGCGCCACCCTCGGCTACGAGGGCATCGCCACCGCCTCCGCGGGCAACGACAAGTCCGGCCAGGTCGCCATCCACGAGACCGGCCACTCGCTGGGCAAGCTCGCCGACGAGTACTTCTACCCCGACTACCCGGGCTACGAGAAGTACACCGGCCCCGAGCCCGCCGACTCCAACATCAGCACGCTGAGCGCGGCCGAGCTGGCCAGGAAGCGGGCCAAGTGGTACCGCTGGCTCGGTGAGACCTCGCCCGACGGCGGCAAGGTCGGCGCGTACGAGGGCGGCGGCTACTACGTGAAGGGCCTCAACCGGCCCACCGACAACTCGCTGATGCGGGTGCTGGACAAGCCGTTCAACCTGCCGGGCGTCGAGCAGATGATCGCCGGCTTCTTCCGGCACGCGCGCATCGCCACCGCGCTGACCCCGACCGACCGCACGCTGCGCACGGGGAAGGAGGCGCGCATCTCCGTGCCGAAGCTGGTCACTGCGGACGGCCGGAAGCTCTTCATCCGCTGGTCGCTGGACGGCAAGCAGCTGCCGCAGTTCAACGGCCGCACCAACGTGAAGGTCTCCGAACTCGGCCTCTCCGCGGCCGACCTGCGCACCCACAAGCTGACCGTCACGGTCACCGACCGCACGCGAGCGGTCCGCGACCCGAAGATCGCCGACACGCTGAAGCGGACCGTCGCGTGGAAGGTCCGCCGCTGAGGCCCTCGCGGGCGTGAGGCGGGCGGGACGCCGGTGGTGACGCGGTGACCTCGGCGGGATGCCGGTGTCATGCCGGTGCGAGCCCGCGCGGTGCGGGCGGGGCGGCGGAGCGACTGCCGTCCCGCCCGCGGCCGTTCCGGGCCCTACACTCCGAGGCCGGAGGTCAGCTCCCCGGCCACGGCCGCGGCGACCGAGAGCCGCGCGGCGTCGGCCCCGGGAGAGCCGGCGGGGCCGACGGGTCCGGCGGGGCTGCCAGGGCCAGGTGGGTCGGGGCTCTCGCCGCGGAGCAGGGCGCCGATCAGCCGCAGCTCCGCGGAGCCGGGACCCCCGGGCCGGACCGGCAGCTCCCCGAGCCGGGGCAGGACGACCTCGGCGGTGGCCGGGGGAACGAAGGTGGCCAGGGCGGCCAGCGCGTACCGCGCCGGCAGCGGCTGGGCGTCCCAGGTGCGTACGAGCCCGGGCACCCGCGTGACCACGGCGGCCCGCAGCTCCGCCGCGTAGCCGACCCGGTCGAAGCCTCCCGGTACCGGGCCCGCCGGGGCGGCCGGCACCGTACCGGCGTGCAGATCGGCGGCAGCGGCCAGCAGTTCGCGCAGCGCCACGGTCCGGCCGCCGGGTGAGACCGCGGGCGAGGCGGCGACCTCGGCATGGAAGGCGACGGCCCGGATCCCTCCGCCACCGAGCGCCGGCAGGTGCTGGACGCACACCGTCAGCTCCTCCCAGAACGAACGGGTGTCCGGGTACGGGTCCTCCTCCGCCAGCCCGGGATCCAGCAGGTGCGCGAGGCCGGCCGGCGCCGCCTCCGGGGTCCCGTACAGCCGCCGCGCCACCTCCACCACGGCCCGTACCTCGGCCGGCGCGGCGGCGCCGAAGGGATCCCCCTTCCACCGCCGCCGGGGGCGTGCCTCCGCCTCCGGCAGCGGGTCCGGCAGCGCCATCAGCGCCTCCGGCGCCACGTGGAGCAGCCGGTCGGCCCCCTCGTCCGGTACCGCCGCCGGCCCGTGCGCCCACGCGGCCAGCGTGCCTCCGTACTCCCGGGCCAGGGCGGCCACGCGCCCGCGCTCCGCGGCGAGATGGGCGTCCAGCACCTCCGGCGGGCGGCCCTCCGGTACCGGGTACGCGGCCAGCGCCGACAGCCGGGGGAAGCCCGGCCCCGCCTCCAGCCGTACGGAACGGAAGCCCCGGCGCCCCGATTCGGCCGCCGCACCCCGTGCCGCGCTCTCGCCCGGCATCACCAACAGGTACGCCACTCCGATCACCATGCAACCGATCATGCCGCCGGTCCGCCCCCACCGGGCCGGAATGCCGCCGTCCCCTTGCCGGGGGCACCCGGCACGGGCCGCCGCACCCGTGCCGCGGCCCCGTATCCCCTGTGCCCCGGCCCGGCGTCCCCGGCCCCGTGTCCCCCGGCTCCGCACCGCGTGATCCGGGCCCAGTACGCCGACCGGGCCCGACTCCCGTGCCCGGAGCGGGCCGGACCCGACTCCCGTGTCCGGAGCGGGCCGGACCCGACTCCCGTGTCCGGACCCGACCCCGTGCCCGGACCGGACCGGACCCCGTCTCCGAGCCGGGCGGGGCGCCGCTGCCAGGCCCCCGACCCGTACCGGCCGGCCTCGCGGTACCCGGCTCGGGCCCCGCTGTCCGGAGCCCTCAGCCCTCCCGGGTCACCTTCGCCTCCTTCGCCGGCTGCGAAGCCTCCGGCTCCGCCGTCACCGGGATGCGCACCGGGCGCTCCGCGTCCGGGGCGGCGGCCGGCGACGGGACCGGCGGCGCGCCGGCCGGCTGCTCGTTCATCGAGGCCAGCAGCCGCCGCGCCAGGCCCAGCCCGGTGCCGCCCATCGTCAGCGCCTTCGCGAACATGTCGCCCATCCCGTCCGCGCCGTTCAGCAGCACCATGTGCTCCACGTTGCCGAAGGCACCCGCGCCCGCCGCCACGATCTCCGGCCAGTTCTCGGCCAGTTGCTGTGCCACGACCGCCTCCTGGTTCTCGGCAAGCGCTGCGGCCCGCGCCTTGATGGCCTCCGCCTCCGCCAGGCCCTTGGCCCGCGCGGACTCGGCGACCGCCAGCCCCTTCGCCTGCGTGGCGGCGGCCTCGGCCTCACCGGTGGCCCGGGTCGCCGTGGCCGTCGCCCGGCCGCGCGCCTCCGTGGCCTGCGCCTCGGCGGCCGCGGCCGCCTTCACTCGTGTGGCCTCGGCCGCCGCGGCCAGCTCGGTCTCCCGCGCCTTCGCCTGGGCCGCCGAGATCCGCGCGTCGCGCTCGGCCTCCGCCAGCGTCCGCTTCTCGTACGCCTTCGCGTCCGCCGGCTTGCGCACGTCGGCCTGGAGCTGCTGCTCGCGCCGGTGCGCCTCCAGTTCGGCGACCCGCGTCTCCTGGACCACGACCTCCTGGCGGGCGGCCGCGTCGGCCAGTGGCCCGGCCTGCCTGGCGGCGGCGGCCGCCTTGTCGCGCTCGGCCTGGTACCCGGCCTGGAGGATCTCGCTGTCCCGGGTGGCCTCCGCCATCCGCGCGAAAGCGGTCTGCTCGGCCTCCGTCGCCAGCCGGTTGGCCTCGGCCTGGGCGATCCGCGCGTCCCGCTGCACCGCGGCGGCGTGCGGCATCGCCAGGTTCTTGATGTACCCGGTCGGGTCCTCGATCTCGTGGATCTGGAGGGAGTCCACGATCAGGCCGAGCTTCTCCATCTCCGTCCCGCACGCGGCCCGGGTCTGCCCGGTCAGCTTCTCGCGGTCGCGGATCATGTCCTCGACCGTCAACCCGCCCACGATCGAACGCAGATGACCGGCGAACACGATGTGCACCCGCTCGGGCATCATCTTCTGCTGGTCCAGGAAGCGGCGCGCCGCGTTGGCGATCGAGACGAAGTCGTCGCCCACCTTGAAGATGACCACGCCCTTCACCCGCAGCGGGATGCCCTGCTGGGTGACGCAGTCCACCGACAGCTGGGTCTCGTTGAGGTCCAGCGACAGCTTGCGGACGGCCTGCACGCCGGGGATGACGAGGGTCCCGCGCCCGGTGACGATCCGGAACCCCATCCCCTCGCCGAGCCCCTCGGTCTTGTGCGCGGAGCCGGAGATGACGAGCGCCTCGTTGGGCTCAGCCACCCGCCACATGAGCTTGAACACGCCGACCAGAACCATGACGGCGAGGAGCACGGCCCCCGCCACGACGCCGACAGCCACCGGCGTTCACCCCCTTGGCGCGGTGCCGCTCGGCACCGCTGGACCGGCAGTGTGCTCCTGCCCGCGCCCCCGGGAGAAGGCGTGTGCCGCTTCTTGTCGCCGTCTTGATACGCGGAGGCCGGACGCTGCGTCAGTTGTCGTACGCCGCCATCACGTACACCGTGCGCGGCGGCAGGTATTCGACCACCGTCACCAGCGTGCCCGTCTCGATCCGGCCCTCTCCCGGGGCCGGGTACGCGAGGAAGTGCTCGGCACCGCCCCGGACGCGGACGATCACCTCGCCGACCAGGCCCGGTCCCACCGTCCCGGTCACCCGGCCGGTCCGCCCCACCATGTCCTCGTCCATGTCCGGAGCGTACCCAGGGCCCCGGGTCTGACAAGATCTCCCGCAGATGAGCGCTACGGAGAAGTGCGCGGCCTGCGGCGGTACGGTCGCACCCGACGGCCACTGCTGGGACTGCGGCACCCGGCGCCCCGCCCACCGCGCCCGCCTGGAGGCCGGGTCCCGGCACGGCGCGGCCGGCGTCTCCGACCGGGGACGCGTCAAGGGCGTCAACGCGGACGCGATGGCCCTGGTCGCCGCGGGGGAGTGGACGGTCGGCACGGTGTGCGACGGGGTCTCGATGGCGCCGCGCGCGGAGCGCGGCGCCACACTCGCCGCCGAGGTCGGAGCCCGCGTGCTGGCGGCGCTCCTGACGGAGGGCCGGCTCCCGGAGGAAGCCCTGGAGACCTCGGCACGCCGGGCCGGCCCCGCGGTCGCGGCCCTGGCCGGACAGGAGCCCGGCCCCGCCCGACGGCCGGACAGGAGCCCGGCCCCGGCCCGGCGGCCGGCCCCGCCCCGGCCTGCACCTACCTGGCCGCCGCCGTCGGGCCGCAGGGCATCTGGTGCGGCTGGCTCGGCGACAGCCGGGCGTACTGGCTGCCGGACCGGGGCACCGCGTTCCGGCTCACGGAGGACGACCAGGGTCCGGACGGCGCGCTGACGGCATGGCTGGGCGCGGACGCGGAGGACACCCCGGCGCGCGTACGCTCGTACCGCCCCCGCGAGCCGGGCACGCTCCTGCTCTGCACGGACGGCCTCACCCGCTACCTCCCCGACCCGGCCGCCCTGGCCGCCCTCCCGCCCGCCGGAGGCGATCCCCTGCCCCGTGCCCGGGCCCTGGTGGACCACGCCCTGCGGGCCGGAGGCGCGGACAACGTCACGGCCCTCCTCCTCCCGGCACCGGGGCCCTGGGAGGCGGGCGCGGCCTGAATGCGGTCAGGGACCCGACCGCCCCGCCGGTCACCCGGTCGCTCGGGCACGGACGGGTGTCAACGCCGCCGGCCGTCGGATGTCGTGGCACGCATCTCCGGTACTTCTTCGTCGCCGCGCGGGCGAGGTCGCGGAGCGGACCGGCGGAACGTCCGAGCGCCCAGCTCAACGGGTCAGCGGGTGGTCCGGGCCCAGCACCCGCATCATGCGGGGCAGTACGCGCTCCAGGTCGGCCACCCCGGCCTTCAGCCGGGACTGCCTGCACGCGGTCCCCCCACGTACGGCATGCACCTCGGTCGGCTGCGCACCGGCAGTATCAGTCACCGCGGCCGGGGCCGGAAGGGGCTCCTGACCGTACGAACCCGCTCGCGACCCCCGACGGTCCGCCGGCCCGCCCGATGCCGTCCGGGACCGGCGGTCCCCGCCGTACGGCGGGGGCTGGGCGGGCCCTTCCTAAGGGGTGCGGGTGAAGGAGCGGCGGTAGGCGCGGGGCGGGACTCCGCGGCGGCGGACGAACTGGGCGCGGAGGACCGCCGCGCTGCCGAAGCCGGTGAGGCGGGCGACCTCCTCGACCGGCAGGTCGGTGGTCTCCAGGAGTTCCTCGGCGCGGTTCAGGCGCAGGCCCAGCAGCCAGGCGTGCGGGGTGGTGCCGGTCGCGGCGGTGAAGCGGCGGGCGAAGGAGCGGCGGCTCATCAGGGCCCGCCGGGCCAGCTCGGCGACGGGGAGCGGTGCCTGGAGGTTCTCGCGGGCCCAGGCGAGCACGTCGGCCAGCCGCTCGTCCTGGCAGTCCTCGGGAGCGGGGGTGGCCAGGTACTGCGCCTGTCCGCCGTCGCGGTGGGAGGGCAGGACCAGGTCGCGGGCGATGGCGTTGGCCGTCGTGGCACCGTGCTCCCGCCGCAGCAGGTGCAGGCAGAGGTCGAAGCCGGCCGCGGCGCCCGCGCCGGTGATGACCGGGCCCTGGTCGACGTACAGCGCGTCGGGCTCCACCGTCACGGCCGGGTGACGGTCCGCCAGCAGGGCGGCGAAGCGCCAGTGGGTGGTGGCGCGGCGCCCGTCGAGCAGCCCGGCGGCGGCGAGGGCGAAGGCACCGACGCAGTGTCCCGCGACCAGCGCCCCGCGCGCGTGCGCCGTGGTCAGCGCGCCGAGCACGGCGGGCCGCGGCGGCGTACGGAAGTCCGCCCAGGGCAGGGCGATCACCAGGTCGGCGGCGGCCAGCCGGTCCAGGCCGTGCTCGGCCACCAGCGGGAGTCCCACGTCGGTGCGCACCCGCCCGGGCCGGTCGGTGCACAGGGCGAAGTCGAAGGCCGGCAGCCCCTGCCCCCGCGGGGCGAACACCTCGGAGACGATGCCGGCCGCCAGCATGCCGACGCCCTGCGGGGCGTACGCGGCGACGGTCACGAAGGGCGGCATGCGGGGAGTCTGACACGGCTCCACCCGATGGCACGAATCCTGCGATCGGTGGCAGAAGGGCCACTCGTGGCGAACCCCGGCCCCCGGAAGACTTCGGGGCATGACAGACGCCCCCACCGGCCGCAGCGCCGAGTACACGATCCTGACCACCGGCTACACCCTCTCCACCGGCCCCGGAGTCGCCGCCACCGTCTCGTACGTACGGGACGGGGACCGCCACGTGATCGTCGACCCCGGCATGGTCGCCGGCCGCGACCGGATCCTCGGCCCGCTGGCCGCACTCGGGCTCGGCCCCGACGACATCACCGACGTCGTGCTCAGCCACCACCACCCCGACAACACGATGAACGTCGGCCTCTTCGGCCGCGCCCGCGTCCACGACCACAAGGCGATCTACGAGAACGACCAGTGGACCGACCGCGACGCGGAGGGCTGGGAACTCGCCCCGTCCCTGCGCCTGATCCGTACCCCGGGCCACAGCCGCGAGGACATCACGCTGCTGGCCGGGACGGCGACGGAGGTCGTCGCCTTCGTGGGCGACCTGTGGTGGCGGCCCAACGGCCCGGTGGACGACCCGGTCGCCCCCGACCACACGGTTCTGAAGGCCTCCCGGCTCCGTGTGCTGGATGCCGCGGACGTCATCGTCCCCGGCCACGGCCCGGCCTTCCCGGCGGACGACACCGCGCCCCACTAGACAGGCGGCACCCCGGCCGTGCCCTCGGCGGCACCGGAACCGTGCAGGCGCCGCCCACGTCCCACTCGGGCCCGGGCGGCGAGACGCCCGGGCGCCGGCGCCGTGCGGCGCCGGGTACGCCACTCACGGGGGACACCATGACGAGGAACGCCGTACCGGTCACCGCCGCCTTACTGCTCGCCGCCCTGCTCTGCGGCTGTACGACGTATGCGGTCCCGGACCAGCGCGTGCGGCAGGAGGCAGGCGGTGCGGCCGCCGGCGCGGAGCCCTGCCCGGGGCTCGCCGAGACCGGGTCCGGACCGAGCGCCGTGCCGACGGCCGTCGGCGGCACACCGGCGAACACCCCCGAGGCGCAGCGCCTCAGCCAGGCGATCGGCGACCAGGGGTACGGCGCCTTCGCCGACGTGTACGCCGGCCACATCACCGACCAGCCCGCCGGCCGGGTGGCGCTGTGCGTGACGGACCTCGCACGCGGCCGGCGGCTGCTGGCCGCCGCGCAGCAGGCCGACCCCGCGGCGGACCCGCGCCGCGCCGACCTCTACCTCGCCCGCTTCACGGCACGAGCCCTGGCCGCGGCCGTGGAGAAGGTCATGCGCGGCTCCGAGGGCTTCGGACACCCGGTCTACGACGGGTCGGCGTCCTCCGACGCCTCCGCCATCGTCATCGGGACCACGGCGGAGGGCGCCGCGTCGGCGCGCTTCAAGGAGCGGCTGGAGCGCCTGGCCGCACCGGTGCCGGTGGAGGTGCGGAAGGGAGAGCCGGTGAACGAACTGACGGAGGGGGAGGGCTAGCCGACCCTCGGCCGACGGGCCGACGGGCCGACGGGCCGACGGGCCGCCCCGGCCCCCCCGGGACGACGGTTCCGGCCGGACTCCCACGGGGGAGGGCCCGGCCGGGAGGCGTGCCGGCTAGCCGAGCCGGGTCAGCCTCGCACCGAAGGACGGCGCCTCAAGATCGTGCTGCACGGCCACCGGAACCGTGGGCGCCCCGGGGCCCGTACCGACGGTCAGCGTGGCGACCACGGTGCCCGCCGGAGCCTCGGCCGGCAGCTTCCCGCTCCCGTCGAGGGCGAGGGCGAGGGACAGCTTCTGCCCCGGCACGGCCACCGCCGTGACGTCCTGGGTGGCAACCAGCGGCGTCCGCGTCCCCAGGTGGTCGTCGACGTACCCGACGACCTGGCCCTTCTTCACGACCGTCGCGGCGGTCAGCGCGTTCCGCACCGCCTCGATGATCTTCTTGCTGTTGTCCTTCACCAGGCCGAGGGACCGGATGGCGTCCGGGTCGGGCCCGTCCACGTGCTGGTCCATCAACGTGCCGATGATCAGTGGGGTCTTGTCGCCCACCGTCTTGTACGCCGCCCACATCAGCGCACCGCCGGCCGCCGAACTGGAGCCGGTCTTGATGCCCTTGATGCTCAGGCCGGACAGCAGCAGGTTGTCGTTGTTGTTGTTGATCGGCGCAGGCAGGCCCTCGATCCTCGCGTTCGGCAGCGCGACGATCGCCCGGAACGCGTCGAACTTCATCACCGCCTCCGCCAGCTTCAACTGGTCGGTCGCGGTGCTCACGGTCTTGGGATCGAGGCCGCTGGGATCGGTGTACCGGGTGCTGGTCATGCCCAGTTCCTTCGCCGCCGCGTTCATCTTGGCCACGAAGGCGCCCTGGTCGCCGCCCCCGTCCCAACGCGCCAGCAGCCGGGCGACGTTGTTGCCCGAGGGGATCATCAGCATCTTCAGCATGTCCTGCTGCGAGAACGTGCTGCCCGCCGTGAGGCCCTCGATGCGCGACTCGTGCTCGGCCGTGCCGTCCTGGACGGCCTGGGCGTCGACCTCGATGCGCGGACCGTCCTCGTTCTTCTTCAGCGGGTGGTCGCGGAGGATCACGTACGCCGTCATGACCTTGGCGACGCTGGCCGTCGGTACGGGCTTCTGCATCCCGAACGTGCCGACGTCCCCGGCCCCCTGGACGCGGACGGCGCCCTGCCCGGCCGCCGGCCAGGGCAGGTCCAGCCGCCCGTCGACGGTGGCGGAGGCGGCCGCGCCCTCGGTGGTGAGCGTGGCGGTGGGCACCGGGCGCAGCGCCTGTACGCCGGCGAAGACGCTGGCCAGCAGCAGCACGACGGGCGTCCACACCTTGACGCGGCGCACCAGCGTGCGGGTGGTGGTCTCCGGCGGGGGAGGGGTGTTGGTGAGCTGCGCCAGCAGGTCGAGGGGCGGCAGGGGCTGCTCAGTGGTGGGCGCGGGCTCGGCGGGGGCCGCCTGGGCCCCCTCGGGCTGCGGCGCCTGCGGCTGCGCCGGTCCCTTCTCCGGCTTCGGGGCCTGGCCCTCCGGCCGTTCGGGGGCGCGCAGGTGGACGGTGCGCTGGTCGTCCCCGTCCCGGCCGGGCTCCCGGCCCTCCGGCGCCTTCCCGGCCCGCGGTGCGCCGGCCTCCCGCGGCTCCAGCGGCTTGAGGGGTACGAACGTACTGGTCCGCTCGTTGTCGCTCTCGTCATCCCCCCGCGCCCACGCGGGCACCCGAGCCGCACCGGCCTCGGTATCCGGGGCGTCGTCTGCCGAGGCCTCCGGCGGGGCTTCGTCCGCGTCGTCCTTACCGGGGCCGGAGGCCTGGTCGGTTGCCGTGGCGTCGCCGGTCGCAGCGGTGTCGGGCTCGGCCTCGTCCTTGTCGGACCGCCGGTCCGTGGTCGGGGCGGAGTCCGGCTCGGCGCCGTCCGCTCCGGCGGCCTCGGGGGCCGCCGCCTCGCCTCCGGCAGGGTGTTCGATCGCGGTTCCGGCGCCCTCCGCGCCCTCCGCGCCCTCGTCCTCCGCGGTCGCCCGCGGTTCCGCTTCGGTGTCCGCACGGCTTCCGGCCGCCCGGTCGTCGTCCGCGCCGGACCCGGGCAGCGCGGCACCGCCGGAGTCGCCCCCGGCCTCCGCTTCGGCGGATTCCGCGGCCTCGTCCTCCGCCCCCTCGCCGGCCGGCACCCCGGCTTCCACCTGGGCTTCCGGGTCGGCGGCGGCCTCCTCGCCCCGGGTGCCCTCCTCGGCCTCCGGTGCCGCATCCCGGGCCGCGACGGCGCTGCCGGCGGAGTACGCCGCGGCCTCCCGCTCCGTGCCGCCGGCGGCCTCCGGGGCAGGTTCCGTTTCCGCAGCCTCCCCGGCGGCCGCGACCCCGTCCGCCCCGTCCGCCGGCTCCTGCCGTACCTCCGTCCCGTCCGGCACCCCGGCACCCTCACCGGTGCCCGCGCCGTCCGGCTCCCCTTCGCGTTCCCGCTCCCGCCCCCGCAGCATGTCCTCGCCCCGCCCCGCCGGGTCCTTCGCTCCCGGTACCGCTGTCATCCGTCGCGCCGCCTCGCTCGCCGTCCTGCACGTACGTCGTACTAGATGGCCGAAAGGGGCGGAAAGGTTCCCGAACGGCTCCATCCGGTCCGGAAAACCCGCCGGTCAGGGCCTTGATCCCGGTCGGCTGGCCCGGCCGCCCTGCTCGTTCGCCCAGACGTGCGCGGCGCTACGGCGGAGGGGCGGCAGACGTGGACGGCGACCCCGTGGAGACGGTGCGGGAGAAGGACGAAGAGTGCTGGACGGGGCGCGGCGTGGCCCTTCGGGTCGGCTTCTACGTCTTCGGCCCCCATCTGTTCGCCGGCTTCGTCCACCTGCTCTTCCACCTCGGGCAGCACGCCCGGAAGTGACGCACGTCACACCGTACTCCCGATGAGTTCCGGGCCCCGTGCCGGTCTGCCCCGACGAGAAGACCCGGCCGCACCGAGCGGCCGCAGGAGACAGGAGACCGCCGTGACCGCACCCGCCGCCAAGGGCCCTGCGAGCTACTTCCCCTCCATCGAGAAGAAGTACGGCCGCCCGATCGCCGAGTGGCAGGAGCTGATCGCCGCCTCGCCGCTGACCAGGCACATGGAGCTGGTCGCCTGGCTCAAGGCGGAGCACGGCCTCGGCCACGGCCACGCCAACGCCCTCGTCGCACACACCCTCGCCCAGCGCTGACGGACACCCCCGCCGGGGCGGCGGCCCACCCCGCCCCGGTGCCCCCCGCCCCGACGCGCCCCGGCATGCCCGGCACCGTTACGGCGCGCCCGGCGCCCGGCCCCGCACCGGCTCCGTGCGCCCCCTCGTGCACCCTTCGCGTCCACCCCAACTCCCGCTGGTCAGCGCCTTCGGCGCGGCGCGAGCGCGCCCGGCCGGACACGGTGAGTGAGCTATGTTTGAACTCCCAGTGGGTCGAAAGGGAGGCGGACGGTGGCATCGGGCCAGCAGGAACGCGCACAGGCTGCCGCGATCACTCCCGGAGGCCAGCCCGTGGACGTCGAGCGCGCTCCGGCGGAACGCGTGCGCGGCCTCTTCGACGGCCGGCGGCTCTCCCCGGGCCAGCGGCGGATCGCCCAATACCTCATCGACCACCTCACCGAGGCGGCCTTCCTCTCGATCACCGAGCTGGCCGAGCGGGTCGGCGTCAGCCAGCCCTCGGTCACCCGCTTCGCCACGTCCCTCGGCTTCAGCGGCTACCCCGCCCTGCGTGACGCGCTCCAGCCGATCGCGCTCAAGGCGGTCGCCGGTGCGCCCGAGGGTGACGAGAACCGCCGCAACGAACTCCAGGCGGCCGTGGACGCCGAGATCGAGAACCTGGAGAACGTCCGCAGGCTGCTCGCCGACACCGACCAGGTGCTCGGCATCGGCCGCGACCTCGCCCGGTCCGTCCCGCTGACCGTGCTGGGCCTGCGCATCTCCGTCTCGCTCGCCGAGTACTTCGCGTACGCGGCCCGCCGCATCCACCCCGACGTGCGCCTGGTCACCCGCGGCGGCAGCGTCGCGTACGACGCCCTGCTCCAGTCGCGTGCGGCCGGTGGCACCTGGGTGCTGGCCTTCGCGATGCCCCGGCACGCCAAGGAGACCCTCGCCGCGATGCGCGCCGCGCGGAGCGCCGGGCTGCGGATCGCGCTGATCACCGACCTGACCCTCGGCCCGCTGGTGGACGAGGCCGACGTCGCCCTCACGGCCGGAACCGGATCCCGGCTCGTCTTCGACTCGTACGCGGCGCCCGGCGTGCTCGCCGCCGCCCTCCTGCAGGCCATGGCCGATGCCGACCCGGAGCGGACGCAGGCGCGGCTGGAAGGTTACGAGCAGGTGGCCGAGCAGCACAATTTCTTCCTGTAGGACCCGTTTCGCGGCGATTTTGCGGTCGGATTTTCATGCCTCGATGTCGCATGAAATTTTTCATGCCCTTGCGTACTCGACGGTATATATATTTACTCGGTACTGCGCTCGGGTCGTTCACCCGATGCCAGGGAGGACGATCCCCTACGTCCTCCTGGAACGCCGACGTTCCGACGCTCCCTCCTCGCGCCGGGCCGAGGCGTCCCTTACGGGCTCGCATCCCGCAGAGCGCCACCGGCGGCCCCGGTCACCCCTTAGACCGGGGCCGCCGTTCCGAGTCCCGCACCCTTGGAAGCAGCGACGAGTATGTCTATGTCGGCCACCATCACGCTCAGCCCCGACTGGCCCTGTCAGGTCAAGTCCCCCGGCAGTCACGACTGGGAGCGCACGGCGACCCGCTGGCTGCGGGACCTCCTCCCCGCGCGCTACGCGGGCTACTCGACGCTCACCCGGCACCACGTCCTCCTCGCCCGCCACGCGCAGCTCCAGATCCAGCACGAGATGCGCGCGGTGCGCGTCGCGCTGGAGACCAGCCGGGTCGAGCTGCCCGCGCTCGGCGTCGTCGACGCGGTCATAGAGAACACGATCAGGATGTACGCGATCGAGCTGGAGCAGCTCGGCCGCCTGGCCCGCGGCGTCCGCCTCGTCTCCGACGCCCTGCTGGCCGCCCAGCGCCGCCGCTGACCCCGCGCCGCGGGCCCGTCCCGCCGCAGGGTGCACAATCGTCCGGTGACCGACGACGACGCGTACCTGTGGCTGGAAGACGTGACCGGCGAAGCCGCCCTGGACTGGGTCCGGGCCCGCAACGCCGAGACCGCGGAGGCGCTGACCCGTAACCCCCTTTTCGACGGCCTCACCCGCGAGGTCCGCGAGGTGCTCGACGCCGCGGACCGCATCCCGTACACCCGCCGCAGGGGACCCCACCTCTACAACTTCTGGCAGGACGCCGAGCACGTGCGCGGCCTCTGGCGGCGCACCACGCTGGAGGAGTACCGCACGGAGCGGCCCGACTGGGAGGTGCTCCTCGACCTCGACGCCCTCGCGGCGGAAGAGGGGGAGGAGTGGGTCTGGGCCGGCGCGCAGACCCTCCGCCCGGACCACGACCGGGCCCTCGTCGAGCTCTCCCGGGACGGCGCCGACGCCGTCGTCGTGCGCGAGTACGACCTCGTGACGCGTGAGTTCACGCCCGGCGGCTTCGAGGTCCCCGAGGCGAAGACCACGATCGGGTGGATCGACCGCGACCACGTGTACGTCGGCACCGACTTCGGCCCCGGATCGATGACCGCGTCCGGCTACCCCCGGGAGGTCCGCCGCTGGCGCCGCGGCACCCCGCTCTCCGAGGCGGAGCCGGTGTACGCGGCGGACGCCGACGACCTGTCGGCCGGCGGCTGGTACGACCGCACGCCCGGCTTCGAGCGGCACTTCCTCTCCCGGCAGCGGGACTTCTGGCACCGCGAGCTGTTCCTGCTCGACGGCGCGGGCCCCGACGGCGGCGGCACGCCGCGCCGGATCGACGTACCGGAGGACGCGGCCGCGTACGCGCACCGCCAGTGGCTCGTCGTCACCACCAAGTCCCCCTGGCTGGGCCACCCCGCGGGCACCCTCCTCGCCTTCGGCTTCGAGGAGTTCCTCGCCGGCGGGCGGGACGCGACCGTGCTGTTCACGCCGGACGGCAACACCGCGCTCGCCGGCCACAGCTGGACCCGCGACCACCTCATCCTGCACACCCTGGCGGACGTCAGCGCCCGGCTGGAGGTGCTCACCCCGGCCGACGGCTGGCGCCGGGAGCCCCTGGCCGACGTACCGCCGCACGCCACGGCCACCGTCACCGACACCGACCCGGACACCGGGAACGAGTACTTCCTGGTGGTCAGCGGCTTCCTCCAGCCGGCCACCCTGTACCGCGGGGAGATCGGGGCCGGCAGCGAGACCCTCAGGCGCTCGCCGGCCCGGTTCGCGGCCGAAGGCCTGGCCGTGGCACAGCACTTCGCCGAATCCGCCGACGGCACCCGCGTCCCCTACTTCGTCATCGGACCCGAGGGCGGCCCGCAGCACCCCGCCGCCCCCGCACCCACCCTGCTCTACGGCTACGGCGGCTTCGAGGTCTCCCAGCTCCCCTACTACAGCCCGGTACGCGGCCGCGCCTGGCTGGCCCGTGGCGGCACGTACGTGGTCGCCAACATCCGCGGCGGCCGGGAGTACGGCCCGGCCTGGCACCGGGCGGCACTGAAGGCCGACCGCCCCCGCGCCTTCGAGGACTTCGCGGCCGTCGCCCGGGACCTCGTCGACCGGGGCTACACCACACCGGAGCTCCTCGGCATCGAGGGCGGCAGCAACGGCGGCCTCCTGATGGGCGCGATGCTCACCCGCTACCCCGAACTGTTCGGGGCGGTCGTCGCCACCGTCCCCCTGCTGGACATGCTGCGCTTCCACAAGCTGCTCGCCGGGGCCAGCTGGACCGCCGAGTACGGCGACCCGGACGACCCCGCGGACCGCCCGCACCTGGCGGACCTCTCCCCGTACCACCGCGCGCAGGCCGACCGCCCGTACCCGCCACTGCTCCTGCTCACCTCCACCCGCGACGACCGCGTCCACCCCGGGCACGCCCGCAAGATGGCCGCCCGGCTGCGGGACCTCGGCCACCGGGTGCACTTCCACGAGCACCTCGGCGGCGGCCACGCCACGTCGACCAACCACGACCAGACCGCCTGGAACGAGGCCCTGATCCACACCTTCCTGTGGCACCGGCTCACGGAAGGGTGAAAGGCCCCCGCACCGGCTCCGGTTCCGGTTCCTGAGAGGCTGTGGCTCCGTCAGCGGGGATCTACGGATGAGGGACGTTGCGATGCAGCCTCTGGGGGCCGACGACCCGCGCGCGGTGGGACCTGAGGCGGATGGTGCGCCGGCGCTCGGTCAGTGTCCCCGGGGCGCGTACATGATGACCGCCATGCCCGCCAGGCAGATCAACGCACCCGTGACGTCCCAGCGGTCCGGGCGGTAGCCGTCCGCGATCATGCCCCAGGCCAGCGAGCCGGCGACGAAGACGCCGCCGTACGCGGCCAGGATGCGGCCGAAGTTCGCGTCGCTCTGGAACGTGGCGACGACGCCGTACAAGCCCAGGGCCACGACCCCCGCCCCGATCCACGCCCAGCCGCGGTGCTCGCGCACCCCCTGCCAGACCAGCCACGCACCCCCGATCTCCAGCAGCGCGGCGAGGAGGAACAGGGCGGCGGAGCGGGCGACGTACAAGGGCCTGACTTTCTGGACGCGGGGGCGGCGGGGGACCGGGCGAGGGCCCGGCCCCCTCAGCCTAGGCGCGCGCGACGCCCGGCTCAGTACAGCGAGACCTTGTACTTCGCCAGGGCCTCCTTCACCGGCTGGTAGAAGGTGGTGCCGCCGGACGAGCAGTTGCCGCTGCCGCCCGAGGTGATGCCCAGCGCCTTCGTGCCGTCGTACAGGGCGCCGCCCGAATCGCCGGGCTCCGCGCAGACGTTGGTCTGGATCATGCCGCGGACCGTGCCGCCGCCGCTGTAGTGGACGGTCACGTCGAGGCCCGTCACGGTGCCGCTCCGGGTGCCGGTGGTGGAGCCGCTGCGCTTGACCGGCTCGCCGACGTACGGGTCGGCCGCGGTGTAGCCGCCGGGGTGGCTCAGGCCGGCGTTGTCGTACCGGACCAGCGCGTAGTCGTTGCCCGGGAAGCTGGACCCGACGGTGGGTCCGGCGAGCGTGCTCTGAGCGGAGTTGGTGTACCAGGTCTTGACGACGTTGCCGCAGTGGCCGGCCGTCAGGAAGTAGTACGTGCCCCCGCTGACGGCGTTGAAGGCGACCGAACAGCGGTACCCGCTGCCGTAGATGGCGTCACCCGGTCCCAGGAGCGGCGTGAAGGTGCCCGCCGCCCGCTCGACGCGGAGCGCGCCGGCGTCGGCGCCCGCGGTCCGCCGGATGTGCGCGAGTTCGGCGGCCGAAACCGTGCTGTCGGCGGTCACGACCACCGTGCCGGTGGCCCGGTCCACCCGCCACGCGGTGCCGCCGACGTCGGCGCGCAGGACGGCCTGGTCCAGCCTGGAGAGCTGTGCCGCGTCCGCGGCCGGGGCCGCGGCGGTGGCCGTCGGCGTGCCGAGTGCCGCGGCCGCCAGCAGGGCGGTCGCGGCGGCGGCGAGCGCGGCGGTCCGCGCCGTGCGCGTGCGCGTGCGTGTGGGGGTGGAGGTGGGGGCGGGGGTGGAAGCGTTGCGCGTGATCCTCACGGGTCTCCTCCTCGGAGCATCGGGGCCCCCTGGGTGGTGGGGCCCTGTGAGGCGCGTTCAGGAATGGCGTGTTCCTGACAAGCGCTGCCCGGTGAGTATGGCGAGGCGTCCGGGACGGGACAAGACCGCGTACGGCCGCCCGTACGGCCGCCTGCTCGGCCACCCGGGCCGGAACCGCGCGGGCGTGTCGGGCCCTCCCGGGCGGGGCAGCCGTAAGACGGGGGCGCCCGACGGGCCCCGCAGCCGGTGCACCACACTGGGGGACGGTTGTGACCAGACGGGGCCACGGGGGCCTCCGGTGAGAGGGATGACGTGATGAGCGAGAAGGCCCGCAAGCTGTTCGACGCGCTCGACCTGAACGCGGACGGACTCCTCACCCGCGCGGAGGTGATATCCGCCCTGCGCGACAAGGGGCCGACCCTCGCCGCCGGTGGTGACCTGCCGTTCTGGGGCCTGGGCGACGCGGACGCCTCCTCGGCGCTCTTCGACGCGGCCGACAAGAACGGTGACTCGGTGCTCACCTACGAGGAGTTCGCGCAGGAGGTGGACCGCCGATTCGGCTGGTAGCCGGTCAGCCGGTCAGCCGGTCGGTCGCCATGGAGGCCGGTGCGCCGTTGCGGACGCCCCGCCCCGCGCGGGCGGGGCGTCCGCCGTCAGCCGCCTACCGCTCCTGCGAGAGCCGGTACAGCTCGGCGAACGTGCCGTCCAGGGCCACCAGTTCGGCGAAGGAGCCCTGTTCCGTGATCCGGCCCGCCTCCAGGACCAGGATCCGGTCCGCCAGGCGGCAGTTCTCCATCCGGTGTGTGACGATCAGGGTGATCCGCTCGTCCTTCATCGCCTGCAGCCCGCTGAAGATCCGGTGCTCGCCCCGCGCGTCCATCGCCGAGGTCGGCTCGTCCATGATCAGCAGAGTGGGCCTGCGGTGGAAGGCCCGTCCGCACGCCAGCCGCTGCCACTGTCCGCCCGAGGGCTCGTGCCCGCCCCACAGCGAGCGCGCCAGCAGGGTGTCGAGGCCGTTCGGGAAGTCCTCGACGGCCTTCCGCATCCCCACCGCGTCCAGCGCCTCCCAGACCGCGGCCTCGCCCCGCTCCTCGTCCGGCTGCCCGAGCGTGATGTTCTCGCGTGCGGTGAAGGGCCAGTACGCGAACGACTGCGCCACGAGCCCGACGTGGGCCCAGAGGCTCTCCTGGTCGGCGTCCCGGGTCGGCACCCCGTCCCAGTACACCTCGCCCTCGCCGGGCAGCGTCAGCCCGGTCAGCAGCCGGATCAGGGTGGACTTCCCGGCGCCGTTCTCGCCCACCACCGCGATGATCTCGCCGCGCGACAGGGACAGGCTCACCGGGCCGAGTGCCGGTGCGTCCTTGCCGGGGTACGTGTACGCCGCCTCCTCCAGCACCAGCTTGGCCGGCGGCCCCGCCACCGCCTGGCCGCGCCGGCCCGACATCGACGCCGCCAGCTCCAGGAAGCCGCGGTAGTCCTCCAGGTAGAGCGCGTGCTGGAACATGTACGCCCCGTACACCACCAGCGAGGACAGCGCCGTGGCCGACGTGCGCATCGCCACGATCGCCGTGCCGGCGGCGGCCAGCGCCATGTACCCGCCCAGCACCAGTCCGGCGAGCGCCGCCCACGTACCCGCCTGGAACAGGCCGCCGAGCGCCGCAGCGACGAGGGACACGCGCAGGAACCGCGGCGCCGAGCCGATCAGCTTGGCGTCGATGCGCTCGCAGACCGTCGCGTACCAGTGGTGCGCGTACGGGCGCATCGAGTTGCACCGCAGCTCGTCGGCGAGCTTGTGGGTGGTGAGGTACCAGCGCATCATCCCGCGGATGTTGCGCGAGGCGTTGGTCTCGTTGTGCAGGGAGTAGTCCAGCCGGGCCGCGATCAGCGCGCCCAGGCCGCGCGGCACCACCGAGAGCAGCAGCAGGGGCAGCAGCGCGGGGTGGACCACGGTGAGCACCCCGGCCACGGCGACCAGGTTGACCAGCCCGTTGGTGAAGGCCATGGCGTCCTTCACCAGCATCGTGGACCGCGCGGCCCCGATCCCGGCGGCCTCGGAGCGGTCGGTGAAGCCCGGCTGGTCGTACGCGCCGACCTCCACGTCCATGTGCGCGTCCACCATCGCCAGGTCGGCCAGCGTGGCCAGGCGGGGGGTGAGCCGGCGCGCGGCGCTGCCCGACACGATCTGGGCCACCGTGCCGGTCGCGGCCGTCAGCGCGGCGGTGACCAGCGGTGCGGCCGCGGCCTCGATGCGGGACCCCGCGTCGCCGCCGGTGAGCAGCGGGCCCATCGCGTCGGACACCGCCGCGAGGGTGGCCGCCGTACAGATCCCGGCCGTGATCTGACCGGCGACCAGCCAGACCAGGGAGCGGGGGTCGGTCTGCCAGGCCATCCGCGCGGTCTGCCCGAGCGCGGACGGCAGCCGGGCGGCCATCCGGCGCAGGGAGAGCGACTCCATGACCTTGCTGTGCGTGCCGGCGGAGTAGCTGAACTCGGGCGGGTCGGCAGGCTTTTGCCGCTCCTCCCGGCCGGTCCGCTGCGCCTGTTGCCCCGGCTGTTCCTGTTGCCCCTGCCGCGCGTGCTGCGTCTGCGGTGTTCGTGACGCTTCCATCGGCTCCATCGGCTGCTCCTCACGCCTCGGTCCTCGGACGGCACCGGCCCCCGGGGCGCGTGCGGGCACGCCGGACCGCCCCGGTCCGCGGGTGTGCGGAACCGGGGGCGGGAGCCCCTGGGATCGGTGGAGTGGCGAGTACAGCGGAGCCGTGGGGGAGGAGCAGCGAGAACCGGCCGACCTGGCCGGCCGGGCGGGCCCGGGGCCCGGGGCGGGCACCCGTACCGGGGGCGCGGGCCGGCGGGGGCGAGAACGGCCGGATACCGACCCAGGGCGGAGGAAACCCCTTGCGCCGCGCTCGGGGCGCCCGGGAGCGTGTCGGCCGGGTCCGCGGAGAGCGACCCCGGCGGGTCCGAACGGCGCACCTCCGGATGTGCCGTCCCCGGACCGCCGCTCTACTGGTTCTGGGCCCCGCCGCGGGGCCCCGAGGAGGTGGAAGCCCCATGGCCGTGGTGATGTCGCTGCGCTGGGACGGGGTGCAGCCGGAGCAGTACGACGCGGTCCGCACCCGGGTGGGGTGGGAGGACGAGGTGCCGGACGGGGCGGTGCTGCACGTGGCCTGGTTCGAGGGCGGCGCGCTGCACGTCACCGATGTCTGGGAGTCCCCGGCGCAGTTCGAGGAGTTCTTCGGCAACCGCATCCTGCCCGCCGTGGAGGAGGCCGGCCTGCCCGGCGAGCCCGACGTGCTCCTCACCCCGCTGCACCGGCGGTTCGTCGCTCCGAAGGTGAACGGCGCCGCGTGAGGCGCGGTGAGTGAGGCGCGGTGAGTGAGGCACGGTGAGTGAGGCACGGCGCGTGAGCCGCGGGAGGCCGGCCCGGTCCGGGAAGCCGAAGGGCCCCCGCCGGGAGGCGGAGGCCCTTCGGATCGTGCCGGGGTCCGGCTGTGGCCGGATCAGTGGCAGGTGGTGTAGCCGCGGCCGTTCGCCCGCCAGGAGCAGCTGTCCTTCTTGGTGCCGGCCGGCGTGTACAGGTTCACCGAACCGCTGGAGTTGTTGAACCAGTAGTTGTCCTTCTTCCGGTAGACCGTGTACGCGGTGTTGGTGCCCTGGCCGTTGCGCAGGCGGACGGTCTTGCCCGCGCCCAGGGTGAAGGACCCGAACGTGTACACGTACCCGGACGCCGTCTTCACCTTGTAGTTCCGGAGCTGCACCGAGCGGCTGGTGTTGTTGTGCAGGTCGACGTACTCGGCGTTGAGCTTGGCGTTGGTGCGCGGCAGATCCGCACCGGGCCCGTCGAACTGGAGCGCGCCGAAGTGCAGTCCGCCCTGGTGGGTGGCGGCGGTGGCCTGCGGGACGGTGAACGCGGTGGCGGCCATGGCGGCGGCCGCGACGAGGACGGCGGTCTTCCTCATTGGGTGGGTCCCCCCTGCTGGTTGAAGGCTGCAACAAATCGGCAGCGGTCAACGTATACAGGATGATGATCTGAAGATTCGGTGGATCCGGTGATGTGCCAGGATCCGCCACCCCCGGCGCGACGTCAGACCACCGCCCGTCAGACCACCGCCAGCGGCACGATGAGCGCGTACGCGTAGCCCGCCTCGACCGCGTAGCCGTACATCGAGGGGTGCTGGACCGGCGCCGTCAGCAGCACCACGCTCTGCGCCGCGGTGGCGGCCGCCACCCACTCCTCCGTCGCGCCGAGCGACCCCTGGTACCAGGTCGCGCACAGCCCGGGACCGCTCACCACCAGCATGTCGTCCTCGCGCCGGTAGGCGGCGCCCCAGGACTCGGCCGGGACCGCCCAGCCGTCGTAGTCCGTGAAGGCGTACCAGCCGCCCTGCCGGATCGCCTCGTGGAACGGCCAGCGGCCCAGACCCTCCGGGGTGAGCGCGACCTCCTGGTCGTCGGTGGTGAAGTGCACCATCGGCAGCGGGTCGGGCCCCTCGCCCGTGCCGGCCCAGGCGTAGAGCGGGGAGAGGGCGGGCGGCTCCTGCCCGGCGGCTTCGTCGGCGTACTCCTGGGCGTACCCCTCGTCGTACTCCTGCTCCTGTCCGTGGTGCAGGCCCTGCTCCTGCCCGTACGCCGCGCCGCCGAACTCCTGCCCGTGCTGCGCCCCGTACCCCTGTGCGTCTCCCGGCCGCCCGTACTCCGGCTGCGGGTACCCGGGTTCGTACGCCGACGGGTACCCGGGCCCGTGGTCCGGCGGCGACTGGTCCATGTGGGGGAGGTGAGCGGTCATGCCCCGATTGTGGTCCATGGCCGTCAGGGCGCCGTAAACGCCCCCCTTCGGCCGGGTTCGGCCGCGCCGGAGCGCCGGGACGACGGCCCGTCAGGCGGCGGTTCGGTACGGGCCGTCCGGGCGCTCGGACGGCCGGGGGCCGGGCGGTACGGCCCTCAGCTTCCGTGGCTGCCGTGGTCCCCGAGGCCCCCGAAGCTCCCGTGCCGCCCCGCCCCCGCGGCGAACCGGTCGGCACCCGCCTGCGTCTCCCCGGCACCCAACGGCACCAGGCCGTGCCGGTATTCGTTTGCCAGCGCCTCCGGCTCGGGCAGCCCGTGCTGCTCCCGCACCGACAGCCGGTCGTGGCGCAGGCAGAGCTGCGGGAAGGCGGCGATCTGCCGGGCCAGTTCCTCGGCCTCCTCGCGCGCCCGCCCGGGCGGCACGAGGCGGTTGGCGAGCCCCATCGCGTATGCCTCGGCGGCCGGTACGGGCCGCCCGGTGAGGATCATGTCCATGGCGCGGCTCTCGCCCACGAGCCGGGGCAGCCGCACCGTACCGCCATCGATGAGCGGCACGCCCCACCGGCGGCAGAACACCCCGAACACCGCGTCCTCCTCGGCCACCCGCAGGTCGCACCAGAGCGCCAGTTCCAGTCCGCCCGCGACCGCGTGTCCGGCCACGGCGGCCACGACCGGCTTGCCCAGCCGCATCCGGGTGGGCCCCATCGGCCCGTCGCCCGTGGCCGCGACCGTGTTCCCGCGCTCCGTGCCCACGGCCTTGAGGTCGGCGCCCGCGCAGAACGTGCCGCCCTCGCCCCAGAGCACGGCGACGGCCGCGTCCTCGTCGGCCTCGAACGCCCGGAACGCCGCGGCCAGCGCTCCGGCGGTCGGCCCGTCCACGGCGTTGCGCGCCTCGGGCCTGCTCAGGATCACGGTGAACACCGGCCCGTCCTGCTCCACCCGTACCGCGGCCGTCTGCGCCGTCCCGTCCACCCCGTCCATCGTCCCCGCCCCTTTCGGTCGTCCGGGCCGTCGGCCGGCCCGCCGCCCGCCCGCCGGTACGGCCCCGTGGAGGATGCCGGCCCGGACGCCGGCCGGACCCCATTGTGCGGGGCGCCGGCCGGGCCGGGCTCGGCGGACAGCCGGATCAGTACGGCCCGTCGGCCGAATGCCGCAGCACGGCCAGGACCTGGTCGGCGATCGCCGTCTCGTTCTCCTCGAAGGCGGGGCCGGTGAGTTCGGCCGGATCGGCCGGCAGACCGGTCAGCACCGGGGTGTGCAGGTGGCCGCCCGGCAGGCCCGGGTCGAGCTCCAGGCGCAGCCGGTTGGAGCGGTACGCCACCTCGTTGGAGAGGTAACCGCCGCCCCCGCCCGCCACCGCGCGCGAGCCGGGAGTGGGGCCGTCGGGGCGGTCCGCCGGCCGGGTCTCCCCGGCCGGGATCTCGGTGACGGCGCTGTTCAGCCGTACCGGGAACGGCGCCTGCACGGCCGTCATCGGCCCGGTGGGCAGACTGGTCCGGATGAACTCGGCGCCGGGGCCCACCCCGGCGGGGACCACCGGGCGCTCGCGGGTGCCGCCGGACAGGGCGCGGGCGTTGTCCGGATACGGGTCGGCCGACCGGGCCCGGGCAGCCCACTCCTCCAGCGTGAACAACCCCGGGTAGCCCTGGCTGATGCTGGTGATCTGGTCGGCCGAGCGGGGTCCGGGGGCCATCCGCGGGCCGTACGCGCGCTCCACGATGCCCCGGTCGAAGTCGCCGTAGCGTACCGGCAGCACGACGGCGCGGATCTCGGCCCGGGTGCCGTCGGCGAGGGTGACGCGGCGGCCGTTGAGGCGGAGCGCCGCCGAGCCGGAAGGGTTGGCCCGGCGCAGCTCGGCGTCGAGGCCGAAGGGGTCGAAACCGCTGACGAACAGGCGCCGGACGCCCGGCGTGCCGCGGAAGGCGTTGCCGGTCAGGCCCCGGGAGGCGTCCTCGAAGGAGGTGCGCAGCGCGTCCCGGTCCACCGGGAACTCCGGCTGCCAGCGGGCCAGTCCGACGGTCATCGCCAGGCGGGCCCAGTACAGCGGGCGGTCGTCGCCCGGCGCCAGGTCGCCGCCGGGCCGCTGGCCCTGGGCCCGAGCCACCGAGGCCGCGAACAGGGCCTCGCCCCAGACCCGGACCAGCCCGTCGGCCCCGGCGGCGTCACGGGCGGTGCACAGCGCGGCGGGGAAGCGGCGTACGAAGGCGTCGAGGTCCCCGCGCTCGACCAGGGCCGCGGTACGCGGATCCGCGAGGCGGGCCTGCTCCGCGTCCGGCACCACGGCGGGGTCGGTGCGGCACGGGGAAGCGGCGGGCGCGTCGCCGGGCAGGGCGGCGCCGGCGGCGAGAGCGGGGCCGGCGGGAAGGGCGGCGGCGAGGGCGCCGAGGAGGGCGGCCGCGAGCGCGGCACGACGTAAGACCATCATGCGATGTGACATTACACAGGGTGGTCAACTCCTGTCAGGGGCGCCCGAGTCGGGCCGGCGGTGCCGCGCGGGCGGGAACGGGGCACCCGCGCGGCTCGCCTCCCGGCCGGCGGCCGGACCCCGGCTCAGTCGAGCTTGATGGAGCTCACGCGGTCGTTCCAGCCGGAGCGGAGCGCGCCTTCCTGGGCCCAGGGCGCGGTGTTGCCCGGGTACCAGTAGCCCACGCCGTCGTTGTGCTCGGCGAGGTGCGAGTAGCAGGCGCCGACCTTGTACGAGGACATCTGGTCGTTGAAGCCCCAGCCGCCCAGGTTCTGCCAGTAGCCGCGGTCGTAGAAGACCAGCCGGCGGCCGCCGTACCAGCCGTGCTCGAACAGCTCCAGCGGCGAGGAGCAGGCCGCCAGCGCCCCGGAGCCGGACCGCGCCCCCGCGCTCGCCGCGCGGGCGGCGAGCTTGGCCTCGACGGCCCGCAGTTCGCCCGGCGTCCGGAAGCACTCGACCGTGCCCGCCGCCCGCCAGACCAGGCAGGCCTTCGCCGCACCCCAGTCACCGGCCATGTCGAGGGTCCCGCCCTCGAAGGCGGCGATGGTGGAACCGGGAGCCGAGGGTAAGCCGGCCGGGTCCGCCTGTGCGGTCCCGGTGGCCAGGGTGGCGGTCAGGGCCGCCGCTGCCGCCGCGGCGGCCGTCCAGGTGCGCGTGCGGGATCCCGGTCCTCGAACGTTTCGCATCACGGTGCTCTCCTTGCGCGTCGGGCCGGCCCCACGGGTCGGGGCCGGTCTGCGCTCAGCACCATAGGAGGCCGCGGTGTGGCCCCTGGGTCGGCAGGGGCGTGCGGGGCGCGGAGTGCGGCGCGGGGCGGTCCCGGACCCGCGGGGCGGCTGTCCCGGACGCGGAACGCCCGCCGGCCGGAGGTCGAACGGAGTCCGGCTGGACGGGCGGTGGACGTCCGCTGTACCTGCGGTGGCGGGGGCGTGGGTGGGATGTGCGTGGGATACGGGTGGGATGCGGGCGCAGGGGCCGGACCCTGCCGCGCCACCGGGCGGGCCGGCGGGCAGCGCACTCCCGCGGCTCGGCGGCCGGCCACGCGGGGCCCTCGTATACAGGAACGGGCCTATCAGCGCCCGGCGGACCGGCACCCCGGCCGGCAGCGGGGTCGCTGCCTCCGGATCCGCGTGTCCTCGTGGCCGCCGGGCCGCCTGCTCGCATGACGGCGCCGCGCTCCGGACGTAGGCGGGTACGTCCCCTCGCGCGGGGGCCGCGGGCGGCCCCCGGCAGCCCCGGGGCGGGCCGTCGCATCCCCGGGACCCGGCTAAGTTGATGGTCACTCACCCCGCGGGGCGGGGAAGGCCACGGAGGAGGGGGAGGGCGATGAAGCTCGCGGTGTTCGGAGCGACCGGAGGGGTCGGCCAGGAGATCGTCCGCCAGGCACTGGCGGCGGGGCACGACGTGACGGCCGTGGTGCGGGATCCGTCCCGGCTTCAGGTGCAGGGCGCGGGCCTCGCCGTGCACCGTTCCGGCCTCGACGATCCAGCCGCGCTCGCCGGGGCCCTCGCCGGGCACGACGCGGTGCTCTCCGGGCTGGGCGCACGCAGCCGGGCCGACGCGGCCGGCGGCATCGCGGCCGCCCTCACCCGGGCCGTGCTCGCCGCCATGGAACCCGCGGGGGTCCGCCGGCTGCTGGTGGTCAGCGCCGCCCCGCTCGGCACGCCCCCGCCCGGCGAGCCGCTGGTGGACCGGATGGTGGGGGCACTGGTGAAGACCGTGTTCGCACCCGTCTACGCCGACCTCGCCGTGATGGAGTCGGAACTGGCCCGCAGCGGCACGGACTGGACCGCGGTCCGCCCCCCGATGCTGAAGAACCGCCCCGCGACCGGCCGTTACCGCACCGCCCTGGACGGCAACCCGCGCAGCGCCCGCACGATCGGCCGCGCGGACGTCGCCCACGCGATGCTGTCCCTGGTCAACGCTCCCGACACGCACCGCCGCGCCGTCGGGGTCGCGTACTGAGTCGACGGCGCGAGCGTCCTGAGGGGCCGGGCCCTGGGACGCCGACGGCCGCGGATCAGGCGGGGGCGGGGAGGAGTCCGGCCAGGAGTTCCCTGACGCGCCGCTCGGTCTCGACGCGGATCGGCCGGACCGCCGCGACCCCCTGCCCGGCGGGGTCGTCGAGCGGCCAGTCGAGGTAACGGCGTGCCGGGGAACCAGGAGCAGGCGTCGCCGCAGCCCATGGTGATCACCACGTCCGAGGACCGCACTGCCCCACTCCCGCCCCGGTGGTGAGGACCTTGGGGGTTTCGGCGGAGGTGTCGATGCCCGCCTCCGCACGGCCTCCACCACGGCCGGGTTCACGGTGGCGGCGGGAGCGGACCCGGCCGAGCGGACCTGGACCCGGCCCGCGCCGAGGCGGTCGAGGAAGGCGGCGGCCGTCTGGGAGCGGCCTGCGCTGTGCACGCGGACGCACAGCGCGCCACGCCGCGACGGCCCGCCCGAAGGGGGGCCGGGCCGGCGACGTCGGAGGAGAACGACACCGCCTGGTGCTGCGCCCCGCAGGACCAGGTGTGGTGACCGGCCCCGGCGGGGAGCCGTGGCAGGTCTACGTCGTCAGGGCCGATGCCGACCGGCTGGGCAAGGCCCCCGCCGCCGGCGGCGACGCCTGCTGTGCGGGGCGGGAGGAAGGCGCCCCGGCCGCCTGACCCCGGCCCCGCGGCCGGCGGCGAAGGGCGGCACGGGCACCGGCAGCCGAGCGCGACGCACGCCATCGTCCGCCCCGTCCGGCACTCACCCCGGGCCGGGGCGGACCGGTTCCGCGGCGAAGATCGCGGCTATCCTGCACCTCGGCCCGTGAACGCCACGCGGTCACCCGACACACACGCAAGACGATGCCGGCCCGCAGCGCGGCACGGCAGGAGACGGAGCCACGGTGGACGTGCAGCACTTCGAGCGGATCACCGCCTTCATCGAGGCCCGCCTCACCCCGGTCTTCGACCCGGCCGACGGCAACGACCACGGCTGGGGCATGGACGACACCTCCCGCGCCCTGCGCGCCCTCCGCAACACCGTCCTCGGCGCCTCCGCCATCAAGGGCATCATCGAACAGCGCGCCACCGCCGACCCGAAGATGCGCGGCATCATCGACCAGTCCCTGGAGCACAACTGGGACGTCCTGCGCGGCGTCGCCCGCCAGTGGGAGGACCACCCCGACTTCCGGCGCGAGTTCAAGCGCCACGCCTGGGAGCTCGAAGAGCTCGACGCCGCTCCCGCCCCGCAGGGCTGACACCCGGTCAGGAGCGGCTCCGATGGCCGAGTCCCGGCTGACCACGCCCTCGTACCTCGTGCTCGGCATCGTCGAGAAGCTGGGCGAGGCCAGCCCGTACGACGTGAAGGTCGAGGCGGCCCGCACCGTGGCCCCCTTCTGGTCCATGCCCCATGCCCAGGTCTACGCCCAGTGCGACCGGCTCGTGGCGGCCGGCCTGCTGTCCGAGTCGCGGCAGACCGGCGGGCGCAACCGGCGGCTGATGACCCTCACCGAGGCCGGCCGCACCGCCCTCGCGTCGTGGCTGGCGGACCCGGAGTTCGTCCCGGTCGAGGCCCGCGAACGCGGCATCCTCAAACTCTGGTTCGGGGCCCGGCCCGAGGTCCTCTCCCCGGTCCAGCTCGACGAGCACCACAAGACCCTCGCGGACTACGAGCAGCTGGCCGAGAGCGTGGGCGCCCTGCTCACGCCCGGCCAGCGCGAGGCCCTGGAGTTCGGCATCCGCTACGAGCGCATGATGGTCGAGTTCTGGCAGTGGGTCGCGGGCCGCGCACGCGAAGGCGACCGCGGCGAGGCGGCCGGGCACGCGAGCGAGAGCGGCGACGCACCCGGGCGGGACGAAGGCGACCGCGGCGGCACGACCGGACACTGAGGCCCGGCCGCACCGTTGACCCCGGACCGGGCTCCCCCTTACCTTCCCCATAGTCCAGAGAGGACTATCGAGGGGGAGTCGCCGTGCACCGACCGGGGAACGTCACCTGGGGCCGGGTGGCCGTGGTCACCGTCGTGGCCGTCTGCCTCGCCTACGCCCCCGTGGCCGCCACCGAACTGTGGCCCTACGCCCGCGCCGGCGCCCCCGCCCTCGGGGAACGCCTGCTCGCGGAGACGGTCTCGCCCGAGTACGTCGCCGAGGCCGTCGCGGACCGCACCGGCCCGTACGGCCGCAGCCTGCTGCCGCTGGTCCTCCACTCGGTGCTGGGCGGACTGCTGATGGTCCTCGGACCGGTGCAGCTGCTCTCCGCGCTCCGCCGCCGCCCCCGCCTGCACCGCGCCGCGGGCGTGCTCTTCGCGGTCACCGTGTACGCGTCCATGGCGGGCGCCGCGCTCTACCTCGCCAGGACCGCACCCGAGGACGCCTTCGGCGGCGCCGCGTTCTGGATCGTGCTGGCCACCATCCTGGTCGGCACCGTGCTCAGCGTGACCTACGGGATCATCGCCGCCCTGGGCCGCCACCCCGACCTGCACCAGCGCTGGATGCTGCTCTGCTACGGCTTCCTGATGACCGCGCCGCTGCTGCGCCTGGAGTGGGGCGCGCTGCCCCGCCTGATGCCGGGCCTGTCGATGGAGCAGGTCAACCAGGTCGCCGTCATGCACCTCGGCTCGGTCGTCGCCTTCGGGGCCCTGGCCGCCTCCCGTGCCCTGGACCGGCGCGCCGAGGTGCCGGGCGTCACCGGGAGCTGGGTGCCGGGACGGGTCCTGCTGGTGGCGCACCTGGCCGCGCTGCCCGCCCTGGTCTGGATCGGCGCCGCGTTCCTGGAGTGGGGTGCCGCCGGCCGCCGGCTGCTGCTGGGGTTCCTGCTGCCGTACGCCGCCACGTACGCGGTGATGGTCCTGCGCCAGCGCCGCGCGCACCGGCTGGGCCGCGGCTGGGCGCGCGAGGAGTGGCGCGTGCACCTGGTCGCCCTGCTGCTGGCGCCCGTGTTCTCCGGCGGTGCCGCCCTGCCCCTGGAGCGGCTGCTGGGCCTGGACCGGCCCACCGCGCTGTCCGCGGCCGTCGCCATCGGCTGCGGCGTCCTGGCCACCGCCGCCACCACCGTGGTGAGCCTGCGCGTGATGTACGCCCGGGAGCTCCTCAAGCGGACGCCCACACCCCAGTCCGGCGCCAGGACCCCGGCCCCGGCCGCGTAACCCCCCGGCACCACCCCACGGCACGGCCCGCCCCACCTCCACCGCAGCGCCGACCAGGGAGCCCCCGATGAGCGAGACAGCCGGAACCGGCACAGGCACCCCCACCGCAGGCCCCACCTCCGGGTCCACCCCCGCGCAGACGATCGGTGGCGGCGGCCGCGAACTCGCCCCCGCCGTGGCCCTGCTGGCCGTGACGGTCGCCGTCACCAGCTCCCTCACCGGCCTCCTCATGACCGTCGGCGCACTCGCCGGCCAGGTGTCAGGCCCCTGGACCTCACCCTCACCGGTCGGCCCGGGCCTGGTCGGCGCCGCCATGCTCGGCACCGCGCCCGGCCTCCTCGCCATCGCCCGCGCCCGGGTCTGGGAGGAGGCCCGCACCCTGGTGTTCCCGCTGGTCACGGTGCTGGTCGGCCTTTTCGCGGTCGGCATCACCAACGCCGGCCTGCTCCAGGCGGCCGAGGGCGGACCGCTGTTCCTGGCCCTGTTCAGCCTCGGCTGGGTCGGGGTGCTCGGCCTGCTCGCCTCGGCCGCCGTCCTCTGCGTGGCACGCCAGTACACCCGGCGCGCCACGCCCCTCCAGGGCCCGGCGGTACCGCCGCCCGCGTGGTCCAGGCCGCCCCTGGCGGTACTGGGCTCGTCCTGGCTCGGGATCGGCGCGGGTCTGCTGTTCCTGCCGGGCTTCTGGGCGCAGTTCGTCCCCTGGGAGGTGAACCGCGCCGACGCCCAGTCCCTCGGCGTCTGGGCCCTGGCCCTCGGCATCGGCGTCCTGGGCACGCTCGCCGAGGACGACCTCCGCCGCGTCCGCCCCGCCCTGATCTCCGTACCGGGCGTCGCACTCGCCGCCGGCGCCGTGCTCGCCGTACGCGCCGGAGACGTCGACTGGACCTCGGGCGGCGCCCTCTCGCTCGCCGCGCTCCTCCTGGGCCTCCTGGCCTCGGGCCTGACGGGCCACCGCCTGGCCGCCCGCGCGGACGCCGCATGACCGTGTAAATCGGCCCGGCCCACCGACCACACGGCGCCACCCACCTCACAGCCCACCCACCACACGGCGCCACCCCGTACCGGTCAGCTCTCCAGTTCCCGCTCCCACAGCCGTTCCGTCAGCCGCTTCACGCCCGCGGCCAGGTGGCGGCGGTACGTCGACATCGGGAGGTGCAGCAGGTCCGCCGCGCGCTGCTGGGTGCCGGCGGGCTGGAGGTACGTGTGGTGCAGCGCCCGGTACGCCCGGCGGTCCCGCGGTGCCGCCTCCAGCTCAGCGGCAGCCTCCCGCAGGGCGCCCGCCAGCACCGCGGCCCGCTCGTCCGGCCCGGCCTCCGGCCCCGCCCGGTCCGCCACCAGCCGGGAGCACAGCAGTGCGCATTCCCGCAGACCCCCGGCCCGGCCCAGCCCGCGCAGCGCCTCCCGCACCCCCTCGGCGAACGCGTCGTGGTCCAGCACCCGCAGCGGCACCGGTGGCGCCGGCGGGCCCACGGCGAGGGGGTCGGGCGCGGACTCCCGCTCGGTCAGCAGGCCCAGCCAGGCCAGCGGGGGAGTGACCCGCCAGTCGTGGACGAACATCCCGTACCCCCGGCCGCCCACCGAGAAGTCCGCCTCCGGCACCCGCCGGAAGTCGGTGTACGCGCACCCCGCCGCCCAGAACCCGGCATCCGCGAACGGCAGCAGCGTCACCGCCGGCCGCTGGTCCGTGAGGTAGTGATGGGTCAGCCGCAGGGTGATCAGGGTCTGGACGGGCGACACGTCCTGGTATCCGTCCCGCGCCAGCCAGCTCCGCACGAGCAGCGCCCGCTCCCCGGCCCGCAGCGCACCCTCGCCCGCCAGCCAGCCCCGGGCCGCCCGCACCGCCGGGTCCCCGGCGGTGCCCGGCTCCGCCGCCCCCTCCGGGCCGGTGTCGCCGAGGGCGAGCAGCAGGTAGAACCCCACCGGGCCCTCCCCGTCCGCGCTGACCGTCCCCCACGAGGCGGCCGGATGCCCCCACCAGCGGGCCAGCAGCCGCGCCGACTCCGCGCCCTCGTGCGCCTCCGCCATCGCCAGCAGGGCCGGCAGCTCGGCCTCCCGCGTGGGCGCGATGGACAGCGCGTCGAGCCGCGCCGCACCGGCCGCACCGCCGGTGACCGGCGCCAGCAGGGGCCCCACCAGCGGACTGTCCCGGTGCAGGTAGGCGAAGTCGGCCAGCACCGTCCGCTGCCGCGCCCGGTCCCCGTCCGTGAACAGCTGCTGGTAGTACGCACCGGCCCGCCGCCGCAGCTCCGCCCGCCGGCCGGGGTGCCGCCAGCGCAACTCGGCGTCCAGCACGGACCGGGCCAGGTCGTGCGGGTGGATGCCCCGGCTGCCGTACTCGGTGATTGACAGGGTGCACAGCCAGTCGAACAGGTCCCGCGCGTCCGGCACCCCGGTCAGTGCCGCCAGCAGCGGCTCACTGGTGACCAGCACCTGGGCGCCGGCCTCCAGCGCCGCCCGGTGCGCGGGGCTCGGCACGGCGTCCAGCAGCGCCTCCAGCAGGGTGGCCACCACCCAGGCCGGCTGGCCCGGACCCGGATCCTTCCCGGCCCCCTGCGCCCGTACGTCGGCGATCAGCGCCAGGGCCAGGGGATGCCCGTGGGCGAACTCCAGGGCCCGGCCGTGCTCCTCGTCCGGCACGCCACGGCGGCGCAGCAGCTCGCGGCTCTCCTCCGGCGGCAGCGGCCCCAGCCGCAGCGTGTGCAGCAGCCCCTGCCAGGCCGGATCGGTACGCCAGGCCAGCGGCGGCGCCTCCCGCCCGGCCAGGACGAGCACCGTGTCCGCCGGCACCTCCTCCAGCAGCCGCTCCGTGAGCGCCTCGGCTCCCTCCGCGTCGACCACCACCACCGCGCCCGGCCCCACGCGCAGGCCCTCCGCGTCCGCGCCGCCCACGGACACCACCGGCCGCCCCGCCCGGCCCGCGAGCCAGGCGAACCGGTGCAGCAGCGTGGTCTTGCCGATCCCCGCCGGGCCGTGCACGTGGACCACCGCCCCCAGCCCGGACGCCAGGATCCGCTCGAAGACGACGGTCTCCGCGGACCGCCCGACGAACCCCCGCGCCCGCGCCTCGGCGAACCGGTCGGCCAGCCGTGTCGTGGTCATCCCCTCGCCTCCCCCTCCGGTGATACCACCGCTTGGACCGGAAACGGACCCGATGGCCAGGTATTGAGCGGGAGTTGACCCCTTTTCGGCGTGTCGGACGGGCAGCGGCCGCTCCTACCGTGAGCAGTGCCGGGCGGAACCGGCCAGGACCCCGGCCACCACCTCCCACCAGGAAGGACACCCGAAATGAACACCACCGCGACGAAGAGGTCCGTGCTCGGGAGCGCCGCACTGAAGCGGTCGGCCTTCGCCACCGGCTTCGCGGCCGCGTGCGCCGCCGTCCTGCTGAGCACCGCAGGGCCGGCCGCCGCCAGCCAGTTCTACGGCGGCACCCTGCACCCGGGCGAGCAGCGCTGCGTCCAGCAGTACGCCGGGTACCAGGTGCGCGCGGACGGCCGGGCCACCGGCCAGGGCGCCAAGTTCAAGCTCCAGTACAACGGGGTCACCGTCGCCGGCTCCCCGGGCCTGGTCACCGCCTGGGCCGCGGAACTCCGCTCCTCCTGGGGCAACTTCCCCGGCGCCGGCTACTACACGGCCTGCGTGACCAACAACGGCACCGCGGACACCAACGTCCGCCTGGAGCTGAAGACCGACGGGGAGATCTGACCCGGCCCACGGGGGTACCCCTTCCCCGGGAACGCCGGAGCCCCGGCGGCGGTGCGCAACCGTCGCCGGGGCTCCGCCGGACGCCGCCCGTTGCCGGGTCCGGGACAGCCGTTCGTCAGCTGTTGACGGCGCCGTTGCCGGCCAGCACCGACAGGTCGTTCGCGATGTGCGAGATCGGCTCGTCGCCCTTGGCCTGGGTGGAGTTCTCGGCGCACTGCTGGGTCTGCGGCGCGGACAGGACCGGGATGTCCTGGACACCGACGTTGGCGATGATCGCCACCAGGGACTGCGCGTTGACCTTCGCGGGCACGCCGAGGCAGAGCTTGTTCGCGGTGCCCTGGATCAGGGCGGCCTGCGGGCTCATGAGGCCCTCGGTGGCCTGGTTGCCGTAGACCTGCTCCGCGCCGTTGCCGTTGACGGTCTTCACGCCGTCGTCGTTGCCGATGGCCATCGCGGGAGCGGCCACGGCGGCGCCCGTGCCGACCACCGCGGCGGTCGCAACGGCGGTGAGCATGATCTTCTTGAACATTTTGGGTCTTTCTCCTCGTCACGGGCCCCGTTCCTGGGGCGCCGTGACCAACGACGCGGACCCGCCGTGGTTCCGCCGCTTCACCCGCACAGCCCGGACAGACCGGACGGACCGGCACACGTACACACACCGCGGCGGGCGCGGGTACGACCACCGCGCCGGGCACGCGTACGACCACCGAGCCGGGCACGGGTGCGGCTCCCCGCGGCCGGCGTGCGCCGCGGGGAGCCGTACCGCCCGAGGACGACGGTCAGAGCGTCCTGAAGTCACAGGTCGTGGTGACCGTGCAGGGGAAGAGGGCGCTGTCGGACTCCTCCTCCTGAAGCCACTGCAGGGCCTCCACACCGACCTCCAGGTCGAGCTGCTCCATGGTGTTCACCTCCCTCCCTCGCTCGTCGGACGGGTGTCACCGCACCGCCGGCGGCCCGGAGCCGCGGACGGTGCGGGGCTCAGAGGGCCGCGTCCGGCAGCCACAGGCGCCGGCCGCCGTGCCGCAGCCGCAGCAGGAAGGCCAGGACGCCGCTCAGCCCGGTGCCGTAGTCGGCCACGACCGCCGCGCCGGTCTCGTCGGGCGCCACCGCACGGCCGTCGCGCAGGGCGTGCCGCGCCCGCAGGAACGCGGCCAGCTCGCGGGCCCGCTCCCGGTGCGACTCCTCGCCGGTGGCGTCGGCCAGGTCGAGCAGGAAGTCCCCGTCGCCGGCCAGGCCGTGGCACTGCGCGGGCGAGGCGTGGCGACGGGTGCGGTACGAGGCTTCGGCCGCCCGGCGCGCCAGGGACAGCAGCGTGCCGTCACCGTTCGCGACGCCCGCCCTCAGCAGGAAGGTGCCGATGCCGGAGGACCCGCTGCACCAGTGGGTCCGGTGCGCCGCCCGGGTGTCGTCGGCGGGCCAGTACGCCGCGCCGCCCTCCACCCGGACCGCACCGGCCAGGGTGCGCGCCGCGGCTCCGGCGAGCCGCAGGTAACGCTCTTCCCCGGTGCTACGCCCGGCCGCCAGCAGGAAGGTGCCGCAGCCCGCCACCCCGTGGGCGAACCCGTAGTGGCTGACCCCCGCGAGCGCCGAGTCGAAATCGGCCGGCACCGTCCAGCGGACCCCGCCGTCCACCTCCCCGGCGGCGGCCGCCACCGCGTCGGCGGCCTCCCGGGCCCGCGCCAGGAACCGCTCGTCCCCGGTCGCCTCCCAGAACCGCAGCTGGGTCAGGCCCGCCCCGGACGTGCCGTGGCAGACGTCCGGGTTCGGGGACACGACCGGCACCCGGAGGGCCAGTTCGAGGGCCAGCGCCTCCGTCGCCGGGTCGCCGAGCAGCCGGCCGGCCTCCAGCAGGGCCCACGCGGTGCCGGACCGGCCGAAGTACAGGCCGGGAAGGGCCCGTGGCTCGCGGTGCACGTGCCGCCCGATCCAGCCGGCCGTCGTGGCGACGGCCTCGCGCAGCGCCGGATCGACGGCGGCTGTTCCGGTGTGTGTGCCGGCGCCGGTGCCGGCAGCGGTGGCGGTCGCCGCGCGGACGAGCACGCCCAGGACACCGGCGGCACCGTGCTGGACCGTGAACGGGTCGGCCCGGCCGGCGAACGGGCCGGTCGGCCAGAGCCGGTCGGCGTTCGCCGGGTCCATCGTGGCCAGCAGGTGCTCCAGCGCGTCGGTGACCGCCCGCTTCAGCTCGTCCTCGCCGAAGCCCCCGGGTGCCGCTGCCGTGTCCGCCCGTCCCTCCTCCGCCCGTGCCGTGTCGGCCGGTTCCGCGCCGGCTCGTTCGCCCTTCGCCGGTACACCCCGCGCCCGTAGCGCGTCCAGCCGTGCCCGTACCGCGTCCAGCCGTGCCCGTACCGCGTCCGGGTCGGGGCGCCGCGCCGGGGCGTCGTCCAGCAGGGCGAGGAGCAGCGGCCCGAGCGCGCGGGCCGCGGCGTTGCCGGGGGCCAGCAGCTCCAGCCACCCGCCGATCCGCTCCCGGACCGGCCGCAGCTCGGGTTCGTCGGCCGGCAGCACCGGGTCCAGGCCGGTGGCCAGGCAGAAGAGGGTGGCACCCAGACCGTACAGGTCAGCCGCAGGGCCCGGCGCCGGGCCGAACGCGGGTGCCCCCCGCAGCTCCGGCGCGAGGTAGCCGGGCGTGCCCGAGCCCACCACCGGGTCTCCCGGCCGGGCCGCCAGCTCCAGGTCGATCAGCCGGGCCGAGCCCTCCGGGGTGACCATCACGTTGGACGGGGTCAGGTCCCGCAGCACCAGCCCCGCCGCGTGCACGGACGCCACGGCCGCGGTCAGGTCCCGGGCGAGCCGCACCGCGGATCCGGCATCGGGCCCCCAACACCCGCGGTCCGGACGCGCGTTGTCGGCCGCCCAGCGCCGCAGGGTGGTCCCGGGCACCGCCTCCTGCACGAGGAACAGGTCGCCCTGCTGCTCGAAGAGCCCCAGCGGGCGCGCCGTCACCCCGGTGTGCGCGAGCAGCTCCATCATCCGGGCCTCGTGCCGCCGCGCGTCCCGGGCATCACGGCCCGTCAGGTCCGCGGCAGCGTGCGCGCGGCCCTGCTTGACGATGACGTCGGCGCCGCTCGTGCGGTCCACGGCCCGGTAGACCCCGCCCTGGAAGGAGTGCCGCACCACGTTCCGCACCTCGTACCGTCCGTCGAGCAGCACCGCCCCGGCCCGCGGCCGCCGTACGCCGGCCCCGTCCCCGGCGGCGAAGGGGTCGCGCGGCGCCCAGGCGGGCGGCGCGTACCAGGCCTCCCGCGGATCGGGGGCCAGGGTCCCGTCGGGGGCGAGGAGCGCCGCCTCGTACGTCCCGTCGTTCCCGAGCACCGGCACGCCGGTGAACGCCCCGTACCGGTAGTGCACCAGGCTGCCGGGGCGGTACGGCCGGTCGGAGAGGATCCCGGGGCCCGGCAGCCCCTCGGTCGCGGCGTGCAGCTCCGCCGCCAGGCCTCGCAGCCGCGCCTCGTCCCCCTCGGGGTAGACGGTGAGGAACTTGCCGCCGCCCCCGCGCGGCGCGTGCCGGGACACCAGTTCCCGTACGCCGTCCACGGTCGCGGCGAACTTGAAGGCGCAGCCGTGCCCGATCAGCACCCGAGCCGCGCGGCCCAGCACCTCGGGCGCCGAGAGCGGGGTGGCGGACAGGTGCAGCTTCCAGCCCTGTACGCGGTGCCGGTGGCGCGGTGGGCTCACCCGGCACCAGAACCCGCCGGTCTCCACCCGCCAGCCGGTCGCACCGGCCCGGTTCAGCCGGGCGCGCACCGCGTCGGCGAGCGGGCCGTCGAGCGCGTCGGCCGGTGGGCCGTCGTTCGTGCCGGCAGGGATCGTGTCCATCGTGGCCCCCGCCGGTCAGGCGCGCGGGGCCGCGAACAGCGGGCGGCGCGCGATGCGGTCGAGGTCCTCGGGCGCGGCGAAGCGCTGGTCGAGCGCGCGGGCGGCCCGCGCCCAGCCGGCCATGGTGGCGACGGGGGAGAGGGTCTCGACCACGAAGGGGTCGCTCCAGCGCGCGACGGCGCGCCGCCACAGCTCGGCCGGCGGATCGGTCAGCAGGCTGCCGACGGTCCCCTCGTAGATGGGCATCGCCCGCACCGCGCCGTCGGGCTCGACCTGGAGGGCGTGGAACCCGCCGCCCGGGCCGGTCGCGACGTCGTACATCCACAGGAAGGAGTTGTCGGTGGTGCGGATCCGGAGGGTGTCGGGCACCAGGGCCTGGCAGCGGGCGGCCCGTGCGCCGTCGGCGAGTTCGGCGGCCTGGGCGTCGGAGATCAGCTCGTGCTCCTGGAAGCCGGCCCGGCTGGCCAGGCCGGCGGGCACGGCGGCACCGAAGAAGACGAAGCCGAGTTCGGGGAAGCGGCCGGAGACCGTGGAGCAGAGCTCCTCCAGCTGGTGGAAGTTGCTCCGCACGACCACGTAGTCGATGCCCAGCCAGGGTTCGCGCTCGCCGCTGCCGCGCCGCTCGCGGGCGGCGGCGTCCAGCAGGCCGAGGGCCTTCATGGCCCGGTCGAAGGAGCCGGCGCGGCCCCGTATCCGGTCGTGCACCTCGGCGGTCGCCCCGTCGAGGCTCACGCTGACGCGGGAGAACAGCCGGGAGATGGGGTCGGTCATCCAGGGGGAGAGCGACCAGCCGCCGGTGTAGAGGATCACCTCGATGCCGGCGCCGGCGAGCCGCTCCGCCACCTCGAACACCCCCTTGACCAGGAGGGGTTCGCCGCCCGCCAGCGCGATGCTGGCCGGGCCCAGCTCGATCAGGCCCTCGGCCACGCGCAGCAGCTCCACGCGGTCCAGCTGGCGCGAGGGCCGTCTGCCGGACTCCGAGTAGCAGTGTGTGCAGCGCAGGGGACAGGAGTAGGTGATGTCCCAGACGATCTGCGCCGGGCCGGTGGACGTGGCCGTCATGTCGATCCCCCCACGAGGTCGTGCGCCGCCGGTGGACCCCGACGGCCGGCCCACCTTCGCAGCGGCGCCGTCCCGGGCACATGGGGCAGGCGTCCCGACCATCCGGGACGCCTGCCGGGGGAGGACTCAGCCGAGGAAGTCCGCGAGGGCCGCACGGAACCGTGCCGGGTCGTCGAGCCACGGGAAGTGGCCGCCGCCCGGGAGCACGGTGAACTCCGCGGCCGGGAACAGGGCGGCGTACTCGGCGACGACGGCGGGCGGCGCGGCCGGGTCGGCCTCCCCGGCGAGCAGCAGCACGGGCACGTCGAGGGCGGCGAGCGCCTTGCGCGTGGCGGCCGGGTCGAAGGCGCCCTCGGCGGTGTGCAGGGCGGCGGCCGCGCCGTTGCGCTGACCCTCCTCGGCGGCCCGGTGCGCCCGCGCCTCCTCGTCCCAACGGCCGTAGCGGAAGGGGGCGATGGCCCGCACCGCGTCGGGCGTGACCCGGCCGGCGACCAGCTCCTCCAGGGCCGCGAAGGCGTCCCCGAACCACGGCTCGTCCGCCCGCAGCCTGGCGGCCGCGAGGCGCTGCTCACCGGTGATGACCAGGCCGGTGGCGAACACGCTGGGCGTGATCAGGGCCAGCCGGCCCACGCGCTGGGGGTGGCGGGCGGCGTAGAGGGCGGCCAGGTTGGCCCCCGCGGAGTGTGCGAGGAGGTCGAGCGTGTCGAGGCCGAGGTGCTCGCGCAGCGCCTCCACGTCGTCCACGAGCCGGTCACAGCGGTACGTGGTGGTGTCCGCCGGCACGGCGGAGGCGCCGGTGCCCCGCAGGTCGGGCAGGACCAGCCGCCGCTGCGCCGCCAGCCCGCCGAGGTCCCCGAGGTAGGCGGAGGCCTGCATGGGCCCGCCGGGCAGGCACACGAGCGGCGCCCCGTCCCCCGAGAACCGGCAGGCGAGTCGGGTCCCGTCGTGGCCGGAAAAGAAATTGATCATGATCGCGAACATGTCACCCGCCCCCGCCCCCGGGCAACCGCATTCCCCGCGCGAGCAGGAGGCCGACGCCGCCCGGACACCCCGGACGACGAGGCTCCGCGCCGGCGTGCGGTCGCGGCGGGCGGGCCCGGGCGCCAAGGCGTGTCTTGGGATGAGCCCGGGCCCGGGCCGGGAGTGGTCAGGAGGCGAGGTCCGGGAGGACCGTGGCGCCGGGGAGCAGTGGCAGGGTGCGGCCCGGCAGGATGAGCTTGCCGCGCCGCCTGCCGCTGCCGACCAGGACGTACGGGGCCCCGGCCACGGCCGCGTCGACCAGCAGCGGCCATCCGACCGGCAGGCCGACCGGCGTGATCCCGCCGTACTCCATGCCGGTCTCGGCGACGGCGGTGTCCATGGGCGCGAAGGAGGCCTTGCGCGCCCCGAGGTGCCTGCGGACGGCCGAGTTCACGTCCAGCCGCGTGTCGGCACGGACCAGGCACGCGGCCAGCGTGGTCTCGCCGCCCCGCTTCGCCGCGACCACCACGCAGTTCGCGGAGGCCTCCAGCGGCACCTGGTAGGCCTCGGCGAAGACCGCGGTGTCGGCCTTCTCCGGGTCGGTCTCCACGTACAGCACCGACCGCGCGGCCCCCGGGTCCGCCCAGTCCTGCAGGGCCCGGGCCACCGGGCCGGCCAGCCGGTCGGCGACCTCCAGCGCCGGGTGGGCGGCGTCGAAGTTCCCGAAGGGCGGCTGCACGAGTGGGGTCATGCCCCGACCCTAGGCCGTGTCCGCGTCCCCCGAGGCCGGGGTACGCGCCAGCAGGACCGCCACGTCGTCGCCCGCGACCCCGGTCAGCAGCCGGCCGAGGATGCCGTCGCAGACCTCCTCCAGCGGTCGCTCCAGGTCGCGCAGCGCACGCGACAGCTGGAGCATGCCCTGGTCCAGGTCCCGGTCCCGGCTCTCGATCAGGCCGTCGGTGTACAGCACCAGCACGCTGCCGGGCGGCAGCCGGACCCGCTGGGTGCGGAAGTCCTGGCCGCCCGTGCCGAGCGGCGTCCCCGGCGGACCGTCCAGGAACGTCACCGCGCCGCCCGGCAGGGCCACGGCGGGCGGCGGATGGCCGGCCCGCGCGATCACGCACTCCCCGGTCGCCGGGTCGTGGACGGCGTACACGCAGGTGGCCATCTCGTCCTCGCCCAGGTCGGCCACCACCGCGTCCAGCGAGCGCAGCATCCGTTCCGGCGGGATGTCGTGCCGGGCCAGGGTGCGCACCGCCGTGCGGAGCTGGCCCATGACGGCGGCCGCGTGGATGCCGTGGCCCATCACGTCGCCGATGACCAGTCCGGTCCGGCCGCCGGGCAGGCCGATCACGTCGTACCAGTCGCCGCCCACGTCGTGGTCGCTGGCGGGCAGGTACCGGCCGGTGAGCTCCAGCCCGGTCACCTCCGGCAGGGCGCTGTTGGTGAGGCTGCGCTGGAGGGTCAGCGCGGCCTCGCGCTGGCTCATGTACATCCGGGCGTTGTCGATGTTGAGGGCCGCCCGCGCGACCAGCTCGTCCAGCAGCACGTAGTCCTGCTCGTCGAACGGCTCGCGCTCGACGACCCGGGTCACCGTCACGGCCCCCAGCACGCGGCCCCGGGCCACCAGCGGGATCAGCCGGGCCGCCCCGAGCCGCTCCATGAGGTAGTTCCGCAGCTCGTCGGCGCGCGGGTCCTTGATCAGTTCCCGTACGTCGGACCGGAACAGGTTGATCGGCCGGCCCTCGGCGATGCCCTCCTCGTAGACCGAGCCGATCGGGACCTGGAAGGTCTGGCCGGCGGCCAGCTTCGCGGTGGGCGCCGTGGGGTCGGGGAAGGACACCGCGAGCCGGCGCAGCAGGCCGGGGTTGGCGCCCGCGTCGTCGGGGTCGAGCACGGAGGCGAGCAGCAGGACGTCGGCGGAGTCGGCCAGCCTCGGCACCAGCACCTGGACCACCTCCTCGGCGGTCTGGCGAAGGTCCAGCGTGGTGCCGATCCGGGTGCCCGCCTCGGCGAGCAGCGCGAACCGGTGCCGGGCCCGCTCGGCCTCGACCAGCGCCCGCTGGCCCTCGGTGATGTCGATCAGCGAGGCGATCACGCCGAGCCGCCGCCCGGCGCCGTCGACCAGCGGCGCGTACGAGCAGGACCAGGTCCGGTCGTGGTCGGGGTCGGCCGGCGTGCGCCCGGTGCGCCGGGCGTCGACCACGGCCTCGCCCCGGTCCAGGGCGCGCTGCATCATCGCCTCCAGAGCGGCCGCGTTCACCCCGGGCACCACCTCGGTCAGCCGGCGCCCGAGGTGATCCTCGGCGGGGACGCCGTTCATCCGGGCCAAGGCGTCGTTGACCCGGAGGAACCGCAGGTCGGGGCCGAGCGTGGCCAGGCCGATGGGGGACTGGGTGAACAGGCTCTCCAGCGCGGCCAGCGAGTCCCGCATGCGCAGGACCTCGGAGGTCTCCACGGCGATCAGCAGGGTGCCGGGCCGGCCGCTGCGGTCCACGGCCGGGACGATCCACATCTCCATGGTCACGGGGTGGCCGTCGCGGTGGCGCACGGACAGGGTGCCGACCACCGTCTCGCCCGCGGTCACGCGGCGGGTCAGCTCCTCGGCGAGCTGCCAGTTCCCCTCCGGTACGAGCACCTCCGCGGCGGACCGCCCGAGCACGTCCTCGGGGCGGTGTCCGAGCAGGTCCTGGGCCGCCAGGGACCACTCCGCCACCCGCCCCTCGGCGTCCTCCCGCCACAGGGCGATGGGCAGCAGCTCGCGGAGCACGCCCGCGTAGCCGACCGCCGTCAGGGGCTGCTCCGGCACCTCGCTCGTCGACCGGTAAGTGTCCAATGCATCGACCTAACGCCGGAGGCGCACATCTCTCGAATCACCCTAGCCGAGCCGCGCTCGCGGGGCCCCCCCGAGCGCGGCGCCGGTCAGGTGGCGTGCCGCATCGGGGTGAGCTGCTCGATGTCGTACCGGATCCGCAGGTCCGCGATGGCCTCGTGGTCAAGGGGTCCGGGAGAGTTGAGGATGGCGAACAGCTCCTCGAAGTACCGTTCGTGGTCCGGCGGCGGCGAGGCCTGGAAGAACATCCGGGCCGGGGTGCCGGAGCGGTTGGCGAACGCGTGCGGGCAGCCGGGCGGGACCACGATGACGGTGCCCTCGCCGGCCGTCACGGGGCGCCGGCCGTCCGCCGAGTGCCAGGTCCGCCAGTCGGTCGACGTGCGCACCCGGGGTTCGAAGGCCATCACCTCCAGTTCGCCGTCGAGGATGTAGAAGAACTCCTCGCTGTGGGTGTGGACGTGGGCGCCCACGTCGAAGCCCGGCGGCACCACGACCTCGAAGCACGAGGCCACGTTCGAGTGCTCCCCGGTGACCTTGAAGGTGACCTCCTGCACGGCCGAACGCAGGTTCCGGCCGTGCCCAGGCGGCACCAGCAGCCCGGTCACCAGGCCACCGGCAGGGCCTCGGGGCCCCGGATCAGCGCTCCCGGACGCCAGCGCAGCTCGTCCTCCGGCACGGCCAGCCGGAGCCCGGGGAAGCGCTCCAGCAGGGCGGACACGATCAGCTCCTGCTCCAGCCGGGCCAGCATCGCGCCCGGGCAGAAGTGCGGCCCGTAGCCGAAGGCCACGTGCGGGTTCGGGGTGCGGTCCAGGACCAGCTCCTCGGGCCGCTCGAAGACCTCCGGGTCCCGGTTGGCGGCCAGGTAGGACACGTACACCGCCTCCCCGGCCCTGACCTGCTGTCCGGCCAGCACCAGGTCCTCGGTGGCGATCCGGGACAGGCCCACGGAATTGCGGTGCGGGATGTAGCGGAGCATCTCGTCGACGGCGGTCGGCCGCAGCTCCGGCTCGGCCCGCAGCCGGTCCCAGACCCCGGGCCGGCTCAGCAGGATGTACACCATGTTGCCGGTGTTGTTGGTGACCGCCTCGCCGCCGATCTGGAGCAGCAGGGCAAGTCCCACGGCCTCCGTCTCGGTGACCTCGCCCGCGGCGACCGCCGCCGCCAGGAGTGCGATGACGCCCTCCCGCGGGGTGTCGCCGGGCTCCCGCACCAGCCGTTCGAAGTAGTCGCACATGCTCCGTTTGGCCGCTTCGCTCGCCTCGGCGCCCGCGGTCGAGGACAGGATCAGCGCGGTCCACTCGTGGACCATCGCCCGGTCCCGCTCGGCCACGCCCATCAGCTCGCACACCACGGCGAGCGGGAAGGGGGCCAGCAGCCGTTCCGTGAGGTCGGCCGGCGGCCCGTCCGCGAGGATGCCGTCCACCAGCTCGTCGAGCATCTCCTGGGCGCGCGTGCGCAGGGTCTCCACGCCCCGGGTGGTGAAGGCGGGCGCGATGGCCCTGCGCAGCCGCGTGTGGTCGGGCGGGTCCGCGAAGCCGACCGCCCCCTCCGCGGGGATGAAGTGCGGGGCCAGCCGGGTGACGTCGGCCGCGACGACCGCCCTCCGGCTGAACCGGGGGTCGTTGGTCACCATCCGCACGTCCTCGTAGCGGGTGACCAGCCAGGCCCAGCCGCTGCCGTTGGGCAGCTGGATCCGGGTGATCGGCCCCTCGCGCATCAGCTCCGCCAGCACCGGGTCGAAGTCGACCCCGGTCAGGTGCTGCGCGGGCCACGAGCGCAACGGCACGGGCCCGGTCGGGGGAGCGGTCGCCTCCAGCATGTGTTCAGTTCCTTTGCGCTGCGAAGGTCGGGTCGGGGATCTGCCAGCGGCCCAGCGAGATCTCGGCGGTGATGCCCGGGCCGAAGCCCGCCATCAGACCGCGGGCCTGGTGCGCGGCGCCGCCCTCGTCGAACAGGCGGCGCAGGGCGTCCAGGACCACCGCGCTGGCGATGTTGCCGTACTCGGTGAGCGTGGCCCGGCTGAAGCGGAACGCCTCCGGGGCGACGCCGAGGTACTTGCTCAGGTCGTCCAGGATCCGCGGCCCGCCGGCGTGGATGATGTAGAAGTCCAGGTCGGCGGCGTCCCAGCCGTGCAGCCCTGCGAGTTCCTGCAGGGCCGGTGCGAGGGGCTCCATCGTTCCCGGCACCCGCTTGTCCAGCTTGAAGTGGAAGCCGGTCGAGCGGACGTCGTACGCGATCCAGTCCTCGGTGTGCGGGACCAGGTGGGAACCGTTGCGCTCCAGCCGGATGCCGTGACCGCCCTCGCCGCGTACCACCGCCGCCGCGAGTCCGTCCCCGAACAGGCCGTTGGAGAGCAGGTTCCCGACCGTGAGGTCCGTCGGCTGGTAGCACAGCGAGCAGAACTCGCAGGCCACGATGAGGGCGTTGGACCCCGGGTACGCCGTGCAGAAGTCGTGCGCCCGGTTGATCGCGGCCCCGCCTGCCGCACACCCCAGCTGGGCGATCGGCACCTGCCGGGTGTCGGTCCTGAAGCCCATCTCGTTGATCAGCCACGCGGTCAGCGACGGCATCATGAAGCCCGTGCAGGACACGTAGATGATCACGTCGATGTCGGCGGGTTCGAGTTCCGCGGAGCTCAGCGCCTCGCGGATGACCGCCGGAACCCTCGCCTTGGCCTGCGCCTCGTAGAGGGCGTTGCGCTCGTCCAGCCCCGGGTGGCGGAGGGTCTCCTCGATCGGCTGGAGGATGTGCCGTTTCTCCACGCCGGTGTTGCGGATCAGCCGCAGGGCCAGTTCCAGCTGCGGGTGGTCCTTGTGGACCTCCCGGGCCAGTTCGAGGGTCTGCTCCATGGTGATCACGTGCTCGGGCACGGACACCGCAGGTCTACACAGAGTGGCCATGGGGGTGCCTTTCTCTTGCTCCTCCCCACAGGCTCACCGACCTTCCGCATTCCCGCTCGTTGGAGAACTCCCCCCGGACCGGGGGCGATCCGCCGGTGCACCCGCCTGGCTCAGCCGGACGGGTGGGGTGCCGCCGGCGGTGGAATGCTCGAAGGCGCTCACCGCTCGTAACTGCAACCGTGGGAGCCCCACCCCATGACGACTTCCGAGACCGTCGACGGCGCCGTCGGCGAGAACGCGCACTTCTGGCCGCTGGAGGACCTCCAGGCGCTGGACTTCGACCCCTTCCTGAGCCGGCTGATGCGCGAGGAGCCCATCGCGCGCATCAGGCTCCCGTACGGCGACGGGGACGCGTGGCTGGTCACCCGCTACGCCGACGTCAAACTCGTGACCACCGACCCCAGGTTCAGCCGGAAGGCCCTGGTCGAGCGGGCGGTCACCAGCTCCTCGCCGCACGCCATCGCCTCCAAGCACGCCGCGCTCAACTACGCCGACCCGCCCGAGGTCAACCGCATGCGCCGGGTCGTCGCCCGGGCCTTCACCGGCCGCAGCATGCAGCGCCTGCAGCCCCTGGCCCAGCGGACGGCCGACCGGCTGCTCGATGCCATGGAGCAGCACGGATCGCCCGCCGACCTGGTGGAACACCTGCACGGCCCGTTCCCGCTGGCGGTGGTCGCGGACCTGCTCGGCATCCCCGAGGAGAACCGCAGGGAGATGACCGGCTGGGCCAACCTGATCATGTCTCCCGGGCCGGCGCCCGAGAGCAGCAAGAAGGCCATGGCCACCGTCCGCGCCGCCATCGTCGACCTGCTCGAACAGCGCCGCGCCCACCCCACCGGCGAGGACCTGGCGGGCGTCCTGGCCCACGCCACGCAGACGGGTGAACTGCGCGACCAGGAGGCCGTGTCGCTGGCCACCGCCATTCTGGTGAGCGGCGCCCACGCCGTGCGCAACAACAGCGCCAACATGGTGTACGTCCTGCTCACCCGTCCGGAGCAGCTGGCCCGGCTGCGCGCCGACCGGGAGCTGATCCCGCAGGCCGTAGACGAGCTGATCCGCTGGATCCCGCACCGCAGCGGCGTCGGCATCCCGCGCATCGCCGTCGCGGACGTGGAGGTCGGCGGGGTGCTGATCCGGGAGGGTGAAGCCGTCTACACCTCGTTCCTCGCGGCCAACCGCGACCCGGCCGTCTTCGACGACCCCGACACCCTCGACTTCGACCGGGGCCCCAGCGCCCACATGTCCTTCGGCAACGGCCCGCACCACTGCGTGGGTTCGATGCTGGCGCGCATGGAGTCGGAGCTCATGCTGGCCACGCTGCTCGACCGGTACCCGCGCCTCGCCCTGGCCGTACCGCCCGAGCAGCTCGAATGGCAGGAGGGCGCCCTGATCCGGGGGCCCAAGGCCCTGCCGGTGACCTGGTGATACCCGACGGCGACGCGCACGTACGCGTCGTTCGCGGGACACCCAGCGAGGCGGAGCTCGCCGCCCTGCTGCTGGCCCTGACCCTGCTCGCCCGTTCACGCGAGGCGTCCCGGCACCACCACCGGGGCGCCCGCGCCCACCACGCCCACCGGGCCCGCTGGGACACCCCCATGAGCGCCCCCTTCCACCCCTGCCACTCCTGGCGCTCAGGCCCCCACCACTGAACCGCGGCACGGGCCCGGGGCCTTTCTTTCGGAGTACGTGCGTCCGCTTTCCCGGTGTGCCTCCCCCGACCGGCCGGGCCTGACGGTCCACACTGACCGGGCCCCACACCCCCCACGTACGGGAGTAACTGTGCCGCGTCAGCATCGCGCGATCCGCACCACCCTGCCCGCCCTGGCCGCCTGCGTCGTCGTCACGGCGGCGCTCGCGGCGTCCCCGGCCCAGGCTGCCGCCGCCCTGCCCGCCCACTGGTGTTACGTCAACGGAGTCGAGGCGCCCCCCGGGAACGTCAACGGCACCTCCGGCCCGGACACCATTCTGTGCGAGGGCGACGTCGAGAACGTCATCATCTGGGGCGGCGCCGGCAACGACAACATCCGCATCAAGGGCCTCCTGGTCGACGGCGAAATGCTCGGCGGCGAAGGCGACGACACCCTCCAGGTGAACAACCTCTACCCGCGCAAGGGCGACTCGATGGTCCGCGGCGGCGCGGGCAACGACACCATCATCACGGCCCTCGTGGTCGGCACCGCCGACCACGGAGCCACCGTCCACGGCGACCACGGCGACGACAAGATCACCACCGGCAGCGTGCTCGGCCAGCCGGGCGAGTACCAGCGCGGCGGCGGCCAGGTCTTCGGCAACGACGGCGCCGACGTCATCCGCACCGGCAACGTCGACCTCGGCGGCCGCGTGCTCGGCGGCAGCGAGGACGACGTCATCGAGCCCAAGTCGGTCGGTGCCGAGTCCGCGGGCATCGTCCAGGGCGGCCCCGGCAAGGACACCATCCGCGGCGTGGCCGACACCGTCCTCACCATCGGCCCCGGCTACGGCCAGCTCGAGGGCGGCCCCGGCGCCGACACCTGCAAGTTCGCCCACGCCTCGACCGGTGAGCGCATCCGCAGCTCAGTCGCCGGCTGCCCCTGAGGCCGAGCGGCCCTGCCCGGGGCCGGAGGCGACTCCGGCCCCGGCGGGCCCCCGCCCCGGGCCGCCCGGCCCGTGCCCCTTCGGACGCATCACCAGACCGGCCGGCAGCAGCCACCAGACGGCGGCCGCCCCGAGGACGAAGATCCCGGCGGCCACTGCGTACCCCGTGTGGTACCCCGCCACGGCGGCCTCCGCGGCCAGCTCGCCGGTGGCCGGCCGGCCCCGCAGGTAGGCCGCCGCGGAACCGGCGGCGAGCGTGCTCATCAGCGCCGTGCCCACCGAGCCGCCCACCTGCCGCATCGTGTTGACCGCTGCGGAGCCGACCCCGGCGTCCCGCGGCTCGATCCCGGCGGTCCCCAGGTTCATCGAGGCCGACATGATCAGCCCCATCCCGAGCCCCATCACCACCAGCGGTGGCATGATCCGCGTCAGGTAGGGGCTGTCCACCTGCAGATGGGTCATGCCGGCCAGTCCCGCCGCGGCGAGCAGCATCCCCACCGGGATCCGCGGCCGGGCGCCCAGCCGGGTGAACACGCCCCGGTTGCTCCCCAGCGCGCTCAGCAGGATCGACACCGACATCGGCATGAAGGCCAGTCCGGTCCGCGCGGGCCCGTACCCGCGGATCTCCTGCAGGTAGTACGTGAGGAAGAGGAACACCCCGAACATCCCCACCCCGGTGACGAACACCGACAGCAGCGCCGCCCCGCGCACCCGGTCCAGCACCACCCGCGGCGGCAGCAGCGGGTGCGCCGCGCGGCGCTGCCACGCGGCGAACGCGCCCAGCAGCAGCACCCCGGCGGCCATCAGCAGCAGGGTGCGCGGCGCCGCCCAGCCGCCGGAGCCGGCCCGGCCCAGCCCCTCCACCAGGCAGAACACCCCGCACGAGGCCAGCGCCGCACCCCGCAGGTCGAGCGCGGGACGCGGGCCGGGCGGCCGGTGCCGGAGCAGCAGCAGACCCCCGGCGACACCGGCGGCGGCCAGCGGCAGGTTCACGTACAGGGTGGAGCGCCAGCTCAGGTGCTCGGTGAGGACGCCGCCCAGCAGCAGCCCCACCGCGCCACCGGACCCGGCCAGCGCCCCGAACACCCCGAAGGCCCTCCCGCGCTCGGTGGGTTCGGTGAACGTGGTGGTCAGCAGGGCCAGTGCGGCAGGGGCCAGCAACGCGGCGCACACGCCCTGGAGCGCCCGCGCGGTGACCAGGACCCCGAACCCGCCGGCCGCCCCGCCCAGCGCGGAGGCGAGGGCGAAGCCGCAGAGGCCGGTGAGGAAGGCCCGCCGGTGGCCGAAGAGGTCCGCGAGCCGGCCGCCCAGGAGCAGCAGGCTGCCGAAGGCCATGGCGTACGCGGTGACCACCCAGGGGCGCTGGGCGTCGGAGAAACCGAGGCCGGCCTGCGCGGAGGGGAGGGCGATGTTCACGATGGTCGCGTCCAGGACGACCATCAGCTGGCCGAGCCCGATCACCGCCAGGATCCACCAGCGGCGGGGGTCGGCGGGCGGTGCTTCGGCGCGGGCCGGGGGAGGGGGGCCGGGCCGCAGGGGGTGAGTCGCCATGGACATACTCCACAGCGCCCCGTCCCCGCGGCCCGGCCGCCACGCCACGATGCCGCCGTACGGACGAACGGACGTACGGTCCGGACCGCACCGACCGCACCGACCGGGTGCCGGTCCGGACCGGCGATCCGTGCGGCGGCACGCGGCCGCGCGGTGCTCCGGCGGCTCCCGGTGCGGCTACGGCTTGGGCAGCACGCAGCCGGGGCGGTTGAGGTCGAAGACGTTGCCGGGGCCGACGCAGGCGACGATGGTGTACGTCTGCTGGGCGTAGTTGATGCCCTGGCGGACCGTCACGTTCCCGCTCTCGTCTATCTCGCACGGGTTGTTCACCGTGCAGCTCTGGCCGTCCTCGTTGCCGGTGTTGTTGACGGCCACGACCTTGCCGGTGGTGGTGTCGACGACCGGGGAGCCGGAGGTGCCGCCGATGGTGTTGCAGGAGGAGGTGTAGCGGACCGAGTCCTTCCAGGTCCACTCCCCTTCCTTCATGCGGTACACGAAGCCGTCGATGTTGCAGCTGTAGATGCGCTTCCAGTAGCCCGACACCACCTTGATCGCGGTGCCCTGCACCGGGTGGGCGTCGTTGAGCGTGAGCGGGCTGATCCCGTACTGGCTCTGGATCTGCGCGTAGGTCTTGGTCAGCTGGTAGACGGAGATGTCCGTGTCCGTCATCGTGGCGTACGCGATCTTGCTGGCGCGCACGGTTCCGGCCCGTGCGCCGGACGCGGTGAGCAGCGTGAAGGAACGGTTCGACGCCCGGTCCTTGACCACCTCGCCGGCGGCCGGGAATCCGGTCTCCAGACAGTGGCCGTTGGAGAGGACGAGTGCGGGGTCGCCCGGCTGCGAGGCGGGCATGCGCACCAGGGATCCGGAGCAGTTGCTGAGCGCGACGGTGCCCGCGAAGTTGACCGCGACGGCCGCCGCTGCCGTGCCCCGGGCGGCCGGGGCTGCGGCGGACGCGCCGGTGCGGGGGGCCGCGTCCGCGGGCGCCGAGGCCACGGCCGGCGCCGCCGCCGCTCCCGTGAGGAGCAGGGCGAGCAGGGCGCTGGCGAGAGGCTTCTTCATGTGGGGGTTCCCCTCTGATGTCAGTCCAACCGGAGGTCCTCCGATTGTCATGTGCATTGTTGGGGCGTGCGTGCTCAACGAGCAAGACCGCATGTGGAGTTGGTGGTCGCGGTGGATCGGCAGGACCTCGGGGCTCCCGGGGGGAGGGGCCTGTGTGGTGGTCGAGGTCGAGGTCGGGATTGCGGCATGGCGACCTGGTTCTCGCCGATGCCCTCTGCGGTGAACCCGGTGACGGCGCCGGCCGCGTCGCCGGCTCGTCCACGCCAGTAGGCGAGGTTGTGTCGGGTGGTGAAGGTGTGGGGGTGGTCTGGCCCCAGCACCCGCAGCTGGTCGGTCAGTAGCTCGGAAAGCGCGATGCCGGCACCTGCCACGTCCCCGGCTCTGGCTCGCCATCGCGCGAGATTGTGGCGGGTCATGAGGGTGCTGGGGTGGTCCGGTCCCAGCACCCGCTCCCGATCGGTCAGCAGCTTGGCGAGTGCGGCGGCGGCGCCCGCCGCGTCCCCTGCCTCGCCCCGCCAGTACGCGGGGTTGTGGCCGGTGCTGAGGGTGTCGGGGTGGTGGGGGCCGAGGCGGCGCCTGCTTTCGGCCGTGACGCGGTGGAAGTGGGCGCGAGCTGCGGTGACCTGGCCGGACTCGCCGAGGCTTCGCCCGGTGCGGTGGAGCACGGCATGGAGATCCGGTCGGTACAGAGCGCCTTCGGAATGGCTGATGAGGGTGGTGGTATTGGCGCGGAGTGTCTGGGCCAGGCCGGTTGCGCGCTCGACCGGGGGCCAGACGGTGACCAGGGCGGTGGCGGCGGTTCGGGCGAGAGAGTCGCGCTGGTCGGTGTCGAGGGTGTCCCGCACGGCGCGCTGGGTGCGCTGGTGGACCCGGACGGCCTGGTGAGGGGTGTCGGGAGCGTGTTCGATCAGGTGGAGCCTGTGGAGGGCACGCAGGGCGGCGGTCGCCTCGGCTTGGGTTACCGGGGTGGGTGGGTCTTCCGGGGTGGGAGTTCGGTGGGTGGCGAGGTAGCTGAGGGCAGGGGTGCTGGTCAGGACGGACTGGGGGATTCCGTTGGGGTCGAGGTAGGCGGCGAGCTGGAGCATGGGGCGGGCAAGGCCACGGGGGCGCAGGGTGTCGGCGCGGTCCAGGGAGAGGGTGAGGGCGGCGGCGGTGGTTTGGTTCTGGTCGTCGGGCAGGGTGTCCGGGCGGTGTCCGCGAGTGCTGTGGCGCGGTTGGCCAGCAGAGTCCTGTACGTGCGGATGGTGATGCCGGCATCGGCGAGGTAGGCCGCTGCCTGAGACAGGGCCAGTGGCAGGTGCCCCAGGTCCGTGGCGAGGGCGGCGAGTTGATGTTCGGGCTCGGCGCGGTCGTGGACGGCCAGTGCGTCGGACAGGTACGTGACGGCCTCTGCGTGAGTGAACAGACCAACCTCCATGAGACGACGGCCGGCGCCGGTGAGGGCGGCGTCGCGGCGGCGCGTGGTGACCAGGATCCGCCCCAGCGGGCTGGCCGGCGGCCACAGCCCGCGCAGGTCGTCCGGGTCGGCGACATCGTCCAGCACCACCAGCCACCGGCACGGGATCGCGGCCTGCTTGGGCGCCAGCCACGCCAGGAACGACACGGCGGCCCGGTCCGGATCTTGAGGATCGGCCCGGCACAGCTCGACGCCGGCCTGCGCGTACTGGGTCACCACGGCCGAGCGGCTCGCGGCTCTGACCCACACCAGCACATCCACCGTGCCGTCCCGCGATGCCGTGAGCGCGTAGTCCGCGGCGAGTTGGGTCTTCCCCACCCACCCATCCCGGCGAGCACCTGGCACAGCACAGCCGTGCCCCCGTCTTGCAGCGTCGCAGGCAGCCGGTCGGCCTCGCCGCGGCGCTGGAAGGATTGTGCCCGGGGTGGGATCGCACCGACCTGGTGTGGCAAGGAGGCCGGTTCCTGTGGCCCGCGATGGTGCACGGTCAGGCTTCCGGTGACCGCCACCGCACCGGGCCCGATCGCAATCGCCGGCCCGGTGCCGACGACCTGCACGGACGACGGCGCACGGTCGCTGCAGGGGACGGGGCCCCGGTAACCGGACACCGCCTGCCCGCCGGCCGCGGCGTCCGCGCCTCCGGTGTCCCGCGCACTCACCCGGGCTCCGGCCGCCGGCAGACTGCTGGCGACCCCACCACGGTCGGCTGAGGAAGCGCCCGGGTCGTCAGGTGTACTCGACACCAGTGCTTGCCTGACTGCCGGCGCCATCTGCGCGCGCGTCCCCGGTCCGTTCGGCCGTCGCGGAGCCGCTTGCTTCCCCTCCGTGACGCCGTACCCCGGTCCCGGCACTGCCTCCACCGGAAGCCTCGGCCTTGCCGGTCGAAGCCGCCACATCCACCGGCCCCTGGGCGGGGGACGGATGCTGCACCAGCGCCCAAGCGAGAGAGACGATCGCCACCGCCGCCTGAACACAGGCCGCGGCTACCTGGCTGGTGTCCGGGCCGTCGAGCAACCAGAGCAACGGTGTCGAGACGATACCCACCATCGCCACCACCACGACCGTGATCTTCCAACGTCGTGTCAAAGGCCCTCCCCGGAACCGGCCACCACCGGATCCGGCGGCTCCTTCACTGATAGGAGCAGCGCAATTCCGAGACCACAGGTTTCCCGGATCGGGGATCTGGTCGCTTCACTCAGTGCCAGTCACTGTCACACTGCACCGCGGTGCCACACCGTGTGGTCACGGGCGGCGCGGCGGGCCGCCATGCGGCGGGCCACGATGCGGCGGCGGTGGAAGAAGGCGCCCAGCAGCGCGGCGGCTCCGGCCGCCGTCACGGGCCAGGCCAGACCTTCCGCCCCCTCGTCAGCCGGCTTGCCGGACGCGGCCTGCGGGCCCGCCGCTCCTCTCGTGCCGGGCGCGTCGGCCGGGTCCGGCAGGCGCTCCACCGCCCCGCGGGCGCGCGGAGCCGCCGCGAAGCCCCAGTCGAGCAGGGCGCGGCTCTCCTCGTACACGGCGTTGGAGCGGTTGCTCCTCGGTCGCAGGAGGGTGACCAGCACCGTCCGGCCGCCCCGGCGGGCGGCGGAGACCAGGGTGTTGCCGGCCCGGCTGGTGTAGCCGTTCTTGACCCCGATCAGGCCGGGGTACGGGGCCACGCCGTGGGAGCCCACGAGCAGCCGGTTGGTGTTGCGGATGCCGAAGGAGCGGGAGCCGCCGGCGGCGGGGAAGCGGGCGGCCGTGGTGGCCGCGTACGTCCGGAAGTCGGGGTTCCGCAGACCCGCGCGGGCGAAGAGCGTGAGGTCGTACGCCGACGAGGTCTGCCCCGGCGCGTCGTACCCGTCCGGGGACCTCACGACCGTCTCGCGCGCGCCGAGCCGCTCGGCGGTGGTCTGCATCTCGCGGATCGTGTGCCGCCAGCCGCCGTTGAGCCCCGCGAGGGTGCGCACCGCGTCGTTTCCCGAGCTCAGGAAGACCCCCCGCCAGAGGTCGGCCACCGTGTACGTGTGCCCCTCCCTGACGCCGACCACGCTGCTGCCGGGTGCCACGCCGGCCAGGTCCCCGTACGAGACGGTGTGCGCGAGGTCGCCGCGCAGCCGCGGCAGGACGGTGACGGCGAAGAGGGTCTTGAGCGTGCTGGCGGGCGGCAGCGGCCGGTGGGCGTCCCGGGCCGCCAGCACCGCCCCGCTCTCCGCGTCCGTCACCATCCACGCCGCCGCCGACACCTGGGGCGGCGCCGGCACCCCCGCGGCCGTGCGGACGGCGGGGTCGGGGGCGGCCTGCGCCGTGGGCGCGGCGCAGAGCAGGACCGCGCACGAGAGGGAAAGGGCCGTCCCCCTGCGCGCTCTGACGGTGTACCAGAGACCGATCGCCATGACCACACGCTAGGAACTCCCCGGCCGCCGCGCTCGCCGGGCTACGCCACCCGGAGGCGGTCTGTCAGGCCGGTGCCGGTACGACGGCCACCGGGCAGTGCGCGTGCAGCAGCGCCGCGTTGGTGACCGACCCCACGAGCAGGGAGTCGGCGCGGAGCCGGGAGCGGTGCCGGCCGACGACCAGTAGCGCGGCCGTCTCCGACTGGCCCACCAGCTGACCGGCCGCGTCGCCCGGTCCGACCAGCGTGTCCAGCACGACCTGCGGGTACCTCCGGGAGAACGGTTCCAGCCGCTCGTGCTGGGCCCGTTCGATCTCGCGGAGCAGCGGCGCGGTGTCCTCGGGCAGCCCGGCCATCGGGGCGCCGATCAGGGGCAGGGGCGCCACCGGGTCCCGGAAGGCGGTCAGTGCGGTGAGGGAGTGGGCGCCGGCCGCGGCCTGCCGGAAGGCGAAGTCGACGACCTCGTCCGGGGTCTCGGTGGGTTCGAGGCCGAGGAGGACCCGGTTCGTCCCGGCCGCGCCGGCGTCCTTCTCGCCGGCGGGCTCCGGCCGTGCCACGCGGGCCGCGTGGGGGACGACGACCACGGGGCAGGGCGCGGTCGCGGCGCAGGCCCGGCTGGCGGAGCCGAGGAGGAGGCTGGTGAAGCCGCCCCGGCCGCGGGACCCGAGCACCAGCATCCCGGCTCCTTCCGCGGCCCTGTTGAGCGCCCCGGGCACCTCGCCGCCGAGGCTCTCGTACCGGACCCGCGGGAGGGCCGTGCGGCCCTGGAGGGAGAGCCGGACGTTCTCCGTGACGGGGTCCGGGGCCTCCGGAGGCTCGCCGACGACGGCCGTGCGGCGCGCCTGCCAGACCTGCGCGTGGTCCGGCAGCACATGCGCGACGACCACCTCGGAATCCGTGGCGGCGCCGGTCGCGAGGGCCCACTCCAGGGCCTTCAGGCTGTGCTCGGAACCGTCCACCGCGGCAATGATCTGACCCGGTTTCATGCCATTTTCGGTCATTGGTCCAGCATTGCACTGGTCCCTGCGGTGCGGGGTGACGGGGTGCCGGACGGGCGTGCCGTGCGGGGATGGCGCAGGGGCATGGCGCAGGGGCATGGCGCGGGGGGGCATGGCGCGGGGGTGGGCCGTGGGAGTGACCCGTGCCGGCGGGGGAGTGGCGGCGGGCCGCTCACGGGCGGTGGCGCGGAGGATGGCGGCATGTTCGTCGACGACGTGGCCGGCCGGCCGTGAGCGCCGGGTCCGGCGGCCACTCGGGCACGCCACTGGCCGGGAAGCTCGGCATCAGGGCCGGTGACGTGGTGCACCTGCGCCACGGGCCGGCCGACTGGCCGCTGCCCGGGCTGCCCGACGGGTGCCGGGTGGCCCCCGGAGGTACCAGGGGAGCGGCCGTCACGGTCGCCTTCTACCGCGAGTTCGCCGGCCTGGCCGCCGAGGCGGGAGCGCTGGTGCGGGACCTGGACGACGCGGCGATGCTGTGGATCGCCTGGCCGCGCCGGGCAGCCGGTCACGAGAGCGACGTCACAGAGAACGGGTTGCGGGAGCTGTTCCTGCCGCTCGGCGTTGTCGACGTGAAAGTCGCGGCGCTGGGAGAGGACTGGTCGGGGCTGAAGTTCGTGCGGCGCAAGGAGAACCGGCGGGGCTGACGCGGGGCGCGGGGCGGGGCGGCCGCCCGTGCGCCGGGGTGGCTTGCGGCGGGCGGTTCGCACCGGGTCGCTCGCGCCGGGTGGCTCCGGGGGAACCCCTGGGGGGACCCCAGGGTGGGGTCAGGGCCGGGTCAGGGTGATCACGGATGAGCAAGGGGGCTGTTCGGCGCCAGAGTTGGTGGTGCGAAGAACCGCGCGGACCGGCCCGGAGGGCGGACCGCACCGCACCGAACCTGGAGCCCACGATGACCGCTCGTCCCCGCAGCAACGCCCGCACGACCACGACCACGACCGCTCGCACGACCACGGCCACGGCCACCCGCACGGCCACGACCACCCGCACGGCCGCATCGTCGACCGCCCGCTCGGCCACGTCCCGGCGCCGCGCCCCCGTCGGCCGCTTCGCCGTGGCCGGCCTGGCCTGCGCCACGCTGGCCCTCGGGCTGAGCCCGACGGGCGCCCTGGCCGGCAGCGGGCCCGGGCTCCCGGTGCGGGCGACGCTGTCGTCCGGGGCCGGCGAAACGCCGTTGCAGTCCTTACTCGCCGGACTCCCCGACGACGTCACGGACGCCGCCGTCGTGCGGGTGTCCGGTGGGGGCCCGCGGGCCGCCTTCACGGGCGCCGCCGGACCCGTGGCCGGGGACGCCCGTTTCCCGGTCGGCAGCGTCACCAAGGTCTTCACGGACACCCTGGTGCTCGGCCTGACCGCCGAGCAGGGCATCGGCATCGACCAGCCGGTGCGCTGGTTCCTCCCGGACCTGGTGCCGGCTGCGTACGACGGGGTGACGATCCGTCGGCTGCTGGACCACACCAGCGACCTTCCCCGGGCGGCCCGGGTGCGGCTGGGGCCCGAGGCGCTGGTACGGGCCTCCTTCGCGCGGGACGCGGCGGCCCGGTCCGGCCGCATACCGGCGCCCGGCACGGCGCAGCAGTACAACGGCCTGAACAGCTTCCTCGCCGGCGTCCTGGTGGAGCGCCTGGCCGGCCGCCCGTACGCCGACGTGCTGGCCGACCGGATCCTGACGCCCCTGAAGCTCACCCGCACCGGCATGTCGGCGCACCGGGACGTCGCCTGGGCCTGGGCGGAGGGGGGCCTGGAGTCGACCACTGCCGACCTGGACCGTTTCCTGTCCGCACTGCTGGGTGGGGAACTCCTGCCCCCGGCGGCGCAGCGCCACCTCTTCGAGATACCGGACGTGCCGGGGGCTCCGGGGAACACCAGCTGTCCTTCCCGGACCGCGTGCTTCAGCGCGGGCGGCCTGATGCGGGTGCGGCTGTCGGACGGCAGCCGGGTCTGGGGCAAGACCGGATCCCTCGGCGGCTGGACCAGCGGGGTGTTCGCCACCGCGGAGCAGCCGCAGCCGGTGGCCTACGCCCTGCGTCCGGACGCTAAGGCCGGCCCCAAGGCCCAGCGGGACCGGGTCCACGCCCTCGTGGACGCCGCGCTCTGACCCGTCGGTGGGGCGGCCGACCGTCAGCAGGCCTTGCGGACGTAGCCGGTGGTGCCCCGGGGCCGGAGGTCGCGGTCGCGCTGGATGACGGAGAGCCGGTCGCCCCACGCCGCGCAGGCCTTGGTGAAGTCGCGGGAGCGGTACTCGACGACGAACACGCGGGAGCCGTACGCGCTGACGTAGCCCCCGCACTCGTCGTACCGTCCGCACTCCTCGGCCACGGCGAAGTCGAAGCCGATCCGCCGTCCCTTCGGGGCCAGTTCAACGGTGTTCTTCTGCGCGACGGCCAGGCCCGCCGCATGGGCCCGGGCGGTCAGGAGGCGGGCGAAGGCGACGTTGTCCGCTGTGGAGAGCAGTCTCTTGGACCTCTCGTACGAGTCGAGGTTGTCCGGCTCCACCGCCTTGAACCCGTCCCGGGCGCAGCCGTCGAACCAGCGGCCGACGACGGCGGCCAGCCGGGTCCGCTTGGCGGCCGTGGACGTGTCGAGCAGCACCTCGTTCCAGTCCTCGTCGACCACGTGGCGGCCGTTGGCGTCCTTCAGCAGCAGGCTCGGGTGGTTCCGCTGCCACCAGCGCAGCTCCTCGGCCTGGGCCTGGAAGGCGTTGACGTAGCAGACGTTGTAGACGCCGGCGGCGACCCGGTCCGAGCGGTCGCGGACCACGACCTCGACCCCGCGCCGCGGCGGGTAGGCGCCGCCGAGCTGGTAGTCGAAGCCGGAGTTGCCCCGGGGCGGGGTCACGGTGGCCGCGGCGGCCTCCGGCCCGTCGGCCGCCTCGGCGGCAGCGGGGAGCCCCGCCGCGAGGGCGCAGACCGCGGCGACGGCCAGGCCGGCCCGGGGGAGCCGGCGGGGGCGGGACGGAAGGGGGTGCGAGAGCACGGAGTGGACTCCTCGACGACAGAGCTCTCCTCGGGAGAGCGGACGGAGCGGCCGGAAGGTGGTGATCAGATCACATCATCGTTTCGGGTGGGGGAGGTTGACGGAAGATCCAAGCGGGTTGGGGGAGCGTGGCGGACCCGTTCACGCCGTCCGGGCGGAGGAGGCGGGCAACACGGCGCAGGGACGCGGTAATTCGGGTGCCGCGGAACGGGCGGGCTGCCTACACTCGGCTCGCGCGCCGCTGAGGAAGCCGCCGCGCGCCCGTCGTCGAGTGAAGAGAAAGGGGAACGGGGCCATGTGCCGCAACCGCACCGCCGCCTTCGTTCCCCCGTCGCGGTTCGACGTGATCCCGGTGTCCCGGGGCGCGCGGTGCCGGCTGCGCGGCCGCCACCGTATGCCCGTGACGCACGTCTGAGTTCCGCCGGCCCCGCCCCGCCCGTCCCGCCACTCCCCGGAACCTCCGGAGGAGCAGGCCCGACGTGCGTGTACCCGCGGGGGCCGTGGCCGTCCGCCGCGTCCGGGAATCGCGCCGCCCAATCTCCTCAACTCGCGAAAGGCCCCGGGCCATGCGCACCATCCGCACCACCACGACCGTTCCCGCCCTCGCCGCCGTCCGCAACCTCGGTATCCTCGCGCACGTCGACGCCGGCAAGACCACGGTCACCGAACGCATCCTGTTCGCCACCGGCACCGTGCACAAGCGTGGCGAGGTCCACGACGGCACCACCGTCACCGACTTCGACGCCCAGGAACGCGACCGCGGCATCACCATCTTCGCCGCGGCCGTGAGCTGCTCCTGGTCGGGCCACCGGGTCAATCTGATCGACACGCCGGGCCACGTCGACTTCGCCGACGAGGTCGAGCGGTCGCTCCGGGTGCTCGACGGCGCGGTCGCCGTGTTCGACGCCGTCGCCGGCGTCGAACCGCAGAGCGAGTCCGTGTGGCGCACGGCGGACCGCTACGGCGTCCCGCGGATCGCGTTCGTCAACAAGCTCGACCGCGCGGGCGCCGACCTCGACTCCGCCGTCGCCTCCCTCCGCGACCGGCTGGGCACCGTACCCCTGGTGGTACAGCTGCCCATCGGCCGCGAGGACTCCTTCACCGGCGTCGTGGACCTGGTCCGGATGCGCGCGCTGCTGTGGAGCGGCGACGACGGCACGTACACGACGGGGGAGGTCCCGGCCGACCTGCGGGAGGAGGCCGTGCGCCGCCGCCGGGAGCTGGCGGAGACGGTGGCCGGAATGCACCCGGCCGCGCTGGAGGAGTTCTGCACCACGTCGGAGCTGTCCGCACCGACGCTGACCGGGGCGCTGCGCGACCTCACCCTGTCCGGCGAGGGCGTCGTCGTGCTCTGCGGCTCGGCCTACCGCAACCGCGGCGTCGAACCGCTGCTGGACGCGGTCGTGGCGTACCTGCCCTCACCCCTCGACGTGCCGCCCGTGCGCGGCACGTACGGGGGTGAGGAGCGGGAGCGCGCCGCCGACCCGGCGGAGCCGTTCACGGCCCTGGTCTTCAAGGTGGCCGCCACCGCCACCGGCCGGCTGACCTACCTGCGCGTCTACGCCGGCACCGTCCGCAAGGGCGACCAGGTGCGGGACGCCGGCACGGGGCGCACCGAACGCGTCGCGCGCATCCTGCGCGTCCAGGCCGACCGCCACGAGGAGAGGGAGGAGGCAGTGGCCGGTGACATCGTCGCCGTCGTGGGCCCGAAGGCCGCCCGCGCGGGCACGACCCTCTGCGCTCCGGCGGCGCCGCTGCTGCTCGAACCGCCCGTGGTGGCCGAGCCGGTGGTGTCCGTCGCGGTGGAGGCCGGCCGGAGCACCGACACCGGCAGGCTCACCACGGCCCTGGCGCGGCTCGCGGAGGAGGACCCTTCGCTGTCCGTGCGCTCGGATCCCGAGACCGGGCAGACGGTCCTCTCCGGCCTGGGCGAACTCCACCTGGAGGTCGCCGTGGAGAAGCTCCGCAGCGGCGGGGTCGAGGTGGCGGTGGGCCGCCCGCAGGTCTCCTACCGGGAGACCGTGGTGCGCGGGCTGGCCGGCTTCGTCCACCGGCACGTCAAACAGGACGGCGGCGCGGGCCAGTTCGCCCACGTCGTCCTCGACGTCGAGCCGCTGGGCGAGCCCGGCTTCGAGTTCCGGTCCGCGGTGACGGGCGGCCGCGTACCGCAGGAGTACGCGCGTGCCGTGGAGGCCGGATGCCGGGACGCCCTCGTCGAGGGCCCCCTCGGCGGATACCCGGTGACCGGGGTGCGGGTGGTGCTGACCGACGGCGCCACCCATGCCAAGGACTCCTCGGAGCTCGCGTTCCGTGCGGCGGGCCGGTTCGGGCTGCGCGAAGCCCTGCGCCGCTGTGCGCTGGAGCTGCTGGAGCCGGTGGCGGAGGTGACCGTCACCGTCCCGGACGACGCGGTCGGCGGGGTGCTGGGCGACCTCGCGGCCCGCCGCGGCCGGGTCTCGGGCTCCACCGCCCGCGCCGGCACGGCCGTGATCACCGCGAGCGTGCCGCTGGCCGAGCTGTTCGGCTACGCGTCCCGCCTCCGGGGCCGTACCAGCGGCCGGGGTACGTTCACCACCCGGCCGGCCCCGCCCGCGCCGGTCCCGGCGTCGGTCGCGGCCACGCTGCTGACCGGCTGAGGCACCCGCCCGTCCCGTCCCGTCCCGCCCCGGACGGCGGGACGGGGCGGACGGGGCGGACGGACCGGGCCCGCTGAAGGGCCGACGGACGGTGCAGGTCCGGAGACGGGCCTGCACCGCGCCGCCGCGTCAGACCATCGGGTGCAGGGGCGAGGGCGCGGCGGCCGCGTTCCCGCCCTCGGGGGACAGGGCGCTGCCGGCGCGCCAGCGCGACCAGTCCAGGTTCCAGTCGCCGAAGCCGTTGTCGAACGGGGTCATCCGCGCACCCCCGCTGTTGACCACCGTCACGATGTCGCCCTCGCGGACCGTCCCGAAGAACCACCTGGCGTCCTCGGTGCTCATACCGGTGCAGCCGTGGCTGACGTTCTCCTCCCCCTGGGCCTCCTCGGACCAGGGCGCCGCGTGCACGTACTCGCCGCTCCACGTGACGCGGGTGGCCCAGTAGACCGGCAGGTCGTAGAACTCCGAGGTGCCGCGCCGGATGCCGATCGAGTCCCCGCGCATCCGCACCTTGCGCTCCTTGCGCAGCACCACCTTGATTCCGCTGCGGGTGCGGAACCCCTCCTTGCCCGTGGTCACCGGAAGCGTGCGCAGCAGCAGGCCGTTGCGCCGTACGGTCATCCGGTGGCGCGCCGAGTCGGTCACCGCCTCGACCCGGTCCCCGATCCCGATGCGCAGCGGCTCCGAAGGGCCGCCCACCCGGCCGTCCCCCAGCACCACCCCCTCCAGGCCGCTGCGCACCGCGACCTCGGTGTGGGCCGGCCAGAACGACCGGGGCCGGTAGTGCAGCGTGCGGTCGTCCACCCAGTGCCAGGAGCCTTCGACCCGCGGCCTGGAGGTCACCTCCAGCGCCCCCTCGACCAGCGCGCGCCGGCGTCGCTGTGCGGCCGGGACGGGGTGGCTGAGCTCCGCGGTGATGACCTGCCCGGCCCCGTACGTCCCGCTGCCCGGCCCGAATTCGACCGTGAACCGCTCGCCGGGAAGCCGTTCCTCGGGCGCGGTGCTGAAGGCCAGGGTGACCCCCACCGGTCCGCCCCCCGGATGCTGCGCGCGGACGTGCACCGCGTACGGCTCACCCGCCCGCAGCGGGGCCGCGGTCCGCCACACCGCGCCGCCCCCGCCCGCCGTGCCGGCGATCCGCCGCCCGTGCGCGTCCTGCACGGTCACGTCGGTGAGCCGCGCCGGCTCGGCGACGGCGATCCGCAGCGGGCCGCCGGCGCTGGTCAACGGGCCCGCCGGGCCCGGCGCGGTGGTGAGGGCGGCCAGTTGCGCGGCGTCCAGGGCGCGTTCACCGCCCGGGACGGCCTGCACGGTCTGCTCGTGCCAGCCCCCGCACTGCCTGCTCCGCAGGCTCCCGGACGTACAGCCCGGTCCCGCGCCGTCCAGGACCCGGCCGACCAGCACGGCCAGGGACGGCGAAGCGGCCGACCGGGCGGCGGGCGGCCCCGGCGCCGCGTCCGGCGCGGCCGCGGCGACCAGCAGGACCCCCGTCACCCCCGTGAGCGTCCGCCACACCAGCCGTCGTCGTGCCCGTGACACCGTCACGCTGCCCTCCTGCACTCGCTCGTAGCCGGATGGCAGTATGAAACGATCTTGGTACTCCCGGACGCTGGCCGCCTCGCCCGCTGCTCCGAACGGGACCGGAGAACACACCCGGCCGGTCCAACCCGCCGCGCCGGCCCCGTCCCGGCACCACACACGTCCGCCTGGCCTGCGGATATTCGCTGGTGGCCGATGCCCGCCCCGGGGGACGATGACGCATCACCCAAGGGAGGGACCCATGAGCCAGGACCGCCTGACTCTCCATGAACTGCTGCCGCCGGACGAGCTGTCCGCCGCGGTCGACGCGGGACACGTCACGCGCAAACGCCACCCCGAGCTGCCGCTGTCGCTCTACACGTACACGCGGACGTGCCAGTACGAGCAGATCTGGAACCGGGTCACCACCCGCTGCCGCGGTCTCGTCGCCGACGACGCCACCGGCGAGATCGTCGCCCTGCCGCTGCCCAAGTTCTTCAACGTCGGCGAACACGAGTCGGGCCGCCCGTACGCCCCGCCGCTGCCCGACGAGCCGTTCGAGGTCTACGACAAGGTCGACGGCAGCCTCGCCGTGGTCTTCGCCTACGACGGCCGCTGGCACGTCGCCTCCAAGGGCTCCTTCACCAGCGAGCAGGCCACCTGGGCGCAGCGCCGGCTGGACCGCGCCGACACCTCGGCCCTGCTGCCCGGAGTGACGTACCTCGCCGAGATCCTCTACCCCGGCAACCGCATCGTCGTCGACTACGGCGACCGCCGGGACCTGGTGCTGCTCGCGGCCTTCCGCACCGACGGCACCGAACTCCCGCTGGCCGACGCGGCGCCGGCCTGGGACGGCATCGGCTCCGTCGTGCGGACCTGGCCGGCGATGCCGCTGGCCGACCTGGTGAAGCTGACCGAGAACAACACGCTGCCCGACGGGTCCGCCGCGACCGGCACCGACGCCGAGGGGTACGTACTGCGCTTCGCCTCGGGCGTGCGCGCGAAGGCGAAGATCGCGGAGTACGTGCGGCTGCACAAGGTGCTGACCGGCGTGACCGAGCGGGACATCTGGCGCAGCCACGGCGTCCAGCGGTTCGCCGGGATGTCCGTCAAGCGCCTGGCGCAGGGCCTGGGTTACCCGGTCGCGGAACTCGGGGGAATCCGCTCCACGGGCGGCCGCCCGCTGGACGCTCTGCTGGAGCAGGTGCCGGACGAGTTCGACGCCTGGGTGCGCGGCGTCGTCGACCGGCTGGAGGACGCGGCGGCCGCCCGCGAGCGGGCGATCGACGAGGCGTACGCCCGGGTCGCCCACCTCGCCGACGACCGCGGCTCCTTCGCGCGGGCCGTGAAGACGCTGCCCGTCGACCCGGAGATCAGGTCCGCCCTCTTCCTCCGGCTGGACGGGCGACCCACGGACGTGCTGGTGTGGCGTTCCGTACGGCCCGAGAAGGCCGACCCCTTCACCACGGACCAGGAGAACTGAGCAGTGCCCGTAGTACACGTCATGACGGGTCTGCCCGCCTCGGGCAAGACCACGGAGGCCCGCCGGCTCCAGGAGGAGTCCGACGGCCGGATGCGCCGCGTCAACCTCGACGACCTGCGCAGGATGCTGGACGTCCCGGGACCCGAGCGCGGCCGTTCGCACGCGCACGAGAGGACCGTGCTCGACGTCCAGGACGCGGCCGTCAGGTCGGCCGTCGAGGGCGGCTTCGACGTGGTGGTCGACAACACCCACCTCACCCCGCACATCCCCGGCCGGCTGAAGGCGGCCGTGACCGGCCTCGGCGCGTCGTTCGTCGTCCACGACTTCACCGGCGTGCCGGCGGAGGAGTGCATACGGCGCGACGCCGCGCGGGAGCGGCCGGTCGGCGAGGAGATCATCCGCATCCTGGCCGACAAGCACGCGAAGGCCACGCGGGGCGGCTGGCGGCTGACCGCGGAGTGGCTCGGTGCCGGAGCGGCCGGCGCGCCGTACACCGCCGACCCCGCGCTGCCGTCGGCGGTGCTGTGCGACATCGACGGCACGCTGGCCCTGCGGGGCGACCGGGGCCCGTACGACTTCACCCGCTGCGACCAGGACCTGCTCAACGTCTCGGTGCGGGGCGCCCTGCACTCCTTCCGGCGGGCGGACGGCGACAGCATCGTGCTGCTGTCCGGGCGCAGCGAGGACCATCGCGAGATCACCGAGGCGTGGCTGGCGCGACACGAGGTGCCGTACGACGAGCTGTGGATGCGGGCCTCCGACGACGGCCGGAGCGACGACATCGTGAAGGCGGAGCTGTTCGACCGGCACGTACGGCACCGCTACGCGGTCCGCGTCTCGCTCGACGACCGCGACCGCGTGGTCGCGCTGTGGCGCCGGATGGGCCTGCCGACCTGGCAGGTCAACTACGGCAACTTCTGACGGCTGCCTGCGCGGCGTCGGCGCACACGGCGCCGGGCGCCCCGGGGGAGACCTACCAGGGGCGCGCGGCGCCGTTCGTCCGGCGCCCGCCATTGCACCGCGGTGCCTAGTGCCGGGTGCCGGGGGCCCGGTGGCGGGTGCCTAGTGCCTAGTGCCGGGTGCCGGGTGCCGGTGCGGGTGTCCCGTCCTTTCCTGGGGGCCGGCCGGACCGGTACACCGGTGACCGGCGCGCGGTGCTCGGCTGCGGGCGGACCGGACTCGCGGGAGGCCCGCGAGGCCGGCGGGCGATCCGGGGCTCGACCCCACGGGAGGGCCGACAGGGCCTCGCCGGCCTGCCGGCTGCGCCTGAGCACCTCTCACGGGTGGACGGCCCGGGCCCGAGCGGCACGGCGGCCGGGGCCCGGTGGCGCGGGAGCCCAGGACGCCGGAGGATCGGTAGGGGAGGCCGAGCGGAGGCATCCGATGCACGTACAGCGTTACGAACTGGTCTTCCCCGGCGGTACCGGCGACGGCGATGACTCGGTGGTGGTCACCCGCACCGAGATGTCGGGCCCCGGCGGGCATCCCGTCTACGCGGACGCCACGGGCATCGTCCGGGCGGAGATCAGCGACCGCGGCGAGGTCCGCGTCCTGGCCTCGGGCGGCCACCAGAGCCCGCCGGCGGGCGTCCAGGCCCGAGAGCTTCCGGAGTGACGCGGCCCCCGGGGAGACGGACGCGGGCCCGGGAGACGGACGCGGCTTACGTGCGGCCCTGGCCCGCGTGCGACCCTGGCCTGCGTGCCCGCCCGGCCTTTGCAGGCGGGGCCCCGCGCCGGGAGCCGCCCGGCTCACGTGTGTGGCCGTCCTGACGCTGCCGGGCTGAGCCCTGGGGGGCCGCCTCGTGGTGCGTGGGTCCCCTCGGTGCTTGACGGGGCATGGCCTGCAGGCCCAGCGGCAGGCCCACCCCTGGGGCTTCGGGGCTTCGCCCTGGCCTTCGGCCACCCCAGGCCCGGGCCTGCCTCCGGACCAGCCTGCCATGCCCCGTCAAGCACCTCCCCCACGCACCACGAGGCGGCGGCGTCGAGGCGCGTGGCCGCGCGGACGGGCCACCTCAGACGCCACCCGGCACCGGCTGGGTCGGCGAAGGCGGACGAGGAGGCCCCGCATGTGGGCCGGCCTTGGGCGCATCTGGCCGCGGGTCCCACCGGGAGGCGCCGGCCACCTCAGACGCCACCCGGCACCGGCTGGGTGGGTGAAGGCGGACGAGGAGGCCCCGCATGTGGGCGGGCCTCGGGCGCACCTGGCCGCCGGTCCCACCGGGAGGCGCCGGCCACGTGTCGCTCGCCCGGCTGCCGGGCGGAGCGGGACCGTGCCTGTGAGGCGTGCGGCTCGCCCGTCTGGGACACAGTCCGCATGCGGTGGCGGTTCCGGGCCGGGAACGGGCGCGGGGAAAGCCGGCGGTCCCCGCGTGACGCCGGTCCGGGGCGGACGTGATGAGAACGCGCCCCCGGCCGTTCGGAGGCGGCGGCCGTGCGTGGTCCGCGGAGGCGGCCCCCGGGGGCGAGGGTGGCCGGGCACCTCCTAGGGGCCCGGCGCGGGCCGAGGCCGGCGGTCCCGCGTGTGAGGCGGACTCCTGTCCGTGGCCGGTTCACGGGTGACCGGGACGCGCCCCCTGGCCGCGGCGGGGGGCGGGGACGGGGGCGCCGGCCCGAGGGGCCCCGGCCCGCAGAGGGCCCGGCGGTGCGGTGGTCAGCGGCGGCCCTGTGACGGGGCCGTGGGCGGCTCCGGGGCGGGGCGGAGCCAGTGTTCCTCCGTGGTCCAGCCGAGGAGGCGCCGGCCGCGGCCCCGGAGTGCCGTGCCGCGGGAGCCGAAGGTGCCGCCCGCGCAGACCAGGCGCAGGCCCGCCAGGGCCGGCGCCAGCCGGGCCGACACGTGCCACGGATGCCGCACGACCTCCTCGGTCAGCCACCACAGCACGGCCTCCCGTTCCTCCGGCCCGCACAGCGACAGGTGGAACACCATCTGCCGCCACGCGTACGCGGCGTCCTTGATCGTGGCCAGCGGCCACCGGTGGCCCTGGATCCGCGCCGTCAGCCGGCACACCGTCGTGAAGCACCGACGGGCCAGGTCGTCCCAGCCTGCCCCGGGCCCCGGGTCGATGCCCGCCCGGGCGACCAGCACCGCCAGGTTGTGCGTGGTCAGGATCTGCGCCTGCTCGATCACCTTGCCGTTGGCCGCCACCGACCACCGCCCGCCCGTGACGCGCGCCCGTTCGTGGCACAGCTCCCCGAAGCCGGCCGAACTGCGCGGCTGCGGGCTCCGCTTCGAGGCGCCGGCGGCCTCGATGACCGCGAGGTTGCGCACCGCCGCGTAGTCGATGCCGTAGTACCGCTCGTACACGCTGCCCGCCAGCAGCTCGCCCGCGATGCGCGCCGCGGTCAGGAACTTCGGCGTGAACCCGCCGGTGAAGATGTCCGCCGCCAGCTCCTCCACCAGCGGCGCGCCCAGCCCGGCCTGCCGGGCGAGCACCGACAGCTCCCGCACCAGCGGATTGGGCAGCACGGTCGCCGGGAAGGCCCGCACGGCCAGTCCGCCCAGCTCCCGCAGCAGCTCCCGGGCGCCGTCGCTCGCGGCGGCGTCGTCGCGCCGGCCGGCGACCGCACGTACCCAGGGCAGTTCCTCGGCCCGCACCTGGTGCTGGAGGTCCAGCAGCAGGAGGGACCGGCGGTTGCCGAACGCCCGGTGGTTGGCCGCCATCAGCGTCCGCAGCGCCGGGTCCTGGTACGCCCGGGCCGTGGTCGCCGCCACCAGCTGCGGCACCAGCTGCGCCAGCACCTCGGCCGACGGCACCACACCCCGCTCCACCAGCGTGGCGACCGGCGCGCTCAGTGCCGCCTCCACGGGCCGCCGTACCGCGTCCGGCACCCGCGCTCCCGCGGGCAGGCCGGTTTCGACGGCCTCCTCCTCGCCGACCGGGGCGACCAGCGGCGCCGGGTCGGCCACCCCCGCCCCCTGAGGGAGGTCCGCCATGCGCCGCAGCACCAGCTGCGCGAACGCGTGGTGCGAGGGCAGTGCGGCCTGCGCGGTCTGCGCCCCGCGCAGCGCGGTGTGCGCGGCGGAACCTGGCAGCCCGCGCCGGCGCACCATCGACCCCACGGCGTGCCGCAGCAGGCCGAGCAGCCGCCGGTCCAGGGGCCGGCCCGCGACGCACTCCTCCAGCGCGCCCAGCAGGATGCCGAGGTTCTCCTTGGGGTTCCGGTGCTTGCCGCAGAGCGGGTGCGCGGCGGCCAGCTCCCGGTACCGGCGCAGCAGCGCGGCGCCCCGCGCGGGCCAGCCGGGCTCCGGCGCACGGTCGGACACCGCCTCCGGCATCCGGGCCGTCCCGGCCGTCTCCAGCCAGTGCGCCAACACCGCGTCGCCGAAGGGCGCCCAGACGGTCAGCGCCTCCCGCTGCGCCTCGACGCGCGGGTGCGGCCGGCGCCGTGCCAGGGCCTCGCCGGCCTCGCCGGCCGTGCGCCGGTGCACGGCGGGGGAGTCGGGGAACGGCTCCGCCGCGGGACGGGGCGTGAAGCGCAGCCGGTCTGCGAAGGGCGCGAGCTCGGCCACGAGCGCCCGGGCGGCCGCCAGATCGCCGGCGCGCACCAGCCACGCCACGGTCGGCAGCGCGGCCTCCTCGGGCAGCGCCACCTCGTACCGGCCGCTGTCCAGCAGCTCCCACAGCCACGCGAGTCCGGGCCCGGTCAGCCAGTGGTCGAACAGCGCGGCGCGGGTCGCGGGCACGCCGGCCCGCCGCGCCGCCTGCTCCTCGTACGGCTCCAGCGGTCCGCCGGCGCGGGCGGCGCCGGTGGCGAAGCCGCCGTGCACCACCTCGGGCGTCACCCAGGCGGGCAGGCCCGACGCCGGAGTCCGCGAGCCGACCGTGATCCGTCCGTCGGACATGCCGCCCAGTACGGCGCGCCAGCGCGCCACCCGTTCCTCGGCGCGCAGCCGGGTGGCCGCGTCCTCGTGGGTCAGGGCGGTGGCGGAGGCGGCGGCCAGCCGGCCCGCCGCGAAGGACAGGCCGGGGCTGAGGAGCTGCTGGTCAGCGTGATCGTCCATAAGCCGGTGCGGCAGGTTCTGCCCCTGCGCCCTCCGGGTAGGAAGCCCGGCGCTCTTCTGCTGAGCTACGCACCGCGTGCCGTGACGCTAGCGGCCGCAGCGGCGTGCGCTCAACGCGTTTTACGCCGAGGGGAGGGACGGCAGGGGGCCGGCCCCGCCGCTCCGGTGCGGGACCGGAACGGCGCACGGGGGCCCGGGAGTTCGGCTCCGGCGGCAGCCGGCTCCGGGCCGCGCCGGTGGGCCCGCTCCAGCAGTGCCAGCTCCTCCCCGGTCAGCCGGAGCGCACCGGCGGCCACGTTCGCCTCCAGGTGGGCCGGGTCGCCGGTGCCAGGGATGGCCAGCACGTGGTCCCCGCGGTGCAGGGTCCAGGCGATCCGCACCTGTGCCGGGCTGGCGCCGCGGCCCTCGGCGACCACCAGCACCTCGGGGGTCTCGCCGCTGCCGGCTCCCGCCTCGCGGCCGGTGCCGGCGATGGCGTAGAACGGCACGTACGCCACGCCCTGCTCCCCGCAGCTGCGCAGGAAGGCGTCCTCCTCCTCGGGCCGCAGCCCGATCCCGTACCGGTTCTGCACGCACACCACCGGTGCGATCGCCCGTGCCTCGGCGAGGTGCGCGGGCGTGACGTTGGATATCCCGAGGTGCCGGATGAGCCCCGCCTCGCGGAGTTCGGCGAGGGCGCCGAAGCGCTCGGCGATCGACGCGGTGCCGAGGACGCGCAGGTTCACCACGTCGAGGTGGTCCCGGCCCAGCTGGCGCAGGTTCTCCTCGACCTGGCCGCGGAGTTCGCGGGGACCCGCGTGGGCGGCCCAGTTGCCGGAGGCGTCTCGGGCCGGTCCGACCTTGGTCGTGATGACCAGGTCCTCCGGGTACGGGCCGCCGAGCGCCCGGTTGACGAGTTCGTTGGCGGAGCGCAGTGAGGAGAAGTAGAACGCCGCGGTGTCGAGGTGGTTCACCCCGAGCTCGACCGCGCGGCGCAGCACGCCCACCGCCTCCTCGCGGTCCCGCGGGAGTGCGTCCGGCGCGAAGGCCTCGCCCTTCTGGGGCAGGCGCATCGTGCCGAAGCCGATCCGGTTGACCTTCAGGTCCCCCAACGTCCAGGTGCCCGAAGCCGCTGCTGTGATCGTTTCTGAGGTCATGCGGGCATGATCACCCCGCCCGAGACTGTCCGCAACGCGATACATCCGTACCCGACTGTGCTACGGGGAACGGAAGTTGACCGGCGCCGAAGCGGTCGCCGGCGGGGCCTCAGCCGCTGCGGGGACCACGCCGCAGCGGGAGGGCGCGGTCGCCGGTGAGGACGAAGAGCACCTCGCGCGCGAGCTCCCGCACCGCCGTCCAGGCCGGGTCGGTCTCCAGGGCCTCGTAGGTCCCCGGGTCCGTCGGCCGCTCACCGCACATCTCCTCGAAGTGGGCCTCGATCGTGCGGAGTTCGTCCATCACCGCGATCGCGCCGAGCTCGTCCGCCTCTTCGCGCGCGTAGATCGGCAAGGCGTCGTCGAAGTCGTACAGCAGCTCGTCCGTGCAGACCGGGAACGGGAACTCCAGCCACCTCTGCTGCGCCGTGGCGTCGGCGGCCAGCCGGCTCAGGGCGGCGATCATCATGCGGCGGGCGGGGGAGCCGTACCAGTCGGGGTACACGGCGGCATTCTCCCCGGTGCGGCGGGGGTGGTTCCGGCCGGGGTCAGTGCGTGACGTGGAACTCGTTGCCGGCGGCGTCGAGGTACTCGCCGGGTGTGCGGTCGGGCCGGGTGACCTCCAGGCGGAGCCTGTTGCGGCCCGTCTTCGGCGCCGCGGGCGGTCCCATCACCAACGAGACCGGGCCGGTGGGCGACGGCCGGAGCCGGACGCCCCAGTCGTGGGACTCGACCGCGTGCCAGCCGGCCTGCGCCTCCCAGAAGGCGGGCTGTGCGGGACGGTCCTCCTCGGCGATGTCGAGGCAGATCGCGACGAGTCCGGAGTCGGCGAGCACGCCGGGGTGCCCGGGGCGCAGGACGCAGAACTCGTTGCCCTCAGGGTCCGCCAGCACGTCCCACGGGACGTCCCCCTGGCCGATGTCGGCCCGCGTCGCACCGAGCGCGAGCAGGCGCGACACCTCGGCCTGCCAGTCCGGCCCCCCGGCCAGGTCGAGGTGGAGCCGGTTCTTGCCCGTCTTCGGCGTCGCCGTCGGCATGCACCGCAGCCGCAGGCCGCCGGTCCCTCCCCGGGTCGCCTCCTGCCAGAAGCGGTCCATGCGGGCGACGTCCAGCGCGTCGATCACGATTCCGGTCAGCATCCCGTTCCCCCAAGCCGTCGGAGCGTACGCACAGCCTCGCCGAGCAAGATCACCCGGCGCAACCCCCCGCGCCGCCCGCGACCGGCCAGGCCCTCGCAGAGGATCCGGCGGGACCTCTCGCGCGCGTCCGGCGGGCCGAAGCCGAGCCGGTTCTCGTCGAGGGCGTGGAAGACCGTCACCCGGCCGGTCCCGAAGGCGAAGTGGACGTCGACACCGCCCTGTGCCGGGTCCGGACACGTCCGGTCGGGGCGCTCGACCGAGGTGAGGGCGAGGCCGGCCAGGGCCTGGTAGGCGGGGAGCGGCCCGGCACGCCACTCCAGTTCGAATGCGGCCACCCACGGCGGAACCCCGGGCGACCGTGTTTCCGCGTCAGGGCGAGAGGCCGTCGAACCTCCGGTGGTCCACCTCGGCCCGCTCGCCGTCTTGGAAGCCGGACACGACCGGGCAGTGGGGAACCCTCGTCGTCCCCGCGGTCCCGGACCGGCCGGACGCTCGTCAGGGTCCGGCCGCCGGGGGCCCGCGGGGGTGAAGCCGGTGCTCTCCGTACGTCCTCGTCGCGGCCGTGCTGCCGGGCAGGCCGGCAACCGCGCCGGCCGAGGTCGAACACCCCGCCGTCACGTCAGGACCCGTCGTACGGCCCCTCGTCGTCGGCGTCGTCGGCCGGTGGCGACGGTGTGTCCTCCGGCGGCTCGGCCGGGACACCGACCCATCCGACCACCGGCGGCGTCGGCCGGGCCGCCCCGGTGTCCGCCTCGACCGTGATGCACACGGCCGTGGCCCGCGCCACCGGCCCCCGCAGCCGGAGCTGCTGGTCGCCGGAGCCGCCGAGCAGCCCCGCGGGCCGGTAGGCGCCGTCGTCGCTGAACCACATGGCGTACGCCTTGCCGGCCGGCAGGGCCGGCAGGTCGCTCGCGAAGAAGGCCGCCGCGTTCTCGCTCCGGGCCACGGCGACGGTGCCGCGGCCCTGCCCGGCCACCGGCCGGGTGCCCAGCTGTACGTCCGGGGCGGCCAGTACGTCCGCAACCGCCGCGGCCTGCGCGTCGGCCCGCTGGAGGGCGGCCCGGGCGTCCTGGGTCTGCCCGTGCTGCCATACGGCGGCGACGCCGCCGGCCGCGAGGGCGGCGGCCGCCACGGCCGCCAGCGCCACCGCAACCCGCCGCCGCACCGGCCGCCCCCCGAACACCTCGCCCACCCCGGGCACGCCCGACACCCCGGCCACCTCTGCCCCGGGTGCACCAGCCGCCGTACCGTCCCCGGGGGCCGTACCGGGCCCCGGCGCCGTGCCTGCGCCGGGCGTTGTGCCCGCGCCGGCCGCCGTCGCCGCGGCCGCCGCCGCCGCACCCGCATCGGTCGGCACCGCTGCGGGCGTACCCGCCCCGGTGGGCGTGCCCTGCCCGGCCGAGGTACCCGGTTCGTTGGGGGTGCCCGTCCCGGTGGGACTGCCCGTCCCGGGCGTGCGGGCAGCGGCCCACGGCCCCGCGCCGGTACCGGCACCTGCATCCGCGGTTCCCGCCTCGGGCACGGCACCCGGCGCCCGCGCCGGCTCTGCGTCCACCGCGGCCAGCACGCGCTCCCGCAGGCCCGGTGAGGGATCGGCCTCCACCGCGTGTCCGAGGGCGGCGGCCGCCGGCCTCAGCTCCGCGAGTTCCGCGGTGCACCGCGCGCACCCCGCGGCATGGGCCTCGAAGGCGCGCAGCTCGTCCTCCGGCAGGGCGTCGAGCACGTACGCGGCCACGGCATCGTGCGGAGCACCGCTCTCGGCGCCGCCCACCTCATGCGGCGGAGCGCCGCTCGCCGCGCCGCCACCCGGGGGCGGCGGAGCACCGCTCTCCGCACGGTCGCGCGTGTACCGCTCACGGCCGGCCGCGCCGCTTGCCTCGCGGGGAGGCCCGCCGTTCTCCGCGGCGCCTCCCGCGTGCGGCGGACGGGCGTTGTCAGCACCGTTTCTCGGGCGCGGCTCGTGGCCGTCTGCGCCTCCTGCCTTCTGGGACGGGCTCTCCGCGGCGCCCCCCGCATGCGGCGGACGGGCGTTGTCGGCAGGGTCCCTCGTGTGCGGCTCGCGGCCGTCTGTGTCGCCTCCCGCGTGCGGCGACCCGCCGCCCTCGGCACGGTCTCCCGCGTGCGGCGACCCGAGGCCGCCGGCGTCGCCCCCCGGGCCAAGCGACCCGCCGACCCCGCGCGGCGGCCCGGCGGCAGGGCGGTGCGCCCCGTCCCCGGCCATCACCGTCTCCCCAGGCACGTGCCGAGCAGCCGCAGACCGCGCCGGAGGCGGGCCTTGACGGTGCCCACCGGTTCGGCCAGGGCGGCAGCCACCTCGCGGTACGTCAGGCCGCCGTAGTACGCCAGGACCACGCACTCCCGCTGGGCACGGGACAGCTCCGCCAGGCACCGCCACACCTGCTCGTGCTCCAGGTGCCGCTCGACCTCCTCGGCCACCTGGTCGAAGGGCCGCTGCCACTCCCGCACCGCCGTACGGCGTTCCCGCTCGCCTGCCGCGCGGGCGGCCCGTACCCGGTCCACCGCACGCCGGTGCGCCAGCGTCATCACCCAGTTCATAGCGCTGCCCCGCTCGGGCCGGAAGCGCCCGGCGGTGCGCCACACCTCGACGAGCACCTCCTGGACGACTTCCTCCGCCTGCGCGGCGTCCCGGACCACGGTGGTGACCAGACCCGTCACCGGGCGGCTCACCGCCTCGTAGACACGCTCGAACGCCTCCCGGTCGCCCCCGGCCACCCGGCACAGCAGGACGTCCAGGCCGGGCCCGGCCGCCCGGTCCCCGGGCGGGGGCTGCGGACCACCGGCGGACACGTCCACGGAACCTCGCTTCACGGCCGGCGGCTCACGGCACCTCCCCCTCTCCTCCATGCGAGCACCGATCGGCCGGTGCCGCATCACGGTGGCCGGCCAGGGCCGCCCGGCACCGGCCGGCTCCCGCGCGTCACCACTTGTGGCAGGACCAGTGGCCCTTCACCCAGTGCGTGTCCCAGTGGCCGGGCACGTGGACCCAGACCCAGTGGCCCTTGTGGTGCACCTTGAACCACTCCCAGTGACCCGGGTGCCACTGCCCATGGTGGTCGTGGTGGCCCTTCTTCCACTGCTTGTGGTGGGACCACCAGCCCTTGTGCCACTTCTTCACCCAGTGGCCCTTGACCCACTCCTTCTCCTTGTGCCCGTGCTTCCAGACGCACCTGGGGGAGTCGCCCGGGTCGTGCGACGTGACCGCCACCGGGGTCTGCGCGGGCGCGGCGGCCGCCGCTGCGGCGCCGCCCAGCGTTCCGCCGCCCGCCAGCAGCCCCGCGGCGGCGATCCCCACCGCCACCTGCCGGGTCCGCATGCTGATGCCCTGAGCCATGTCCGGCACCTCCTCGTCCCTCCGGCCCGGAAATCGGAACCACCTGTGATTCGTAGCCGCGGCCCGTCCGGACGTGGCGTGTCGGCCCCGGCCTCCCCGGAGTGGGAACCCGGGACCGGCATCGTGGAGCCCGCAGCCGACGGACACGGAACACGGAACGCGGAACACGGACACGGACGAAGGGGCGAGGACCGGGCCATGAAGGCGACGGACGTACTGGCGGACGGCTTCGGACGGATCCGCGAGGAGGTGCACCAGGTCCTGGACGGCCTCTCGGACGAGCAGCTCCACGCGCGCGTGGACCCGGCGGCCAATTCCATCGCCTGGCTGGTGTGGCACCTGGCACGCGTCCAGGACATCCAGGTCGCCGCCCCCGCCGGCCTGGAGCAGGTCTGGCACTCCCAGGGCTGGGACGAGCGTTTCGGCCTGCCGCTGCCCGCCGATGCGACGGGCTACGGCCACAGCCCGGAGGAGGCCGGGAAGGTACGGGCATCGGGCGACCTGCTCGGCGGCTACTACGACGCGGTACACGAGCAGTCCCTGACCTGGCTGCGCACCCTCACCGCCGCCGAACTGGAGCGGGTGGTCGACCGGCACTGGGACCCGCCCGTCACCCTCGGGGTCCGGCTCGTCAGCATCCTGGCCGACGACCTCCAGCACGTGGGCCAGGCCGCGTACGTGCGGGGGCTGCTCGAACGCCGCTGAGCGCCGGCCGCACGCCGTCGGCCCGGCCCTCTGATCAGCCGTCAACGCGACGCGTCCATACTGGAGTTGATTCGGGGCCATCCTCCCGGTCGACGGAGCGCCAGCCCCCGGGCTGACGCGCGCCGGGTGCGTCGGCGGGCACGCTTCGGGGCATGGCTCACCTCAGCAGGGCGGCCGCCGCCGCCGCACTCACCCTGTCGCTGTCTCTGCCGCCCGTCCTCGCCGGTCAGGCCGCCGCGGCGGCGCCCGCCGGCTCCGTGGCCCTGCGCCCCGCCGTCTCCCCGGCCGCCACCGGCCCCCTCGGCGCGCCCGCGCCGCTCTCCGGGCCCGCCGCGCACGCGGACCCCGTGCGGCGGGCCGGGGCCGGGCCGGAGCTGCCGCGCCCCACCGGCCGGTGGGCCGTAGGCCGCTCCGTACTCCACCTCGTCGACCGCTCGCGCCCCGACCCCTGGGTGCCGGCCGCCGGCGCGCGGGAGCTGATGGTCACCGTCGACTACCCGGCCGCGCGCTCCGGTACGGGCGCGTCGGCCCCGTACGCGAGCACCGACGAGGTCCGGGCCATGCTGGAGGGGTACGGGCTCGCCGACGCGGTCCCCGCGGCGGAACTGGCCGCGATGCGCACGTACGCCCGTCCCGACGCCCGGCCCGCCCCCGGCCGGTACCCGCTGGTCCTCCTCTCGCCGGGCTTCACGGTCTCCCGCTACACCCTCACCGCCCTCGCGGAGGACCTGGCGAGCCGCGGCTACGTCGTGGCCTCCGTGGACCACGCGTACGAGTCCCTCGGCATCCGGACCCCCGACGGCCGGCTGCTCGGCTGCGAGGTGTGCGGCCCCGTCAGCGAGGGGCGGGTGCCGGAGAGCGAGATCACCGCGGGCCGCGCCCGGGACGTGTCGTACGTGCTGGACCGCCTGACGGGACGGCATCCGGCGTGGAAGTACGCCCGGACCACCGTCGACCGGAAGCGCGTCGGCATGGCCGGGCACTCCATCGGCGGCGCGAGCGCCGCCACGGCGATGGCGGCCGACGGACGGATCCGCGCGGGCGTGAACATGGACGGGGCTTTCCACGGCGAACTGCCGGAGGGAGGTCCGGGCGGGCGGCCGTTCATGCTGCTGGGCACGGACGACGACATGCACCGGCCCGGCGGCAGGGACCACACCTGGGACACCGCCTGGGACCGCTTCGGCGGCTGGAAGCGCTGGCTCACGGTCGCCGGCTCGGACCACTTCACCTTCTCGGACGCGCCGGCGTTCCTCGACCACTACGGCGTGCCGCGCGCCCCGCTCCCGGCGGACCGGGCGCTCGGCACCACCCGGGCGTACGTGGCGGCCTTCTTCGACCTGCACCTGAAGGGCGCCCCGCAGCCGCTGCTCGACGGTCCGTCGGCGGCGCACCCCGAGGTGGTGTTCCACAACCCGTGAGCCGGCGAGGGGTCCGCGGACGCACTTCGTCCGCGGACCCCTCGCCGCGCGTCCCCGAGCGGGGAGTCCTACCAGATCGCCTCGACCCACTCCGGGTGGTCGATGAACGGGTTCCGGTTGTGCTGGTAGGTGTCGAAGATGATCTGGTTGCGGCGCTGCTCGAACGCGTCCGGCGGGTCTATGTCGTTCCACTGCTTCAGCACGCTGATGCGGCCGTGCCACGGCACCGAGCCGTTGATGGAGTCGTTGACCTCCAGGTTCGCGAAGCCGTCACCGCCCTCGTAGCGGACGGCCATGTACAGGATCATGCGGGCGACGTCGCCCTTGACCTCGTCGCGCGGCTCGAAGGAGTTGGAGTCGGTGTAGCTGTCCGTGGTCTCGGCGACCAGGGTGCCGCCGAGGTCGAAGTCCTTGTTGCCGCGGATGCTGTTGACCGTGACGTCCTCGGGGCGGATGTGGTGCAGGTCGGTGCCCGGGCCGGCGACGGTGCCGAAGTCGCCGTGGCTCTGGGCCCACACGTGCTCGCGGTTCCAGTCGTTGGCGTTGCCGCCGTTGGTCGACTTCGACTGGGAGCGGCCCGAGTACAGCAGGATCACGTTCGCGCTGTTCGCGGGGTCCTGGTCGGTGACCTTCAGGGCCTCCCAGACCGCGCTGTACGAGATCTTGGACTGGTTCTTGATGATGCCGTGCAGCGCCGACTTGAGCTCGGCGCCGGTCTTGCCCTGGGCGGCGGCGTAGTAGTCCGCGGCGGTGGCCTGGTGCGCCGGGAGCGCGAGGAGGACCAGCGAGGCGAGGGCCGCTCCGGCGGCAGCCCAGCGCGAGCGGCGAGGGGTGGTCTTCACGTGGGGGAAACCTTTCGGCACGCAGAGGTCCCGCCCGGGTGGGACCCGGCGGGCTTTCGTCGTCGAGGGGGAGGTTCACACCGCGTCATGCCGTTCACGTGAAGCTCACGCGACATGAACATGACGAGCTTGCGTGGTGAAGGTACACGGAGATTTCCGGCCATGGAATCCCCCAGGTCACGGCAATGCATCGCGCGTAGACATCACGCGTAGACACCCCGCGTAGATGACGCGCGTAGACGACACGCGTAGATAACTCCTGGTCGGAGGTGTGGAATTAGCGATTCCGGTCGGTGGCGACATGCGGGGCCGCCGGCGCGGAACTACGCTTTCCGAGTGAGTGGGTCCCTCCAGGAGGTGGCGCGATGTCCCTGTTCCGGGGTGTGGCAGCCGGTCTCGGAGCCTGTGCCCTCGGCGGGCTCCTCGGCGGGCTGGCGGCCGCTCCGGCGGCCGCGGACGACAACGGCATCGCCGACCGGAGCGCGACGACGATCGCCGAGAAGGCCCGCGAGGCCATGGCGGACGCGAAGTCGATGACACTCGACGCGCGCATCACCGACGCGACGGGCACCACCACGCTCGACCTGCACCTCGACGTGGACGGCAACTGCGCAGGGACCGTCGGGCTGCCGAGGAACGGCGGTCACGCGGACCTGATCAAGCGAGGCCAGGACGTCTGGATGAAGCTCGACGACACCCTCCTCAAGTCCCAGGTGCCGGGCCCGGCGGGCAACGCGGCCATCGCCCTGATCAACGGGCGCTACATCCACGGCACCGTCCAGAACGCGCTGCTCCGGGACTTCACGGACTTCTGCGACCTCTCCAACTTCAAGGACACCTTCGCCGGACGGCCGGTGAACGAGAAACTGACCAAGGGGCGGCGCACCACCGTCGGCGGCGCGCCCGCGATCACGGTCACCGGCCGGCACGACAAGCAGACCGCGACCTACTACGTGTCCACCGAGGACACCCCGTACCTGCTCAAGGCTGAGGTGCGGGAGCCCGGCAAGCGGGACGTCGCGCGCTTCGGCGACTTCAACGAGCCGGTGCCGGCGAAGACCCCGGCCCCGGCCGACACCATCGAGTTCTCCGACCTCCAGTAGACCCGCCGCCCGGCTCCGCCGGCGCAGCCGGGTGCCCGGCACCAGGTCGGGACCAAGGGGGCGCTCCGGTTTCCCCGAGCGCGCCGCCACGCCCCCGCGCACCTCCCCCCGTGCGGAACACCCCGTAGCCGACCGCCCGACGGCCGACTAACTTCCCCGTCGCCGGTCCGCGCCGTCGGCCGGGCCGCGGTGACCCGAGGGGGAGAGATCCACGTGAACGCAACGCAACCGCAAGCCGGTTGGCGCACCCGCGCACTGGCCCTGACCGCAACCCTGGCCCTCGCCGGAGGCACGGCGGCCGTGACCGCCACGCCCGCCCACGCGGTGGGCAGCCTGGGGCGCGCCTACGTCTGGGCGAACTCGCCCTCCCACGCGCTGAACACCCCGTACGCCCCCTCCGCCGCCTACAGCCGCAACTCCACCGGCGGCGCCAACAGCGTGGTCCGCACCGGTACCGGCCTCTACACCGTCCGGCTGGCCAACCTCGGCCGGACCGGCGGCACGGTCCACGTGACCGCGTACGGCGCCACCAGCAACACCTGCGCGGTCCGCGACTGGAACCCCGTCGGCAACCGGCTCGACGTCCGGGTCAGCTGCTTCACCCGCACCGGCCTCCGCGTGAACACCCCGTTCACGGCGAGCTTCGTCAACACCTCCGGCCTCGGCGGCTCCCGCTTCGGGTACGTGTGGGCCAACAACCCGACCAGCGCGGCGTACACGCCCTCGACCGCGTACCAGTTCAACTCCGCCGGTGCGCTCAACGCCATCACCCGCTCGGGCACCGGCCGGTACACCGTCCGGCTGCGCTCGATCGGCTCGGCGGCCGGACACGTCCAGGTGACGGCGTACGGCGACACCTCGGCCCGCTGCAAGGTGGGCAACTGGTTCGTCTCCGGCGCCGACCAGCTCGTCAACGTCCGCTGCCACGACCGCCTGGGCAACCTCAGGGACCAGCGCTTCACTTTGACCTACGCGCGCGCCACCGGCATCCAGCGCGCCGTCCCGGCCGCGTACGCATGGGCCAACCTGCCGGGCTCGGCGGCGTACAACCCCGCCGCCGCGTACTCGTACAACTCCTCCGGCGTGGTGAACCGCATCCGGCGCGTCAGCCAGGGCGTCTACCGCTTCCACCCGCCCAACCAGCAGCTCTCCAACGGCAACGTCCAGGTCACGGCCTACGGCGTCGACTCCAAGTTCTGCAAGGTGGAGCGCTGGAACCCCACCGAAGGCGTCCAGGTCCGCTGCTACACCGTCGCCGGCGCCCTGACCGACACCTACTACGACGTCTCCTTCCAGCGCTGACGTCCCACCCGCACGCCGCCCCGGGGCCGGGCGGCCCCCGCGACCCCCTCGCGGTGACCCGGCCGGCCTCACCCTCCGTGCCGATAAGATGCGGACCGTGACGGTACGTGTCAGCGTCGTGGAGCGGGCGGGACGACGATGTCCCGCTCGCTCAAGCTCACGAGGAGAGTGACCCCGTCATGGGTGGAATGCAGAACAAACGCCAGCAGCCCGGCATAGGCCGCGAGGAGCAGGAGCGCTCCGGGCGTGACCGCCAGCAGGACCGGGACAACGGCCAGCGCAGGCCCGGCGAGGTCTCCCGGGACCGCGACGAGGACATGATGCGCGACGAGGCGGACGACCGCCGCGACATGCGCGACGACCGCTGACGCGTCGCCCCGCACCCAGGACCCCGGCCAGGACCGACAGTCACCTGCGGCCGGGGTCCTGGCGCGCTCCGGTCCGGAGCACGCGGTCGCCGGCAGGTGACGGGGCCGGGTCAGGCGGTGCGGACCTGCATCGTCTCGCGGAAGTTCGCCATGCACTCGGGGCAGTGGCGTTCGGTGGTGTGCTCCTGGCCCGGTGCGGGCACCGGCTGGCCGCACAGGGTGCGGGTGTCGTTCTTGGCCGCCACGTGCCAGACGGGGTGTGTGTCGGTGAGGGCAGTGCCCGCGCACATCACGTACATGTCGCCTCCCTGATCGCGGGACTTGCTGGTACCGACCAGCAAACCCCGATGGCCCCCCGTGCGGGCAGGTGGACGCGTCCGTACGGGTGACAGGCCGCAAGGCGCCGGGCCGCCCGCGGCAGCCGTTTCGGCCCGCCCCGCCAGGGCAGACGCGCCCCACGGACGGCGCCGATCCGGAGGTGGCCCGTGGAGCCGAACCCCGACCGCATCGCGCGCCCCTGGGGCGACCGCACCCCGTACCCGGCGGGCGGCACCTGGCCGGCCAGGACCGACACCCACCTGGCCGAAGGGCTGGGCCCCGGCGACGTGGACCGCTGGACGAAGGCCGCGTCCGTCCTGCACTCCAACGGCGACGCCATGGACGTCGCCGTCCGCGACGGCCGGATCGTCGGCGTCCGGGGCCGCGCCGCCGACCGCGTCAACCACGGCAGGCTCGGCCCCAAGGACCTGTTCGGCTGGCAGGCCTGCCACTCCCCCGACCGGCTCACCCGCCCGCTGGTGCGCGACCGGGGGCAGCTGGTGCCGTGCTCCTGGGACACCGCGATGGACCGGATCGTCACCCGCACGCGTGAACTGATGGCCGGACCCGGCCCGGAGGCCATCGGCTTCTACACCAGCGGGCAGCTCTTCCTGGAGGAGTACTACACGCTCGCGGTCATCGCCCGCGGCGGCCTCGGCACCCCCCACCTCGACGGCAACACCCGGCTCTGCACGGCCACCGCCGGCGAGTCGCTGAAGGAGTCCTTCGGCAGCGACGGCCAGCCCGGCTCGTTCACCGACGTCGACCACGCCGACACCCTCGCGCTGTTCGGGCACAACGTCTCCGAGACCCAGCCGGTGCTGTGGATGCGGATCCTCGACCGGCTGACCGGCCCGGACCCGCCCCGGCTGGTCTGCGTCGACCCCCGCCCCACCGCCGCGGCGGGCCGTGCCGACGTGCACCTGGCGCCCCGCCCCGGCACCAACCTGGCCCTGCTCAACGCCCTGTTGCACGAGACCGTCCGCACCGGGCGGGTGGACCGGACCTACCTCGACGCACACACCGTCGGCTTCGAGGAACTCGCCGAGCGGGTCGCCCCCTGCACGCCCGAGTGGGCCGCCGGCATCTGCGACGTACCGGCGCGGGAGATCGTACGGGCGGCGGAACTCCTGGGCGGGGCGCGGCGGCTGGTGTCCACCGTCCTCCAGGGCGTGTACCAGTCCCACCAGGCCACCGCGGCCGCGGTCCAGGTCAACAACCTGCACCTGCTGCGCGGCATGCTGGGCCGGCCCGGGTGCGGAGTGCTCCAGATGAACGGCCAGCCCAGCGCCCAGAACACCCGCGAGTGCGGGGCGGACGGCGACCTGCCGGGCTTCCGGAACTGGCAGAACCCGGACCACGTCCGGGAGCTGGCCGGGATCTGGAACGTCGACCCGGAGCGGATCCCGCACGCCGGGCCGCCGACCCATGCCATGGAGATCTTCCGGCTGGCCGGCGAGGGCGGCATCGGACTGCTGTGGATCAGCGGCACCAACCCGGCCGTGTCCCTGCCCGAACTCGCCCGCATCCGGGGCATCCTGGCACGCGAGGGCCTCGTCACCGTGGTGCAGGACCTGTTCCTCACCGAGACCGCCCGGCTGGCCGACGTGGTCCTGCCGGCCGCGACCTGGGGCGAGAAGACCGGGGTCGTCACCAATGCGGACCGCACGGTGCACCTGTGTGAACGCGCCGTCGACCCGCCGGGCCTCGCCCGCCCCGACCTCGACGTCTTCCTGGACTACGCGCGGCGCATGGACTTCCGCGACCGCGCCGGCGCACCGCTGGTGAGCTGGCACGACGCCGAGTCGGCCTTCGAGGCGTGGAAGCGCTGCAGCGCCGGACGGCCCTGCGACTACACCGGGCTGAGCCACCGCCGGCTGCACGAGAGCGCCTCAGGCATCCAGTGGCCCTGCGACGCGGAACACCCCGACGGCACCGAGCGCCTCTACACCGACGGCTTCCCCTGGGCGCACCCCGACGTCTGCGAGTCCTACGGCAAGGACCTCGCCACCGGCGACCCGCACGACGCCGACGCCTACCGGGCCCTCAACCCGGACGGCAGGGCGGTCATCAGGTCCGCCGCGTACGAGCCGCCGCGCGAGGAGCCGGACGCCGCGTACCCGCTGCGGCTGACCACCGGGAGGACCCTCTACCACTTCCACACCCGCACCAAGACGGGCCGCGCTCCGCAGCTCGACGCCGCGGCACCGGAGGTGTGGGTGGAACTGTCCGCCGGGGAGGCGGCGGTACGCGGACTGGCCGAGGGCGACCTGGTCGAGGTGGCCACCCGGCGGGGCGCCCTGCGCGGGCGGCTGCGGGTCACCGCCATCCGGGACGGGCTGCTCTTCGTGCCCTTCCACTACGGCTACTGGGACACCCCGGGCGGCACCGGCGGCGGGGACGCCCCGGGCCGGGCCGCGAACGAGACCACCGCCACCGACTGGGACCCGGTGTCGAAGCAGCCGCTCTTCAAGACGGCCGCGGCCCGGCTGACCCTCGTCGAACGCGGCGACGGCCGGCCGTCGCGGGCCCCCACCACCACCGCCTCGGCCCCGCTGGACCCGACCGTCCCGCCCACGGCCGGCGGCCCGGCGGCCCGTGCACGCCAGCGCCCCTGAGCCGGGCCCGCCGATGCTCCGAGCCCGGTCCCGCGGACCGCCCGAGCGGACGCGCCGTTACTCGAAGCGCTCGGTGTCGCCCGAGCCGCGCCGCACGATCTCCGCACCGCCGCCGGAGAAGTCGATGACGGTGGTCGCCTGCGTGCCGCAGTCGCCCGAGTCGACCACCGCGTCGACCACGTGGTCCAGGCGCTCCTTGATCTCCCAGCCCTGCGTCATCGGCTCGTCCTCGTCCGGCAGCAGCAGGGTGGTGGACAGCAGTGGCTCGCCGAGCTCGGCCAGCAGCGCCTGGGTCACCACGTGGTCCGGGATCCGGACGCCGACCGTCTTCTTCTTCGGGTGCAGCAGCTGGCGCGGCACCTCCGAACTGGCCGGGAGGATGAACGTGTACGCGCCGGGCGTGGCGCCCTTGATGGCCCGGAACACCGCGTTGTCGATGTGCACGAACTGCCCCAGCTGGGCGAAGTTCTGGCAGACGAGGGTGAAGTGGTGCCGCTCGTCGAGCCGCCGGATCGTCCGCATCCGTGCGAGGGCCTCCCGGTTGCCGAGCTGGCAGCCCAGGGCGAAACACGAGTCCGTCGGGTATGCGATGAGCGACCCGGAGCGGACCAGGTCCGTGACACTGCTGATGGTGCGCGGCTGAGGGTTCTCAGGGTGCACGTCGAAGTACTTCGCCATTCGCCGAGGGTACGCCGCGCACGGCGGGCCGGTCGCGCCGAGCCCGGCCCGGCAGCCTCCGTTCCGCCGGAACCCGGTTGCCCGGAGCGGGGCGGAACGCGGAGGATCGTGGCTGCGCGGCGGAGCACACCGGGTGCAGCAGGACGGCAGCGGGAGGCGCCGATGGCCGAGGCCGAGTTCTTCACCCACCCGCACGGAACCCTGGAGGTCTGGGGGGTCCGGGTGGACGGGGTGGACCTGCGGGAACTGGTGGCCCGCGCCACGGCCCCGCTCTGGGAGCCCGAGCTGCTGGAGGGCGAGCCCGGGAGGACCCCCGAGGGGCGCGCCCGGTTCGTCCTCGGCCAGCACCGGGGGCTGGACCGGGACGACGTACCGCGTCCGTCGGAGCACTTCACGGGGCGGCCCTCCCCGGCGTTCCGGGAGGTCGCCGGCGGACGGTCGGTGCTGCTGGGCTGCCCGTGCGGGGTCTGGGAGTGCTGGCCGCTGTGCGCGCACATCGAGGTGGCGGACGACACGGTGACCTGGTCCCGGTTCCTCCAGCCGTACCGGAGCGAGGAGTGGGGCGAACTGCCCCTCGGCCCGTACGTGTTCGACCGTGCCCGGTACGAGGCCTCCCTCGCCCACCCGCTCCGCCTGACCGCCGACCCGCTCGCCGCACGCCTCCACGACGAGGCGGAGGAGGCGCCGGACGGAGACGCAACGCCGGACGGCACGTACGGCGCGGACGGCACGTACGGCGCGGACGGCGCGGAGGCCGCGGAGGCCGCGGACGGCACCGAGGGCTGAAGGGCGCCCCGCACACGTCACGGCCGGCCGGAAGCGCCGTACGGTGGCCGTCGGGGCGTCACCGCCGGGCGGCCCACCCAGGCCGAAGACCCCCGTCCGGACGGGACTCCGGACGGGGGCCTCCGCTGCGAGCGTACGGGCCGGGACTCAGGCCGCGGGCCGGAACTCCTCACCCAGCTCACGGAAGACGGCCGTGTTGAAGGCGAAGGCGCTGTTGCACTCCTCCACGATCCGCCGCTTCTCCAGGTCGTCCACCGCTATCGCGTCCAGCAGCGCGCGGTACTCGCGCTTGAAGGCCGCCGGGTTCCCGACCTGCTCGAAGACGTAGAACCGCACCCCGTCGCCCTTGCGGGCGAAGCCCCAGGTCTTCTCGGCCGTGCCGCGGATGATCTGACCGCCCGACAGGTCGCCGAGGTAGCGGGTGTAGTGGTGCGCGACGTACCCGGCGGGCCAGTTCCGCGCGCACTCCTCGACGCGGGCCGCGTACGCACGGGTCGCCGGCAGGGCGGTCGCGGTGGACCGCCAGTCCGCGCCGCGCAGATGGGCGAGGTCCCGCTCCAGCTCCGTGACCCGGAACAGCTCGGGTCGGATGAACGGGCCGGCCACCGGGTCCGCCGCCAGCTCCCGCGCGGAGTCCTCCAGAGCGCGGTAGACGAACCACAGCTGCTCGGTGTACCGCGCGTACGCGTCCATCCCGAGGCGCCCGCCGAGCATGTCGCTCATGAACCCGGAGTTCTCGGCCTCGGTGTGCTGGGCGTGCGAGGCGGTCCGGATCAGCTCGGAGAACGGCGTCGGCCCGGCCGGGGCGGGGGCGGCGGACGGGGCGGCGGGGGCGGCGGGGGTGCCGGCGGGGTCCAAGAGGGCCTCCAGGGAGAAGAACGGGCATGCGGAAGCGACGCGGCCGCTGCCCGTTCAGGGCGGCGCGCCGACTCTCCGATCCTCTGACTTAGGTTTACCTAAGTCAACTGTTTGCCGACGGTCTGTCGGAAAACCTTCCGTGTATGTACCCGGCCCGCCCGGCAACCACACACGTGTCCGGCCCGTCCCGTAGGGCATGCACCCGATCACGGCGAGCACGGCGCGCTTCCTCAGGCAGCTGGCGCTGTTCGGCTGGACGCAGGTCCGCGCCTGCCTCTTCGCCGGCGCGCTGTTCTGCGGCATGGCCCTGTCCACCGTCCTCCCGGACCTGCCCGTGGCGCGTTACGACCTGCTGCTCGGGTACGGGATCCTGCTCACCGCCGCCTTCCTGGTCCTGCGGTGGGAGACGCGCCGGGAGGCGGCGGTCATCGCCGTCTGCCACCTCCTCGGGCTGGCCTTCGAACTGGTGAAGGTGCGGGTGGGGTCGTGGAGCTACCCCGAGCCGGCCCTGACCAAGGTCGCCGGGGTGCCGCTGTACGGGGGCTTCATGTACGCGGCCGTCGGCAGCTACGTGTGCCGCGCCTGGCGGCTGTTCGGCCTGCGGGTCACGGGCTACCGGGTGCGCGCGACGGCCCTGGTGGCGGCCGCGCTGTACGCCAACTTCCTCACCCACCACTGGCTGCCGGACCTGCGCTGGGCGCTGGCCCTGCTGCTGCTCGCCGCGACGGCCGGGACCGCCGTGCACTACCGGGTGGGGGAGCGGTGGTGCCGGATGCCCCTCGCGCTGGCCTTCACCCTGATCGGCTTCTTCCTGTGGGTGGCCGAGAACATCGCCACCTACCTCGGGGCCTGGAGCTACCCGTCACAGCTGGGCGCCTGGGAAGCGGTCCCGCTGTCGAAGTGGGCCTCCTGGGCGCTGCTGATCAGCGTCACCTTCGCCCTGGTCCACGCGCTGGTCGCCCGGAACGCCGCCCGGCCCTCCGGCACCGATCCCGGCCCCGGCGCGACGCCGGGCCAGGGCCCGGGCGCCGGCGCGGATCCCGGTACCGGCCCCGGTGGTGCGGCGCCCGCGGAACCGGTCGCCGCGGAACCGGTTCCCGGCCCGCCGGCGCCCGCCCCCCGCGCCGCCGGTCCCCTCCTGCGCCTCGCCCCGGCCCTGCTGCTGACCCTCCTCCTCACCCTCCCCGGCCTCGTGCCCAACACCGGCCCGCGGGCCGGCAGCCTGCTCGACACCTTCCTGCCCTGGCTCGGCCTCGGGGTGCCGGTCCTGGCCGGCCTCGCCCTGTGGCGGCGGGCACCCGACGCCCTCTGCGCCGCTCTCGTGCCGGCGGCCGCCTGGGCGGCGCTGTACGGCACCCAACTGCTCCCGCGCGCGGACGCCCCGTACGACCTCACCGCAGTCCAGCACAACGCGAGCGACGAGAACCCCGACCCCGCGGCCACGGCCCGGCGCATCCTCGACGCGGAACCCTCGCTCGTGGCCCTCCAGGAACTGACCCCGGCGACCTCGCCGGGCTTCGCCGCCGCCCTCGGCCCCGTCCTGCCCCACCACGCGGCCACCGGCACCGTCGGGCTCTGGTCCCGATTCCCCCTCACGGACGTGCGCCCGGTCCCCATCAGACCCCGGGGCATCGGCGAGGGCTGGGACCGCTGCCTGCGGGCCACCGCCAGGACCCCCCACGGAGACGTCGCCGTCTACGTCGCCCACCTCCCCTCCCTCCGGCTGAGCCCGTCCGGCGGCTTCGGCTCCGCCCGGCGCGACGAGAGCGCCGCCCTGCTCGGCGCGGCGCTCGCCGCCGAGCCCCTGGAACGCGTGGTCCTGCTCGGCGACCTCAACGGCACCCTGGACGACCGGGGCCTGGCCCCCGTCACCTCCCGCCTGGACCCGCCCGCACCCGCCTTCGCCTTCAGCTGGCCGGCGGCCTTCCCCGTGGCACGCATCGACCAGGTCCTCACCCGCCGCGCGGCGGTGACCCGCCTGCGCCTCCTCGACGCCACCCCGAGCGACCACCTCCCGCTGGCCGCCCGGATCCGCCTCCACCCCGGACCACCGGGCGGGTGACGCGGGGGCACAGGGGTCAGGGGGCCGGGTCGGCGTCCGCGGTGAGGAGCTCCAGCAGCCCGGCGAGGCCGCCCTCGCGGTGGGCGCGGAGCTGGCGCTCGGCCGCGGTCCCGCGTTCCAGCAGGCGTTCGACCAGGCAGCCGACCTCCCTCAGGTCGCCGGAGCGCTCCAGCTCCGGGGCGGTGTGGTCCAGGAGTTCCCTGACCACCGCCCGCGCCGGGCGGGAGGAGCCGTGCGGGGAGAGCAGCGTGTGGGTCAGCCCGTACCGGGCGGCGTGCCAGTTGGCCGCCTGGATGAGTTCCGGCGGCCAGTGCGGCACGGGCCGCCCGGCGTCGTGGTCCGCGATGGCCCGGCCGACCAGCCCGCGCACGAGGCCGGCCAGCATCACCGTGTCGTGGACGCACAACTGCGCGTCGGCGCAACGCACCTCGATGGTGGGGTACCGGTCCGACAGCCGGGCCTGCCAGTACAGCTGCCCGGTGTCGCGCGCCACACCCGCCGCCAGCAGGTCGCGGGCGCGCCGGTCGTAGTCGGCCGCGTCGGCGAACAGCGGCGGCGGACCACTGACCGGCCAGCGCCCGAACACCACCGTGCGCCAGCTCGCGAAGCCGGTCTCCCGGCCGTTCCACAGCGGTGAGTTGGCGGCCATCGCCACCAGCACCGGCAGCCAGGGCCTGATCCGGTTGAGCACCGCGACGCCGACGTCCCGGCTCGGCACCGCCACGTGCACGTGCGTGCCGCAGACCAGCTGCTCCGCCACCAGCTGCGGCGCGCGGAGGGACAGATCGCGGTAACGGGGCGCGTCCGTGACGTCGGGCGAGCGCGGATTGCGCGGCGGGGTGCCGCACGAGGCCAGCCGGCAGTCGTGGTCCTCGGCCGCCTGCCCCAGCGCCCGGCGCAGCCTCAGCAGGTGCCCGGCGGCCTCGGCCAGCTGGCTGCACACGGGCGTGGCGACCTCGATCTGGCACTGGAGCAGCTCGTGCTGGAGCTCCGCCCCCTCCACGCTCGGCTCCAGGCCGGCCTCGGCCATCACCGGGTCGGCCCGGGGCACGGGCATGCCGGCCGCGTCCAGGAGCACGTACTCCTCCTCCACCCCGATGGTGAGCACGGGTGCCTTGGGGGCGGGAGGGGGATCCGCCGTGGCGGGGTCGGGTTCCGCGCCGGGTTCCGGCAGGCACGGCAGGGGATCGGCGCCGCCGGGCGCGTGGGGGGAGGGTCCGGTTCCGGTCGACACGTGCCGATCATCGTCGGGTCGCGCGCCCCCTGCCGTGCGCAGGGCGCGGTGCTCACGCGAACGGCCCAGGACTGCCACCCACCGGGAGGGGGCCGCCGCGCGGACGGCCGCCTCCCGGTGGACGGTCAGGCGGGCCCGGAGGGGGCGGCGACCGGCTCCTTCGCGGCGCGGCGCCGCACCGCGTCGGCGTCCGTCCGCGCGTCGTACGTGATCAGCTTCGGCAGCAGCGCGGCCAGCGCGGCCACCGACGCCACGCAGGCCAGCCCGCCGGTCCAGAAGGCGGCGCGCGTGCCCGTCCAGCCCGCCATCGTGCCCGCCCGCACCTGGCCCAGCTGCGGGCCGACGCTGTACGACAGCACCTCGATGCCGGCCAGCCGGCCCCGCAGCTCGTCCGGGATGGTCTGGTTCCAGATCGTGGCCCGGCCCAGTCCGCTGAGCATGTCGCCGGCGCCCGCGACCGCCAGGCACACCAGCACCAGCCAGATGCTCGACGCCCGGCCCGCGGCGGCGACCGCCAGGCCCCAGCCCGCCGCACCGCACACCACCAGCAGCCCGTGCCGCCGGATCCGGGAGGTCCAGCCGCTGGTCAGCCCCAGGAGCAGCGAACCGACGGCGCCCGCCGCGTACATCAGGCCCAGCGCCCAGGTGGCGTCCAGCTCGTCGGCCAGGAAGGGGAAGATCGTGTTCGGGAAGGCGAAGAACATGGCCGCCAGGTCGACGGCGTACGTGCCGAGCAGCACCGGCCGGCTCCACGCGTACCGCGCCCCCTCCGCGATGCCGCGCAGCGAGGGGCGCTCCGCGTCCCGGGCGGGCGGCGCCGGGGCCAGCCGCGCGCAGAGCAGCACCGACAGGACGAAGCCGGCCACCGTGACGGCGTACGCGGGGGCGTAGCCGGCGTACGCGACGACCAGGCCGGCCAGCGCCGGGCCCGCGATGGCGCCGATCTGGTACCGCACCGCGTTGAGCGCGGCGGCGGCGGTCATCTGGTCGTGCGGCACGATCCGCGCCATCAGCGAGTCCAGGGCCGGACGCTGGAGCCCGGCCAGTGCGGACACGCCGGCCGCCACCACGTACAGCGGCCACAGCAGCGGGTCCGGCAGCAGCGCGTTGACCAGCAGCACCACGGCGAGCAGGCCGAGACCCGCCTCGGTGAGGAGGATCAGCCGGCGCCGGTCGACGGCGTCGGCGAGCGCCCCGCCGTACAGGCCGCACACCACGAGGGGGACCAGCTCGACGGCGCCCATCGCGCCGACCGCCAGGGGCGAGCCGGTCAGGTGCTTGATCTGGAGCGGCAGGGCGATCATGGCCATGAACGAGCCGAAGAAGGTCACCGTGCCCTGGTAGAAGAGCAGCCGGAAGTCGCGGCTGGAACGCCAGGGGCTGAGATCGGGCACGATCGAGGACAAAAGGGTCTTGCTCACAGCCGTCGATCGTCGGGGACCGGCCGCCGCCCGGGCAACCGATTATTCGGGCGCGGGCCGCGGTTCGGGCCGGGTCCGGGCGGCGGTCCGGGCCGGTGTCCGGGCGAGCCGACAGCACCCGGTGCCGCCCCCCGGGGGCGGCCGAGCCGGGGGTAGTCGCACCCGCGCCGGGTAGCAGCGGGTGCACGGCCTCGAAGCACGAGCCGCCCGACCCGGAGGTGACCGCCATGCGCATCCGCTGGACGGCTGCCCCGCAGACCCGCAGGGGAGACCCCCGCCCGCTCCGCGGCGGAGTGCGGTCGCCGGGCCCCGGCGACCGGCGCGAGAGCCCCGACGAACGCGCCGACCGGCTGTGGTGCGAGCTGCTCCACGAGGTGCGGGTCGCGCTCACCGGCGTGCAGCTGCTGCTGGCCTTCCTGCTCGCCGCCGCGTTCACTCCCGCCTTCGCACGCCTGGCGGCCACCGACCACAACCTGTACGTGGCCTGCGTCGTCTTCGGCGCCGCGGCCACCGGCGCGCTGACCGCCCCGGTCTGCGTGCACCGGCTGGTCACCGGCCTCGGCGTGAAGCCGGAGGCGGTGGTGTGGGCGGCGCGGCTCACGGTGGCCGGCCTCGTGCTGTTCCTGGCCATGGTCGCGTTCGCGCTGCTGCTGGTGCTGCGGCTGGTCCTCAGCCCGGGGGCCGCCCTCCTCGCCGATGCCGCCCTGCTGCTGTGGTTCGGGGGCTGCTGGCTCGTACCGGCGGTCATGCTGCGCCGTACGGCCACGCTGCGGCGGGCACTGGCGGAGACGTCGGCGCCGGGCTGAGCGGCGGGCCGGGCGGCGCGGCGCGGGTGTCAGGCCAGGTGGATGGAGGGGGCACTGGTGGTGGTCGCCCGGGTGTGGTGCCAGACGAGCTGGCGGCTCGCGGGATAGCTGAGGTCGGTGATCGCGAGCGGGCGGCCGTCCTGGTCGTGCACCGTCCGCCGGACCGCCGGGGCGGGCTGGTGGCCCGAGCGGTGGGGCGCCGGGATGCTGATCGTGTCGGTCACCCGGGCGGCCAGCCCCTCGCGCTCGAACCAGGCGTGCAGGTGGCGGAGCTCGGCGTGGTCGGTGGGCGCCTCGCGCAGGTGCCGGCGCAGCTCCGGGACCGCCTCCACGGCCGTGGGAGAGAACCAGGTGCGGGCCTGCTGGAGCAGGACCCCGTCCCCGTCGACCAACTGGTGCTGGTGGACGAGCACCTGCCGGCCGGCGGCCAGGCCCATCGCGGCGGCCGGTGCGGCCGGGAGCCCCGCGATGCGCAGCAGGGACCGGGTGGTGGTGCCCGGCCGGGGCGCGAGGCCGCCGGGGAAGTCCGGCGCGCTGGGGCGGCGTACGGGCGGGGCGGCGGCCGCGGCGTTGTACGTTCCGCGGCGGTCGGTGCTGACCAGGCCCTCCGCGCGCAGCAGCTGCAGCGCGGCGCGCACGGTCTGGCGGTTGGCGCCGAAGCGTACGGACAGCGCCCGCTCGGCGGGCAGCCGGGCGCCGGGCGCGATGGAGCCGCCGAGCTCGGCGCGCAGGGCCGCGGCGATGCGCTGGTACGCGGGCGTGGAGTCGGCCCGAGGGCCGGAGAGATGGGTGGTGGACACGGCGGACCTTCCGGTGACCGGGGGTGATCGGACGTGTGGGGAGTGCAACCACTCTAGCAGTGGTCTATACCTCTTCGGCGTCGGGGGCCCGCGGTTGACCGAAAACGCTCCCGGGCCGCGCCCCGCCCCGTGCGGGCGGGCCGCCGTGCGGGCCGGTCACCCGCCGGAGGATGTCCGGAAACCATTGGGTACCGGCCGCGTCGGGCCGGGGCGTACGGGCCCCCTCGGACGGGTGTGGGCCGTGCGGGCCGGGGTAGCCGCGCGGCAGACCCACCCGATCTCCAGCACCGGAGGCGACAGAATGTCCCAGCTCATCCACGAGGTGATGACGGAGCGCCCGGTGACCGTGGCACCCCAGGTCTCGCTGAGCGAGGCCGCCCGGAAGATGCGCGACGCCGACATCGGAGACGTCCTCGTCGTCGACGACGGCATGCTCCGCGGCATCCTGACCGACCGGGACCTGGTCGTTCGTGCCATGGCGGAGGACAGGGACCCGGCGACGACCGACGTGCAGACCGTCTGCAGCGGGGAGCCCGTCACGGTGGGGCCGGACGACGGCATCGACCGCGCGGTGGCCCTCATGCGCGAACACGCCCTGCGGCGCCTGCCGGTGACGGACGACGGGAAGCTCGTCGGCATCGTCTCCATCGGCGACCTGGCCCTCGACAAGGACCCGTCCTCGGCACTCGCCGACATCTCGTCCGCGGAGGCCAACACCTAGCGAGGGGCCGGCCCGCCGGACCGCGCGGCCGCGCCCGCTCGGGGGCCCGCGTGGGAAGTCGTGCGGGCCCCCTTCCCGTCGTCTACTGGAAGGAGCCAGTCACCCGACGCCCAGGGGAGAGCCCGTATGAGGCCCGTCACCGCGCAGCTGTTCATCTCGCTCGACGGCGTGGTCGAGGCGCCGGACCAGTGGCACTTCCCCTACTTCAACGACGAGATGGGCCAAGCCGTCGACGCCACCCTCGGCCGGGCCGACACCCTCCTCCTGGGCCGCCGTACGTACGACAGCTTCGCCGGCGCGTGGCCGGGGCGGGAGGCGGCCGGCGGTGAGGACGCGCCCTTCGCCAAGGTCCTCGGCGACGCCCGCAAGATCGTCGTCTCGCGCAGCCGGCTGACCTTCGACTGGCGGAACTCGGAGCAGCTCGACGGCGAGCTCGCCGGGGCGGTCGCTGCCCTGAAGGCGGAGCCGGGCGGCCCCGTGTGGATCAGCGGCTCGATCTCGGTCGTCCGCCAGCTGCTGGCCGCCGGGCTGCTCGACCGGCTCCACCTGCTGGTGCACCCGATCGCCGTACGCTCGGGCATGCGGCTGTTCGAGGACGACGGCCCGGCGGTCCCGCTGGAGCTCGAATCCGCCGAGACGTTCACCACCGGCGTGCTGAACCTCTTCTACACCCCCGCCGCGGCCCCCGGAACGGGCACCTACGACGACGCCAAGACCCACCTGCCGCAGCACGAGGGGTAGCTGAACTTCCGCGCCTACGGCGCGTGCGACCAGCGCGGCCGCAGGTACGCCCGGCCGGCCACTGCGGAGGAACCGCCCGACCCCGCCCGGCGGCCCGTCGACCGGGCCACGGCGAGGAGCCCCTGCCCGACGAGGGCCCGCCGGCGATCCAAGCCGTGTTCCGGCCGCCGAACGGCCCTTCGCTGCCCGCGCTTTGGCTGGACCTCCCCCTGTTCCGCCGTGCCCGGCCTCCCTACGATTCCGGCACCGGCCCGCACGGGCCGGCGTCCCCCATGGCGCACACAGCCATGCCCGTTCCAGTTCCGTTTCGAGTTCCGCTTCCGGTCCCGCGCACAGGACCGCGACGTCCGGCCGCCGTCTCCATGGCCGGTCGCACCCCCCACTCCCGCGGCACGCCCGCAGCTGCCCGCGAGCCGCCCGGAACCGCAGCAACGGATGGGAGAGAAGACATGGCCGGTGGTTTCCTGGTGAGCGGCGCGATCGGCGCCCTGCTCACCGCCGCCCTGCCCGCGCAGCCCAGCCCCTCCACCATCGTGGACCCGCCGCCGGACCGGATCGTGATCGACGTCGCGACGGTCAACGGATCCGGCTGCCCGAAGGACACCACCGCCCTGGCGGTGTCCGAGGACAACACCGCGTTCACCGTGACGTACAGCCAGTACATCGCCCAGGTCGGCGGCGGTGCGCCGCCGACCGCAGCCCGCCGCAACTGTCAGCTGAGCCTGGTCGTGCACGTGCCGCACGGCTTCACGTACGCGATCGCCAGCGCCGACTACCGCGGTTACGCAGCCCTCGCGCCGGGCGCGACCGGCACCGAGAAGGCCTCGTACTACTTCCAGGGCTCCCCGCAGACGGCAGCGCGGTCGCACGACTTCCGCGGCCCGTTCGACGACAACTGGCAGGCCACGGACGAGACCGACTGGGCCCAGCTGGTCTGGGCGCCCTGCGGCGTGCAGCGCAACTTCAACATCAACACCGAGCTGCGGGTCGCCCGGGGCAACTCCGCTCCCGGCGCGACGAGTTACATGACCATGGACTCGACCGACGGCAACATCAGCACCATCTACCACCTGGCGTGGAAGGAGTGCCCCGGGACCTGATCCTCAGTCCTGCGGGACGGCGCCGACCGCGAGCAGCGCGTGGTGCAGGCGGTCGGCGTCGACGTAGCGCGGGGTGGCCGGGTCGGGGCGGCTCAGCCAGGTCGCCGAGGCGGCACTGTGCGTCCCGACCGGGACCAGGAGCCACGTCCCCTTGTGCAGCACGCGGCTGCCCGGGGCGGCACAGCGGTGCCCGGTGCCGGCGGGCACCTGGACGATCAGCTCCAGCCGTACGTAGTCCGCGAGCACCGGGAAGCCGCCCGCCAGGGGCAGGCGCAGGTGATCGAGGCCGGCCAGTCCGCGGGCCAGCGGTGCGACGACCGCGTCCCACGCGGTGCCGCAGGCGACGAGTTCCGGCCGGCGGGTGCAGGCGGACCAGGTCGTCCGGTGCGCGGGGTCCGGTGTCAGGTGGTCCGTCCAGCACACCGGTGTGCGGGGGTGTGGCAGGGGGGGAGCGGGCATCGCCGCCTCCAGAGGGGCTTGCGGGACCACATGAATGTACGTCCACCCCTGCCCAGAACGCCACGATTGAATGTTTAAGCATGTTTCCACCCCTGCTCGCGGGCGCGGCGCACCTGCGCGGAACCAGGTCGCCGGGAGGCTCAGGGAGGGACTGGGCGGCAGAGGCCGCGGGGGCTGCGGGGGCTCGGGGGCGGCAGGGGCTCCGAGGGGCCCTCCCGAGCCGCCCGGGAGGATCGGGCCGGCCCGCAGGCCCCGGACCTGGTCCCGGCCTGGCCCGCCGCGCCCGCGTCGGCGGCCCCGCACCGGCTCCTCCGCACCCGCACAAGCGGCCCGCCCCCACTTGGGGCCTTCCGGCCCGGCTCCCCAGGACCTCTGCCTCGTCCCGCGGCCCGCCCGCGGCGGTGCAATGGGAAGTGCGGGGTCCCGGCACGACCGGCCGGCCCCGGAGCGGATCGGAGGCCGGACGGTGGTTGAGGAGAAGCACGGGTTCTGCACCCTCTGCAAGTCGCGGTGCGGGGCCGTCTTCACTGTCGAAGGCGGCCGCATCACCTCGGTCCGGCCCGACCCCGAGCACCCCACCGGCGCCGCGATGTGTCCCAAGGGCCGCGCCGCCGCCGAGATCGCCCACGGCAGCCGGCGCCTCACCACGCCCCTGCGCCGCACCCGGCCCAAGACCGACCCCGACCCCGGCTGGGAGCCGATCGGCTGGGACGAGGCGCTGGACGAGATCGCCGCCCGCCTCACGCGGATCGCAGCGAAGGACGGCCCGGAGGCCGTCGCCTTCGGCGTCGCCACCCCCAGCGGCACCATGGTCTCGGACGCCACCGAGTGGATCGAGCGCTTCGTACGCCGCTTCGGCAGCCCCAACACCGTCTACAGCGCCGAGATCTGCAACTGGCACAAGGACTCCGCCCACGCCTTCACCTTCGGCGGCCCCCTCCCGCCACCCGACTACGACAATGCGGACCTGGTCCTGCTGTGGGGCTTCAACCCGGCCAAGACCTGGCTCGCCCAGTCCGCCGCCCTCTCCGCCGCCCAGGCCCGGGGCGCCCGCCTCGCCGTGGTCGACCCGCGCCGGTCCACCAGCGCCCTCCGCGCCGACCACTGGCTGCGCGTCCGGCCCGGCACCGACGCCGCTCTCGCTCTCGGCCTGGCCCACCTGCTGATCGAGAACGGCGCGTACGACGAGGACTTCGTCCGCGCCTGGACGAACGGCCCCCTTCTGGTCCGCCTCGACGACGGCCGCTTCCTGACCGCCGCCGAACTCCCGGGCGGAACCCCGGACGGGCTCCCGGGCGGACCCCCAGGGGGAGCCCCAGGGGGAGCCCCGGACGACGGCGCCGGTTTCGCCGTCTGGGACGAGGCGGCCGGCACCGCCGTCCCCTGTGACACCGCCCGCCCCACCCCGCACCCCGAGCGCCTCGCGCTCCGCGGCACCCGCCGGGTGCGCCTCGCGGACGGCAGCACCACCGACTGCGCCCCCGCCTTCGAGCAGTACGCCCAGGCCTGCGCCGCCTGGCCCGCGGACCGGGTCGCCGCCACCACCTGGATCCCGGAACCCGAGGTCCGCGCCCTGGCCGAGCGGATCGGCGCCGCCCGTGCGGTCACGTACTACGGCTGGACCGGCGTCGGCCAGAGCGCCAACGCCACCCAGACCGAACGCGCCCTGGCCACCCTCTACGCCCTCACCGGCTCCTTCGACGCCCCCGGCGGCAACCGCCCCGCGCCCCCGCCGCCGTACCGCCCCGCCTCGACCCCCGCCGACTTCCCGCCCGGCGCCCGCGACAAGGCCCTCGGCCTCGACCGGCACCCGCTCGGCCCGCCCGCGTCCGGGTACGTCAACGCCGGCGACCTGTGCCGGGCGATCGAGGAGCACCACCCGTACCGGGTGCGGGCGCTGATCGGCTTCGGTTCCAACCTCGTGGTGGCGCAGCCGGGTTCGGACCGCACCGCCCGTGCCCTGCGCTCGCTCGAGTTCCAGGTCCACCTCGACCTGTTCCACAACCCCACCAGCGCCACCGCCGACATCGTCCTCCCGGTGAACAGCGCGTACGAGCACGAGGCCCTGCGCTTCGGCTTCGAGACCGGCCACCGCGCCCAGGAGCAGGTCCAGCTCCGCCCCCGGATCGTCGAACCGCTGTCCGGCACCCGCTCGGACACCGAGGTCGTCTTCGAACTCGCCCGGCGGACGGGCCTGGGCGGCGCGTTCTTCGACGGCGACCTGGAAGCCGCATGGAACTGGCAGCTGGAGCCGCTGGGCCTGACCACCGACGCGCTCCGCGCGGCCCCCGGCGGGATCCGCGTCCCGCGGGAGCGCACCGAGCGCCGGTACGCCGCCACGGCTCCCGACGGCACGGTCACCGGCTTCGCCACCCCCACCCGGCGCGTGGAGCTGTACTCCCAGCGCCTGATGGACCACGGCTACCCGCCGGTCCCCGAGCACCGGGACCCGGCACCCGTGGATGAAACCTTTCCGCTGGTTCTGACCTGCGCCAAGCACGGCTACTACGTGCACAGCCAGCACCGCGGGATCAACGCACTCCGCCGCCGCGCCGCCGAGCCGTGCCTGGACCTCAGCCCGGCCACCGCCGCGGCCCGGGGCATCACCGAGGGCCAGTGGGTACGCGTCTCCACCCCGCTCGCCTCGGTGCGGCTGCGCGCCCGCTTCGACGACTCCCTGCACCCGGGCGTCGTGGTCGGGGAGTACGGCTGGTGGCAGGACGCCCCGGACCTCGCCCTGCCCGGCTCCGACCCCCTCACCCCGGCCGGCAGCAACTACAACCGGCTGGTCGACCACACCACCACCGATCCCCTGAGCGGCTCCGCGCCGCTGCGCGCGGTGCCCTGCCAGGTCGCCCCGGAGCCGGCCGACGGCACCTGGCCCGGCACCCGCGCCTTCACCGTCATCGCGACGGGGGCGGAAGGCGACGGCGTACGGACCCTCCGGCTGGCCCCCGCGGACGGCGGCCCCCTGCCCGACCACCTGCCCGGCCAGCATCTCACCGTCCGCCGCGAGGGCGCGGACCCGGCCCAGGCGCGCAGCTACTCCCTGACCTCCCCGGCCACCGACCCGGCCCGCACCGCGTACGCCCTGGCCGTGCGGAGGCAGCCGGACGGCCGGCTCTCGCCCTGGATCCACGACCGCCTCCGGCCGGGTGACCGGCTCGAAGTCACCGCGCCCTCAGGGGTGTTCCGCATCCCGGCCGACACCGACACGCCCGTGGTGCTGCTGGCCGGCGGCATCGGGATCACCCCGTTCCTGGGCTACCTGGAGACCCTGGCCGCGAGCGGCGGCACCGTCCCCGAGGTGGTCCTGCACTACGGGGTCCGCAACGGCGTCGACCACCCGTTCCGCGACCGCCTCGCCGAACTCGCCCGCCGCCTCCCGGTCCTGCGTGTCGTCACCCACTACGCGGACCCGGCCCCCGGCGACCTGCCCGGCCGGGACTACGACCGGCGGGGCCGCATCACCGCCGCCCACGTGGCGGACGGCCTGCTCGCCCGCCGGGCCCGATTCCACCTGTGCGGCCCCGCCCCGATGCTGGACGCCCTGACGGAGGGCCTCACGGCCCGGGGCGTACCGCCCTTCGAGATCTTCGCCGAACGCTTCCGGGCCGTGCCGCGCGCGGCCACGATCCCGGACGGCGCCCGGCACACCGTCCGCCTGGCCCGCAGCGGAAGGAAGCTGACCTGGACCGAGTCCGCCGGCACCCTCCTGGAACTCGCCGAACGCGAAGGCGCCCGCCTGCCCAGCGGCTGCCGGGTGGGCCAGTGCGAAAGCTGCGCCTGCACGGTCCTGGAAGGCGAAGTCACCCACCTGACCCCCACCCCACCCGACCTCCCCGACTCCACCACCCTCACCTGCCAGTCGATCCCCACGACGGACCTGGTCCTGGACGCCTAGGGAGCGCTGCCCCCGGGATCAGGGCCGGCCCGCCGGGGCGGGCGGGAACCTCAGGAGGCCGTCGGGCAGCGGAGGGTGTTGCCTCTCACCGGGGCGCCCTCGGCCACGTTGCGGTCGTACGTCACGTGTTTGACCTGCGGTTGGTGGCGGCCGATCGTGACGTCGAAGACCGGGCCGTGGTCCGGTGCCGGCCGGAGGAGGGCGCCGGGGAGTGCCGCCGCGAGGGTGGCGGCGTCGTCCTCCTCGCCCGGGGCGTAGCGGATCACCGGCGGGCCGTCGGGGCGTACCGCCGGGGCCGTGGCGGAGGTGTCGGTGACGACGAAGCCGTTGCCGCGCAGCGCGGCGGCCACCTTCGCGTCGTCCACCCGGACCTTGATGCCGGCCGGGTTGGTCAGGGCCGGGGTCTCGGGCGCGGGCTGGATGCGGGTGTCGCCGGTGATGGGACGGTCCGCGGCAAGCGCGGCCCACAGTGCGGCGGACCGGGACGCGTGCCACACCAGGGTGGAGCCGACCCCGGGCACCCGGTGGTCGAAATCGGTGATGGGTACGGTCGCGAACTCCGTCTGGTCCGCCCGCAGCCGGCCCACTGCCCACCCGATGCGGACCAGGTCCAGGAGGTCCGTCCCGGAGTCCGTGCGCACCGACTTCAGCAGCGTGCGGGCGGTCTTCGCGGCGTTCCCCGGATTCGAGAGCGCGCCCTTGGCCGTCAGCCGGCCCAGCAGGTCGCCGACCGTGCGCTGCTGGCGGCGCATCCGGCCGAGGTCTCCGGACCGGAGGATGTGGCGGGCGCGGACGTAGCGCAGGGTGGTGTTGCCGTCGGTGTGGTGCACGCCGGCGGTGATGTCGAGCCCGGAGTTCTCGTCCTGGAGCGGCCGGTCGGTGCAGACCGTCGCACCCCCCAGGTCGTCGACCGCCCGCTCGAAGCCGGTGAAGCCGGTCTCCAGGTAGTGGTCGACGTGCAGGCCCGTGACCTTCTCCACGGTGCTGACCGCCATCGCGCCGCCGCCGAGCTTGTACGCGCCGTTGATCTTGCCCCAGCGGCCGGCGCCCGGCCCGCCCGTGTACTCGACGTACGAGTCCCGCGGGATCGAGACCACGCTGGCCCGGTTCCCGTCCGCGGACAGGTGGACGAGCAGCATCACGTCGGTGCAGTTGCAGCCCTCGCCGCCCACGTGCAGCCGGCGCTTCTCCGCCGCCGACAGGCCCGCGCGGCTGTCGATGCCGACGACCAGGATGTTCGTGCCCCGGCCGGACGCGGGGGAGGGCGCGCCCTCCGCGGAGACGGCCGGCCCGGTGCCCAGCAGGGCGCCTGAGGCGAGGGTGGCGAGCAGGGTCAGGGCAATCGTGAGTCGGCGCAACGCACACTCCCGGGATCGTCCGAATCTGGTGCAAAACAGACCACGACTCGTGCGAGGCGCGCCCGGTTACACGCCGGGCGGGCCCCCGGCTGCCGCACGCGCCTCCCCGTAATGGGCGGCAGGGGACGGGGAGGCAGCGGCCGGTGCCGGTGGGCAGGGCGGTTCCGCGCGCGGGGGCGGTGCCCCGTCCCGGTGCGGCCTGGCGTCCGCGTAATGCGCCGTCAGGTTGTCGCGGGCGGGCCGGGCACGGCCCGCCGGGCCCGCTGCGAAGGCCCGCAGCACGTTCTCGGTGACGATGCGGGTGAACCGGCCGGCATCGGCCCCGAGCCCGTGGTTCGACTTCCCGCCGCCCGGCCCCTGCGCGTCCAGCGCCTCCACCCACCGCATCGTGCCGGTCGCGAACACCCCGGCACCGCCCGGCAGGGTGGCGTAGGCGGTGTCGGCGTACGAGGGCCGGCCCTTGCAGACCACCGGCGAGTGCGCCAGCACCTCGACGGGCCGCAGGGTTGCCCGGCTCGTGGGCACCCGGTCGAACTCGACGCCCACCAGGTGCGCGAACGAGTCGCCGGGCCGCACCCCGGTACCGGCGAGCAGCCAGTGCCCGGCCTCCGACACCACGTACGGCGCGTCCACCGGGAAGCCGTCGTAGAGCACGCCCAGCAGCGAACTCTCCGGCTCGGGCAGGGGCCTGCTCCGGAAGTCGTTGGTCGGCGGCTCGCCGCGCCGGAAGCCCGGGTCCGCGGCGTAGTCGTCCTTGTAGCAGACGACCACCCGGTCGGGTCCGACCGGCGAGCAGTCGTAGCGCACCCGCCGGTAGCAGCAGTTCGCGCCGAAGACCGCCAGGTTCGTCCCCGCGTCCCGGGCCCGCGTCACGTGCAGCCGCTGCGCCGGGCTCCAGTACTCGTCGTGCCCGAGGGACAGCACGGCCAGGGCCCCGTCCAGCAGCCCCGGTTCGCGGGCCACGTCGACCCCCGTGGCGTAGGCCAGCGGCAGGCCCAGCCGCTCGGCGAGGGCGATCAGCGGGGCCTCGTACCGCAGGAACTGGCCGGACCCCGACCCGCTGCGGTACGGGCGGTCGAAGCTGACCGCGAGGGACCGCGTGCGGTTCCTGAGGTCAGGGCCCTTGTAGAGGTCGGCACCGCCCCAGGGGTTGTACGCCTGCCAGGTGGCCACCGAGTTCACCACCACCATCCGCCCGGCGGCCGACGCGCCCCGCACGGTGACCGGCACGAAGCGCCGCCCCTTGCCGTCCGTGGTGGCCAGGCGCAGCAGGTAGCAGCCCTCGGGCCAGCCGGAGGTGTCCAGCTCCACCGTGCGCCGCCAGGCCGTCCGCACCATCCGGGTGGCCGGGTCGCGCACCGGCCCGGGCTGCCGCTCGCCCCGGATCGGCCCCGAGCGCCACACCAGCCGGGCGCGCGCGCCGCCGTACCAGCCCATGCGGTACGCGGAGACGGTGTACGCGGCCGACGTGGTCGACACGTGGAGGCCCAGGGTCTCGCCGGCACGGACGCTGACCCGGTCCGCGAACCCCTCGACGGAGGAGGCCGGCCCGGCCCTGGTGATCCGCCAGTCCATGGCGCCGGGACGGGCGTTCTCGGCGCACACGTCGAGCGGGCAGGCGGGCGGCGGCTGCCGGCGCGCGGGCGCTGCGGTGGCCGTGGGCGTGCCGAGCCAGCCCGGCGGGGCCGCGAGCGCGGCGGCCGCGATGCCCAGCACCCGCCGGCGGCCCGGCCCGCGCCGGTCCGGCCCGGTCCGCCCGGCACCCGCGCCGTCCCCGCCGGCGCCCGTGCCGGGGCCCGGGCCGCGTCCCCGGGACCCGGCCGGACCGAAGGGGACGTCTCCGGACCCGTCCGGATCCGCGTGGGATCCGCCGGGCTCGTCCGGACGCGGGCCGGTTCCGTGGGACCCGGCGGGACCGGAGCGGGCCTTTCCGGACCAGGCCGGAGCCGAGTGGGCTCCGTCGGGGCCGCCCGGACCCGAGCCGGTTCCTGCGGGGCCGCCCGGACCCGAGCCGGTTCCCAGGGCCTCACCCGGGCCGGCGCCGGCTCCCCGTGTCGCATCCGCACCCGGGCCGTCTCCCACGGAGCCACCCGGACCCGCGCCGTCTGCTCCGGCCCCACCGGGACCTGTGGCGTCCACCATGCACATCACCTCGGCGTTGCGGCCCCCGCGCTTCCGGTCGTCGCATCCTGTGTAACCCGGGAGCCCGGCCGCGCCCGGCACGTCACCGAGCCCGGGCGCGCCGCGTACTCCGCCCGCGCGGGGCACCTGCGCCGGTTGCCCGCGCCCCCACTCCGGCCGTGTGGGGTACGCGGGTGCCCGGACGCGAAAGACCCCGGCGCCCGCGCGTGCCCGGCACTCGGCGACCGCCGTCGCGCGCCCTCACCCGACACGGTCAGGCCCCCGAAACGCTCAGGCCCCGGCACACTCAGCCCAGTACGTCCGCCAGTACGCCGGCCAGCGCGTCCAGCGCGACCGGGAAGCCGTGCCCCGAGGCCGCGGCGAAGCCGACGAGCAGGCCCGGCGGCGCGCCGGCCGCCCGGTGGTACAACTCCGCGGAGCCCCGCAGCGCGATGCCCCGTTCCGCGCACGCCGCCAGCACCTCCGGCTCGCCGGGGCCCCGGCCGTGCCAGGTGACCAGTGTGTGCAGACCGGCCGGCACCCCGTGCGGCCTGACGGCCGGGAGTTCCGCCAGCCGGCCCGTCAGCAGCTCCCGGCGCCGCCGGTACCGCAGCCGGGCGGCACGCACGTGGCGGTCGTACGCGTGGGAGGCGATGAGATCGGCCAGCACCAGCTGCCCCAGCGTCTCGGTGTACAGGTCGGCCTCCCGCTTGGCCGCCACCACCGGGCCCACCAGGTCCGGGGGCAGCACCATCCAGGCCAGCCGCAGGGCGGGGCCCAGCGACTTGGACGCCGTACCGCAGTACACGACCCGGTCCGGCGCGAGGCCCTGGAGCGCGCCGACCGGCCGCCGGTCGTAGCGGAACTCGCCGTCGTAGTCGTCCTCCACGACCAGCCCGCCGGTGGCCCGCGCCCAGGAGCACAGCTGCCCGCGGCGCTCCGGGTGCAGCGGAACGCCCGTCGGGTACTGGTGGGCGGGGGTGACGACGGCCGCGCCCGCCTCCGGCCCGAGGTCCCCGACCCGCGCCCCGTGCCCGTCCACCGCGAGGGGCACGATGGCGAGCCCCGACCGCCGCACCGCCTCGCGGTAGAGGTCGTGCCCGGGGTCCTCCATGGCCACGGCGGTGTCGCCGCGCGCCGCGAGCACCCCGCCGAGCAGCCGGACGGACTGGTAGAAGCCCGAGGTGATCACGACCTGGTCGGGCGTGGCCAGCACCCCGCGGGTCCGGCCCAGATGGCCGGCGAGCGCGGCCCGCAGCTCAGGCCGCCCCCGCGGGTCGCCGGCGCCCAGTACGTCGGCTCCGGCGGTGGCCAGCACCCGCCGGGTCGAGGCCAGCCAGGCGCGGGCGGGGAAGGCCCGTACGTCGGGGAGGCCCGGACGCAGGTCGTGCCGGGGGAGTACCGCGGAGGCGGCGGGGGCGTTCGGCGGGGCGCCCGCAGCCGGCAGGTCCGTCACGGTGGTGCCGGAACCTGGCCGCGTCGAGAGGTGGCCCTCCTCCGCGAGCTGCGCGTAGGCCGCGGTCACCGTGCCGCGCGAGAGGCCGAGCCCGGCGGCGAGCGCCCGGGTGGACGGCAGCCGGGCGCCGGCGGCCAGGCGTCCCGTACGGACCGCCTCACGCAGGGCGGCCTCCAGGCCGGCGCGCCGCCCGGGCCCCCGCCCGGCGAGGTCGAGGTGCAGGTCGGCGGCGGAACTGGACCACTCTTCCGGCATGGAACCGGATCTTACGTGCGGTCCGCGGCCCGCCTAGTTTCGGTGACCGGAAGACCCGCGCCGCCCACGGGCGCGGCACGACAGGAAGCAGAGGACCGGCCGTGGCCTCCGTCATCGCCCACCTGAGCGACATCCACGTCTCCGACGAGCGCAGCGCCGCGCGGACCCGGGCGGTGCTGGACCATCTGAACGGCCTGCCCCACGACCTCGACGCCGTAGTGGTCACCGGGGACATCGCCGACCACGCGCTGCCCGAGGAGTACGCGAAGGCCAGGGAACTCCTCGCCTGCCGGCACCCGTTGCTCGTCTGTCCGGGCAACCACGACGACCGGGCCGCCTTCCGGCAGGGCCTGCTCGACGCCCCCGGCACCGCGGATCCGGTCAACCAGGTGCTGCACGCCGCGGGTTTCACCCTCGCGCTCTGCGACTCCTCGGTGCCGGGCAAGGACGAGGGGTATCTGGAGGACGAGACGCTGGAGTGGCTCGCGGCGGTCCTCGCGGCAGCGCCCCGGGACCTGCCGGCGCTGGTGGGCTTCCACCACCCGCCGGTCCCGCTGCACACCCCGTACGTCGACGGCATCCGCCAGTACGGCGAGGAGCGGCTCGCCGAACTGGCGCACCGGCACCCGAACCTGACGGCCTTCCTCTGCGGCCACGCGCACACCGCGGCGGCCACCACCTTCGCCGGCCGCCCCCTGCTGGTGGCCCCCGGCGTGGTCTCCGCGCTCCGGCTCCCCTGGGAGCACCAGGAGCACCCGGGCCACCACGTGCACCTCGACCTGCCGCCCGCCCTGGCCTTCCACGTCCTCGACGACACCGGCCGGCTGACCACCCACTATCGCGGCGTGGCGCCGGCCCGGCCGGGGGAGGGCGGGCGCGGGTGACGGGTAGGCCCCGTACCGCCGGCCGGACGGGCCGTCACACCGGGCAGGGGTGGTACTCCAGGCTGAGCTCGCGGTCGACGGCGTAGCTGGTCCGCATCGAGGCCTCGGCGACCTGCTGCCAGCTGCCGTACTTGGCGAAGAGCTGGTCCGCCGTCGGGCCGAGCGGGTTGCCGTACTTGGCCGTGTTGCGCTCCTCCAGGATCCGCACCTCCTCCGGTGTCATGCCCGCGCGGGTGATCTCCTTGGCCTGGTTGCGCATGTCCACAAGCTCCCTCGCGACCTCCTCGTCGGTGGCCCGCGCCTCCCGCATCGCGGCGGCCGTGCGGTGCATGTCCTCCAGGAGGCCGTGGTACCGCATCCGGGTCCGCTGGGCCTCGACCTTCTCGCCCCACGGCAGGACGCGGATGCGGCAGACGACCGGGTCGGTGCTGGGACAGGGGCCGTCGGCGCACACGGGCGCGGCGAGCGGCGCCGTGATGATCGAGCCGCACCGCTCCACGGCGGCGGCGGAGGACGCGGCGAGGGTGGCGGACAGGGCGAGGGCTGCCAGGACCGGGACGAGGACCCGGCGCAGCGGGGCGGTGGAGGTATGCATGCCGTCATCCTCGGCAGCCCCGGCGGACCCCTTGGTCCCGGAGCGGAAATGATCACCCGCACGGGGAGCGGGCCGTCAAGCCGGGCCGCTCCCCGCGGTGTTGCGCCGAGCCGAGCGGAGGTGCGGCCGGGGATGCGGGCCGGGTCAGGCGGTGCCCGGCTCCGCCAGGAGGTCGTCGACGATCTCCAGCCGGGTCTCCGGGAACCCCTCCGCCACCGCGTCGCGCATCATCGCCAGCCCCTCGGGGTCGGGCGTGCCGCACGCCTCCCGGGTCCCGGCGTCCGGCCAGCGGGCGTACGCCACCCAGGTGCCGTCGTGGGCGGTGTGCAGGCGGGAGCCGTAGCTCCCGCACCGGGCGCGGATGGCCTCGGTCACCCGGTGCCAGCCGTCCGTGAACTGCTGCTCCTTGCCCGGTACGAGCCGCCACCGGTAGATCACTGCGAACACTTCCGTCTCCCCTTCCGGATCATCCGGTGATCACCTTATGCGCGGCCCCGGACCGTCAAGTGGCGCAAACGGACGCGCGTTTCACGGGTCATTCCGCGCCGGACACGACGGTTGCCGCGTACGGGATCCGCTTCAATGGGCCGGGGCGGTCCGCCGGTACGGGGCTCCGCACCCGGCCGCAACCGTCCCCGGACCCGATCGGAGCAGCTTTCGTGAACTGGACGCTCGAGGTCGTCCCCGTCCCCGTCACCGACGTGGACCGGGCCAAGGAGTTCTACGCCGACCGGCTCGGCTTCGCCGTCGACCTCGACGCCGAGGTCACGCCCGGAGCCCGGGTCGTCCAGCTGACCCCGCCCGGCTCGCGCTGCTCCGTCGTACTGGAGCAGGGCATCCCCCCGGCCCCCGGCACCCGCGCCATGACCCCCGGCACCCTGCACGGCCTCCAGCTGTGCGTCACCGACATCGAGGCCGCCCGCGAGCAGCTGGCCGCGCGCGGCGTCGACGTGTCCCCGGTACGGCATGTCGGCGCCGACGGCTGGGCGGACGGGAAGGGCGAGACCTGGAACTCCTTCCTCACCTTCGCCGACCCGGACGGCAACGGCTGGGTCGTCCAGGAGGCCCCGTCCGAACTCTCCGAGCGCTGACCGCCGCTCGGCCGACCGCGCCCCGCCACCCCGGGCCCGTACCGGCCGCCCTGCCACCCGGGCCCGTACCGCCCGCCGCCGCCCCCGGGCCCGCCGCCCCCGGGCCCGCGGTGCCCGCGCCCCCGCCGGGCCCCGATCGAGACCCTCGCCTTCGACCGGGAGGGGGCCCTGGCGGCCGCCGCCGAGCGGGAGATCCTCGTCCTCGACGTCACCGCACTCCGGCTGCCCTGACCCGGGACCCGCGGAGCGTCACCGCCGCGTCGGGCACTGCTTCCACGCGAAGTGGTAGACGGTTTCCAGGCTGCCGTCCGTGGAGTCCATCGTCATGAAGCTGGTGGTGTTCGCGGTGTCGGACGTTCCGCCGTCCACGCGGAGTTCGGTGTTGATGTTGAAGTTCCGTTGCGCCCCGCAGGGCGCGAACTCCAGGGCCTGGATCTCCGTGGTGTCGCTGGCCTGCCAGTTGCCCTCCTGCGGCCCCTTGAAGGTGTGGGTGCGGACGGCCGTGCCGGACATGCCCTGGAAGTAGTAGCTCGCCAGCTGCTTCCCCACGGCCCCCGCCTCCAGGCTCGCGAAGCCCCGGTAGTCCGCGCGGGCGATCGCGTACGTGAAGCCCTGCGGAACGTTCACCCGCAGCCCGAGCTGGCAGTTCTTGCGGAACTCCGTCGGCTTGGCGCCCTTGCCCACCTGGGCCAGGTACTCGCTGTACGTGACCGTGAAGGCGCTGTTGTCCGCCGCGACCGAGGCAGTGGCCGAGCCGGGGCGGCAGCCCGAGCCGTTGACCTGGACGAGGTCGACCGTGACCCGGGCGGCGGGCACCGGGTCGGCCGCCGGGGCGGCCCCGGCGACGGGGGCCTGCGCCCCGGCGGCGAGCACCGCGCCCACGGAACCGATCAGCAGCTTCTTGAGCATCTGGACGTCCTTCCGATCACTCGATGCGGCCCGCCACACCTCCGGGCCGGTGACGATGAGTGAGCTTAGGTGGCGTTCCGTGATGCCGCGCCGCGCCGCCCGAGCCGGGGGCGGAATACCCCCGGTCGGCCCTCAGGAGGGGATCAGGACGGCTTCACGGAGGACCAGGCGGTGACGGTCGCCTTGTCGTCGCAGAAGGCGAACACCCCGTCGTCCATGGCGATCTGGTGCTTCCCGGCACCCAGGACGCCGATCACCAGCGTCGGGTACGTGGCGGGCGTCGCGCCGGACTCGCAGTAGCCGTCGGCCTCGCCCTGGACCTGCACGAAGGTGAGCTTCGTCCACGCGCGGGCGCCGGGGGCCAGGAGCACGTTCGCCGCGGCCGGGCCGGCGTGCGTGGTGGCCAGCGGCTTGTTCTTGTGGGGCGAGCCGTTGCCGGCCGCCGCGACCGTCGGGTAGCCGTACACCTTGCAGGCGGACGCGGAGGTGTTGGTGACCGACACGACGGCGGCGCCCGTGCCCGTACCGGGCGGGCGGACGTCGGCCTGGTGGCCCTCCGACATCTCGACGTCGTCCGAGGTGCAGGGCTTCGCGACGGTGCCGGTGCCGCCGGTGGACGAGCCGCCCGTCGTGCCGCCGGTGTCCCCGCCCGTCCCCGAGCCGCCGGTGGACGAGCCCCCGCCGGTCGAACCGGCCGTGGACGAGCCCCCGTTGGCGGTGCCGCCCTTGTCGCCGCCGCCCGTCGGCTGCGGCGCCGACGGCCCGGAGGCCGCGGGCGGCGTCGACGGGTCGACGGTCCCGTCGTCCCCGGACGGGGTACAGCCCGTCATCAGGGCGGCCGCCGCCAGGGCCGTCACCAGAGCCGCCGCGGACCGGCCGACGCGCGCTGTGTACTGCATTGGGTGCTCCCCGAGGTTCACGACCGGTCCCACACCGGCACTCGCGTGCAGGTACACGGCGCCCTGCCGGGGACAGGTTCCCGCCGCACGCCGCTGTGGCCGTTCCGTGACGCGCCCATGACGAACGGGATCACCCCGGGGGAGGGCCGCCCATCATGGCCAGCATCCGCCGGCCGCCGGTGCGGAGGAAGCGGACCACGAGGGCCGCGGACAGGAGCAGGAAGAGGATGTTCAGGTAGGTGGTGTAGTTCCAGCCGATGCCGTCCGTCGGCACCTGGGCCTCCGACCGGTCCGGGATCAGGCCGAGGGCACCGAAGAGGAGCTCGACCGCGAACCCCGCCGACGCCATCGCCGCGTAGAAGGTGACGAGCAGGTACCGCGCCATCCCCTTCCCGTAGTACTTCCGGTAGATGCTGAGGATCGGGATGATCAGCAGGTCGGCGAAGATGAAGGACACCACCCCGCCGAAGCTGATCCCGCCCTGCCACAGCACCACCGCCAGCGGCACGTTCCCCACCGAGCAGACGAACGACACCAGGGCCACCACCGGGCCGATCAGCGGGCCCCACACCTTGGCCGCCACCGGGTGCCCCTCGAAGAAGAAGGCCTCCCAGAAGGAGTCCGGCACCCACGCGGCGACCGCCCCGGCGATCAGCAGGCCGAGGACCAGGTCGCGCAGGATCGCCGCCCATTCCATGACGAACACGTGGGAGACGGAGGTGAAGCCCTCCGCGGAGAACAGCCGCGCGGAGAAGGAGCCCTCCTTCCGCACGGACATGTCCATCGCCGCATGGCCCTCCATGGACCCGGCGACGCCGCGTTCCGCCTGCCGCCGCGCCCCGTCCAGCAGTCCCTGCCGCAGGGTGAACCGGAAGAGCACGGCCAGCACCGCGATCATCAGCGGGCCTCCGGTGAACTCGGCCAGCGTGAACTGCCAGCCCATCAGGAGGGCCAGGATCACGCCGAGTTCCACCACCAGGTTGGTCGACGCGATCTCGAAGGCCATCGCCGCGGTGAAGTTCGCGCCCTTGAGGAAGAGCGAGCGCGCCAGCGCGACGGCCGCGTACGAGCAGGAGGACGAGGCGGACCCGAGCAGCGCGGCCGTGCCGAGCGTGCGCGGCCGGTCGTCGCCCAGCAGGCGCACGACCGTCGCCTTGCGCACCACCGCCTGCACCACGGCCGACAGCGCGAACCCCAGGATCAGCGCCCAGGTGATCGCCCAGGTCATCGACGCGGTGATGGACAGGGCGTGCAGCACGGCGTGCAGGGCGGACATGGGGCGACCCTAGGGATCCGCGCGGCGGCGGACGGCGCTGCCGCGCGGGACGGTCGGCCGGATGGGCGCGCGCTCCGCAGGCCGCGCGGCCCGTCTCGCGCGGGAGGGCGCGGGACGGCGGGGGCCGGTGCGGGAGGGCGCCGGACGGCGCGGGACGGCGTACGGGCGGTCACTCCCCGGCCCTGGCCGCGCGCAACGTGCGGTCGTTGCGCATCAGCAGCGCGTACAGGCCGGCGGCGACCAGCATTCCGGCCGGCAGGGAGAGGTCCACGCCGCCGAGGGCGGCGGCCACGGGACCGGTGTAGAGGGTGTTGACGCAGAGGGCCGCCGCCGTCACGCCCGCGCACAGGGCGGTCGCGCCCGCCCGGTTGACGCCGCCGGTGTACCAGAAGGGGCTCGCGGGGCTCTCGTCCGAGAGGGCGGGGCCGTCGTACCGGTTGCGGCGCAGCACCACGTCGTTACACGGCCATCAGGGGGCCGACCAGGGCCACGATCACCTGGAGTGCGTTGCTGACGGTGTCGAGGAAGCCGGAGGCGAGCAGCCCGTACAGGGTGAGGGCGACGGCGACCGTCCCGTCGAGGAGCACGCTGACCGTGCGGCGGACGGGCAGGCCCACGGCTTGGAGCGCGAGGCCGGCGCTGTAGGCGGTCAGGGCGTTGACGGAGATGGTGCCGAGGACCAGGGCCAGCAGGAAGACGGGGGTGAACCAGCCGGGCAGCAGCTGCTGGAGGGCGCTCTGCGGGTCGCTCATGTCCACCACGGTCGCGGCGAGCACGCCGAGGGAGCTGACCAGGACGCTGGGCACGAAGGCGCCGAGCGCGGTCCAGCCCGCGAGGGCCCGGCGGGACGCGGAGCGCGGCAGGTAGCGGGAGAAGTCGGCGCTGGTGGTGTACGACAGGGGGCCCGAGGCGATCAGTGTGACGCCGGCGAGGAGCACGGCCCACAGATCGGTGCCGGTGAGGGGCTCGGCCGGTCGGTGGGAGAAGTCCGCGTGCCGGACCACGGCGACGGCCACGACCGCGAAGGCGGCGGTGAGGGCCAGTGTGATCGGCAGGTAGAGCTTCATGATCATTGCGTGGCCGTAGACGCTGATGGCGAGGGTCAGGGCGGCGATGACCACGATCACGGTCGCCTTGACCCCCGTGGTGGCCGTGATGCCGGCCTTCTCGACCAGGGCGAAGGCGGCGGTCGCGGCGGCGGCGAGGTTGAGGGCGAAGTAGCAGACGGAGACCAGCCAGCCGCCGACGGCGTTGTTCACGCGGTTGCCGATGACTCCGTACAGCGCCCGCGTGATCACTTCGCTGGGGGCGCCGGCGGCCGGGCCGGAGGTGGCGAGGAGGCCGGTGAGCACCCAGAAGAGGTTGCCGGCCACGATCACGGCCAGGGACTGCCAGAGGCCGAGCCCCATCAGGACCAGTGCGCCGCCGATGACCAGGCTGAGGTAGTTGACGTTGGCCGCCGCCCACACGGAGAACAGGTCCCGGGGCCGGCCGTGCCGCTCGGCGTCGGGGATGTGGTCGATGCCGTGGGGCTCGATGCGGCCGGCCCGCTCGGAGTCCGGCCGGCCCGTCTCGCGTGCGAGGCCCGGGACGGTGTGCGGATCGGGGAACGTGGACGTCATGCGGTCCTCCGGGGTGCGGGTCGGATCCCACCTGCTTGCTTATTGGTCGCACACTCAATAGCATCCCCGGTATGTCGTCAAGCGTCCCGCGCAAACGAGTTCGCAAGTCCCCGGAGGCCCGCAGGGCGGAGATCGTCGAGGCCGCCACGGCGGTGGCCCTGACCGAGGGCCTGGAGTGCGTCACCCTCCGCCGGATCGCCGAAGAACTCACCGTCAGACCCGGTCTGATCAGCCATTACTTCCCGTCGGCCGAGGACCTGGTGGCCGAGGCGTTCGGCAGTGCGGCCACCGCCGAACTCGACCGCCTGGTACCGGCGGTGGCCGCCGCAGGGGCACCCGGCGAGGCTCCCGCTGCCCCGGCCGGAGGCGGTCCGGCGGACGCCGCAGCGGTTGCCGGGGCGCCGCCCGGAGCCCCGGCCGAGACCCCCGTACGCCGGCTCGCCCGCTTCCTCGCGCAGACCACCGGGGAGGCGTACGACGACATCAGCCGCCTCTGGATCAACGCCCGGCACCTCAGCCGCTACCGGCCCGTCCTCCGCGACCGGGTCATCGCCCAGCAGGCGGCCTGGCGCGGCCGCCTGGAGGCGCTCGTCCGCGAGGGTGCCGAGCGGGGCGAGTTCCGCCCGGCGGACCCGTACGTCGCCACGATCGCGATCCTGGTCGTGCTCGACGGCCTCGGCTCCCACGTGAACACCGGGACGGGCGACCGCCCCGACGCCGTCCTCCGGATGGCCGTCACCACGGCCGAACGCGAACTCGGCCTGGCGCCGGGCACGCTCGACGCCCCCGCCGCCCCGGCACCGCCGGCCGGAGCCCGGTAACCACCGCGCCGCCCGCGGGCCCCACGACCGTGACCGCGCCGCCGGCCAGGATCCCGTAGCCCCCACTGCGCCGCCGAAAGGCCCCACGACCCTGCCCACCCGGCCGGGGCCCCGGTGGCCGACCGCGGCGGCCGCCGGCCCCGTAGCCGCCGAACCCCCCGCCACAGCCCCCTCCAAGGAGCACCCGTGCGCCCACGTCTCGTCCTGTACTCCGCCCGCCTGCTCGACCCCGCGACGGGCGGATTCCTGCCGGAGACCGCGCTCGCCGTCGGCGAGGACGGCCGGATCGCCGTGCTCGGCGACGACCGGGAGGTACGCGCCCTCGCCGGCCCCGCGACCACCGTCGTCGGCCTCGGCGGCGCCGTGGTCACGCCCGGCCTCGTCGACGGGCACGTCCACCCCGTCTCGGGCGCCGAACTCACCCACGGCCTCGACCTGTCCGGCTGCGTCGCCCTCGACGACGCACGGGCGGCGCTGGCGGAGCGGGTGCGTTCGCTCGGGCGCGGCGAGTGGCTCTTCGGCTGGGGCCTCGACCCCAACGTCTTCGGCGACCGGCCGGTCGCCGTCGAGCCCTTCGACACGGTGCTCGACGGAGTGCCGGCCTTCCTGCTGCTCTTCGACGCCCACTCGGCCCTGGCCAGCCGCCGGGCCCTCGAACTCGCCGGCGTCGACGGACCGCGCACCTTCGACCAGGCCTCCGCCGAGGTCGTCTGCGATGCCGACGGCCGCCCCACCGGCCTGCTCCAGGAGGACGCCGCCTGCGAACTCGTCGAGCGGGCCGCCCCCCGGCCCACGCACGAGGAGCGCCGCGACCGCCTCGCCGCCGCCCTGCGCGCGATGGCCGCGGCCGGCCTGACCGGGGGCCACGCCATGGACGCCAACGGCGAGAGCCTCGCCCTCTACGCCGAACTCGACGCGGCCGGTGAGCTGCCGCTGCGGCTGCGTGTCGCCCCCTGGTGCCAGCCCGGCACCGACGCCGACGGGGTGCGGGAGCTCATCGCCCGGCAGGGCGCCGGCGGCGCCCTGTGGCAGGTCGCCGGCGTCAAGCTGTTCATGGACGGCACCATCGACAACGGCACCGCCTGGCTCGAACGGCCCGACTGCCACGGCGAGTCCACGCACGCCTTCTGGCCCGACCCGGCCGCCTACACCGCGATCGTGGGAGAACTGCACCGCGCGGGCGTGCCCACCGCCACCCACGCGATCGGCGACGCGGCCGTACGACACGTCCTGGACAGCATCGAGAAGGCCCGGGCGACGGGCGGGTCGCCCGGCGTACGGCACCGCGTGGAGCACATCGAGACCGTCCCGGACGACACGCTCGGCCGTTTCCGGGAGCTGGGGGTCATCGCCTCCATGCAGCCCACGCACTGCTGCGACTTCACCCGGGCCGACCACACCGACAACTGGTCCCGCAGGCTCGGCGAGGAGCGGGCCGCCCGCGCCTGGCGCTGCCGGGACCTGTGGGACTCCGGCGCCACCGTGGTCCTCGGCTCCGACTGGCCGATCGCGCCGTTCCCGCCCCTGGCCGTGATGGCCGGGGCCCGGCACCGCCGCCCCGGCCGCGACCTGACGCTCCCGCCGCACGGCCCCGAGCAGGCGCTGACGGCGCTGGAGGCGCTGCGCGGGATGACGACGGCACCGGCGTACGCGGCGGGCGAGGAGGACCGGGCCGGCCGCATCGCCCCGGGCCACCGGGCCGACCTCACGGTCTTCGCCGAGGACCCGCTCACCACCCCGGCCACCGACCTGCCCGGCCTCCCGGTGCTCCTCACGGCCGTGGCCGGCCGCCTCACCCACCGCGCCCCGCAGCTGTGACGCCGTCCCCGGCGGCGCGGCCGCCACGGCCGCCTCGCCGGGGAAGCACACCCCGTCGGCAACGTGCACCACGTGGTCGCCGCCATCGTCCCGCCCGTACGCGCGACCGCGCCCGCCCCTCCGGGCAGACGCGGGGTGGGGCCTTCGCGGCGGTCGGTCAGACCGCCTTGGCGGCGCTGCGGATCACGTCCAGGACGACCTCGGGCCGGGAGAGCATCGGGACGTGCGACGAGTCCGTCTCGACCACCGTCGCGCCCATCCGCTCCGCGGAGAAGCGCTGGAGGTCGGGGTTGACCGCGTGGTCCCGGGTGGCCAGCACGAACCAGCTGGGCTTGGACCGCCAGGCCGGGTCGTCGGTCGTCGACCCCAGGACGGCGGCGTTCGCGGAGCCCTGGGTGGCCCAGACGAGCTGCTGGTCGGCCTCGGACAGGTCCCCGCAGAAGTGCGAGATGCCGTCGCGCGCGATCCAGAGCCGCCCGTCCTCGTCGTCGAGGTGGCCGAAGAGCGGCGGCGTGTCGAACCGGCCGATCAGGTCCTGCGGGGTCTCCCCGGCGTCCGGGGCGAGCGCCGCGATGTAGACGAGCCCGGCGACGCGGTCGTCCGTACCCGCGGCGGTGATCACGAAGCCGCCCCAGGAGTGGCCGACGAGGATCGCCGGCGCGCTGACGCGCGCGAGCGCGCGGCGGACGGCGTCGACGTCGCCCTCCAGGGAGTCCAGCGTGTTCTGCGCGGAGACCACCTCGTGGCCCTCCTGCTGGAGGACGGGGATCAGCTTGCTGTAGCAGGAGCCGTCGGCCCACAGGCCGTGGGCGAAGACGATGCTGGGCTTGCTCGGCGACATCGGTGCGTTCCTCCACTGGACGGACCCCCCCGGGCACCCCGAGTCCACACCAGGCGGCGGGGGCGCACACCCGGGGCGGCCCGAACGGGTCACCGCGGACCCGTCGCCGCGTACGGGTCACCGGGCACGGATCGCCGCGGACCTGACGCCGCGTACGGAACGCCGCGTACGGGTCACGGCGTACGGGTCACGGCGTACGCGCCCCCGCACCCTGGCCCGCCGCGCACGGCCCCCCGCTCACGCCCGCCCCGCCGCGCAGTCCGGGCACAGGCCCCGGTACGTCACCTCGGCCGCGGACACGCTGTAGCCGAAGCGCTCCGAGGCGGGCAGCGCCGCCAGCGGATCGCCCTCGGGGTGGACGTCCCGGATCTTCCCGCAGCCGGAGCAGACCAGGTGCTGGTGGGGGCGGTGGGCGTTCGGGTCGTACCGCTTGGCGCGCCCGTCGGTGGTCACCTCGACCACCTCGCCGAGCGCCACCAGCTCGCCCAGCGTGTTGTAGACGGTCGCCCGCGACACCTCGGGCAGCCGCGCGGTGGCCCGCGCCAGCACCTCGTCCGCGGTCAGGTGAACGTGGTCCCCGTCGAGCACCTCGGCCACCACCCGCCGCTGCGCCGTCATCCGCCAGCCGCGCTCCCGGAGCCTTCCCAGTAGATCGCTCATCCCCACCCAGCCTAACTGTGCATGACTTCTGGCCTATGAATCCGTACGGATCTGGTCACTGCATTGACTTGGACAGAGTCCATCGTAGGATCTGTTCCGGCGCACACAAGAGGGACAGGACAACAGCAGGGGAGTGCACGTGACGGTTCAGGAGACCGGGCCAGTGCCCCTGACTGCTCCACGGCCCGCAGTTCCTGAGCACAGCGATCCGCCTGAGATCCGGAAGGATTCCCATGCCTGAGAACCATGACGCAATCGTCACCGACCCCAAGCCGGAGGGCGTAGGGGGCTGCCCGGTGGCGCACGGCCGTGCCGCGCACCCGACCCAGGGTGGCGGCAACCGCCAGTGGTGGCCGGAGCGCCTCAACCTCAAGATCCTCGCGAAGAACCCCGCCGTGGCCAACCCGCTCGGCGAGGACTTCGACTACGCCGAGGCCTTCAAGGGCCTCGACCTCGCCGCGGTCAAGAGCGACATCGCCGCGACCCTCACGACCTCGCAGGACTGGTGGCCGGCGGACTTCGGCCACTACGGCCCGTTCATCATCCGGATGGCCTGGCACAGCGCCGGCACCTACCGGATCAGCGACGGCCGCGGCGGCGCCGGCGCCGGCATGCAGCGCTTCGCCCCGCTGAACAGCTGGCCGGACAACGCCAACCTCGACAAGGCCCGCCGCCTGCTGTGGCCGGTCAAGAAGAAGTACGGCCAGAGCCTCTCCTGGGCCGACCTCATGATCCTCGCGGGCAACGTCGCGCTCGAGTCGATGGGCTTCGAGACCTTCGGCTTCGCCGGCGGCCGCGCGGACGTCTGGGAGCCCGACGAGGACGTCTACTGGGGCCCCGAGACCACCTGGCTCGCCGACGAGCGCTACACCGGCGACCGCGAGCTGGAGAGCCCCCTCGGCGCCGTCCAGATGGGTCTGATCTACGTCAACCCCGAGGGCCCGAACGGCAACCCGGACCCGCTCTCCGCGGCCCGCGACATCCGCGAGACGTTCCGCCGCATGGCGATGAACGACGAGGAGACCGTCGCGCTGATCGCCGGCGGCCACACCTTCGGCAAGACCCACGGCGCCGGCTCGGCCGACCACGTGGGCGCCGACCCCGAGGCCGCCCCGCTGGAGGCCCAGGGCTTCGGCTGGCAGAGCACGTACGGCTCCGGCAAGGGCGCCGACACCATCACCAGCGGTCTCGAGGTCACCTGGACCACGACGCCCACCCGCTGGAGCAACAACTTCTTCGAGAACCTGTTCGGCTACGAGTACGAGCTCACCACGAGCCCGGCCGGCGCCCACCAGTGGGTCGCCAAGGACGCCGAGGCGGTCATCCCCGACGCCTACGACGCCTCGAAGAAGCACCTCCCGACCATGCTGACGACGGACCTCGCGCTCCGCTTCGACCCGGCCTACGAGCAGATCTCCCGCCGCTTCCTGGAGCACCCGGAGCAGTTCGCCGACGCGTTCGCCCGTGCCTGGTTCAAGCTGACCCACCGTGACATGGGCCCCGCCGTCCGCTACCTCGGCCCCGAGGTGCCCGGCGAGACCCTGCTGTGGCAGGACCCGCTGCCGGCCCGCACCGGCGAGCTGGTCGACGACGCCGACGTCGCCGCCCTCAAGGAGCAGATCCTCGGCTCGGACCTGTCCGTGTCCCAGCTCGTCTCCGTGGCCTGGGCCTCGGCCTCGTCCTTCCGCGGCAGCGACAAGCGCGGCGGCGCCAACGGCGCCCGCATCCGCCTCCAGCCGCAGGCCGGCTGGGAGGTCAACCAGCCGGACCAGCTCGCCACGGTGCTCCGCACCCTGGAGGGCATCCAGGAGTCCTTCAACGCCGCCCAGACCGGCAGCAAGCACGTCTCCCTGGCCGACCTGATCGTCCTCGCCGGCTCCGCCGCCGTGGAGCAGGCCGCCAAGGACGCCGGTCACGACGTCCGGGTGCCCTTCACCCCGGGCCGCGTGGACGCCACGCAGGAGCAGACCGACGTCGAGTCCTTCGCCGCCCTGGAGCCCGTCGCCGACGGCTTCCGCAACTACCTGGGCAAGGGCAACCGCCTGCCGGCCGAGTTCCTGCTCGTCGACAAGGCGAACCTGCTGAACCTGTCCGCCCCCGAGCTGACCGTCCTCGTCGGCGGCCTGCGTGTCCTGGGTGCGAACCACCAGCAGACCAAGCTGGGCGTCTTCACCGACACCCCCGGCACCCTGACGAACGACTTCTTCGTCAACCTGCTCGACCTGGGCACCACCTGGACCCCGGTCTCCGAGGACCAGACCACGTTCGAGGGCCGCGACGACGTCACCGGCGAGGTGAAGTGGACCGGCACCCGCGCCGACCTGGTCTTCGGCTCGAACTCCGAGCTGCGCGCCCTGGCCGAGGTCTACGCGAGCGACGACGCGAAGACGAAGTTCGTCAACGACTTCGTCGCCGCCTGGACGAAGGTCATGGAGCTCGACCGCTTCGACCTCGTCTGATCCCGGCGGACCGGGCTCGCTGAACCGCGGACCCCACCCGGCACGACGTGCGGGCCGGCCCTTGATGGGCCGGCCCGCACGTCCGTCGTGGTGCCGCGGCGCTACTGCGCCATCTCGTACGCGCCCGCCAGCGCCTCCACCCGTGCCCAGACCCGCTCCGAGCGGCCGGCGTCGACGACCGGGCGGCGGACCGCGCCCAGCGCCCACTCCTGCTGCGCCTCCGTGGCCGAGTCCTTGCCGTGCAGCTCGACCGCGTGCGCGGAGAAGTCGCGTACGAGCACGGCGAACAGCTCGTCCAGCACGTCCTGGTCCAGGCCGGTCAGGCGCGCCTGCTCCAGGATCAGCTGGCCGTGCACGACCAGCGCGAACAACTGGCCCACGGCCAGCAGCAGGTCCAGGTCGCGGCTCTGCTGCTCGTCCGGCGCCGCGGTCCGCACGAAGTCGCACAGGGCGTCGGCCTGCTCGCGGAACCGGGCCACGTTCGGCAGCTCGGCGTACGCGTCGAACGCGGTCCGCCAGTCGTGGAAGCGCACCGACCCCAGCCCGCGGGCCGGGCCCTGGCGGAACAGGAAGTCGTCGTCGGCGGCGTCGAGGCGGGTCGGCACCGGCGCGAACTCCACCGGCTCCAGCAGGTGGTTGCGCATGAACTTCAGGATCAGGGCCAGGTTGACGTGGACCGTGCCCTCCAGCTTGGGCAGGCCGCGGATCTCGACGGCCGCCTGCGCGAAGTAGTTGTCCTTCTCGAAGCCCTTGGCGGCGATCACGTCCCACATGAGGTCGATGACCTTCTCGCCCTCGGTGGTCACCTTCATCTTCGTCATCGGGTTGAAGAGGAGGTAGCGGCGGTCCTCGGGACCGGCGGTGCGGAAGTAGTCCACGGCGCGGTCGCTGAACAGCTTCATGCCGACGAGGCGGACGTACGCGTCGGCCAGCTCGCGCCGCACGTGCGGGAAGGCGGTGACGGGACGGCCGTACAGGATGCGGTTGTGCGCGTGGGTGACGGCCTCGTACATCGCGTGCTCGCAGATGCCGATCGACGCCGTGCACAGGTTGAACTTGCCGACGTTGACCGTGTTCAGCGCCGCGTCGAAGGCGGCGCGGCCGGTGTGCAGCACGTCCTCCGCACGGACCGGGTAGTCCTCCAGGCGGAACTCGCTGACGTACTTCGAGGAATCGACGACGTTCTTCACCAGGTGGTAGGCCGGGTGCCGGCTGTCGGCGGCGAAGAACACGTAGCCGTCGGGACCCTCGACGTCCGTGCGGCGGCCGAAGACGGACACCAGGCCGGCTGCGTTGCCGTTGCCGATGTAGTACTTGGAGCCGGTGGCCCGGAAGCCGCCGTCGCCGGACGGCTCCAGCAGCATGTCGGTGGAGTAGATGTCCGCGCCGTGGGTCTTCTCCGACAGGCCGAACGCGAACACCTCGCCCGACGCCAGGAGTTCGGCGGCACGGGCGCAGGCCGCCTCGTTGTCGCTCTGCCAGACCGGGCCGAGACCCAGGATGGTCACCTGCCAGGCGTACCAGTAGTCCAGCCCGTAGAAGCCGAAGATCTCGTTCAGGGCGGCGATGCGCGCGGTGTCCCACCGCTTGTCCTGCTCGCCTTCGCCGGCCGCCGCGGCCGGGGTCAGGAAGGCCGCGAACAGCCCTTCCTTCGCCTGGAACGCCAGGAAGTCGGCCAGCCAGGCGCGCGAGCGGTAGTCCTCGATCAGCCGGCGCTTGCCGCGCTGCTCGAACCAGTCGACGGTCGCGCGCAGCAGCCTGCGGGTCTCCGGGTCGAAGTGCGCCGGGTCGTAGGTGCGCGGGTTGAACAGCAGCGGGTCGGTCATGGACCTTCGCCTTTCGGGTTCGAGGTGCGGATCGAGGGCGCAGCGGAGGGGGGAGGGGGCGCTGCGGGTCAGCTCCGGGCGAGCCGGTGGAGGGTGGCGAGCACGTCGTCGAGCCACGCGAGCATCATCCGCTCGTACGCGATGCCGCCGCGCAGCACCACGTGCTGGAGCTCGCGGGCGGCCCCGGGCCGGAGCTCGTGGGAGGCTCCGGGCGCCGCCGGGGCGTCCGGTCCGGTGAAGTCGCGCAGCTCTCCCGCGAGGTAGTGCACGAGCCGGTCGGCGTGCGCCCGGTGGTGCAGCTCGACCTCGCGGATCAGGGCCGCCGGGTCGTCGAAGGCCGCGCCGCGGATCTTGACGGCCAGCTCGTGGCGGACGCTGTCGGGCTGGACCGGTTCGTGCAGCCAGGCCGCGAGGGCCTCCCGGCCGGCCGGCGCGACGGAGTACTCCTTCTTGTCCGGCCTGGCCTGCTGCGGCACGTCCCGGGCGTCGACCCAGCCGTTCCCCTCCATGCGCTTGAGCACCCGGTAGATCTGCTGGTGGGTGGCGGTCCAGAAGTAGCCGATGGACCGGTCGAAGCGACGGGCCAGCTCGTAGCCGGAGCCGGGCTTCTCCAGCAGGGAGACGAGGATCGCGTGCTCAAGCGCCATGCCGTCGATCTTCTTATGCAACTCGTTGCATAGACAAGCGTGAGCCGCCGGGTGAGACGCGGCTCACCCGGCGGCCGGCCCGAGGGGCCCGTGGGCCCTCGCGGCCCCTGCGTGCTGTCCTGCCCGCGCTACGCCTTCGGCGCGGGCGCGGCGGCGGTCCCGGCCGGCGTGCCCGGTTCCACGGTCCCGGCCGCCGGAGCCCCGGCCTCCTGGGTTCCGGCCTTCGGCGGCTCCGTCGGCTCGGGGCCGCAGGTGACCTCGTCGCGCGGGGTGTAGTGGGTCTTGTAGGTCTCCCGCTTGACCTCCTCGCCGCCCTGGACGAAGACGCGGTCGACGCTGACGTCGAAGCCCTCCAGCGGCGTCTGCACCTCGCAGGTCTCGCCGGTGCCGGTCCGCTTGCCCGGGGGCACCACGTTGGTCCGCTCGCTCTTGGTCGCGCGGATCTCGTCGTACTTCCTGGTGCCGAGCAGGGAGATGGTCACCGAGGTGTCCGTCGACTCCGCCTTCACGTAGAGCGCGTGCCCGGTGTCGTTCTGCCAGCGCAGGTCGAGCGTGCCCCAGGCGACGGTCGCCTCGCGGCCCTCGGGGTAGCGCTCGATGTAGAACGAGTGGGCGCCGTGCTCGACCGGCTTCACCCCGGCGAAGAACGCGGCGTTGTACATGGTCGTCGCGACGGCGGAGACACCGCCGCCGGGCGACTTCACGTACTGCCCGCCGTTGATCATGATGCCGTCGACGAACCCGTTCTCCTTGGTCCGCTCGCCCACCGTGTCGTTGAAGCTCCAGGTCTGGCCGGGCATGACCACCGAGCCGTTGATCAGCTCCACGGCGCGCGCGATGTTGGTGATCCGGTACGGCGCCGCCGGGAAGTTCACGGTGAAGGAGGAGACCTTCTCCTGGATGCCCAGGCGCTGTGCCTCCGCGGTCGTGAGCCGCGGCTCCACGCTCGTGGTCTCCAGCGTGCCGGTACGGGCGTCGCCCGACCGCGTCAGCAGGGCCAGGACGGTGTCGCCGAAGGCCTTCTCGGTGAAGCGCACACCGGCACGGCCCGCCTCGGCGACGACGGCACGGCCCTTCGCGTCGACGCGGAAGGTGGCGTCCCGGGGCTCCGGAGCGGCCGCGGCGACCTGCCGGGCGACCTCGCGCTCCGCCAGCAGCCCGGCGGTGTCCAGCTGCGGCGCGAGGCGGCCGGCGGCGTCGGCGCGGAACGTGAGGTGCCTGCCCAGCACGGTGGGGGAGAGGGTGACGGGCTTGCCGGCAATACGCACGGTGACCGGAGCGGACATCGCGGGCTCGGCGAACTCCCGCAGGGCCCGCTCCGTCTCCTGGGCCCCCACCTTCGGGGCCTGCTCCTCCACGGGCATCGCCACGGGGCCGGTGCCGGGGCGCAGGTAGGCGGCCCGGACCGCGTCGGCGGCGCGGTCGGCACGCAGGGTGACGCCGGTGACGGGGGCGGCGGCGCGCGCCGCGCCGTCCTCGAAGGTGACGGCGCCGTCGCGGGGCGGCCGGGCGGTGGCGGCGAGCCGCTCCGCGGCGGCCGTGCCGGCGGCCCGGTCCACGCGGACCACGGGCTCGACGGCCCCACCGCGCGGCGGGGAGACGACGCGGCCGATCACGGAGACCGGGTCCGAGCCCGAGGGGGCGGCGCGTTCGACCGTGGCCCGGGGGTCGAAGGACAGGCCGAAGGCGGCGGGGGAGACGCTCTCGACCCGGTCGCCGACCTTCAGGGCCATCGGCGCGGTCGCGGCCTCGCCGAGCCCGTGGCGCAGGGCCGTCTCGGCCTCCGAGCGGCTCATGCCGCCTATGGCGACGCCCCGGACCGTGGTGCCCTCGGCGATGCCGTCGGCCCCGAACGCCAGACCGGCGCCGTAGAGGCCGCCGAAACCGAGCACGGCGGCCCCACCCACCAGGGGCAGGGTGATCCGCCAGTTGTTCGCCCAACGGGGTACGGGTCGCATGTCTCTCCTGGTGCTTGCGGGCACGATGGCACGGGTCCGGTGGCCACCCCCGCACCTCCCCGTGCGCCGGACCAGGAACCAGGATGAGGTGAATAGTCCTAAATGGGGGAAAAATGTGCGTGTTCTCACGATCGGCGGAGAACGGGAACACGGCCCCGGTCTCAGTGCCCGTTCGCCGAGAAGTGCTGGTAGTCGGGGTCGCTCCAGTGCCCGCCCCACTCCCACCCGGCCTCACGGAACGCGGTGGCCAGGGCACCGTCCGCGAGGATCACCCCCGGCCGGGACGGCTCCCGGTCCACCAGGTGGCCGGCTGCGGCCGGCGGGTGGACGGTCCCGTTCAGGTCCACGTACGGGTTCTCGGCAGGGTTGACGTCCACGGCGTCGCCGTACGCGTGGCGCGACTGCCGTCCGGGCCGCCCCGTCACGGCCCGGCAGTTGAAGGCGGAGGTGTTGTCGTCCGCCATCGCGGCCCGGTCGTCGCCCCCGTACGCCGCCATCGCGCGCATCCGGCGGATCGGGAACCGGTCGCGGAAGGCCTCGCCGAAGGCGTCCAGCACGGGGCCCACGGCGTCCTCGTGGACCACCATCTCACCGCGGTGCACCCGGCCGTCGAAGCCCCAGTGGTTCATCCGGATCAGCCGCAGCCGCTCGGGCGGCACCGGGCAGCCGGGGCGGTACGTGGCGCCGACGAGCTCCGGCGGCACCGCGGTGACCCGGGCCGCGAGGGCGGGCGTCGCCGGGTCGCCCACGCGGGCGGCGGCCACCTGTGCGGACCCCGCGGTCGCGTGCGCCGACGGGGCCCACCCGGGCGCGGCCGAGCACAGCACGGCCAGCAGCGCCAGGGCGGTCTTGGGCCGACCCACACGTCCAACGTAGGCGAATCCCGCGCCGTGCGCCGTCCGGCGGGGAGAGGGCCCGGCGGTCCGGCCCGCTCCCGGCGGTCCGTTGCCGCAGGAGTGTCGAAGGGCGGGCCGCGGGCGTCCTCTAAGGTGACCACCGGACGGCCACGACCGCACGGGCCGGCAAGAAGTGTGGGGGCAGGGGGAGTTGGTGGAGTCTCTGGAACCCGGCGACCCGTCGGAGGTCGGCGGTTACCGCCTGCTGGCGCGGCTCGGCGCGGGCGGCATGGGCGAGGTGTTCCTGGCCAGGACGCACTCCGGCCGGCCCCTGGCGCTGAAGACCGTGCACCGGGACCTGAGCCGGGAGCCCGGCTTCGCCGAGCGTTCGCCCGGGAGATACGCACCAACGACCGGGTGCGCTCCCCGTGGACGGTCTCGGTGGTCGACTTCAGCCCGCCGGGCGCGGCACCGCAGTGGCTGGCCACGGAGTACGTGGCCGCACCCTCGCTGGGCGACTGGGTGGGCCGGCACGGGCCCCTCGCCGGGCCCGTCGTCCACGCGCTGGCCCGCGAACTGGCCGCGGCGCTGATCGCCGTACGGGCGGTCGGCGTCGTGCACCGGGACATCAAGCCCGGGAACGTGCTGCTGGGCCCGGAGCGCCCGTACCTCATCGACTTCGGCATCGCCCGCGCCGTACAGGACCCCCGCCGCACCCGCACGGGCACGGTCCTCGGCACGCCGGGCTACCTCGCGCCGGAGCAGGCCACCGGGGAGGTCGCGGGGGCGCCGGCGGACGTGTTCTCGCTGGCCGCGGTGCTGGTGTACGCGGCCACCGGCCGGGGGCCCTTCCTGGCCGACGCCGAGGAACCGAGCCTGCCGGCCCTGCTGTACCGCGTCGTGCACGACGAGCCCGGGCTCATGGGAGTGCCGGACACCCTGCTGCCCCTGCTACGGGACTGCCTCGCCAAGGCGCCGGAGGACCGGCCCACCGCCGAGGAGGTGTGCGCGCGGCTGGGCGGTCCGGCGGCCGAGGGGGCGTGGGCCGCGGCGGTTCCGGCCCCGCTGGCTGCGGAGGCCGCGCGCCGGGCGCAGGAGCTGGGGCACCTGCTCACGGAGCCGCTGCAACGGGCCGCGGAGGCGGGGGCCGCGGAGACCCTGGCCGACGGGCCGGGCGCCGAGGGTGCCGCGGCGCCGACACCGACGGCGCCCGGTATGCCGCCGCCCGGCCCCGGCCCTGCTCCCGCTGCCGGCGCGCCGGCGGCTTCCGCTGGCGGTGTGCCCGTGGCTCCCGGTACGCCCGCACCCACTCCCGTACCCGGCACGCCGCCGTCCGGTCCTGTCGCGACGCCCACCGGCCCCGGTGGGCCCGCAACCCCGCCCGTTCCCGGCATCCCGGCGGGGACCCGGACCCCGTCCTCCCGGGGCCGGGTGATCGCAGCCGTGGCAGGCGCCGCCGCACTCGCGGTGGCGGTGACGCTGGCCGTCACCCTCCCCTGGCGCGGCGGGGACGACGACGACGGCGCCAAGGGGGCGAAGGGCGGGAGGGGCGGCACGTCTCCCACCCCCTCCGTGGCGGCTCCGGGGGCTGCGGCCTCCCTCCCGGCGTCCTGGGTCGGCACCTGGACCGGGGTCGGCCCCGGCACGCCGAAGGCGGACGGCCTGACCCGGGCCCGGACACGGCAGTTCGAGGTCACGGTCACCCTCCAGGGCGGCGCGGTGGGCGAAGTGGTGGGGCGTCAGGTCAGCAACCTGGAGGAGATCGGCACCGGCCGGAACCTGGGCTGCACGGAGGCGCTCGAACTCCGCCAGGTCCGCGGCGACACCGTGTTCCTCCTGGCCGCCACCAGCCATCCCACCGACAGCACCGCCCCGCTCACCTGCCCCAAGGGCAACCTGTACGTGGTGACCCTGAGCGCACCCGACCGTGTGAAGCTCGAATCGGAAGGGGCCCAGTCGGCCGGCGCGCCCGGCACCCTGACCCGGAGCCGCTGACCGGCGCGGCACCTCCCGAGGCGCCCCGTTGCCGTGGCCCGTTGCCGTGGCCCGTCACGAGGCGGGCCGTCCTGGCGGGGCCGTCGTGAGGCGGTCTGGCCCGGGACCGCCCGGCGCGGGACGATGGGCGCCCGGCCCGCGACCACCGGGGGGAGACGTCATGGCCGTCGAGATCGTCTACGAGACCCACTCGATCACGGAGGACAACGAGCGCGGCATCGCCACCGGCCGGCTCCCGGGCCGCCTCTCCGAGCGCGGCCGCCGCCTCGCCGCCCGGCTGGGCGAGCGGCGCCGCGACGACGGCCTCGCCGCCGTGTACTCCTCCGACCTGCACCGGGCGGTCGAGACCGCGCGGATCGCGTTCGCGGACACCGGCATCCCCCTCCGCCAGGACCCGCGGCTCCGGGAGCGCGACTACGGCGAGCTCAACGGCCGCCCCGTCGCGGAGGTGGCCGCCGTCCGGGCCCGGCACATCGACACCCCCTTCCCCGGCGGCGGCCAGGGCTACCGGCAGGTCATCGAGGCCACGGCCGGTCTCCTCGTCGACCTCCACGCGCGCCACGACGGGCAGCGCGTCCTGCTCATCGCCCACTCGGCCAACCGCTGGGCACTCCAGTGCCTGCTCGGCGGCTGCGCGATCGAGGACCTGGTGGACGCGCCCTTCCGGTGGCAGGAGGGCTGGCACTACACCTTCCCCGCGGCCCCGCGCGACAGCAGCGCCACCACCCCGGCCGTCGACCGGACGTCGCCGAAGCTGCGGTAGACCGTCTCCAGTACGGCGTTGTGCGCGGCATCGCTGCGGGTCGCGCAGGCGTCGGCGACGAGCACCGCCCGGTGGCCGAGCGTCGCCGCGTCCCGCACCGTGGCGGCCACGCACACGTCGGTGACCAGCCCGCAGACCACGACCGTGTCCACCCCGCGCTCCGCCAGCACGCCGGGCAGCGGGCAGCGCCCCGGGAAGAACGCGGAGGGCGCGCTCTTCTCCACCACGGCGTCGCCGGGCCCGGGCACCAGCCCCGGGGCCAGCCGCTCCCCGGGCGGGCCGGTGCCGCCGGACCGCCGGTACGCCTCGGCCGCCTCGGCCCCGTAGAACTCGACCGCCCACGGGTCCGGCCGCGCCGCGACGGCCGGCAGCACCCACGCGACGGTCCCGCCGGCCGCCCGCATGGCGTCGGCGAGCTCCCGCATCCGCGGCACCACCGAGGCCGCGTACGCGCTGCCCGTCACGAAGAACCGGACCACGTCGACCACCACGAGCGCGGTCCGCTCCGGGCACAGCTCCTCGTACGCGAACCGACGCCCGCGCCGGCGCTCGCTCCGCTCGTACTCGCGGCCGCCGATGGCCCACCGGTGCCGCCGGTCCTCGTCCACGGCCCTCCCGTCACCCTTCGCGGCGGCGGCCCGCGCCGCCGCCGGGTGATGGCTCCCCGGCGGTCAGGCCACCCAACCCCGCGTCATGCCGACGACCGTCGAGCCGTCCAGGTCGGCGAGCTTGCCGGAGACGAACTCGCGGGCCCAGTCGGAGGTCTGGACGCGGAAGGCGGGCCGCTCGGCGGTGAGTGCCTCGATGACCGGCGCGGCCGCCTCGGCCGAGGTCTGGGCACCGGCGAAGGTCTGCATTGTGCGGTTGATGTACGCCTCCAGTGCGGGGGCGTACGGGCCGGCGGCCTTCAGCATCTCCGGCACGTCGACGCCGATGTTGTTGACGAACTCGCTGGCCACCGCGCCGGGCTCGACCACGGTGACGTCCACGCCGACGGTCGCCGCGACCGGCGCGAGCGACTCCATGAACCCCTCGACCGCGAACTTGGCGGCGCAGTAGGCCTCGTTGAAGGGCTGGCCGACCACGCCGCCCACGCTGGTGACGGTGATCAGGCGGCCGCCGCCGGCCCTCAGGTGCGGCAGCGCGGCGTGGCTGACGTTGATCACGCCGAAGAAGTTCACCTCCATCGTGGCGCGTACGTCGCCGAGGGAGGCCTGCTCCAGGGTGCCGACGCGGCCCGCCCCGGCGTTGTTGACCACCGCGTCCAGCCGCCCGTACTCGGCGATCACCGCGTTGACGCAAGCGGTCACGGTGTCGGTGTCCACCACGTCGAGGCGCTTCACGTCGACCCGGTCGGCGACGCCCGCCGCCTCGGCGGCCTCGCGCAGCGCGGTGGCCTTGCCCGGGTCGCGCATGGTGGCGACGGTCCGCCAGCCGGCCTGCGCCGCGGCCACCGCGGTGGCCAGGCCGATGCCGGAGGAGGCGCCGGTGATCAGAACGACCTTGTCGGTGCTGTCGGGGGTGCGGGTCATGGGGGACTCCTTCTGGATTCGGTGTGCATCAATGGCAGGCAGACAGGCACATACCGCAAGCAATTGCTACTTGCGTGCACACGCACACATCTTAGGTTTGTGTGCACGTGCACGCAAGCCGGTAAACTGGGGATCATGAGCCGCGAGGACATCACCCTGGGAGAACTCTCCGACCGGGACCACGCCTTCTACGGCCTGGTCTGGGCGGGCACGACACTCACCACCCGAGTGGACCAGGCGCTCACCCGCGCCCACGACCTGCCGCTCTCCTGGTTCGAGGTCATGCTCTGGCTCAACGCCCAGACGGCCCCGATCGCACCCTCCTCGCTCGGCGCCAGGACCCTGCTCAGCCGCAGCCAGGTCTCCCGCGTCCTCGACGCCCTCCAGGCCCGCGGCCTCATCGAGCGCGTCCCCTCCGTCACCGACGCCCGCTCGGTCGGCATCGCCCTCACCGCCGAGGGCCGCAAGGCCTTCGCGGAGGCCGACGCCACCCGTCGCCAGGCACTGGCAGAGGCCTTCGACGGCCGCCTCGAACGGTCGGACATCGACGCCCTGAACACCGTCTGGGCCAAGCTGAAGGCCACCGCGCCGCCGCGCAGCCGCTGAGCGGGCGGCCGGGGGAGCCCGACGGGTGGGAACGGCCGGCGGGAAGGGGCCGGGCGGCCGGAAGGGGCCGGGCGGGTCAGCCGATCGGATGACCCCCGCGTCCACCGTGCCGCGCACGGGCGCCAGCCGGTCCGGGGAGCCTCCCGGGCAGCGCCGGAGCCGACGATGGTTGCTGCGGGCACCCGCCCGGACCGCGCGCCCACGGCGCGCCGCCGCCCATCGACCGCACGGGGACGACCACCATGAACGCACACGACGCCCGCCTGCTCACCGCGGCCGCCGCCGACGCCACGGCCGGAGCCGGCCGGTGAGGCCCCGCCGCCCCGCCCGCGTCCTGCTGCTCCCCGTCCTGGCCGCGGCGGCGGTGCTCGCCGCCTGTACGCGCGCCGACGGGGCGGAGGGCGCCACAACCCCGGCGCCGACGCGTGCCGTGGCCGCCCCCGCCGCGCCGCCGGCCCCCGGCACCCTGCTGGTCGCCGACTTCGGCGCCGACACCGTCACCTTCGTGGACCCGGTGCGCGGCGCCACCGGCTCGGTACGGGCCGGCACGGCCCCGTACGGCCTGGCCCTCGGCGCGGACGGGCGGGCCTGGGTGGCGACGGCCGAGGGCGTCGCCGTCGTCGACACCCGTACGCGCACCCGGCAGGCCCTCGTCCCGTACCGCACCGCCACCGGCCGCCCGGACACGGGGGAGTACCGCGGCGGAGGCATGGGGATCGCGCTGTCGCCGGACGGCGGCCGTGCCTACGTCGGCGTGAACGTCCCCGGCCGCAACGGCGTCCTGGAGGTGGTCGACACCGCCCGCCTGGAGGTCACGGACACCGTCCCGGTCGGGCGGCGGCCCTTCGATGTGGACGTCTCCGCCGACGGCCGTGAGGTGTACGCCACCGGGCACGACTCCTTCGACGTGACCGTGGTGGACGCCGGCTCGCTCCGCCCCCGCCGCATCGAGGTGGCCCCGTACGGCACCGAGGGCGGGCTCGGCTCCTGGCTGAAGCCGCACTACGCCGCCGTACGGCCCTCGGACGGCAGGCTGCTGCTGCCCTTCGAGGGCGAGCGGCTGGTCGTACTGGACCCGCGGACAGGGAAGTCGACGGTGGAGCCGATGACGGCCGACACGCACCAGCACGGCGTCGCCGTCGCAGCGGACGGCACCCTGCTGGTCGTCGGCACCGGTCCGATCGACCCGGAGGAGGACGCGGACGCCTCGCTCACGCTCCGGGCGTCCGACGGCCGCGAGCGCGTCGTCCCCCTGGACGGGCCGCACGAGTCGGTGGCGGTGTCCCGCGACGCCCGGACCGCGTACGTCACCGGCGGGTTCACGCGGGACGGCCACTGGGACGGCATCACCGTCGTCGACCTCGCGAGCGGCGCGACCCGCCGCCTCCCGGCGGGGGAGCGGCCGTTGGGGATCGCCGTCCTCTGACGAGGGTCGCGGACCGGTGGTCGCGAGACCGGCCGCGCGGGGCCGCGGACGTGCGGGAACGCGGGCGCGCAGGGCCGCGGAGGTGCGCGGCCGCGGACGTGCGGGGCCGCGGATGTGCGGGGCCGGCCGGACCGGGGTCCGGCCGGCCCCGCACGCACTCAGGCCGACGTCTTGCCGTGGCCGGAGGCGAGGGGCCACTCACGGTTCAGCGAGCCCAGCGGGATCCGCTTCCGGAAGACGGGAGTGCCGAAGACCGAGAGCTGGAGCTGGAGGTGTCCGCTCAGGTCGAACCCGCCGTGCACCGACCAGGAGCCGGTCAGCGTCGCGGTGCCGTCCGTGGACGCGGTGCCGGTGGCCTCGGCGCCGGCGCGGAGGTACGGCGCGAAGTCCGCGCCGACGCCGGCCATCCCGTACAGGCCGACGGACGCCTCGGCGCCCAGCGCGGCCTTCGCCCGGCCGGCCGCCGTGACCGTGGCCGTCACCGGTGTGCTGGTGACGTCGGAGCTGCTGACCGGGGTCCAGCCCTGCCCGCGGGCGTAGCTGCCGCCGACGCGGAAGTCGCCCTTGACGTCCTGGCGCACGTCGAGGGTGATCCGGCCGTCGGCCTCCAGCAGCAGGTACACGGTCAGGTCGAGGTTGACGACCACGGGCACCGGTCCGACCTGGATGACGGGGTCGGCGTGCAGCTTGGCGAAGGGGATCCGCTGGGTGGCGGTGGCGGCCGCCCGGCCCTTGACGGCCCACTGCGCGGACCAGTCGCCGCTCATGCCGAGGAAGGCCGTGCCGGGGCCGGACCGGCCCAGCGCGCCGAGCGCGCCGCCGTCGTACGAGAACTCCACCTCCGGAGCCAGCTCCACGAAGCCCGAGACGGAGGCGGCGGCCGACACGGGCGCGCCCTCCGCGGTCGCGAGCGCGGCACCGACGTCGAGCCGGAGCCGGCCCACGGGCACCTTCGCGCCGCTGGGCCCGACGTGGACCCCGTCGGGACCGGTCCAGGAGAACTTCACGCCGTCCACGAGGGGTTCGACGCCGATGGTGGACGGGTCGACCGGCACCTGGCCTGCGGCCTTGTCGTCGCCGAGGAGCGCGCTGAGGGCTGCGGGCCGGGTGACGACCTCCGTGCCGCGGCCGGTGGTCCGTACGACCTCGGTGACCTCGGCGAGGAGGCCGTCCGGCGCGCCGGGGGCGGGCGGGCTGGCGATCACGTCGCCGGCCCGTACGGGGGTGCTCCCGGCCGAGGGCTCGGCGGAGGGCCCGGCGGACGGGCCGGCCGTCGCGCCGGGCTGCGTGGCGTCCGATGCGCCGGGTGTGGCCCTCGGTGGCGGAACGGGCTTCGACGGACCGGATATGACGGCGCGTCGGGTGCGCTTGTCGTACGACGCCACCTTCAGGGGGCTGCGCTTGGCGCCGCGGGCCGCGGCCGAGCCGCCCTTGGCGTCGGGGCGGGCCACGGCCGTCGGCGTGCCGCGCGGCGCCTCGGCGACGGCGAGCTGCTCGTTGCCGGCCGCGGGGGTGGGGGCGACGGCCGCCACCGGGGTGGCGGGAGCGGCCTCGGGGGCCGTGCCGGCGGCCGAGCAGCCGGTGGCGGCGAGGGCGAGGGAGGTCAGTAACGGGACGAGGATGGTCCTGGCGGGCCTGCGCACGGGGGCGTCCTCCGCGGTTCGAGGATGAGGGGGGTGGATGCCGCCAAGATTCCTACTGGGAAGTAATGCGGCAGCGGAATCATGACATGGGCACGCGACTCGCTCGTAATCGACGGATCCTCAGAACTGCTTCAAAAAGCGACAGTTGAGCCTTGGACGGCATCGGGGAGTGAGGGCGCGGCCAGGGTCGGCCGGACGGCGCGATGCGCCCTTTCACCCACCGCACGCACTCCCGTACAGTCGGTCGTGCCCGTGCCCGTGCCCGGCCCAGGCCCCGGTCCGTGGCGCCGCGCCCGCCGCCGGAGCCGACCACCCCACCCCGCCCCAGGAGCAGCCCCGTGGCCACCCACGCCGAGTCAGGCCCCGTCCCGGCCCCCTCGTCGCCCGTGCCCTCCCCGCCGGCCGGGGACGGGGTGCCGGTGCCCGAAGCCGGCCCCGCGCTCGTCGCGAGCTGGCGCGCGGACGGCGGGGAACTGGTGGACCTGCTCACCCGGACGCGTGAACTCCTGGGCGGCGTCGCCGCGTTCCGCCTCGGCCCGGACCCCACGGTGCTCGTCACCGACCCCAGGGCCGCCCAGCAGGTGCTCGCCCTGCACCCGGACCGGTACGTCAAGCGCTCGCACCGCGCCCGCCTGCTCGTCGGCGACGGCGTGCTCGCCGCCACCGGCGACGCCTGGCGCAGGCAGCGGCGGGTGCTCCAGGGCCAGTTCACCGGCAAGGGGATGCGGCGCTACGAGGACCGGATCGAGGCGGCCGCCCGTACGGCTGCGGGGCGCTGGGCGGCGTACGCGCGGACCGGCGAGGAGTTCGACCTGGGCGACGAGATGCGGCGCTTCGCCCTGGACACCATCTGGCGGTCCCTGACGGGCCACCCCCTCGACCCGCACACCGAGCGCGAACTGGCCGCCGTGTCCGCCGTGATGGGCGCCCTCCCCACCCTGCCCGCCGGTGCCCCGGGGGCGGCGGTGGCCGCCGAGCTGGCCAGGATCGACGCCGTCGCCCGGCATGCGATCGGGGCCGCCCGCCGGGGCGAGGCCGGACCGGACGGCCCGGGGCTGCTGCACGTGCTGCTCGACGCGGCGGGGGAGTACGCCGAGTACACCGACGACCTGCTCAGGGACGAGCTGGTCACCCTGCTGGTGGCCGGCCACGAGACCACGGCCACCACCCTGACCTGGCTGTACCTGCTGCTGGACCGCCACCCGGAGGCACGGGAGGAGGCCCTCGCCGCGGGCGGCGAGGGCACACCGGAGCGCCGTCAGGCCCTCGGCGCGCTCGTCCACGAGGCACTGCGCCTGTACCCGGCCGCCTGGATCCTGCCGCGCCACGCGGTCGAGGACGGCCTGCTCGCCGGGCACACGGTGCCGGCCGGCACCGACGTCCTGGTCTGCCCGTACCTCATCCACCGCGTCCCGGAGTTGTGGCCCGACCCTGAGCGCTTCGACCCGGCACGGTTCACCACGCCGGGCCGCCGCCCGTCCGAGCCCGGCAGCCACCTGCCCTTCGGCATCGGCCCCCGGGCGTGCCTGGGCCTGCAGTTCGCGCTGCGCGAGGCCACGGCACTGCTGGAGCACCTGCTGCCGGCCCACCGGCCGCGCTTCCGTGCCACCCCGGCCGGAACGGTGTTCGGGATCACGGTCCGCCCGGACGGCCCCACCCTCGCCACCCTGGGCTGAACCCGGGGCCCGGGCCCCGTCAGCGGGTGCGGAGCGCGCCCATGGCCCGTACGAACTCCGCGGGTCCGGACTGCGAGCCGCGCAGCCCCGGTACGAAGGTCCAGGCGCCGGCCCCGTCCCGCACGAACTCGGCGACCAGCACGGCCGGGCAGTCGCCCACCTCGGCGAAGCCGCCTTCGGCCAGCACGGTGTGCCCCTCGCGGATCCGGAACCCGGCGTTGGCTATCTCGCCGAAGGTCACCCGGCCGCCCTGGTCCTGCACGGACACGCCGACCACGACGCGGCCCAGCTCGGGCCGGATCCGGTCGAGTTCGACGGTCATCACCTCGTCGAAGCCGAAGCCCTGGCCGGTGCGGCTGTCGCGGTCGAGGGTGATCGTGCCGTCGGGCGACCGGCTGCCGAAGTGCACGACGTACACCGGCTCGCCGTGCGGGTCATCGGCCGCGTACGTGGCCGCCACCAGGTCGAGGTCGTGCGGCGGCCGCCCGGCCGGCGCGGGATCCCACTTCAGCGCGACCTCGACCTTCGCCGGACCCTTGCGGAAACCGCTCATCGGCGCCCCCACCCCTCTCCTCCGCCGGCACCCGCCGGCCACCGTCGTGAACCCACCATGCTGCCACCCCAAGTGATCAGGTGTGCCGTGCATTTCAGCCGCATTCCCCCGTCACTCCCGCGCCTCGGCGCAGATGACCCGGGACCTCAACGGGTCCGCACCGTGAGGTGCGCACGCGCCGGGATCCAGCGTCGGCGGGGCGGACGGCGTCGCCGACCGCTCCCAGGCCCTCTGCGGCGCGGCCCCGCCGTCGGCCCCGCCCAGATACAGCGTGGCGACACCGCCGGCGGCCACGAGCACCCCCCAGACGACGAGCGCCCACACCCACACCCTCCGCCGCATCACGGCCCACCCCCTGACACCGCCCGGCCGACCCCTCCAGCACACGCCCGACCGCCATGCTCCATCATGGGTCCGACAACGCCGACGGAACGGCCGTGCGGTGCAGCGAGGGGGAGAGCCGGGCATGCAGCTGGTCGTGGACGGGGAACGCTTCACCGTCACCGAGCGCGAGGACGCGCGCGGTGTCTACGACTTCGCCTGGGACTCGGGCCCGAACGAGGGCTACGGCTTCACGACCGCGGTCCACGGCGCCGATTCCCTCACCCCGGCCCAACTGGAGCAGTCCGCCCGCGACTTCCTCGCCCAGATCGACCCGGACACCGGCCACCTCCCGGACTGAAACCCGTCCGGAGCTTGTCCGGCGGACCACGCCGGGCGGCCGTCGACGCCGGATCCCCGTGGCCCTCCGCCGGTGAGAGCCCCGGGGGAGCAGCTCGGGCCGCCGAAAAACGCCTGGACACCGGTCGCGGTGGTCGGGGACGCTTCGCCCGATGACCAGAACAGACGACACGCCGCCCGCGTGGGACGAGCGCACCCAGCTCACCACGTTCCTCGACTACACCCGTGACACCGCCCGTGCCAAGTGCGACGGCGTCTCCGCGGAGAACGCCCGCAAGGCCCTCCTGCCGGGCTCACCGCTGATGACGATGAGCGGAGTGATCAACCACCTCCGCTGGGTCGAGTACTACTGGTTCCAGGTGGTCTTCCTCGGCGAGGAGGACGAGGGCCCCTGGACCGAGGAGGACCCCGACCGCGAGATGCGCATCGCCGTCGACTTCCCGCTGTCCCAGCTGCTCGACGAGTACGCCGGACAGAGCGCCCGCTACCGCGAACTGGTTGCGGAGAGCGGACTGGACGACCGGGCCAGGCGAGCCGTCCGCGACGGTCTCCACGTCGACCTGCGCTGGATCCTCCTCCACCTCACCGAGGAGACTGCCCGCCACAACGGCCACCTGGACATCCTGCGGGAGATGCTCGACGGCACGACCGGCGACTAGGTTCCGTCCGCCGACAGGTCCCGGCGGGGTTCGGAAGGCCTGCTGGTCCTCGTCGAGTTCCTCCCGCAGGCGGCGCAGCTCCGCGCGAGGGGGCTCCTGGCCGTCCAGCCGGGTGCGCTGTTCGATGGTGGGGGCCTGTAATGAAAACCTGCCCGGCCACCGCCTGAGCGGGAAGCGGAAGCACAGCCACACAGAGTGCGCGATGATCCCTACCGGATGGCGGTGATTTGCGTACGACGACACCACGGACGACGCGCGTCAGGCCCCTCGCCGGACAGGCAACTCGAAGATCATCCCACCCCCGCCCCCGGTATGCGACAGTCCCACTATCTGATCTCCACCGGACCCCGGGCCGGTTCAACGTGACAGCACCGCTGTTCGTGCTAACCCTCGCTGTCACCTGTGGTGTTGCCAGGGCTTCCCGTGTGACGCCGGTTACCTTGACCACGGTAGAAGGCGTTTGCGTGCGCAATGCATCATGTCGCCTGAGTGCAGACCAGAGGAGACAGCCCACATGGCCATGCCTTCCGGGGCGTCGGGACATGCCCCCACGACCATGACCACTGCCCGTGCGAGCCGGGCCGGTCGCCTGGCCCGCTGGGCGAGGTTCGGTGTGGTGCCGGTTGCGGCGCTGACCGTCGTGCTCGCCACCTCGCCGGGGTCGGCGACGTCGCAGGACCCGCGCCGGGGCACTTTCGCGTTCGTCACGCAGGGGAACAACGTCGCCGTGGTCCAGGCCGAGCGCCGGAGCCTCGACCTGGATGCACGCATCCATCTTCAGGAGGAGAGCAGCGCCATCGGTGTGGCAGCCTCCCCCAACGGCAAGCTGGTGTACGTGCCGGACTTCGCGAAGAGCGTCGTCCACGTCTTCAAGACGAGCAACGATACCCCGGTGGCCACGATCCGACTGGCGCCCGGTACCACTCCAGTCGGCATCGCCGTCTCACGTGACGGCAAGTACGCCTACACCGCGAACTCGACCAACAACTCCGTTTCCGTGCTTGACCTGCGGACGAACACCCGCGAAGGCGATGACATCCCGGTCGGGACCAGTCCTCGGGGGGTGTCCGTCTCGGCTGACGGCAAGCGCGTGTACGCGGCCAACGACCAGAGCGGTTCGGTGTCGGTCATCGACCCGAAGGAGCGCAAGGTCAAGACGATCGAGATCGGCGACCCCGAGGACCCCGACCGTTTTCCCCGGCCCCGCGCCGTGGCGCTCTGGGACGCGCGGCACATCGGCTTCGTGACGAACAACGGCAGGCCCTCGGCGGGCGGCTCCTCCGTGTCCGTGATCGACACCAAGACCAACACGGTCAAGACCGTCATCCACGGCCTGGCCAATCCCGTCGGCGTGGCCTTCTCCTCCAGGCACAACTTGGTCTACACAGCCAACAACGGGGACACCACGGTCGGCGTGATCGATGCCGAGACCAACCGGGTCACCGACGCCATCGACATCGGGTGCAGCCCGATCGGGGTCTCGCTCTCACCGGACCAGAAGCGCCTCTTCGCCACCTGTGCGGGCGCCGGTACGTTCACCATGATCGACACCAGGAGTCACAGGGTCCTGTCCTCGCTCGCAGTCGGTGTCCCTGCGTCACAGTCCGTGGTCGTCGACGTTCCTTGATCCGGGAAGGGTCTGCACGGTCAGCGGTGGATCCTCGGGCGGGTTCCACCGCCCGCCGGCTCGTCATCGACGCGGGCGCCCGCCTGGTCGTGGTGGTCGGCCGGCCGCTGCCGGGCAACCGCCACGACTCCCGCGGCTTCCCAACGCCCCCGGAACCGGTCACATGTGACGCGCAGTGCACCTCCGGTGGTGTCGGGGAGGGCGGTCAGGCGAGGGTTGCCGCCAGCAGGGTGACGTTGCCGCCGCCGTGGTTGCGGTCGAGGGTGATGTTCACGTCCAGGAGTGCGGGCTCGGGGGTGCGGAAGGTGATTTCGTAGACCCGGTAGTAGTTCTTGTTCTGGGGTCCTGACGCGGTGTCGGCGTGGTCGCGGTAGGCGGGGCGGGCGTCCTTGCCGAGCGCGGCCGTGAAGCGCACCGCGCCCTGGCGGTAGCCGACGTACAGGCGGAACACCCGGGTCGTGCTCTTCGAGGGGACGAGGATGCGGAAGCCCGCGCCGGGCCCGCCCTGGTACACCACCGAACGGACGTTGCGCGCCGCCTGGTGCGGGGAGGTGCCGCCGGTCCACGAGAAGGTCACGGGCTGCCGGCCCGCGTACAGCCGCGTCGGTTCCTCGGTGCCCAGCGCGGTGAAGTCTCCGATGACGAAGGCGTCCGCCTTGCGGGTCACGCAGTAGACGTTCAGGTGGGCGCACTCCGCCTTCGCCTCCCGGCCGCCGGCGAACTCGCCCGTGGCGTCTTCGTCCTGGGACAGGTACCCCCACTGGACCCAGTCGGTCCGGCCTTCCGACGACAGCTCGACGTTCCCGGTGAAGGCGCTCCCGGTGCCCCGGAGCAGGCCCCCGACGGAGGGTGGGGACGCCGAACTCCCGCCGCCGCCGAACGGGTCGAGGAGCGCCACGGTCACTGCGGAGACCGCCACCACGGCCGCCACCGCCAGGGCGGCGACCCGCCTGCGCGGGCGCGGTCGGGTCCGGCCGGTGGCCGGCCCGTCGGGCGGTTCCCGGTACGCCCTGTTGCGCGCCAGGGCGAGACGCGCGGCGCTGCTCCGGGTGGCCGCCAGATCGGGGTGGGTCCCGTTGCGTCGGGCCATCCTGCCGTACAGCTCGCGGTGCAGGGTGTCCAGGTCGAGCAACGGGGGCCCCTCGGGAAGCCCCTCCGACAGGACGGACAGGAGTTCGTCGGTGAAGTCCGTCAGCAGCTGCCCGGCGGGCGAGGTCGCCCGCTCGTGGCGCTTGGTCGCGGTGAGCAGGAAGATGCCGTCCACGGGCGGCTCTTCGGGCCGCGGCCGCCTGACCCCCATCGGCTCTGACGTCGCCGTCCCGCTGTAGCAGCAGTCCAGGATCACGATGTTGCGCTCGGCCCTGGACTCGTTGTCCTTGAGGGCCTTGACCACCGCCTTGTAGAGGAGCGACCAGTGCGACCGGTGCCTGGTGGACTGGGGCATCGCCAGCTGCAGGCCGTCGTCGCCGGCCGAGTCGACGAGGCCGTGCCCCGCGAAGTACAGGACGAAGGTGTCCTCGGCCTCCTGCGTGAGGGAGTGGATCCGGTCGATCACCTCCCCGGCGACGGCGGGGCGCAGGACGACGCAGTGCTCCGCAGCCAGACCCCACACCTCCGGGTCCGTCAGGGCCGCTCGCAACGCTTCGAGGTTGTTCTCGACCGCGGGCAGGTCCGCCAGGTCGTCCGACGCGTGGCGGGAGACCCCGACCAGCAGGCAGCGTGAGCGCGCCGGGTCCGGGAGCACGGCCACGTGGGGCCCGGCCCGGCTAGGTGCTGCTGTCCGGGACGGGAGTGGGGTCGCCGGTATGGCCGGGCTCCGGCGGGGTGGCGGCCGAAACCGTGGCGTCCGGGATCCCCAGGGAGCGGGCGATCTCGGTCACCTGTCGGGGTGACGCCCCGTCGATGACGACGGTGGTGTCGCCCCGGCTGATCCGCACGGTCGGCGCCGGCTGCCGGGACCGGCGGCCATGCCGCCACGCCGCGACCGCCAACGTCAGGCTGCCGAGTGCCGTGACGTTCCCGATGATCAGGCTGATCTCCTCCAGGGCGGACCCCATGGCTCCGGGCTCGGGCGGCGCGTGCACCGGTACGGGCCGGCAGTGCCGGCGTACCTCCGAGTCCCGGGACAGCCACATGAGCAGGGAAGCGGTGGATTCCTCGCCCTCGCGGGGATCGGTGCTCGTTACGGTCAGCGTGGCGTCCATGGGGCTCCCGCGGTCGCTGGTCGGCGGATGGCGAAGCGTCTCGATTATGGCGCGAACCAGGCCAGCAGACAGGGGAGTTGACCGACCGCGGTGTGATGGCGATCCGCTCAGGAGGACGCGGCCGGGAACGCCGCCGGCAGGGCCTCGCGGGCGAAGAAGGTCTTCGCGCGGACCATCGCCCGTTCGTCGTCCCGTATCTGGCCGGGCCGGGAGCCGTTGCCGAGCAGCACCCCGCCGAACCGCATGCCGAGGTACGCCGCGGTGTGCTCCAGCGAGGCGACCAGCGGCTCGGCCCGGGCCTCGTCGCGGTCGGCCATCGCCGTCACGCCCCACAGGGTCCGGCCGGCCACGCGCTCCTTGAAGTCCGAGCCGGGTACGGACAGCCAGCCCGACCAGTAGTCGAGGTAGCGCTTGGCCTGCGCGGACAGGCTGTACCAGTACAGGGGCGAGGCGATCACGACGTCGGTGGCCTCCAGCGTGGCGCGCCGCAGGGCCTCCTCGTGTTCGCCGGCGGTCCAGCTGTCGTCGTCGTGGCGCCCGTCCTGGAAGTCCGGCAGCGGCATCCGCGACAGGTCCACCCACCGCCGGGCGACACCGGCGGGCAGCTGCTCCGCGGCCGCCCGGGCCAGGGTCTCGGTGTTGCCTCCGGGCCGGGAGCTGCCGAGGACGAAGAGGAACGAGCGGCCGGCGGTCGGGATCGTGTCCATGGTCAGGTGTGCTCCGCTCTCGGTCACCCGCCGGGCGCCGGTGCCGTCGTGGCCCCGTCCGCCCGCGGGCGGGTTGGTGATCCGTGCTTTCCTCCCCGCCAACCCCCGCCGGATCACGGGGTATTCCCGCGCCGCCCGGCCGAACGGCCGCGGCCCCGCAGGCCCGGCGGGAGAAATTCGAAGGGCGGCCCGCCCGCGGCCGCATACCCTCCCGGCATGAGGGATTCGACGATACGTGCGGTGAACCGGCTGACCGGCCGCTGGGTGGAGACCGCGGTGGACGGTGCCGAGAGCACCGTCCTGACGGCGGCCGGCGTCTGGCCGCTGCTCGCGCAGCTCGCGGACGGTGCGGGCGGCCCGGCGCGCGAGGAGCTGGCCGGGGCACTCGGGCTCCCCCCGGAGCGCGCCGCCGCCGCGGCCGTCGAACTGCTCGGCGCCCTGGGCCGCATCCGGGGCCTGGACGCCGCGACCGGCCTCTGGGCGCACCAGGACCTGCCGCTGGATCCGGCATGGACCGCCAAGCTCCCCGAAGGGATCCGCGGCACCCTCACCGGCGACCCCGAGAAGGACCGCGTGGCGCTCGACGCGTGGGCCGCCGAGAACACCGGCGGCCGGATCGACCGCATGCCCGCGCGGGTCGACGCGTCGACCCTGCTGGTGCTGGCCTCGGCGCTCGCCCTGCGCCTGCGCTGGATCCAGCCGTTCACGGCCGGACCCGGTGAGGCGTACGAAGGTCCCTGGGCCGGCCGGGAGTTCCTGTGCCTGCGTCGCACGACCTCCCTCCTGGACCGGGTCCGCGTCGCCGGCACGACCGGCGGCCGGGTCACCGTGCTGGAAGTGGTCGGCGACGGCGGCGTGGACGTCCACCTCGTGCTGGGCGAACCCGGTGCCGCGCCCGGCCGCGTACTGCGCGGCGGTGTCGACGCGGTGACGCGGGCCGTCGCGTCGGTCGACGGCCACGCCCTGCCCGAGGGTGCGCCCGGACCGGGGCTGGAGGTCGGCACGCAGCGCTCGTACAGCCGGGAGCCGCGGCTCGCCGTCGAGACGGTGGCCTTCGAGGTCGAGGGTGACCACGACCTCATGGAGCGGGCGCGCCTGTTCGGCCTGCAGACCGCCTCCGACAGCAGTGCCGGCCACTTCCCCGGCATCAGCGCCGTCCCGCTGGCCCTCAACCGGGGCAGGCAGTCCGCCATGGCGCGGTTCCACGCAGAGGGCTTCGAGGCGTCCGCCGCCACCGCGTTCTTCGCGGCGGTGGGCTGCGCGGCCACCCTGCCCCCGTACCGGGTCCGCCGGATCGGCGTCACCATCGACCGGCCTTTCGGTTTCCTCGCCGTCCACCGCACCTCCCGGCTGGTCCTCGCCGCCGGCTGGGTGGCGGAGCCCCTGCCCTACGTCCACCAGGACCCGGACGAGGACGACGACTGGGGCGACGAGGACCGGTAAGGGGGCGGGCGGGGGCATCGGGTACGCGCCCGCCCGGCCACGCGCCGGCTGCCACCGCCTGCCGCCACGCGCCGGCCGTCGCCGTGCCGCCCGGAGGCACCGTGATGCCCGCCGGACCCCGCCGGACCCGTCGGACCCTCTCCGCCCCGGCGGGCCCGTGGCCGTGACCGTCGCGGGGATGCCGGGGGCGTCGCCCGCAACCGCCGCTTGCGCGGCCGCCGGTACCGGCCCAGACTCCGAAGTATGGACGCGCGCGAGGCGGCGCTCCAACAGGCGTACGGCCACGCCGTCCGCTGGCTGGCGAGCCTGTCCGACCGCCCGGTACCCGCCCGCGCCTCGGTCGACGAGATCGTGCGCGCGCTCGGCCCCGAACTGCCCGACGGCCCCGGCACCCCCGCCGCCGTGGTCGACCTGCTGGCCACCGCCTGCGAGCCGGGCCTCACCGCCTTCCCCAGCGGCCGCTTCTACGGTTTCGTGGTCGGCGGCACCGAACCCGCCGCCCTCGCCGCGGACTGGCTGGTCAGCGCCTGGGACCAGAACAGCGTCATGCGCGCCGTCAGCCCCGCGTACGCGGCCGCGGAGGACATCGCCGGCGCCTGGGTGCTCGATCTGCTCGGTCTGCCCGGCGGGAGCGCCGTCGGCTTCACCACCGGCGCCACCATGGCCAACTTCACCTGCCTCGCCGCCGCCCGCGACGCCGTGCTCGGGCGCGCCGGCTGGGACACCGACCGGGACGGGCTGAGCGGCGCCCCGCGCGTCCACGTACTCGCCGGCGAGGACCGGCACATGGCCGTCGACCTGGCCCTGCGCTACCTGGGCCTCGGCCGTCCGGGCCTCGTGCCCGCCGACGACCAGGGACGGATCCGGCCCGACGTGCTCCGCGAGGCCCTCGCCGCGGCGGGCGCCGGCCGACCGGTACCCGCGATCGTGGTCCTGCAGGCCGGCGACATCCACTCCGGCGCCTTCGACCCCTTCCCCGAGGCCGTGCAGGCCTCCCGCGAGGCAGGCGCCTGGGTGCACGTGGACGGCGCCTTCGGTCTCTGGGCGGCGGCGTCGCCGGAGTACGCACCCCTCATGGCGGGCTGCGCGGACGCCGACTCCTGGGCCACGGACGCCCACAAGACCCTGAACGTCCCCTACGACTGCGGCCTCGCCGTCGTCCGCGACCCGGCCGCGCTGCGGGCCGCCATGGGACTGCACGGCGAATACCTCATCCACCACGAAGAGGGCGACCCGATCGACAAGGTCCCTGAACTCTCGCGCCGCGGAAGGGCGTTCACCGTCTGGGCCGCGCTCCGGTCCCTCGGCCGGTCCGGCGTCGGCGACCTGGTCGACCGCCTCTGCCGGCACGCCGCAGCCTTCGCCGAGGGCATCGCCGGCATCGAGGGCGCCACGATCCTCCACGACGTCGTGTTCACCCAGGTCTGCGCCCACTTCGGCACCGACGCGCGCACCGACCTGGTCATCGACCGCCTCCTCGCCGACGGCACCACCTGGATCAGCGGCTCCACCTGGCACGGCCGCCGCGTCCTGCGCATCTCCGTCAGCAACTGGTCCACCACCGATGCCGACGTCGCCCGCGCCCTGGAAGCCGTCCGCCGGGCGGCCACCGCCCCCTGACCGGCCACCCGGTGGCCGCCGTACGGGTGATGACGGACCGGCTGCGGTTGTTGGTCTTGCGGGACCGCCGCCCCCAGGCCGCCCGCGCGGGCGGGCCCGCCAAACGTGGCGGACCAACGCATCGAACACCGCGGGAGCTGTTGTGACGGAGGCACCGCCCGGAACCTGACCGAGACCGTGCGGCGCATCGACGTCCTGCTCGACCGGATGGGGCTGGACCGCGACCTGGTCCTGCGCATCGACGGTGAGGGCGGCCTGTCCCACGCCTCGGGAGTGCCGGCCGAGGAGGTGGCGGCGCTGCTGCGCGGAGAACCCGTGGGTTTCCCGGCCACCGGGGCCGACGCGGTGGAGGCCCGGCACCGGTGCGTGGTCGAGAGGACTCTTCCTGCGCCGCACCCGCCTGCGTACCGGCCCGGACGGCAGCAGGCGGATCAGCTCCCTCGCGGAGATCGCGGCCGGCGCGGGGACCAGTGCACAGTGGCTGGACAAGATGATCAGGACGGGCCGGGCGCCGAACCTCGACCACGCCGCCGGCATCGCGGCCTTCTTCGGCGAGCGGATCGAGTTCCTGGTGGCCGAGCCGGCGGAGGCCCTGGACCGGGTCCTCCAGCAGATCCACCGGGACCTGCTGGAATGCGCGGTGGAACGCCAGGACCAGGACCTCGCGCGACTGCGCGGGACCGGCACGGTCGCCGGCGTGGACCCCGAGCTCGGCGTCGTCGCCTACGCCGCCCGCGCGCTGGCCGACGTCCCCGAGGACACGGCCCAGCCGCTGATCGCCCTCATCGCGTCCGTCGCACGGCGGGCCCAGGAGGACCGGGCCCGGGAGGCCCGCGCCGCCCGCGACTGAGGGCGCCGCACCACGCAGGACGAAGCAGGCGGCCACGACGCCGCGACCGCCCCGTACGCCGCGACCGCCCCGTACGGCGGGAGTGCGCGTACGGGGCGGTCGCTCGGCGGCGCCGGGTTTGCTCAGCCCACGCAGGTGGGGACGCTGCCGGGCGGGGCGCAGTTGTTCGGGACGTTCGTCTTGACCGAGGTGCCGGTCAGGGTGACCGTGCCGGAGGCCTCGTAGATGCCGCCCCCGTCGCCGGCGCGGTTGCCGGTGACGCTGCTGAGGCTGAGGTTCGTGGCGCCGACGCCGGTGAAGATGCCGCCGCCCTGTGCCGTGCCGCCGGTGGCGACGGCGGTGTTGCCGCCGATGGTCGACTGGGTGGCCGTCACCGTGCCGCCGGTGGCGTTCGCGATGCCGCCGCCCCGGGCGGTGCCGCCCGCGGCGGTGTTGCCCTGCACGATGCTGCGGTTCAGCGTGAGCGCGCCCGAGGCGCCGACCTGGATGCCGCCGGACAGGGCGGTACCGCCCGGGGCGCTGGAGAGGTTGCCGCTGACCTGGGTCGCGCTCAGGGACAGCGTGGTGTTGGTCGCCACTCCGCCGCCCTGGGCGTCGCCGCCGGGGGCACTGGCGCTGTTGTTGCGCACGACCGTGCCCGTGACGGTCATCGGGGCGGCGTTGGTCAGGGCTGCGCGCGCGATGCCGCCGGGGGCGCTGACGCGGTTGTCGTCGATGGTGCCGTTCGTGACCGTCGTCTGGGCGAAGGCCGCCAGGCCGGCGCCGAACGCCACGCTCTTCCGGTCCGCGGTGACCGTGACCGCGTTGTGGTGCAGGCGGCTGTTGGTGACGGTCAGCGGGCCGTCGTTGGCGACTCCCGCGCCCGCCGCCGCGCCCTCCAGGGCGTCCCCGGTGTAGGCGGCGGTGTTGCCGCTGACCTCGACGTTGTTCAGGGTGCCCGTGCCCGCACTGTCGATGCCGCCGCCCTGGGCGAACTCGGCGGACGTGGCGGTGTTGTCGCGCACCCGGCTGTTGTTCACGGTCAGCGTGCCCAGGCTGGAGATGCCGCCGCCGCAGGAGATGCCCGGGATCTCCTGGCAGTCGGTCTCCGCCCGGCCGCCGCTGATCGTGGCGTTGTTCAGCGTCAGGTTGCCCGCCCCGGCCACGAAGAGGATGCGGAAGGCGGGGGCGGTCGGGGCGCGCGTGATGGTCGCGCCGTTGCCGTTGACGGTGATCTCGCTGCTGATGGCCGGCAGGCCGTTCGCGGCGTGGTCCGCCGCCACCAGCGTGTAGGTGCACCCGACGGCCAGACTGAGCGTGTCGGCGCCCGGCTGGCTGTTGGCCGTGTTGATCGCCGCCACCAGGGCCGGTGCCGAGCACGCCACCGGCAGGGTGGCGGCATGGGCGGCCGGGGCCGGCAGCGCCACCGCGGCGCCGGCCGCCAGGCCGGCCAGAGCCAGCAGGCGGGCCGGACCGGTCCGCCCGGCAGCGGGCCGCCCGACACCGGTTTGCCTGACTCCGGTTCTCCTGACACGGCCGTCCGGATCCGTCGCCCGGGAGTCCTGCCAAGTCATCAGAGGCTCTCCTTCACCACACGGGAGGCTCCCGTGCCGGGCGCACTCCAGCCAGGAGCCGGTTACCACGGACGAACACGGCGAACCGGCCACAACGTTTTGTGACCAGGTGAACACCCTCTGCTTCCGGGGGCTCCCCGACCTGGCCCGTTCGGGCGTCGGCCCCGGCCGTCGAACTCCGTCGCCTTGCCGCTGCCACTGCCGTGCCCGCCGAGCCGCGCGCCGCCGTGGACCAGCGCGTGGTTCTGGTACTCGTTCGGGCCGGTGTCGGCGGTGCGCGGCAGGCGCAGCTCCTGCCGGGCCGGTTCCATCCGGCCCCCGGTGCGCGAAGCGGGCGAACCGGAGCGCCGAGCAGGCGGCCGCCGCGGCGAGCGACGCCAAGGCCGAACGGGGCGTCCGTCGCGTGAGGGACCACACCCCGGTGGCGGGCGAATCGGCCTCGCCGATCGTCGGCCGGCTCAAGGGGTACTGACGGCGTGACGCCGCTGCCGGGACCGGGCTCCACGAGCTGCTCGGCTCGGTCGGCGAGGGCGTCCGCATCCGGCCGCCGTTCCACTGCGACTTCGGCCGGCTGATCCGGATCGGCGCCGGTACGTTCGTCAACTTCGGCGCCGTCTTCCTCGACACCGCTCCGATCACCCTCGGCGAAGACGTCCAGCTCGGCCCGTACGTCCAGCTCCTCACCCCCGCCCACCCCCTGGAGGCGGGGCGCAGGCGGGCCGGCTGGGAGCGCGGCCTGCCCGTCACCCTGGGCGACAACGTCTGGCTGGGCGGCGGCGTGGTCGTCTGTCCCGGTGTCACGATCGGCGAGAACACCGTCGTGGGTGCCGGGTCCGTCGTCGTCAGGGACCTTCCGCCGGGAGTGCTGGCCGTGGGGAACCCGGCGAGGGTCGTCCGGACCCTCGGTCCCGACGAGGAGAAAGGCCCCTGACGAGCAGCCACAGGGCGAGCGCCATCTCGTTCACCGCCAGTGGCACGACGAGCAGGGCGTGCAGGGGAGAGGTGAGGCCCAGCACCCCGAACAGGACGAGAACGGCGTCGGCCAGGTACGGGACCACGGCGACCAGCCCCCACACCGGCAGGGCCCGGGGCACGAGGGACGACCGCAGCAGGGCGCGGTTCAGCAGGACCGCGCTCAGGCAGAAGAAGAGGGAAGCCGCCGGGTACCCCCACGCCCCGTACGTATCCGTCCACGCGGCCACCGCGCGGAGCCCGGCGTCGGCGCCACGGGCCGTGGCGGTCTCCGCGGTGCCCGCGGTCTCGGCCGCCTCCGCGGCCGCGCGGCCGGCGGCCACGAGGGCCAACGGCCCGACGGCCCCCGGCAGGACGAGGACGACCTCGACCGTCCTGGCGACGACGTAACCCACTGCCATGGCCTCGCCCCCGTCCTCCTTCAGCACGGGGAACAGCAGCGGCGGGATCATGGCGATGGCACCGGCCATCACCAGCACCAGCAGCGCGCCGGCCGTCGTGGCGCAGGCCCCGCCCACCACCTGCTCCCGGTCCGGATCCGTGCCGGGCTCCCCCAGCAACGCCATGCCGGCCGCGCCCGCGGCGGTGGCGATGACGAAAAGGGCCCCGACGGCTCGTGCCGTTGTCCGCCTCTGCATACCCTGGCTCCTGTCGGTCCGCGGCCCTGCGGCCGCCTGTCCTCCCACCGTCCACCGGGCCGGTGTGCGGCGGGTGTGCGGGCGGTGTGCGGGTGCACTGCGGGCGGTCAACGGCGGTCGACGGGCGGCCGACGGGTGGTGTCGGGCGGGGCGGGGGCGGTCCTGTGGTGCGGATCCGGCTGCTGGGCGGCGTCGGCGCCGAGACCGACGACGGCCGTCCGCTCGACGTCGGAACGGCCAGGACCCGGACCCTGCTGGCCGCCCTCGCGCTGTCGGCCGGCACGCCCGTACCGGTCCCCCGGCTCATCGACCTGGTCTGGGCCGACGATCCGCCGGGCACCGGCGCGAAGGCGCTCCAGTGGCACGTCGCCCGGCTGCGCGCGGGGCTGGGCGCCGGCACCGTCGTCCGCACCGGTGCCGCGTACCGCCTCGACGTGCCGCCCGACGCGGTCGACGTGGACCGCTTCCGGCGGCACCTGCGCGCGGGCGACCCGGCCGCCGCGCTGGCCGAGTGGAGGGGAGTGCCGCTGGCGGGCGTCGATGCGCCCGGACTGGCCGCGGCCGTGGCCGGCCTGACGGAGCAGTGGCTCGGCGCAATCGAGGCCGACCTGGTACGCCGGACGGACGCCGACGCCTACGAGGCGGTGGCCGCGCTGACGGAGCTGGTCGGCCGGTATCCGCTGCGCGAAGGGCTCTGGGCGCTGCTGATGACCGCACTGGCCCGCACCGGGCGGCGGGCCGACGCCCTGGCCGCGTACCGGGGCGCCCGGCGGCACCTCGTCGGACAACTCGGCATCGAACCGGGCCCGCGACTGCGCGAGCTGGAGGCCCGGATCCTGACGGACCGGGAACCTTCGGCGGGCCCGGCCCTCAAGGCTTCCGCGGCTCCGCCGTCCCCCTCCCTCCCCGCGCCCGTCGCGGGCGGAGGGGGAACGAGGGGCAACCTGCCGCGCCCCCTCGGTCCGATCGTGGGCCGGGACGCCTGCCTCCGCGGCGTCGGCCGAGCCCTGGCCGACGCGCCCGTGGTCACCCTGGTGGGGCCCGGAGGCATCGGCAAGACCCGGCTGGCGCTGGCAGCCGCGCGCCGGGCGGCCGCCGCCGACGGCGCCGGACCCGCCTGGTACGTCGAGCTGGCCGAGGTCGCGTCGCCCGACGACGTGCCGCGTGCGGTGGCCGACACCCTCGGGGCTGCGCAGCGCGCCGGGCGGAACCTCACCGACGCGGTCGTCGCGGCCCTCGGGTCCGGCCCTGCGCTCCTCCTCGTGGACAACTGCGAGCACGTGCTCGACGGCGCGGCCCGGCTCGTCAGGACCGTCGCGGAGCGCTGCGCCGGGGTACGCGTGCTGGCCACCTCCCGCGAACGGCTGGACATCGAGGGCGAACAGGTGCTGGCCGTAGGACCGTTGGACGTGTCCGCGGGGGCCGAGCTGTTCCACGTACGGGCCCTGGCCGCGGACCGGGCGTACGCGCGGCCGCGCACGAGGAGGCGGTGGCGGACCTCTGCCGCGGCCTGGACGGCGTACCGCTCGCGATCGAACTGGCGGCCGCCCGGGTCCGGAGCCATCCGCCGGCGGCCCTGCTGGAGCGCGTCCACGACCAACTCCGTACGACCGGGGTACGCCGGACCGGGCCGGCCCGGCACCGGAGCCTGGGGGCCGCGGTCGACTGGTCGTACCGGCTGCTGACGCCGCCCGAACGGGAGCTGTGGCGGGGGCTGTCGGTCTTCAGCGGCCCGTTCGGCCCCGGCGCGGCCACGGCGGTGACGGCCGGTGAAGAGCCCGCCCGCGATACGGCAACGGACACCGGAACGGGTACGGGTACGGACGCGGGTACGGACACGGGCACGGTGCTCGGCGGCCTCGCCGACCGGTCGCTGGTCAGCGTGGAGCCAGGCCCCTTCGGCCCCCGCTTCCGGCTCCTCGAACCGCTGCGCCAGTTCGCCGCCGCCGAACTGCGCCGCCACGGCGGCACCGCGGCCGCCGCCGACCGCCACGCCCGCTGGTGCGTCCACAGCGTCACGCGGGACGGCGCCCTGCTGACCGGCCCGCGCGAGGCCGAGGGCGTGGCACGCCTGCGGGAGCTGTGGCCCAACCTGCGCGGCGCGGTCGCCCGGGCCTGCGCGGCCGGCGACGTGCCGCTCGCCGACGCGCTGGTACGGCCGGTCGCGACCGAACTGGCGCTGCGGGGCCGCCAGGAGATCGGCGACTGGGCCGAACGCATCCTCGCCCTGCTCCCGGACCCGGTCCCGCCGCAGGACGCCGACCTGCGGGACTTCTGGTTCCTCTGGGCGGCAGAACGGTACGTCCAGAGCGGCGACCCCGCCGGCTACGAGGCACTGGCGGCCCGGCTCGGCCATCCAGGCCACCCCGGCCACCCCGGTGCTCCGGACGGCACGGACCGCCCGCTGGCCCGCTACGTCCGCGCGTACGCCGGCGGTGACGGCGGCGGCGTGGTGCGCCTGCTCCCGGCGGCCGCGGCCGCCCTGCGTCACCAGGGCGAGCCGTTCACGGCCTCGTACCTCGAACTCAACGCCGCCGGGACGATGCTGGGCGCCGGGCGGTTCGACCGGGTCGACCGGACGGCCTCCGCCCTGGCGGCGCGGTTCCTGGCGGAGGGCCCGCCGACCCTCGGGCACTGGGCGCTCCAGACCCTCGGCTACTCCGCGGCGCTCCAGGGCCGGGCCGCCGACGCCGAGCGGCACCTCGACGCCGCGGCGGCCGTCGACGTCCCCGAGGGATCCCTCTCAGCGGACCGGGTGGTCAAGGCGCGCACGGCGTTCCGCCGCGGCCGCCGGACGGAGGCCTTCCGACTGCTCCTCGCCTACATCGACGAACTCACCACCACCGGCAACGTGGTCGCCGCCGCAGTGGTCGGCATCGAGTTCGTCGGCATGATGGCCGCCTCGCACCGCGCCGCCGAGGCCGCGCAGGTCCTGGCGTACCTGGAAGCGCGCAACGCCTTCGCCGCCCGCGCCGCCCGCACCCTCGCGACCCTCGACGTCCCCCGCACCCCCACCCCCACTCCCACCACCCCACCCCTGACCGACCGCGAGGCCCTCGCCTACATGTCCACCGTCCTCACCCACCTCACCCCGCCGTGACCCGGCGCCAACCAGGTGTACGTGGTCAACGTCAACGCCGCCGATCCCGCCGGCAACGGCACGAGCCCGATCGTCGACCCCGAGGGCACGGTCCGCCGGCAGGCCGGTCCCGGAGAGGAGATCCTCGTGGACACCCTCGACCTCGACGCGGTCGACCGGGTCGGGGCCCTCGGGGGCAACGGCCTCAACCGCCCCTGGACGCAGCTCGCCGCACACGGCCCCGCCGTGCCGCTCCCGGCCTACGGCAACGCCGCGTTCCCGCCGCCCGCCTGGGCCGGCGGCCCGGCGTCCTGACGCGATTACGGAGCCTTCGGCGGCCGCCGCGGCCCGGTCATTCCCCGCGCCAGATGCGGCGGTACGCCTCCTGGTAGCCCGGTGGGTCCCAGGACGTGGCGCCGCCGCTGTTCGCCGCCGTCACCACGTGGACGGGGCCAGGTAAGCGCTGGGTGGGCGGCCGGCGAACGCGCGGTTGAGCTCGTCGACGATCTGCCAGCCCTGCTGGGCCGGCGGCTCCGGGCACCGTGGCGGCCTGGTACGCGCGGCTGTTGATCCGCCGGAACGCCGACGGATCGCCGTCGCCCGCCCCGATGTTCACCGGCGGCCCCTCGCCCGGCAGCCCCGCGGCCCGCAGGGCCGGGGCCGCGTCGGCGAAGTACAGGTCGTTGATCGCCACGGAGTGCGTCCACCGGTCCCCGAAACGGGAGACCAGCGAGGAGACCTCCTGCGGGGTGCGCCGGGTGGCGTCCGGGATGGGGATGTTCTCGGTCGCCAGCACCTTGCTCCCCGGGCAGTCCGCCAGCCGCCGCTTGATCAGCTCGGACTTGTTGCGGGCGAACGGGATGGAGTCGTCGGTGAAGACCACGACCCCGCCGCCGCCCCCCGACTCCGCGATCACCCGGTCCGCGCTGATCCGCGCCACCTCGGTCACCCGCGTCGTGATGTTGGTGAAGAGCGGCGGCCGCGTGCTCGGCCCGGGGGTGCTGACGGCGTGCCAGCCGACTTCACCGGGATTCCCGCTGCCCCGGCCCGCGCCATCTGCCGGGCCGTCGGCTGCGGGTCGAAGCCGCCGATCACGATGCCCGAGGGCCGCAGCGTCACCGCCTGGCTGAGCGCGGCCTGGATGCCCGCCGGGGTGCCCTCCCCGTCGATCACCCTGACCCGCCAGCCCGCGACCGCCGCGGCCTCCCTCACCCCGGCCGCCGCGCCGGCCACCCCGGGGTTGGTCATGGTCTGCGCCACGTACACGAGGCTCTTGCCCGGTGCCGCCGGGGGCCCGGTCGTGGGACCGTTCCAGGCGGCGTCCGTACGCTCCGCCCGCGCCACGGCCGCCTTCGCCGCAGCGAGCACCGCCGGGCAGCCCGCGGACCCTCGGGAGGCGTCGGAGTCCGGACCGCGGGACGTGCCGCCGCCCCCGCAGCCCGCCACCAGGGCAGCGGTGGCCGCGACGGCGACGGCGGCCCTGCGGCCCACGGGAAGGGGGCGCGGCGGTTCGGGTTCACGGTGCTCCTTGCCGGGGGTGCGCCGGGGCCGGGGCAGGACGGCGGGCAGGTCGAGCAGCACGCCCCGGGTGACGAGCGGGCCGAGCGCCGCCACCGCCCCGAACCGGGCGCCGCCCGCGCCGATCACCTCCCTGGCCGCGTGCCCCTCGTACAGCCGCCCCCGGTAGGCCACGTGTGACAGCGCGTCGAGGTGGCTCACGCCCTTGCCGTGGCAGTCCGCGGCGAGGAAGTCCTTGTGGGTGGCGGGCTCGGGCGGCTCGACGTCGCCGAGGTCGGACATGTAGTGCAGGGCCGGCTTCGGGTTCTCGGGACCGGGCCGGGTGTCCCAGGGGAGGCCCAGGGACACCGGCGTACCGTCCCGGACGAGGGCGGCGGCCCGGCGTACGTGGTCCGGGGTCACGCGGTTCCAGGCGCCCCGGTCGGCGGGGGACCAGCGGCCCCACGTGCGGAGCGCGGAGAACAGGGCGTCGAACTCCCGGCGGGAGACCGGGGGAACCCCCGCGGGGTCGGTGCTCATCGGTACGGGACTCCAGAGTCGGCGGGGCCGTGGGCCGGGTCGGCGGTTGCGGTGCGGACGGGGGGTGAGGGGCCCCTTCGGGACCGCTACCCGCTCCCAAGCCGGAACCCGGCGCCCGTCGGAGCGAAGGGCCGGTGCGCGGGGCGCCGGGGAGGCCGGCGGAAGCGCAGGTGAGCGGGTGTTCCGAGGTCCGCCGGCCCGGTCGGAGGGGGCCGGCGCAAGTGGCGGCCGTACGCCCGATGGGGGCACGCTTGTAGTCATGAGAGCGCCGTTGCGCTCGCCCCCGGGCCCGGGAGCCGGCCACCACCAGGTCCTCTTCTTCATCGCGGAGTGCGTGCCCTTCGCGATCGCCCTGGTGGTGCTCGCCATCGAGCTGACCCCTGCGCACGTCGTGTACACCGGCCCGCTGCTGGTCGCGACGCCCGCGCTGGCGGCGGTGACGATGGGGCCCAAGGGCACGCTCGCAGCCCTCGGGGTGGCCGTGGTCGTCAGCGTGATCACCGCGACCCACAACGACGCATGGGGCGGCCAGCAGGTCTACACGAATCTGGTCGCCCTCTTCCTGGTGGGCGCGGCGAGCGTGGTGACCAGCCGGGCCGTCCAGACGCGCCGGGCAAGCGAGCTCCACCAGGTGCGGCGGATCGCCGCGGCCGCCCAGGAGGTCCTGCTGCGCCCGGTGCCGGCCCGGCTGGGCCCCGTACGCGCCGCCAGCCTCTACCTGGCTGCCGAGGCCGGGGCGCAGATCGGCGGCGACCTGTACGACGCGGTGCAGACCCGGTACGGGGTGCGGATGATCGTCGGCGACGTGCGGGGCAAGGGACTGCCGGCCGTACGGGCCGCGGCGGTCGTGCTCGGCGCCTTCCGGGAGGCCGTGCACTACGAGGACGACCTGGTGGAGGTCATCAGCCACTGCGGGGAGGCGCTGCGGCGGGACGCGGCTCTCGCGGGGGCGGGGGCCGCCGGCGACGACGCGTTCCGCGAGGCCTTCGTGACCGCCGTGGTGGCCCAGATCCAGGACGACGCCACCGTCGAACTGATCAACCGGGGCCATCCGCCGCCGCTGCTGATCGGCGAGGGCGCCGCGCGCTGCCTGACGCCTGCCGTCCCGCTGCCGCCGCTCGGCCTGGAGGAGTTCATCGGCGGTCCGCCCGGGCGTCTGGAGAGCTATCCGTTCGTCCCGGGGGACCGGCTGCTGCTGCACACCGACGGCGTGATCGAGGCCCGGGACGGCGACAACGCCTTCTTCGACCTGGCCAGGGCGATGGAGGCGATGCGCGGCCGCACCCGGCAGGCCTTCCTGGAGGACCTCCGGGACGCCCTGCTGGAGCACACCGAGGGCAGGCTGGCGGACGACGTGGCGCTGATCGTGGTCGACCGTGTGGACCGCTCCGACCCGGTCAAGGGCCGGTGAGCCGGCGCGTCCGCATGCCTCTGGCGGCCCCTCTCAGGTCTCCGGCCGGGCGGGGAACCGGCCGCGCCGCCCGCACGGCCCCCGAGGGCGGTGCGGACGGCGCGGTGGTGCGGGCGTGGTGCGGGGCGCAGGACCGGATCCGGAGTCCGGCCCGGGGATCAGCGCCCCGTGGACGACCAGTGGTTGGCGTCCTTCTCCGGCGGCGAGAAGTGGATGACGCCGTAGGTGGCGCCGACCGCGATCAGCTTGGCGTTGAGGCCGTTGTGCGGGGTGGTCGAGATCCTGACGCGGTCGCCGGACGCCTTGGCCACGGTCACGCTGGCCGCCGTCCAGGTCGTGTTCATGTCGATGGCCAGGCCCCGGGTGTGCAGGCTGTTCAGGGCCGGCGCCACCTTCAGCCTCGGGTCGATGCCGAAGGCGGTGACCAGGCGCTGCGCGGCGGCCACCGAGGCGGCCGGGTCGAAGGCGCCGCTGACGTCGGTGTGCTGCCAGCACACGTCGACGCGGTCCTGCCCCTTGGCGGGCTTGAAGGCGGGCACCTGGTCGGCGGACAGCTTCTTCTTCGCGACCAGCCACGCGTAGTGCATCAGGTACGCGCGCTGCGGCGGCCGGAGCGTCGCGACCGGCGTCACGCTGATCCCGCCGTTCCGCATGGCCTTCACGAAGGCGTTGACGTCGCCCCGGAAGCCGTCCGCCAGGTCGGCGGTCCGCGTGCTGGTCGGGAAGCGGGCGGCCCAGGCCCTGCCGCTCAGCGCGGTGGAGGTGCAGGTGCGGACGAAGGTGAGGGTGCCCGAGCTCGGGAGGCAGGTGGTGCCCGAGAGGACGGAGACGGCCCAGGTGATGGCGTACGTCCTGGGTGCGGTGAACGGGCTCGGCTTGGTGTACTTGTGCTTCACCGGCAGCAGTTCGGTCCCGTTGGGCCCGCCGCTGAACTCGCGGGTGCTGCTCGTCCCGTCGCCCCAGGTGGTCTTGAGGGAGAAGGTGCACGCGCTGGTGTCGCCCCGGCTGACCAGCCGGAAGGACACGTTCGGGTCCGAACTCGTGCAGTTCGGGAAGGACTTCTTGAAGCAGTTGGGGTCGTCCGCCGCGAGCTTCAGGTCCTGGTCGGTCAGGGTGACGGTGCCGGGCGGTGCGGCGACCGTGGGTACGGCCGCGGACGCGTTCCCGGCGGTCAGGGCGAATGCGGTGACGGCCAGGGCGGTGGCCCAGCGGCGCGTGGCTAAGCGCAGGGTCAAGGGAGTCCCCCCAAGGGTGTTCGTGGATGTACGGGTGCCAAGGCTCCGGCGTCCCCCCCGACAGCGGTGGCATCCGGTCAGCCGAAGCCGCGGGAAGCGTAACGGCCCGTCCCGCGTGCCGGGGTGGCCGTCCACCCGGTGCCGGGGCCGGTACGTCGCCCCCGCCCCCGGCACCGGGCCGTCGCCCGCCCCGCAGGCCGCCCCCGCCCCCGACGCGGACCAGCACCGGAAACCCCAGCTCAGCGCGCTGGAGGCCGGCCTCCCGGCACGGCTGCGGACTGTGCCGCCGACCCCGCTCCCGGGGCTGGGCACGCACGCTCGTCGCCCGAACGGGCAGTCCCCCCTACGCCATTGGACGGACCGGCGGACCCGCACGATTCACGCCACGGCACCCACCGGCGTCCACGCCGGACGCCGCGCCCCGGGCCACGGGTACGGGAGGGAACGGAGGTGCGGGACGGTACCGGCCGCCACCGGACGTCAGCCGGCCGGATGCCATTCGGTGAGGAGGATGGTCGCGTCGTCCCGCAGCCGGTGGCCATGGTGGACCAGGACGTCCTGGATGAGCCGCCTGAGCGCCTCCGGGGCGCTCTCGCCTGAGGCCGTGGACCGGATCACGCTGTCGGTCAGCCGTAGTTCGCCGAACAGGTCGCCGTCGGGGGAGCGGGCCTCGGTGATGCCGTCGCTGTGCACCAGGACCCGGTCCCCGGGCTGCAGCCGGGCCCGGTCCGCCGCGGGCGATTCCCGGCCGTGGAACCCGAAGCCGAGCGGCAGGCGGGCCGTGCGCTCCAGCGCGCCGGGCACGACCCGCCCCTCACGGATCAGCAGCGGCGGCGGGTGGCCGCAGTTGACCCATACGAAGTCCCCGTTCTCCGTGTCGAGTTCGGCGATCACCGCGGTCATCAGCCGGTCGGGGATCCAGCGCACCAGCGTCCGGTCGATCGCCGTGACGATGTCGGAGAGCGACCCGCCGGACCGGCGGGTGGACCGGCACGCGGCCAGCCCGGCGGCGCTCATGCCGCCCGAGGCGAAGTCGTGCCCCATCGCGTCCAGCAGCGTCAGGTGCAGCGTGCCGTCGATGAAGCAGTGGTCGAAGGCGTCCCCGCCGATGTCGTACGCCGGCTCCAGCGCCGCGGCCGACGTCGCCCGCTCGGTGCCGATGGTCCGCGGGGGCAGGAACGCCCACAGCAGCTCGGCCTGCAGGGTCATCGGCCTGACGCGCTGCCGCTGCACCAGCAGGTCGTGGTGCGAGGACTTGGACACCACCAGCAGGGTGGCCAGGCTCGCCAGGGCCTGCCCGGCGGCGGTCAGCCCGGGCCCCAGGCCCGGCCCGGCGACCCGGAGAACGCCCACGCGTTCGACGCCGTCGACCATCGGGAACCAGGCGACCGCCTCGTCGCGGGCCTGCTGGACGCGCTGGCCGCGGTACGCCAGACCGGCCAGCGACCCGTCGATGTCGATGCCCTCCCGCTCGTCCGCCGCCAGGCCGGGCTGGGGGAGCGGCATCAGGCGCCGCTGCTGTACGTCGACCAGGTACAGGCGGCTGCCACCCGCGCCCAGCGCCCGCGCGGCCTCGTCGATCAGACCGGCCATCTGGGTGGCGGCCGCGCCGTGCGACCGCTCCAGCACCCCGGCCAGGACCGCCCCGAGCCGGTCCGGCGCCGTCGGCGCGGGCTCGTACCCGGTCACCGGCCGCTCCCTCCGGGACCCCCGCGCACCACCGGGCCGCCCGTCATCACCGGCCGCCTCTCAGGCGGCGACCGGCACGGGACGGCCGCCGGGCGTGAACGTACGGTCGACGGCGGCCAGCCGCAGGCCCTCCAGCAGCGCGATCTGCCGCTCGGCGCGGGCGGCGAGCCGGTGCATGGCCGCCTGGTCGACCCGGCTGTCGGTCCGCGCGACGTTCCCCAGGGAGCGCCACAGCGCCAGCTTCCCCTCCACGCCCAGCCGGAGCGCCTCCAGCTCCAGCAGGTCGCTCAGGGGCGAACGCGCGATCAGGCGGCCGTTCGGCTTGGCCCGCGCGGCCTTCTCCGCCAGCCGCATCACCAGGGACTTCACGTGCATGACCGGCACGTCGAAGGCCTCCATGACCTCCAGCAGGCTGTCCTGGTCCTCCTCGATGTCCCGGAGGAGGGTGACCAGCCGGGCGCCGGCCGGCGTACCGCGGTGGGTGCGGACCATGCGGCGCAGCAGCGCCACCCCGCCGGCCGCGCCGGCCCGGTGGTCGTTGAGGTAGATGCCGAGGAGGCGTTCCGGGCCGGGGGAGGGCGCGGAACGGCCGGTGTCCGGGGTCATGTCACCATCTCCGATCGCGTCGCGGGCGGTGCCGGCCCGCTCCCGCCGTCGGGACCGGCGCTCCTCCCCGTGGAGGAGCCACGGACTCCCCGCGGAGGAGCCACGGACACAGCGCCCCTACCCGCGTGCGCCGGGATCATGGCCCCGCGCCGCACCCCGCACGGGGCGCTCGCACCCCGTTACCGCCGGGAGGTTTCGCCCGGCCCCCGCCGGTTAGGCGCGTGGCACGGCCCGCACCGGACCGCGCCCCGCGCGCATCCGGCCGGGCACCGCGCACGACCGACCAGTGCGGGAGGCACTCATGCGCGCGCTGACCTGGCAGGGCCGCGAGGACGTCCGGGTGGAGACGGTTCCCGACCCCCGCATCGAGGACCCCACCGACATCGTGGTGAAGGTGACCACCACCGGCATCTGCGGTTCCGACCTCCACCTCTACACCGTGCTCGGCGCCTACCTCGACCCCGGCGACGTACTGGGCCACGAGGCGATGGGCACCGTTGTGGAGACCGGCCCCGAGGTGCGCACCCTCAGCCCCGGCGACCGTGTGGTCGTGCCGTTCAACATCTCCTGCGGCAGCTGCTTCATGTGCGACCAGGGCCTCCACTCCCAGTGCGAGACCACCCAGGTCCACGCCCACGGCAAGGGGGCGGCCCTCTTCGGCTACACCAAGCTCTACGGCCAGGTGCCCGGCGGCCAGGCGGAGTACCTCCGGGTCCCCTTCGGCGACACGCTGCCGGTCAAGGTCCCCGAGGGGCCGCCCGACGAACGCTTCGTCTACCTCTCCGACGTACTCCCCACCGCCTGGCAGGCCGTGGAGTACGCCGACCTCCCCCCGGGCGGTTCCCTCACGGTCCTCGGACTCGGCCCCATCGGGCAGATGGCGGCCCGGATCGCCCTGCACCGAGGCGCCCGCCTCGTCATCGGCGTCGACCTCGTCGACGCCCGACTGGCCCGCGCCCGTGGCGACGGGGTGCACACCCTCGACCTGCGGCAGTACGACGGCGCCCTCGGCGACGCGGTCCGCGACCTGACCGAAGGACGCGGCACCGACTCCGTCATCGACGCCGTCGGCATGGAGGCCCACGGCAGCACGAGTGCCTCCCTGGCCCAGAAGATGACGGCCAGGCTGCCCGACTCCCTCGCCCGGCCCCTGATGGAACGCGCCGGCATCGACAGCCTGACGGCCCTGCACACCGGCATCGACCTCGTGCGCCGCGGCGGCACCCTCTCCGTCTCGGGCGTCTACGGCGGCGCCGTCGACCCGATGCCCCTGCTCACCATGTTCGACAAGCAGATCCAGATCCGGATGGGCCAGGCCAACGTACGCGCCTGGACGGACGACATCCTGCCTCTGCTCACCGACGACGACCCGCTCGGCGTGGAGGGCTTCGCCACCCACACCCTGCCCCTGGCCCAGGCCCCCGAGGCGTACGCGCGCTTCCAGGCCAAGGACGACGGCATGATCAAGACGCTCCTGGTGCCGTGAGCGGAACGCGCCTGCGGACCAGCGACCCGCACCGCCCCGGCTGGCGCCGGGTCAGGCACGGCAAGGGATTCCGCTACCTCGACGCGGACGGCCGCCCGCTGGACGGCGAACAGCGCGACCGGATACGGCGGCTGGTCATCCCGCCGGCCTGGCAGGACGTGTGGATCTGCCCGTGGCCCAACGGCCACATCCAGGCCGTCGGGACCGACGCCGCGGGACGGCGCCAGTACCTGTACCACGCGAAGTTCCGGGAGCGGCAGGAGGCGGCCAAACACGAACACGTACGCCGGGTCGCCCGCGGCCTGCCCCGCCTGCGCCGCGCCGTGGCGGAGGACCTGACCGGCCGCGGACTGGGGCGGGACCGGGTCCTGGCCTGCGCCGCCCGGCTGCTCGACCTCGGCTTCTTCCGGATCGGCGGCGAGCGCTACGCCCGCGACCACGACAGCTACGGACTGACCACGCTGCTGCGCGAACACGTAGTCTGCCGCCGCGGCGAGGTCTGCCTGGACTTCCCCGCCAAGTCGGGCCGCCGGCAGAGCCGGACGCTCGTCGACGACGACGCGCTGGCCGTCGTCCGCGCCCTGCTCCGCCGGAAGGACCCCGGACCGCGGCTGTTCGCCTACTGGGAGGGGCGCGCCTGGCACGAGGTGCGCGCCGCCGACCTCAACGCCTACCTGAGGGAGCGCTCCGGGCAGGACATCACGGCCAAGGACTTCCGCACGTGGCACGCCACCGTCCTGGCCGCGGTGGCGCTCGCGGTCTCCGCACGAGCGGCCAGGGCCGCCCCGTCCGCGCGCAAGCGGGCGGCCGCCCGCGCGGTGCGGGAGGTCAGCGATTACCTCGGCAACACGCCCGCCGTGTGCCGGGCCTCGTACATCGACCCGGTGGTCTTCGAGCAGTACGAGGAGGGCACCACCATCGCCCCCGCCCTGGACCGGCTGGGCGAGGGCACTCCGCTGGGCACCCCCGCCACCCGGGGACCGACGGAACGCGCCGTCCTGCGGCTGCTCAAGGAGTAGGCGGGCGCCCTCAGCCGGTGTGCAGGACCCGGAAGCCGTCGGCGCCGGACCCCGCCGGATCCCGGTCGACGACCTGGACCGGCGGCCGGACCCACTGCCACACGCCGGTCCCCGGCGTACGGGAGAACGTGATCCGGCCGCGGGTGCCCTCGACGTCGACGGCCGGCCAGGCCGCGGCGATGCGCGCCCGGTCCGTGCCGTGCGCGCGCAGCACCGAGGCCAGGACGGTGACGGCGTCGTAGCCCTCGAAGGCGACGAACGACGGCGCCCCGCCGAGCCGCGTGCGCAGGGCGGCCCCGGCGCGTTCGCCGAGGGGACCGAGGCGCTCGGGCAGGTACCGCAGGAACGGGATCCCGGCGCCGTCCCCGCCCAGCGCCGCCGCCCACTCCGCGAACTCGGGCTGCCCGGCCGGGGCACCGATGAGGACGCCGGAGAGGCGTGGGTCGGCGCGCGCGGCCTTGACCAGCGGGACCGAAGGCTCCGGGGAACCGGCCAGGAGCAGCAGGGCCGTGGCGCCCAGCGCGGCGAGTCCGTCGCACACGGCGGAGGGGTCCAGCGCGCGCACGTCGAGTTCGGTGACGGTGCCGCCGCGGGTGGCGAGGTGGTCCCGGAGGATGCGGATGCCCGACTCCCAGTACACGCTCGGCTGGACGGCCACGGCGATCCGGCGGTGGCCCGCGCCGAGGAGGAAGTCGGCGTACACCCGCCAGCCGTGGGACTGGACCGGGGGAAGGCGCGCGACCCAGTCGGTCGGCCCTTCGGTGAGCGCGTCGATCACCGCCGACGAACAGAGGAACGGCAGCCCGAGCGCATCGGCCCGGGCAGCGGCCGCCCGGGCCACGACGCTGTGGTACTCGCCGGTCACGGCCACCACACCGAGGCCGGCCAGCTCGTCCACGGCCGCCACGGCCCGGTCCGGATCGGCCGCGGTGTCCCGCACCAGCAGCTCGACCGGCCGGCCCCCGATCCCACCACCGCCGTTCACCTCGCCCACGCCGAGTTCCAGGCCGGCGAGCAGCTGCCGCCCCGCCTCGGCCCACCCGGGCCGGCTCAACGGAGCGAGAGCCCCGATCCGCACGGCCCCGCCTTCGTCCCGCGGCCCGGCTCCGGCTGTCGATGTCGGCGTAGTCATGTGCGTGGGCCTCCTGTTGATGGGTTTGGTGCTGGTGCTGGTGCTGGTGGTGTCGGTTGTCTTCGCTCCCGATGTGTATGCAGGCGAGGGTCGTCATGTCCCTCCGGATGCTGGTTCAGAAGGGCCGGCGGGGCGGGGCAACCGAATTGAGCCGCCCTGCCGCAGCCGTCAGGAGCCCGTGCGGTTGCGGACCGCCGACTGCCAGTCCGGGGCCGGGGTTTCGGGGCGGGCTTCCGGGCGGCGGCCGCCGCGGGCGAAGAAGTCCGCCAGGGGCTGGATCGCGGCGCCGATCGTGACCGCGTCCGGGCCCAGCGTGCCCAGGCCGATGGAGGCGCGGGAGGCCGGGAAGCGCAGCGCGTTCGCCGCGGCATACTCCTTCACCCGGTCCAGGAAGCGCGTGCCGAGCTGGAGGCCCGCCCAGCCGCCGACCAGGATGCGGTCCGGCTGGAAGAGGTTGATCAGGTCCGCGAAGCCGGCTCCCAGGTACTCGGCCGTCTCCTCCAGCACGGCCGCCGCCGCGGCCTCCGGATCGCCGCCGGCCACGGATCCGGTCTCCGGCCCGAGTCCGTCCTCCGCTCCGCCGCCGGCCTCGGCGCCCTCCGGGTAGGCCGCCGCCAGCAGGGCCGCGAGGGCGGTCTCCTGGTTCGCGCCGGGCGGGGGATTGCCGCCCGCCTCGCGCCACCGCTCCAGAAGCGCCTCGGCCCCCGCGTAAGCCTCCAGGCAGCCGCGGGCCCCGCAGCGGCACCGCCGCCCCCGTACCCGTACGGTCAGGTGGCCCCACTCGACGGCCCGCCCGGGGCCCATGTCCTCGGTGACCACGCACGCGCCCACGCCCGACCCGAACAGCACGAACACCGCGTTGCCCGCGCCGCGCCCGGCGCCGAACCACATCTCGGCCTGGCCGAGCGTCTTCGCGCCGTTGTCGATGCAGAACGGCACCTCCGGCGGCAGCTCGACCGCCTCCCGCAGCAGCCGTTCCAGCGGTACGGCGTCCCAGCCGACGGTCTGGCCGTGCACCACGGTGCCGTCCTGCGCGGTGTGTTCCACGATGCCCGGGACGCCGACGCCCACGCCGAGCAGCCGTCCGGCCGGCACCCCGGCCGTCGCCAGCACCTCGGCGATGCCGGCGCGGATGTGGTCCACGACCACCGAGACCTCGTACGGGTCGTGCTCACGCGGCCCGGCGGCGGCCAGGGGGCGCTCCACCCGGGCCAGCTCCGTGAGGGCCAGGTCGAACAGCTCGATCCGGATGCGGGTCTCGCCCACGTCCACCCCGATCATGCTGCCGCCGGCGGGGCTGACCCGCAGGAGGGTGCGGGGCCTGCCGCCCGCGGAGTCCACGCTGCCGGCCTCCTCCACCAGGCCGTCGGCCACCAGCTCGGCGACCACGTTGCTCACCGAGCCGGAGCTCAGCCCCGTGGCGGGCCCGAGGGAGAAGCGGCTCAGCGGACCGTCGAAGTACAGCCGCCGGAGCACCGCCGTGCGGTTCTCCCGGCGCAGGTCACGAACCGTCCGGCCGCTTCTCGCTTCCAACCCTGCCCCCTGAATCGCCGCCGGCCGCCGTTGGCCGCCGCTTCCCTGCTTGCACGATACCGCTGTCAGGACCCTTGACGCGACCTTCTCTTGCGATTTAACTCACGTCCTAAATTAAGTCGCCGTCCGGCACCCGCACCCCCGTCACCCACGTTCCGAAAGGTTCCGACGAGCCATGCGCAGAAGCAGGATCAGAGCCGCCCTCACCGGCGTCGTCGCCCTCTCCCTCACGTTCGCCGCCACCGCCTGCGGCGGCGGCACCACCGGCGCCTCCGGGTCCGGCGGGGACGGGGGGAAGACCCTGACCTACTGGGCCTCCAACCAGGGCGCGAGCATCGAGGCCGACAAGAAGGTCCTCCAGCCCGAGCTCGACCGCTTCGAGCAGCAGACCGGCATCAAGGTGAAGCTGGAGGTCGTCCCCTGGTCCGACCTGCTCAACCGGATCCTCACCGCCACCACCTCCGGCCAGGGCCCCGACGTACTCAACATCGGCAACACCTGGAGCGCGTCCCTCCAGGCAGGCGGCGCCCTGCTGCCCTGGGACGACAAGGCCTTCGCGAAGATCGGCGGCCGCGACCGCTTCGTCGAGTCGGCGCTCGGCTCCACCGGAGCCCAGGGCAAGGACCCCGCGGCGGTCCCGCTCTACTCCATGGCCTACGCCCTCTACTACAACAAGGAGATGTTCCGGCAGGCCGGCATCGCCAAGCCGCCCGCCACCTGGGACGAACTCGTCGCCACCGGCAAGCGGCTCACCGCGAAGGGCGGCTCCGCCATCGGTGTCGAGGGCGGCAACCTCTCGAACAACATCCACCAGGTGTTCGTACTCGGCAAACAGCACGGCGCCGACTTCTTCACCCCCGACGGCAGGGCCGACTTCACCTCCGACGGCGCCGTCGCCGCGGTGAAGCAGTACGTCGACCTGATGGCCGCCCACAAGCTGGTCGCCCCCGGCAACGCCGAGTACGCCCAGAACCAGTCCCTCAGCGACTTCGCCAAGGACCGCACCGCCATGGTCCTGTGGCAGACCCCCTCCGCCACCTTCGCCTCCCAGGGCATGACCGAGGACGAGTGGGGCGTGGCGCCCGCGCCCGTCCCGGCCGGCACCCCCGGCCGGGGAACCTCGGTCAACTCCATGGTCGCGGGCATCAACATGGCCGTCTTCCGGAACACGAAGAACCTCGACGGCGCCCTCCGGTTCGTCAATTTCATGACCAGCGACGAGGAGCAGAAGACCCTCAACAAGGCCTACGGATCCATGCCGCCGGTCAAGAGCGCCCAGGCGGACCCCGCCTTCGCCACCCCCTCGCTCGCCGTCATCCGCGACACCCTGGCCACCAGCGCCGTCCCGCTCCCGCAGATCCCCGAGGAATCGCAGTTCGAGACCGTCGTGGGCACCGCGGTCAAGGAACTCTTCGCCGACGCGGCGGCCGGCCGCCCCGTCACCACCGCCTCGGTCCGGGCCAGGCTCCACAAGGCCCAGCAGCAGATGCCGAACCAGTGACGGACACCGCGATGACCACCACCGCCACTTCACCCGCCGGCGGGCCGGCGGTGCGGGCGGGCGGGCCCCGGGCGGCGCACCCCGCGCGCCGCCCCCGGCGCGGGCGCCGCGTACCGCTGCCCTACCTGCTCCTGCTGCCCGCCCTGCTGCTCGAACTCCTCGTCCACCTCGTGCCGATGCTCATCGGCATCGTCATGAGTTTCCGGGAGCTGACCCAGTTCCACATCGCGCACTGGAGCGGCGCGCCCTGGGCCGGCCTCGACAACTACGCCGTCTCCGTGGACTTCGACGCCCCCGTCGGCGCCGCACTCCTCCGGTCCTTCGCCACGACGTGCGTGTTCACCCTGTCCTCGGTCGCCGTGTGCTGGCTGCTGGGCACCGCCGCCGCGCTCTTCCTCCAGGACTCCTTCCGCGGCCGGGGCCTGCTGCGCGCCCTGTTCCTCGTCCCGTACGCCCTGCCCGTCTACGCAGCCGTCATCACCTGGGCCTTCATGTTCCAGCGGGACAACGGCCTGGTGAACCACGTGCTCCACGACCAGCTCGGCATCGGCGACGGCCCGGCCTTCTGGCTGATCGGCGACAACAGCTTCTGGGCCCTGCTGGCCGTCTCGGTCTGGAAGGGCTGGCCCTTCGCCTTCCTGATCGTCATGGCCGGCCTGCAGAACATCCCCCGCGAGCCGTACGAGGCGGCCGCCCTGGACGGGGCCGGCGTGTGGCGGCAGGTCCGGCACGTCACGCTGCCCGCCCTCAGGCCGGTCAACCAGGTCCTCGTGCTCGTCCTCTTCCTCTGGACCTTCAACGACTTCAACACGCCGTTCGTGCTCTTCGGCAGGGCCGCCCCGGAGGCCGCCGACCTGATCTCGCTGCACATCTACCAGTCCTCGTTCCAGACCTGGAACTTCGGCACCGGGTCGGCCATGTCCGTGCTGCTCCTGCTGTTCCTGCTGCTCGTCACGGGCGGGTACCTGCTGCTCACCACCCGGGGGAGGAACTCCGCCGATGTCTAGCCCGCCGATGTCCAGCCCGCAGATCTCCGGCCCGCAGATCGCAGGCCTCACCCCCCGGACCGCGCGGTCGCCCATGGCACCGCCCCGCGGCTTCCTCTGGGCCCGCCGGGTCTTCCTCACCCTGCTCACCGGCTTCGTGCTCCTGCCGGTCTACGTGATGGCCTCCAGCTCCCTCAAGCCGCTGGAGGACGTGTCGGGGAAGTTCCGGTGGCTGCCCTCCGGGCTCACCGCCCGCCCGTACCTCGACATCTGGCGCACGGTGCCGCTCGCCGACTACTTCGTGAACTCCCTGGTGGTGGCGGGGCTGGCGACCGTCTGCTCCGTGACGGTCGCGGTCCTCGCCGCGTACGCCGTCAGCCGCCACGCCTTCCGCGGCCGCCGCGTGTTCACGGTCACCGTCCTGTCGACGCAGATGTTCCCCGGCGTCCTCTTCCTGCTGCCGCTCTTCCTCCTCTACGTCAACATCGGCAATGCCACCGGGATCGCCCTGTTCGGCTCCCGCGGCGGCCTGGTCCTCACCTACCTGACGTTCTCCCTGCCCTTCTCCATCTGGATGCTCATCGGGTACTTCGACTCCATCCCGCGCGACCTCGACGAGGCCGCCAGGGTCGACGGCTGCGGCCCGCTCGGCGCCCTCTTCCGGGTGATCGTCCCGGCCGCCGTCCCCGGGATCGTCGCCGTCGCCGTGTACGCCTTCATGACCGCCTGGGGCGAGGTGCTGTTCGCCTCCGTCATGACCAACGACACCACCCGCACCCTCGCCGTCGGCCTCCAGGGCTACGCCACGCAGAACGACGTCTACTGGAACCAGATCATGGCCGCCTCGCTCGTCGTCAGCGTGCCCGTCGTCGCCGGCTTCCTGCTGCTCCAGCGCTACCTCGTCACCGGCCTGACCGCCGGTGCCGTCAAATGACCCCCGCCGAACGCCCCGTCATCCGAGAGGCCCCCGTGACCGCACCCGCCACCGCTCCCGCACTCGACCTCGCGGCCTTCCCGCCCGGCTTCTCCTGGGGCACCGCCACCTCCGCGTACCAGATCGAGGGCGCCGTCACCGCCGACGGCCGGGGCCCGTCGATCTGGGACACCTTCTCCCACACGCCCGGCGCCGTCGACAACGGCGACCACGGGGACACCGCCTGCGACCACTACCACCGCTGGCCCGAGGACATCGCCCTGATGCGCCGCCTCGGCACGGACGCCTACCGCTTCTCGATCGCCTGGCCGCGGATCCTGCCCGCCGGCGACGGCCCCCTCAACCCCGCCGGACTCGACTTCTACGACCGCCTGGTGGACGCCCTCCTCGACGCCGGCATCACGCCGTCCGCCACGCTGTACCACTGGGACCTGCCCCAGGCCCTCCAGGACCGTGGCGGCTGGACCGTGCGGGAGACCGCCGAGCACTTCGCCGCGTACGCCGGCCGGGTCGCCGCCCGCCTCGGCGACCGGGTCACCCAGTGGGCCACGCTCAACGAACCCCTCTGCTCCGCCTGGATCGGACACCTGGAAGGCCGGATGGCCCCCGGGCTCACCGATCTCGCCGCCGCCGTGCGCGCCTCCTACCACCTGCTCCTCGGGCACGGCCTCGCCGTCGCCGCGGTCCGCGCGGCCGCCCCCGCCGCGAGCATCGGCCTGGTCACCAACCACTCCACCGTGGCCCCCGCCTCCGCGCGCCCCGAGGACGTGGCCGCCGCGAACCGGGTGGACGGCCACGTCAACCGCTGGTTCCTCGACCCGGTGTACGGCCGTGGCTTCCCGGCCGACATGCGCGAGCTGTACCGCGTCGACCTGCCGGAACACCCCGGCGACGCGGCCGTCATCGCGGCCTCGCTGGACTGGCACGGCGTCAACTACTACTTCCCGGTGACCGTCGAGGACGACCCCGCGGGCCCGGTCCCGCACGCCCGCGACGTCCGGCAGCCCGGCCTGCCGCGCACGGCCATGGACTGGCCTGTCGATCCGGCGGGCCTGGAGTCGCTGCTGCTCAGGCTCACCGAGGAGTACGGCGTCCGCCGCCTGTACGTCACCGAGAACGGCTCCGCCTTCGACGACCGCCCCGCCCCGGACGGATCGGTCGACGACCCGGAGCGCGCCGCCTACCTGGAGGACCACATCGCGGCCTGCGCCCGCGCGGTCCGCAGGGGCGCCCCCCTGGCCGGCTATTACGCCTGGTCCCTGCTGGACAACTTCGAGTGGGCGTACGGGTACGCCAAGCGCTTCGGCCTCGTCCACGTGGACTACGCGACGCAGCGCCGCACCCTGAAGTCCAGCGGCCTCAGGTACGCCGACATCGTCCGCCGGCACCGCGCACAGGCGGACTGACCGCACATCCCCCCACCTCCGAGAAGGAGAGAGCCGCAGTGTCGTCTGTCATGCGCATGCTAGGAATCTCGGCCCCGCCGGGCCGCGGCCGCCCCCACTCCGCGTTCGCCGGCGGTCGGACCCGCCCGGGCCCCGACCGCCGCCCCCTGGCGGCCGGCCTGGTCACCGCACTCCTCGGGGCCCTGCTGGCCCTGGCCCCCGCCCCACCGGCCGCGGCCGCCCCCGTCCTGCTCTCTCAGGGGAGGCCCGTCACGGCCTCCAGCACCGAGCACGCCGGCACCCCCGTGGCCGCTGCGGTGGACGGCGACCCCGGCACCCGCTGGTCCAGCGCCTTCGCCGACCCCCAGTGGCTCCAGGTGGACCTCGGCGCCCCCGCCCTCCTCGACCACGCCGCCCTGCGCTGGGAGACCGCGTACGGAAAGGCGTACCGCATCGAGACCTCGCTCAACGGCGCCGACTGGACCACCGCCTACAGCACCGCCACTGGCACCGGCGGCAACGAGACCGTCCCGCTGTCCGGCACCGCCCGCCACGTCCGCCTCACCGGCACCACCCGCGCCACCGGATGGGGCTACTCGCTCTGGGAGTTCCAGGTGTACGGCACCCCCGACGGCGGTCCGACGCTGCCCGGCGGCGGCGACCTCGGGCCCAACGTGCACGTCATCGATCCCGCGACCCCGGACATCCAGGGCAAGCTCGACGCCGTCTTCCGGCAGCAGGAGGCGGCCCAGTTCGGCACCGGCCGGCACGCCTTCCTCTTCAAGCCCGGCACCTACCACGGCCTGAACGCCCAGATCGGCTTCTACACCCAGATCGCCGGCCTCGGCCTGCGGCCCGACGACACCCTCATCAACGGCGACGTCACCGTGGACGCCGGCTGGTTCGGCGGCAACGCCACGCAGAACTTCTGGCGCTCCGCCGAGAACCTGGCCCTCAACCCGGTCAACGGGACCGACCGGTGGGCCGTCTCACAGGCCTCGTCCTTCCGCCGGATGCACGTCAAGGGCGGCCTGAACCTCTCGCCCGACGGGTACGGCTGGGCCAGCGGCGGCTACATCGCCGACTCCCGGATCGACGGCCAGGTCGGCAACTACTCGCAGCAGCAGTGGTACACCCGCGACAGCTCCATCGGCGGCTGGTCCAACAGCGTGTGGAACCAGGTCTTCTCCGGCGTCGAGGGCGCACCCGCGAACTCCTTCCCCGAGCCCCGCTACACCACCCTCGCCACCACGCCGGTCTCCCGCGAGAAGCCGTTCCTGCACTACGAGGGCGGCGAGTTCAAGGTGTTCGTGCCGGCCAAGCGCACCGGCGCCCGCGGCGTCAGCTGGGCCGGCGGCACCCTCGCGGGCACCTCGGTCCCGCTGAGCCGGTTCTACGTCGTGCGGCCCGGCACCACCGCGGCGACCATGAACCAGGCCGTCGCCCAGGGCCTCCACCTGCTCTTCACCCCCGGCGTCTACCACGTGGACCGCACGGTCGAGATCAACCGCCCCGGCACCGTCGTGCTCGGCCTCGGCCTCGCCACGATCATCCCGGACAACGGGGTCACCGCGATGCGCGTCGCCGACGTCGACGGCGTGCGCCTCGCCGGGTTCCTCATCGACGCCGGACCCGTCAACTCGCCCACCCTGCTGGAGATCGGCCCGCAGGGCGCTTCCGCCGACCACTCCGCCGACCCGGTCACCGTGCAGGACGTCTACCTCCGCATCGGCGGCGCCGGCCCCGGCAAGGCCACCACCTCGATGGTGGTCAACAGCGACGACACGATCATCGACCACACCTGGGTCTGGCGCGCGGACCACGGCGACGGCGTCGGCTGGGAGACCAACCGCGCCGACTACGGCGTGCGCGTCAACGGCGACGACGTCCTGGCCACCGGCCTGTTCGTCGAGCACTTCAACAAGTACGACGTCGAGTGGTACGGCGAGCGCGGCCGCACGGTCTTCTTCCAGAACGAGAAGGCCTACGACGCCCCCGACCAGGCCGCCATCCAGAACGGCTCCGTGAAGGGCTATGCCGCCTACCGCGTCGACGACTCGGTGACCACCCACGAGGCCTGGGGCCTCGGCAGCTACTGCTACTACAACGTCGACCCGACCATCCGGCAGGCCCACGGCTTCCGCGCCCCGGTCAGGCCCGGCGTGCGCTTCCACAGTCTGCTGACCGTCTCCCTCGGCGGCAACGGCCAGTACGACCACGTCGTCAACGACACCGGTGCCCCCACCTCCGGCACCTCCACCGTCCCCTCGACGGTCGTCTCCTACCCCTGACGACCGCGTCCCGCAGAGACGGACGCCCCGCCGGCCGGTCAGCGGCCGGCGGGGCGTCCCGCGGTCAGGAGGTGCGCTTGAGCGTCCAGGTGTTGGCGCTGAAGCTGGGCACCGAGGAGTAGCGGCAGCCGCTGGAGTAGTACGAGCTGGTGATCGTCCAGCCGGCGGGCGGCCAGGTGGAGGCGCAGGCGTTGACCTGGGTACCGACCGGGTAGCCGGTCAGGTCCTTTATCTGCTTGGTGTTGGGGTTGAAGCCGGTGCCGCAGCCGCTGCTGTTCCACCACTGCACGTCCACCCAGCCGGCCGGGGTGAGCGTGCTGGAGCACATGTTGAGCGTGTCGCCGGGCGCCGCCGAGGCGGGGCTCGCGGTGAGCGCGAGGGCGGCACAGGCCAGGGCGGCGAGGGCGGATGCGGAGCGGGTGCGGATCACGGACGTCCCCTTCTTGGCAGACCGGAGCGGCCACCGACGGTCGGCGGCGCGTCATCCGGGAAGCAGGACATTGGTATCCGATATCCGGACTTGGCGGACAGTCACCTTTCGGGCACGACCGGGCGGCGGTTTAAGGCCGCCCGACCGCGCCGCGCTGCCGGTGCGCCCCCAGGTTCGGCGGGCGCAGGTCACTCGTACTCGGTGCCGCCCTTGCGGGTCAGGTAGGCCGGGCTGACCGCCTTGGCGATGGCCCGCCCGCCCGTCACCGGGCTGTAGCGCTCGGCGGCCGGACGCACCACCACGCCCTCGCGGACGTGCAGTTCCCGGCCGGAGACCGTCTCGCGCCCGGTGGCCGCCGCGAGCACCGTGGCCTGGTCGTACGGACCCTCGTAGAGCCGCGGGACCAGCGGCAGTTCGCCGTCGAGCACCTCGGCGGGGTCCAGCCAGCGGACCTCGCCGCCGATGTCGGCGGACACGTCGAAGACGGCGTAGCCGGGCCCGGTGGTCCGGGCGTCGGACCCGTACGCGAGGTCCTGGACGCCCGCGCCGAAGACCTCGCCGAAGATCCCGACCCGGGTGGCGCCGAGCCGCTCGGCCAGCCGGGCGGCGGCCTCCGCGACCCCGTGTCCCCGCACGGCGCGCCAGTAGACGTTGCCCTCCGCCTCCTTGAGCGCCAGACCGCGCGATCCGAACCCCTTGGAGGAGACCAGCACGCGGCCGTCCGCCGCCAGGAAGGTGAGCAGGCAGGCCGTCCCGTGCAGCTTCTCGGTCAGCACGACGGGCTCGCCGGGCTCGAAGATGTGCGGGTACCGCTGCAGGTTCTCGATGTCGACCCAGGGCAGCAGGTCGGGTGCGGACTCCACGTCGCCGCTCATCGTGGTCGGCACCGGGGGCACCCACTTGGTGACGCCCAGCAGTTCGGCGAAGTCCTCGCCCTCCGCGGCCGCCCGGTGCAGGTCGGTGCCGGCGACGGCGGCCGGTACGCAGACCAGCCCCTGGGACAGCTCCCCGCGCAGCCGGACCGCCTTGACCCGGTTGGCGGCCCCGCCGGCCAGCCGGCCGGTGAGCCCCAGCTCCTCGATCAGCGCGTCCGGGAGCACCGCCTGCTCGGGTATGTACAGGGCGACGTCGCCGGTGCGGAACCGGCCCTTCGCCACCACGGCCCGGTACAGGCCCACTTGGGCGAGTTCGAGGGCGTCGGCGTCGGGATGCGCGTGGACGGTCAGGACTTCTGCGGTGACGCGGAACGTGGACATGCCCCCACCCTGGCCGTCCGATATTCGGAGCGCGAGGCGTTTTCCCTCTGCTAGGCGGCGTTCCCTCGACCGCGCCGCAGCGGCCTCCCGCTGCGGCGCACCCGGAGGCCGAACCGGCCCCGCGCCCGCGGGCCACTCCCCGGCGGTGGCCCGCGGGCGCGGGTCCGGCTACTCCAGGCCGGCCTCGGCGCAGGCGGCCTTGAGCCGCGGGGTCGTGCAGATCTCGTCGACCGTGTAGATGCCGTCGCTGACGACCGTGCTCTGCACGGTGTCACGGGTCACGGAGATGCCCGGCACCAGCACCGCCGGAACCCGCCGGCCGCCCGCGCTGCCGACCATCTGGTTGATCATCCCGTCGAACTTCTGCCCCTCGGCGAGCAGGACGGCCAGCTCCGCCGCGGCCGAGGCCTCGGCGACGTACGGCTTGTAGACGCTCATGTACTGCTCGCCCAGCAGGATCCGCTGGACGCCCGCCAGCTCCGCGTCCTGGCCGGTCACCGGGGGCAGCGGGCTCACGCCGGCGGCCTTGAGGGCGGAGATGATGCCGCCGGCCATCCCGTCGTTCGCCGAGTAGACGCCGACGATGCCGTCCTTGCCGAGCGCGGCGATGGCGGACTGCATGTGGGCCTTGGCGTTCTCCGGCTTCCAGTCGGCGGTGTCGTACTCCTTGCCGACCGTGACCTTGCCGTCGAGCACCGAACGCGCCCCGGACTTGAACGCGGCGGCGTTCGGGTCGGTGACCGCTCCGTTGACCATCACGATCCGACCGCTGCCGGCCTTGTCGCCGAGGGCGTCCAGCAGCCCCTGGCCCTGCACCTTGCCGACGTCCTCGTTGTCGAACGAGGTGTACACGTCGACGGGTCCCTCCGCGAGGCGGTCGTAGGCGATCACCGGTATGCCGGCGTCCTTCGCCCGCTTCACGGCCCCGGCCACCGACTTGGCGTTCACCGGGTCGATGATCAGCACGTCGACCTTCGCGGCGATCATCTCGTCCACCTGGCTGTCCTGCCGGGCCGCGTCGCCCTCGGCGTTGGCGTAGACCACCTTGCCCTTGCCGAAGGTCATCCGGTCGACCTTCTTCTCGATCAGCGGCCTGTCGAACCGCTCGTAACGCGCCGTCTCCGTCTCGGGCAGGAGGAGGCCCACCTTGATCGCACCGCGGCTGTGGCGCTCGTCCGCGCCGCCGCCGGAGTCCGAGCCGCACCCGGCGAGGGCGGTGGCCCCCACTGCGGCGGCGCAGACGGCGGCGGCGATGCGAAGGCGATGTGCGTGCACGTGGTGAACCTCTCCGAAGGGCCATGTCTTTCGTGGCCGAAGTGGAGGCAGTCAACTCCGCTGCGGAACCGCCGTCAAGCTATTGATTCTTAACGATCCGGCAACCTGCCGGAGGGGTGGTTAGCCCGAATTCATGCCATATTTGTGCTTCTTTCGTGTGCGGCGCGGGCGGCACACACTTCAAGCCCTGAATGCAAGCCGCGAGTGCAAGTCGCCCCAGGCGGAAGCTCCTTCACGACTCCTGGCGCAGCCGGGCCTCGACGAACCCGTCCACGAGTCGGGTCTCGAACGAGGGCTGCGGAGCCGTGGCCGGACCGCGTACGTTCCACCCGTCGGCCAGCCGGAAGACGCTCCCGTGCCACGGGCAGCGGACGCAGCCGTCGGACACCTCGCCCTCCGACAGGGGCCCGCCCATGTGGGCGCAGCGGTCGGCCAGCACGTGCACCTCGCCGCCGGCCTCCCGCACGGCCAGCACGTCCACCCCGTCGACGGAGGCCCGTACGGCCCTGCCCGCCGGGAAGGCCGCCACCGGGCCCAGCCGGTGCCAGCCCGGCCCCACCAGGTGCGGCACCACCTCGGCGTGGTTGGCCCCGGCCGCCTGGCGGTACGCGAGGTGCCCGCCGAGGGCCCCGCCGACGCTCACGCAGGCCAGCCCGGCCAGCGCGAGGAGCTTGCCGCGGCCGGTCCGGCCGCGCACGCGGTGCGCCAGCGAGGCGGCGTACAGGGTGACGGCGCCCGTGTTCGACAGGGCGTGGACCAGTCCCACGCGGGCCTGCTCGGGCGGCAGCTCCGCCCAGTCCGTCCAGCCCGAGAGGGCGGCGGGGCCCGCCGATGCCAGCCCCACCCCGATGAGCGTGCGCGCCCCGCGGGCCTCCCCGGGCACCAGGTCCAGCACGGCGGCCGACAGCCAGGCCCCGATGGGCACCTGCACGAGCAGCGGGTGTGCCGGATGCCCCAGCGGGACGCCGTGCAGCACGTCGCGGGCGCCGCCCAGCGGCAGCGCCCGCACGGCCTTGCGCACCCCGCCGATCAGGCCGTCCGGGGCGGTCGACCGCTCCAGCCGTTGCACGGCCCGCAGGACGGGGCCCGGCCCGCTCCGGCGATCGCTCGGTGCCCCACGGTGTGTTCCCCGGTGTACGTGCCTCGCGCGGTGAGTATGCATGCCGGGCGGCTACCCGGGGCGGGTGCCGGGATGCGCGCTTCCCCGGGGCGGGGGAGCGGCCGGCGGGCCCGCCGGGCCGCCCCAGGGCGGTCACGCCGCCCCCGCGTCCGGTGGTTACGGCCGCCCCGGCACCTCGGCGGGTTCTTCGTGCCGACCGCCGGCCGGGCGTGCCCGGCCGGTCAGTCCGCGGCCACCGCCGCCAGGATCAGCCCGCCGTGGAACCGCTGGTAGACGGGTGTCCCGCCCGGCCACGCCGGGCTGCGCCCGAACGGCACAGCGACCGGACCGCAGGCCGTACGCAGGTCGGCCAGCAGCGCCCGCTCAGGCAGCCGGGAGCCGGCGTCCACAAGCACCGGATCGCCTGACCCGAGCGCCTCCGCGACGGTCATGACCCCGACGGTCCCCGGCTCGCGTGCGGCCGCCACCGCTTCGGGTGCGTCCTCGGGGAACTCGTCGTCGGCGTCGGCGAAGTCACCGGTGAACCAGTTCAGGAAGGCCGTGGCGAAGCCCCCGAAATGCTCCTGGTACCGGGCGGCGCAGCACACCACACCGGCCACGCCGACCAGCCAGTGCTGGAACGAGGGTGCGACCAGTCCGGCACCGTGCCCCTCCCGGAAGCCGAACACCGGCCCCCACGCCCCCGTCTCGCGGTCGACGTCCACGTAGTACGTCTCGGCGCCCGCGTTGGTGTGGACGATGCGGTACGAACCGGGGTCGCCGCACCGCCATCCGGCACCCGGGCGCCCCGAGTTGGCCGGGTGCAGGGCTCCGAACGCGTCGTGGTCGCCGACCGCCAGCAGCCCGGCCCGACGGCACACCTCCCGGACCGGGTCGGGCACCGCAACGCCCCAGCCGTCCATCTCCGCGTCGGTCGCCCCGTCGTCGAGCCGCACGCTCTCCTCGGCCCCCGCGGCCTCCCGCAGGGCCCCCACCACGTCCCGCCACGCGGGCGGTTCAGCTGTCCAGATCACGCCCGCAGCCTTTCACAGCGCCCGCCCGCCTCCTTGCCACCCGGTCACGGGGAGGCACGCGCGCTCCCCGCGGGTCCAGCGGCCCGCCGCCCTGCGCCCGGGCGGCCGTCTGACGCACCGCCCGCACCCGCCCGTCGCCCCGCGGGCTACGCCTGCCCGGGCAGCTCCCACTCGATCTCGCCCTCGTGCACGTGGGCGGTGGGTGCCAGGCCGGCGGCCGCGGCGACGGCGGCGGACGCCTGGTGGTCGGGATGGATGTGGGCGCGGACCGTCCGTACGCCCTGCCCGCGCAGCCACGCCACCAGCCCGCGCGCCGCCTCGCCGGCGATCCCGCGGCCCTGCCACGGCGTCCCGACCACCCAGGCGACCTCGGCCGCGCACTCCACCCCCGGGCCGGCGAGGGACACCGTCGCCTGCACCGTGCCGGCCAGGCTGTCCTCCTCGCGGACGCGGATCACCCAGTTCCACCACAGCACGGAGGGGTCGGGGGAGCCTGCCACCAGCCGTACGTACCGCTCGCTCAGAGCCTCGGGGGAGTACGGGGCACCGCCGATGAAGGCGTGCAGCGCCGGATCTCCGAGGACCGCGGCCATCTCCTCCGCGTGCTCCACGGCGAGCGGCTCCAGGCGCAGCCGCTCGGTCCCGATGGCCGCGATCCGCATGCCGGCCTCGCCGTCGGCCGCGCTCACGCCGTCCGCCCCGTTCACGCCGTCTCCCTTCCGGGCCCGGCGCCCTGCCGCCCCGGGGCCGACCCTACGGCCCTCCCGTGCAGACCCGCGTACGGGCTCCGCGCACCGGCTCAGACGTGGAGCTCGGGCGGGAAGCCGGTCCAGCGGAGCTCGGCGGGGAGGTGGCCGGTGTCGTTGAAGAGCAGGACCGCCGGCGGCCGGCCGGGCGCGTAGCGGATGACCGTCAGCGCCGCGTTGGCGTGATTGATGCCCAGCCAGCGCCACTGCGGGGCGTCGAGGGCGGCCCGGACGAGCCAGCCGACGAGGAAGTTGTGCGTGACGAGGAGTTCGTGGCGCGGTTCGGTGCCGGCGACGGGGCCGGTGAACTCGGCGAGCGCCGCGGCGGCGAGCCCGGGGCCCTGCTCGCGCTCCTCGGCCGGGAAGCCGTTCAGGAACCGCAGCATGGCATCGGCCGTCTCCGGGGGCAGTTCCTCGCGGGCGGGGAGGTACGGGATGTAGTCGCCGGCGGCCGCGCTGCGCCGCACCGGGACCCCGTCGAGCTGTTCGCCGACCAGCCGAGCGGTCTGCTCGGCCCGGGGGAGGGGCCCGTGGTGGATCGCCGCCAGCGGGACCCCACGGAGGCGCTCACCCAGCAGGGCGGCCTGGCGGCGGCCCGCCGCCGTCAGCTCGGTCTCGTCCGAGGAGGCCTCGCCGTGCCGGGTGAGGTACAGGTAGCGGTCGGCCGTGCCGGTCATGTGCGGGTCCTCCAGCGGAAGTCGATCATGCGGACCTGCGGAGTGACGCGGGGCCGGGACCTGCCGGTTCCCGGCAGGTGCGCGCCTCCGCCCGGACGCGGGGCGGAGGCGTGCTCTAGGGGGTGTTGCGAAAGTCCTGTGTGGTGCCCGCGGTGTCCGGTGCGTGCTCTCGGCGTGCCGGACGAAGACCCTCGTACTGGGCGTACTCGGGGCTTTGGCCGGTGCGGCGAGAGCGCGTGCCGGGCGCCGTGGGCACCGTGCGGGACTTTCGCAACACACCCTAGCTCCGGGGCTGCACCCACAACGCCTCGGCCGTGGCGCACAGTTCGCCGTCCGCGGTGGCCAGGGCCGTGCCGACGGTGTACTTGCGGCCCGAGCTGGACAGCAGCCAGGCGTACGAGACGAGAGCCGCGCCCACCGGCACCGGACGCAGCAGCCGGGCGCTCAGCGAGGCCGTGACCGCTCCGGCGGCCCGGCCGTCCAGCAGGCGCCCGGCCGCGTTGCCCGGGCAGTCCAGCGCGCCCCACACCAGCTCGTCCGGCAGCAGGGAGTCCGCGCCGCCCAGGTCCCGGCCGGGCGTCCAGGCGGTGGCGACCAGGTCGCGGCCCGGCACCACACCGCAGTGCAGGCGCAGTCCGGTGTCGGGCGTACGGTCCAGGCCGCAGCCGAAGCAGTCGACCTGCCCCGGCGGCGGCGCGGCCCGGTACGCCTCGGCCGCGGCGAGCGCCTCCTCCCACGACGGCGCGGCGGGCACGTCCTGACCACCGCCCGCGGCCGGGGTCGCCGCCGCCAGCACCACCTCGTCGGCCCTCAGTTCGCAGCCGCCGTCCGGGGTGCCGGCCAGCCGTACCGGCTGCTCGGTCGGCACCGGCCGCCGGAAGTCGACCCGAACCGCCTCCGCGGCCGCCCGCCCGGCCAGCACGCCGGCCACGTAGCCGCCGAACGCCACCCCCGGATACCCGTGCAGATGTTCCGGCACCTTGATCGTCTCGAAGTCGTTCATGGCGCCACCCCATCACAGGCGGGGCGTCCTGCTCCAGAGCCGGCCGGCCCGACCTGCCGCACCGCACCACCCCGGCCCCGCCGGGCCCGGGCCTGTGACCCCGCACACCCTCCCTTGACCCGAAAAGAAAGGTTTGCCTAATTTCCTGGCATGACCCCCCACGACCCGATACCCGGACCAGACCGTCCGGACGGCCCCGGCAGCCCGCTGACCGGGTTCGACGTCGACTTCACCGGGCACGAGATCGAGCGCCGCGCCCAGGTCCTCGCCGCGCTCGGCGCCGACTGGGACCCGGTCGAGGTGCTGCGCGGCGAGGAGCAGGCGTACGACCTCCTGTACTCCGGCCTCGACGCCGAGCAGCAGCGCCTCTACGACGACCTCGTGGCGGCCGGTGTGCTCCCGCGCCGCCCCGGCGGTGGCCGTGCTGCCGCTTGACCCGCAGGCCGATCCGGGCCGCCGCGCCTGGGTGACCTGCCCGAACTGCGACGACGAGCGCGGCTGCGGGCCGTGCACGGCCGGCCGGAACTGCGCCGACCACTGGCGTTACCTCCTGACCCACACCGGCAGCCTGCTGCACCTCCAGTGCCCCGGGTGCACCCACGTGTGGGTCCACGAGAGCGGCTTCGGCGCGACGAGGCCCGTACTCGACCACCACGCCCGCGCCCGCACCGACCTGGGCGCGCTCTAGGCAGGCGCTCCGCCCGGGCCGTCGGGGACGGCCCGGGCGGAGGTTCCACGAGCGGTGGCGGCACTACTGGTCGCCGGTGACGGGCGGCGGGCCGCACGGCGCGGTGATGCACTGCCACTGGGGGTTCTCGGGGACGTGGATGCGGTCCGGCTTGTGGGGCCGCTTCCCCTTCTTGCCGTGGTGCTTCTTCCCGTCGTGCTTCTTGCCCTGGTCGTGGTGCGTGCCGGAGCCGTCGCCCGGGTCGATGACGATCTGTTTCTCGTTCGTCCGCAGGAACAGCGTGGACTTGTTGTCGTCGCCCGCGTCCGCCACGACCGTGTGCGAGGTCGAGGGGGCGGCGGCGAAGGCGGTCGCGGGGACCAGCACACCGCCGGCGGCGATCGCGGTGGAGGCGGCGAACAGGACGAAGCGGTGGGGTCGGAAGGGGCGGGTCATGAGGTTCTCCTCTGATCGAGCGGAAGGGGTGATTCCAGTACGCCCTGCCGCCGCCCCCGCGTCATGCCCCTGGATCTCGTGTCTTGACAGGACCCCGAGACCGTGCGGGAGGGGACCCAGCAACCCTCCGGCCCGGCGCGCGCCCGCCCGCCGGGTGCCTCAGCCGGCCGCGCGGCGCTCCGGCAGCGGCGTACCGCAGGCGCTGCAGTAGCGCGCGTCCACCTCGATGGCGTGCCGGTGGCAGTTCCCGCACACCAGGTGCACCGCGCACTCCGCGGGACCCGACCGCGCCGGCGAGCTCCGGCCGATGCGCAGACCGGTGCGCCGGCGGTGCGCGGTGAGCAGCATCAGCCCGTCCGGGCCGGCGTCGATGCCCCGGGCCTTCCCCCGCGGCACCAGCACCACCATCCCGGGCCGCAGCTCACGGGCCTCGCCGCCCACGGTGAGGGTGCCGCCCCCGGCGACCACTATCACCAGGACGTCGACCTCGGCCTCCTTGTGGGCGGCCACCGAATGCCCGGCAGGGAAGCGGACCACGTTCGCGTCGAGCTGGCGGGTACGGCGCCGCAGCCGCCAGAGCGCGCCGCTCTGCTCGTGCCCGGGCTCCCGCACGAGGCCGGTGAGGGTGACGCCCTCCATCTCCGTCTCGGTCAATGCCAGCCTCGCCCCGTTCTCGACTTCCGTTCTCGCCCCGCCATGATCTCCTACCCGGACCGGCCGGGGAGGGCGGGCCCGCAGATCGGAGCGGCGGGAACCGTGAGCCGGGGGTCCGGGCCGACGCGACGGCACCACGTAACCTTCCCTGCGTGTCAGCCTCCCACCCGCACCGTGTCGCCGTCCTCGTCCTCGACGGGGCCAAGCCCCTCGACGTGGGCATCCCCGCGCAGGTCTTCACGACCCGCGCGAGCATGCCGTACGAGGTACGGGTGTGCGGCGCGGAGCCCGGCCTCGTGACCGGCGGCGACGGCCTGTCGTACGCGGTCGCGCACGGTCTGGAGGCACTGGCCTGGGCCCAGACCGTCTTCGTGCCCGGCTACCGGTTCCCCGACCGCGACGACCCGCCGGGCGCCGTCCTCGACGCGCTCGTCGCCGCGCACGAGCGCGGCGCGCGCCTCGCGGGCATCTCCACGGGGGCCTTCGCGCTCGCCGCCACCGGCCTGCTCGACGGCAAGCGCGCCACCACGCACTGGCACTACACGCGGGCGCTCGCCGAGAAGCGGCCGCTGGTACGGGTCGACGAGAACGTCCTGTTCGTCGACGAGGGCAGCGTCCTCACCTCGGCCGGTGCGGCCTCCGGCATCGACCTGTGCCTGCACGTCCTGCGCCGCGACCTGGGCGTGGCGGCCTCGAACCACGCCGCCCGCCGGCTCGTGGCCGCCCCCTACCGCAGCGGCGGCCAGGCGCAGTACGTACCGCGCAGCGTGCCCGAACCGCTGGGCGAGCGGTTCGCCGCGACCCGCGAGTGGGCCCTGCACCGGCTCGGCGACCCCCTCACCCTCCAGGACCTGGCCCGGCACGCGGCGGTGTCACCGCGCACGTTCTCCCGCCGCTTCGCCGAGGACACCGGGTACACGCCGATGCAGTGGGTGATGCGGGCCCGCATCGACCTGGCGCGCGAGTTGCTGGAGCGTTCCGAGCGCAGCGTCGAGCAGATCGCCGCGGACGTCGGCCTGGGCACCGGCTCCAACCTCCGGCTGCACTTCCAGCACATCCTGCGGACCACGCCGAGCGAGTACCGGCGCACCTTCACCCGCGGGGAGTGACCCCCGGGAGCGGGCCGTCCGCCGTCCGCCGGTGCACCCGCCCGCGAGGCTTGGCGCGATCCTTGCGGACCGTGGCAATCACGCCGCTGTCATGACCGTCCCGGACCGGCGAACCTGATCACGAACACGGAGGGACACACCATGACTCGCATCGCCATCAACGGATTCGGCCGCATCGGCCGCAACGTCCTCCGCGCCCTGCTCGAGCGCGACAGCAAGCTCGAGATCGTCGCGGTCAACGACCTGACCGAGCCCACCGCCCTCGCGCGGCTGCTCGCCTACGACAGCACCTCGGGCCGGCTCGGCCGCCCGGTGACGGTCGACGGCGACACCCTCGTCGTGGACGGCCGCCGCATCAAGGTGCTCGCGGAGCGCGAGCCGGCGCAGCTGCCCTGGGCCGAGCTCGGCGTCGACATCGTGCTGGAGGCCACCGGCCGCTTCACCTCCGCGACCGCCGCCCGCGCCCACATCACCGCGGGTGCCAAGAAGGTCCTGGTCAGCGCCCCGTCGGACGGTGCGGACGTGACCCTCGCGTACGGCGTGAACAGCGACACGTACGACCCCGAGGTGCACACGATCGTCTCCAACGCGTCGTGCACCACCAACGCCCTCGCGCCCCTGGCCGCGGTCCTCGACGAGCTCGCGGGCATCGAGCACGGCTTCATGACGACGGTGCACGCCTACACGCAGGAGCAGAACCTGCAGGACGGCCCGCACCGCGACCCGCGCCGCGCCCGCGCCGCCGGCGTCAACATCGTGCCGACCACCACGGGTGCCGCGAAGGCCATCGGCCTGGTGCTGCCGAACCTCGACGGCAAGCTGTCCGGCGACTCCATCCGCGTGCCCGTCCCGGTCGGCTCGATCGTCGAGCTGAACACCACGGTCGCCCGCGACGTCACGCGTGAGGACGTCCTGGAGGCCTACCGTGCCGCCGCGCAGGGCCCGCTCGCCGGCGTCCTGGAGTACTCGGAGGACGCGCTGGTCTCCGCCGACATCGTCGGCAACCCGCACTCGTCGATCTTCGACTCGGAGCTCACCCGCGTCGAGGGCCGGCACGTCAAGGTCGTCGCCTGGTACGACAACGAGTGGGGCTTCTCGAACCGCGTGATCGACACGCTGGAGCTCATCGCCGGTCGCTGAACCACCCCCGGGGCCGGTACGGCCGGCCCCGGACCAAGACCCTGACCGGGGAAAAGGGCCGCACGGAGCGGAACGGGCGTCACGACCCGCACCGCACCGTGCGGCCCCCATCCGTTCCCGCGGCGACGCGGAGCGCTCAGTGGGCGCCGCGGTCCTTGCCCTTCCGGCCCTGCCGCGCCGTCTCCTCCTGCGCCCCGGTGCTCGGGCTCAGGGCATCCCCGGCCTCGCCGTCGCGGCCCGCCGTGCTCCGGGAGCGCGCCCGGTCCGCCGCCCGCTCCGCCTCGCGCGGATGCGACGGGCCCGGCCGCCTGCGCCGGCTCTCCTGGCTGTCGTCGTCGAGCGGCACGCCTCCCGCACCGCCCTGGGGCACCTCGTCCATGGCACACCTCTCCCTTCACGTCGGGTCCGTGCAAGGACGCGGGTACCCGTTCCCGCCGGGAGCATCCGGCCCGCCGCGGCGGCCCTCCGCCGGGCCCCGGGTCGCGGTGCGCCGCGACCCGGCGTAGAGGTGGGGTCATGAACGAGGACAAGACGTCGTGGCACCCCGGCGAGATCGTGCCGGCCAGCGGGATCTACGAATGCGACTGCGGCGGCGAACACCACTGGAGCACCGACGTGCGGGGCCACCGCTTCCCGCCCCTCCCGGACGTGTGCCTGGGCGAGTACTGGACGCTGAAGACCGAGACCCACCCGGAGGCCCCGCAGGCCTGAGTCCGGGGCGCCGCCCGGCCTGACGCCGCCGGCCGGCGCGGCGGGTCGTCCGTTCCCGCGTGCCCGAGGGACCTACGAGGCCGCCCGGGTCCGGGCCGTCGGCAGCCGGCCCGGGCGTACTCGCCGGGCCCCGGTCGGCCTGGACCCCGTACAGCCCGGCCAGTTCCCGTACGGCCTGCCGGACCGCGGCGCGGAGCCCCGGCGGGTCCAGCACCTCGGCCTCGGGACCGAGCCGCAGCAGGTCGCGGCGAGGCCGAACCCCTCCGGCCGGTCGAACGTTTCGCCGAGCACCTCCACCGCCAGGAAGCGCGAGACCCGGTACGTACGGGGCTCGGGAGCCCCGTCGGCCCGCGCCACCAGGTACCAGGAGCCGCCCTTCAGCACGAGCCCCAGGGGCCGCAGTTCGCGCCGCACCTCGCCCCGCCACCGCCGGTAGTCGGCCCGCACCAGACGCCTCCGGCACCCTGCCGCGGCTGGCCGGTGCCACCGTCACGAACACCTTCTCCGGCGGCATCGAGGCCGCCGGCACCCTGTGCCGCTACGCCATCGCGTACCTCGGCCCCGCCGAAGGCACGTTCACCGGCCTCGAACTGCTCGCCGGCAGCCTCGACGGCCGCAAGGGCGGCTTCGTACCGGCCGAGAGCGGCACCTTCGGAGGGCACGCACTGCACGTTCGAGGTCGTGCCCGGCCCCGGCACCGGGGAACTGACCGGTCTGCGCGGCACCGGCCACTTCTTCTCGCCGCACGGCCCCGAGTCGGTGGCGTACGCCTTCGACTACGAACTGCCCGGGGCCTGACGGCCGCAGGCGCCCCCTGCCGGCGTGCGCCGCCCGTCGCGACGGCGACGCGTTCCGGCCGCCGGGGGCACCTCGGCCCGGTGCCGCGGCCCCCGGCGGGACGGGTTCCTACGCGTCGACGGCCTCGGTCACGTGCCGCCAGCCGTCGAGGTCCGTGATGCGTCCCTCCAGGGCGGCGCGCATGCCCGTGGCGCCGGAGGTGCCGAGGGCCAGGCGCAGCGGGGGACGGGGGCTGTCGACCGCGGTCCGGATGCCCGCGGCGATCCGCGCCGCGGGGGAGAACGCGGACTCCGGCAGCTCTCCGATGCCCTTCTGGACCTCGCGGACCGTCGCGTCGTAGTCGGCCAGGCCGGCCGCGACGTCGAGGTTGGCGAGGAAGGGGGTCGCGGTCATCCCGGGCTGGACGAGCGTGACCTTGATGCCGAGCGGCGCGACCTCGGCCACCAGCGCCTCCGACAGGCCCTCGACCGCGTACTTGGTGGCGGCCAGGAGACCCACGCCGGGGTGCGCGTACTGCCCGTACACGGACGAGCCCTGGAGGACGTGCCCGGACCGCTGGGCGCGGAGCACCGGCAGCGTCGCGCGGAGCACGTTGAGCACTCCGAAGACGTTGGTGTCGAACACGGCGCGGGCCTGCGTGTCGGAGGCCTCCTCGACGGCGCCGAAGAGTCCGTAGCCGGCGTTGTTGGCCACCACGTCGATGCGGCCGAACCGGGCGACCGTGCGCTCCACCGCCTCCCGGACGGCCTGCTCGTCACGCACGTCCGCCGGGATGAGGAGCAGCCGCTCGCCGTGGGCTTCGGCCAGCTCCGCCAGGGGAGCGGTGTCGCGGGCGAGTGCCGAGACGGTCTCGCCGTTCTCGAGCGCCTGGAGCGCCAGTTCGCGGCCGATGCCGGACGTCGCGCCGGTGATCAGCCAGGTGCGGGGACGGGTCTGGTGGTCGGGTGTCGTATTCATGTTGCGACCGTAGATAGTTAGCTCATAACGCGTCAAGTCCAATGGTGATCCAAGTTGTTTGTCAGAAGGGTTAGCGACTCATCCTGCTGAGGTACGGTGAGGGCATGGTCAGTGCAGCAGCCGGATCCCCGAAACACAGCCCGCGCGCCGTCACGGCGGCGGTGGAGACCGTTCTCGCGTTCGTGAACACCCGCGCGGACGGGTCCGGCCGGCTGGAGTCGTTCGGGGACGGGGGCTCGTTCACGGCGTGGCTGGCGGAGTCCGGCGCCTTCGGCGGTGGTCTTGCCGGCGAGCTCGTGGCGACCGACGCCGACGCCGCGGCCGCGCGCGAGCTGCGCGACGCCCTGGTGACCGTGCTGCTCGCGCACTCGGGTGACGAGGAGGGGCTGGGCGAGCCGCTGCGGCGGGCCGAGCGGCACCTGCGGCGGGCGGGCTCGCTCTACCCGCTGGCGACGGTGGTCACGGCCGACGGTGTCGAGCTGGCGTCGCCGCAGGCGGGGGTGGAGGGGGTGTTCGGAACCGTCCTGGCTGCGGTGACGACCTTCGCCCAGAGCGGCGACTGGGGGCGCGTCAAGGCGTGCCGGAACCCCCCGTGTCACTTCGGCTTCTTCGACCGCACCCGCAACGGGGCGGGGCTCTACTGCAGCCCCGGCTGCGGCTCTCAGGTGTCCATGCGCAACTACCGTCGGCGGCAGCGCGAGGGTGGTGGGGAATAGGCCCGGGATGCCCCTGGTTCCACGGTATGGTTGAACAATCAACAATCATGCGAAGGGGAGCCAGCCATGCAGTTCGGCATCTTCACCGTCGGCGACGTCACGCCCGATCCGACGACCGGCCGCGTGCCGAGCGAGCACGAGCGGATCAAGGCCATGCTCGCGATCGCGCAGAAGGCCGAGGAGGTCGGCCTGGACGTCTTCGCCACCGGTGAGCACCACAACCGGCCCTTCGTCCCCTCCTCGCCGACGACCATGCTCGGCTACATCGCGGCGCGCACCGAGAAGCTGGTGCTCTCCACCTCGACGACCCTGATCACCACCAACGACCCGGTGAAGATCGCCGAGGACTTCGCGATGCTCCAGCACGTCGCCGACGGCCGCGTCGACCTGATGATGGGCCGCGGCAACACCGGCCCGGTCTACCCCTGGTTCGGCAAGGACATCCGCGACGGCATCGACCTCGCCATCGAGAACTACGCACTGCTCCGCCGCCTGTGGGACGAGGACGTGGTCACCTGGAAGGGCAAGTTCCGTACGCCGCTGCAGTCGTTCACCTCCACCCCGCGCCCCCTGGACGGCGTCGCGCCCTTCGTCTGGCACGGCTCCATCCGCTCTCCGGAGATCGCCGAGCAGGCCGCGTACTACGGCGACGGCTTCTTCCACAACAACATCTTCTGGCCGGCCTCCCACACCGAGCAGATGGTGAACCTGTACCGGCAGCGCTACGCCCACTACGGCCACGGCACCCCGGAGCAGGCCATCGTCGGCCTCGGCGGCCAGGTGTTCATGCGGAAGAACTCCCAGGACGCCGTACGCGAGTTCCGTCCGTACTTCGACAACGCGCCCGTCTACGGCCACGGCCCCTCTCTGGAGGAGTTCACCTCGCAGACGCCGCTGACCGTCGGCTCGCCGCAGCAGGTCATCGAGCGCACCCTGTCGTTCCGCGACTACGCCGGCGACTACCAGCGCCAGCTCTTCCTGATGGACCACGCGGGCCTCCCGTTGAAGACCGTCCTCGAACAGCTGGACCTGCTCGGCGAAGAGGTCGTACCGGTCCTCCGCAAGGAGTTCGCCCGCCTGCGCCCGGCCGGCGTGCCGGACGCCCCGACCCACGCCGCCCGCGTGGCGGCCGCCCAGGACGAGGCCCAGGACAAGGCCCAGGAGCAGGAGGTACGGGCATGAAGCTCGTCGTCGTATCGGCAGGGCTCAGCTCCCCGTCCTCGACCCGCCTGCTCGCCGACCGCCTGACGGCCGCGACGCTCGCCCGGGTGGACGCCGAGCCCCAGGTCGTCGAGGTGCGGGACCTGGCCACCGAGATCGCCCAGCACTTCGTCACCGGCTTCCCGCCCGCCCGGCTGGCCGCCGCGCTCGACGCGGTGGCGGCCGCGGACGGCCTGATCGTCGTGACGCCGGTGTTCGCGGGCTCGTACAGCGGGCTGTTCAAGTCCTTCTTCGACCTCATCGACAAGGACGCCCTCACCGGCAAGCCGGTCCTGCTCGGCGCGACCGGCGGCACGGCCCGGCACTCGCTGGTCACGGAGCACGCGCTGCGCCCGCTGTTCAGTTACCTCCGCGCCCTCGTCCTGCCGACCGCCGTGTACGCGGCCTCGGAGGACTGGGGCGAGGAGGGGCTCGCCCAGCGCATCGCCCGTGCGGGCGCCGAACTGGCCCGCTTCATGGCCCCCGCGGCCCGGGACGCCGCCCCGGCAGCCGTCCCGGACGTCGACACCAGCGCCGCGATCGCCCCGCGCTCGCTGACCGGAGCCATCACCTCGATGGACCCCGCGGCCGCCTTCGGCCTGGTCCCGTTCGAACAGCGCCTGGCGGCCCTCCGGGCCGACTGAGGCCGCGGTCCTTCCGGTCAGGTCCGGCGCCCGGGCCGGGCCCGGGCCCGACCCGCCCGGCCCGGGGGCAGCAGCGCCTCGGCGGCGGTCGCCGCGACCGCTTCGGCGACCGCCGACAGGGCCGGCGAGTCGAGCTTCCACTGCTGCCAGTACAGGGGGACGTCCAGGGGAGGGGCCGGGGCCAGCAGGACCAGCCGGCCGGCCCGCAGCAGCGGCTCGGCCTGGGGTTCGGGTACGAGGCCCCAGCCGAGGCCCGCCGCGACCGCGTCCCGGAACCCGTCCGACGCCGGCACCAGGTGCCGGATCGGCCCGGCCCCCGACCGGCCGCGGGTCAGCGACCGTACGAAGGCGTCCTGGAGCTCGTCCCGCCGGTCGAACACCACGGTCGGCGCCACCCGCAGGTCCTCGGCCAGGGTCCCGGTGAAGTGCCGGGCGGCGAACTCCGGCGTGGCCACGGGCAGGTAGCGGGCCAGCCCCAGCGGCCGTACCGTGCAGCCCGCCACGGGATCGGGCGAGGACGTCACGGCCGCCATCACCTGCCCTTCCCGCAGCAGGGCGGTGGTGTGCGACTCGTCCTCGCGGTGCAGCTCGAAGCAGACCGGGGGATCCTGCGGCACGCGGGTGAGCGCCGGGAGGAACCAGGTCGCCAGCGAATCGGCGTTCACGGCCACGGGCACCCGCGCCGGCCCCCCTTCCTCCGCCAGGCCCAGCTCGGCCCGGGCGTCCCGCTCCAGCCGGGCCAGCTGCCGCGCGAACCGCACCACCACCTCGCCGGACCCGGTGGGCCGCACCGGCTTGGTGCGCATCAGCAGCACCCGCCCGGTCCGCTGCTCCAGGGCCTTCACCCGTTGGCTCACGGCCGAGGGCGTCACGTGCAGGGCGGCGGCCGCGGCGTCGAAGGTGCCCTCGTCGACCACCGCGAGCAGGGTCCTGACCTGGTCCAGGGGAAGCTCTTCCATAAGTACGGCTAACGGTACCTGAGAATCTTTAGCTGTACTCATCTCTTCGTGATCCTTACGGTCGAACCATGACCAGCAGCACCATCGCCGCCGTACTCGCCGGCTTCGGCACCGGACTCTCCCTCATCGTGGCCATCGGCGCGCAGAACGCCTTCGTCCTCCGCCAGGGCGCCCGCCGGCAGGCCGTCCTCGCCGTCGTGGCCGTCTGCGCCGTCTCCGATGCGGTGCTGATCGCGCTCGGTGTCGCCGGAGTGGGAGCGTTCGTCACCGCCTGGCCGGCGGCGCTGACCGCGGTCGCCCTGACGGGCGGCGGATTCCTCCTCTGCTACGGCTTCCTCGCGGCCCGGCGGGTGCTGCGCCCGGACCCCGCGGCCGCCCTCACGGCGGGCGGACCCGACACCGGATCCGCCCGCCGCGCGGTCCTGACCTGCCTGGCCCTGACCTGGCTCAACCCGCACGTGTACCTCGACACGGTCCTGTTGCTCGGCTCCCTCGCCTCCGACCGCGGCGACCTGCGCTGGGCCTTCGGCGCGGGTGCGGCCCTGTCGAGCCTGACCTGGTTCTTCGCCCTCGGCTTCGGCGCCCGCCTGCTGAGCCGCGCCCTCTCCCGCCCCAAGGCCTGGCGCGTCCTCGACGGCCTGGTGGCGGCGACGATGCTGGCCATGGGCGGCATGCTCGTCGCGGGCGCCTGAGCCGGGCCGGGTCAGGCGATCGGGCCCCGCCGGGCGTCGAGAACGGCGACGGCCTCGGCGAAGTCGGCGTGCGCGGGCCCGAAGGACCCCGCGGCGGTGCGGAACATCGCGCGGTCCGTCAGGGCGCGGGCGAGACGCCCCGGGTCGCCGGACAGGCGGCGTGCGAGCGCCACGCCTTCGTCGAAGTACGGCTCGTAGCGCTCCGCGAACCGGTAGGGGTGGTCACCGTCCCGGACGGTCACACGGACGCTGATGCGGCGCTGGACGTCGACCAGTTCGGGCAGTCGGCCGTCCTCGCGCAGCCCCGTCGCCGCCGCCTCCAGCTCCGGCAGGCCGCCGACGAAGGCATCCCGCACGTCCCTCGACCACCCCATGCCGGTGCCGAACGGAGGCATCGGCGACCCGGCGCTCGCCACCGGTTCGCCGGGCCGCCCGGAGAGGACGAACAGGGTGAGCCAGGACGAGGTGCGCCCCGGGCCCTTCGGCCCGCCCGCGGCCAACTCCTCCAGGAGGGTCAGGGCCTCCCCCCGCGCGGCCGCGGCCTCCGCCCCGTCCCCGGCGGCCTCGCGCATCCGGGCGTGGTGGACCAGCGCCCAGGCGAGCTCGTTCCGGTCCACCCGGTGCTCCGTGACGAACCGCAGGATCGTGTCGAGGAACCTGCGGAAGACGGCCGACGCCTCGTCGTGCAGGCCGGCGCCCTCCAGGTTCGCGGCCCACTCGACGAGGTTCCCGAAGGAGTACTCCAACGAGTCGCTCCGGGCCTCCTCCTCGTTGAGCTCCGCGGCCTCGCGGAAGCGGCCTTCCTCGGCCAGGACGGTCGCGAGCCGCGCGCTCCGGCCGGCCTCGGCCATCTCCTCGCAGACCGCGCGCCCTTCCGCCCGGCGCCCGACGGCGAACAGGGCCCCCTGGTAGGAGTCCAGCGCCCGGCACAGCCGCTGCGTCCGGGACGGCGTGCCGGCGTCGATGCTCCGCGCGACCTCGACCGCCTCGGCGGCCAGCGCCAACTCCGCCTCCGGGTTCCGGCCGGGCATCGCGAGGAGCGCGTCCACCAGTTTCGGGGCGTACGCCTGCCGGTTCACCTCCAGCAGGACCCGGTACGCGGACACCAGCTCGCCGACGGACGGCCGACCGGACCCCAGCAGCAGCACGCGCGCCTGCAGTACCGCGTCGTGATCGATCTTCCCCATGTTCCCCCCTGACTTCGGATGATCCGAGAAGCAGATTCTGGGAGTTCGGGGGCGGACCGGACAAGGCTCGCGAACTGTGCGTTCCGTCCTAGGAGAAATGCGTCTGACCTGCGATGATGTACACGTCTTTACGCCAGACCGCCGCCAGGGCGGCCCCGTCGGCGTCGCGGGCGTGGTCCGGGGAGTTCACCGTCGTCCGGATTCCTTTCGTGGAAGTGGTCGGCACCCGTCCGGTGGGCGCGCCCGGTTCCGGAGACCGGTCGTGCCCACCGGACGGGTTGCCGCCTGGGCCCGCCACAGATCCTCCAACCGGGCTTCCCTCAAGTCAATCCTTGGGTTTCCTTGGCTAAGCCCAAGCGGTAGCTTGGGTGTTGTGACGCTGGACGACCTGCGGGTGTTCGTGGCCGTGTGCCGCGCCGGGAACCTGAGTGCCGTGGCACGCGAGCAGGGCTGCACGCAGTCCGCCGTGAGCCAGCACGTGAAGCGGCTGGAGCGGGAGACCGGGGTGGCGCTGTTGGAGCGCCGGCCCCGGGGCGTGGCGCCGACCGAGTCCGGCCGGATCCTCTACGAGGCCGCCGCCGACGGCCTCGCCGGCCTGGACCGCGCGGTGCGCCGCCTCGCCGACCTGGCGGCCGGCGGGGGCGGCACCGTACGCGTCGGCACCGGCGGCGCGACCGTCCGGCACTTCATGGCCGAGGCGATCGTCGGCTTCCGGCGGAACCACCCCGCGGTGAGCCTGGAGTTCCGGACCGAGACCGCCAGCCGCCGCTGCCTCGACGCGCTCCTGGCGAACACCCTGGACCTGGCCTGGGTCACGATCGGGGCCCCCGTCCCCGGCCTCGAACAGCGGCCCGTGACCGAGCTGCCCTGGGTGCTCGCCGTACGCGCGGACGACCCCCTCGCCGGCCGCCCGGCCGTCGACGCCCGGGACCTCGCCGACATCCCCCTCGTCAGACTGCCGCCGAACTCCATCTCCGGCGCCCGCCTGGACGCGGCCCTCGCCGAACTGGGCGTCCGCGGCGGCTCGGACACGAGCGTCGCGGACTGGGACACCGCCCTGCTGCTCGCCGAACTGGGCCTCGGGCCCGCTGTCGTCCCCGCCGTGCCGGGGCTTCGGGCGCCCGCCGACGGCCCGCTCCGCCTCGTCCCCGTGCCGGCGCTGCCGCCCCTGCCGGTCGGCTGGGCGGTCCGCCGCTGGGACACCCTCACCCCGCCGGCCAGAGCCTTCGCCGCCGCGGTCGCCGCGAGCTGCGCCTCCGACCCGGACGGTGCACCCCTGCGCCCCTGAGGGACCCCCCACGGCCGCGCGCAGGGCGGTCAGAGGGGGCCGGGCACCCGGAGCTCACCGTCACCCGGATCCGGGCGGGGCGCTCAGACGGCCGGTGCGGTCACCGCCAGCAGGCCGGACGCCTCCAGGGCGCGTACGACGGCCGCCGCGTCCTCCGGCGCATACGCCGGGGCCAGTGTGGTCTCCACCTCGTCGCGGGCCAGGGCGCGCCGCTCAGCCCCGTCCAGCAGCAGGGCTGCGCCCTCGGCGGAGCGGAGGTGCTCGAAGTCGGCCAGCAGCGACAGCAGCCGGTCCCGGTCGGCGAGTTCGCTCATCCCGCAGTCCAGGCCGTCGTCCGCCAGGGTGGCGGGGTACGGGGCGCGCGCCCAGGCGCCGTCCTCGTACCAGTAGACACAGCCCAGCTGCCAGCTCTCGCGGAGCTCGTGGAGCGTCTCGTACGGAAGCCAGTCCGGGCCGCCGGCCAGCATGTCGACGGCCGGCTCGTGCCACTTGACCCCGCTGGACTCGTCCTCGCCGTACAGCACGTAGCGGCCCGGCCCGAACGGCGCGAGGGTCCACCAGGTGCAGCCGCAGTCGTCGTACCGGAGCCCGTCCTCGTCGAGCCAGTGCCCGGAGTCCCGGCGGGACGACTCCTTGGCGGCCGTGGTCTCCAGCGCGCCGAGCAGCGCCCACCGCGCCCACAGCAGCTCCGCCGCGGGCAGGTCCTCCGGCCGTCCCGGCCGCTCGATCGCCATGTCCCGTACGCTCCTTCACTCGTCCCCGGTCGGTCGTCGGCACGATCGTACGACCCGTCAGTGACACTCGCCGACGGCCGTCGGCCGCGCCCGGCCGCCCGGCCTCAGACCATCAGCAGCAGCCGCGTCGACGGTACGAGCTTGCGGTTGACGCTCGTGCTCTGCACGAAGATCGTGAAGTCGTCGTTGTGGTCCGGCCGGATCCGGACTTCCGAGTCCGGCAGGCCGAGCAGCGTCCGAGCCTCCGGACCCGTGTACACCCGGTCCGTCCCCTTCTCCAGCACCGCGATCCGCTTCCGCGCCTGGATCTTCTCCGGCTTGCTCAGCTGGTAGAAGGCACACCCGGTGCGGTACGTGTGTCCGCTCTCGACGACCCATTCCCGGATCGCCGTCTCGCGGGCCACCGGGATCAGCTCGTACCCCGACGGGTCCACCGCGCTGAGGCCGGCGGCCGCGATGGTGTCCTTGTTGACCGCGTCCGCGCCCGTCGAGAACACGGCGCGCGAGCCGCGGATGCCCTTCGTGCGGCCCACCATGAACTTCTCGGTGGCCTCCTGGATGACCTGCCCGGCCTCCTCCATGCCGCGGGTGCTCGTGGCGTCCCAGACCGCGATGTTGTCCTTCGGGAACCCGTACTGCATGGCCTCCCGCTTGCCCATCTGGTCCGGCACCAGCACAGCCAGCGTCCAGTTGTCCTGCTGCGTCTCGATCATCGTGGCCACGGCCCGCACCAGTGCCCGCGGATCCTTGGAGGGAGCGCCCGGGCAGCGGTGGCTCGCGTTCTCCTGACCGTCGGTCAGCACGAAGGTCAGGAAGCTGTGGTCGCCGTACAGCTGGGCCGTCTGCGCCAGCTCGTGCTGCGACTTGAGCGTCGCCGCCAGCAGGGACGTCATGCCGCCCGCGCGGTAGAGCTGCTTCAGGGACGGCATACGGAGCACGTCCTTGTCGTAGATGACGCACTCCACCTGGTTGGAGAACACGTACACCGTGACGCGGGTCTCCTGCTCCAGCTCCTGCGAGCGGCGCGCCAGGTACGCGATCTGCTGGTCGGCGACCTCGACGACCTTGCCGCTCAGGTGCGACATCGACGAACTGGCGTCCAGCACGAGTGCGACGTGGTTGATGTAGTTCTGGCTTCCGGACATGTTGGCCCCCCTCTTCGAAGCGATGATCCGATCCTGTCAGTCACCACTGACAATCGACCGGGACCCGCTCCCGCGCCCCTGTCACGACCCGAACGCCGCCCACGGCCCCAGCGCGAAGCCCGCCCCCGCCCGCCGCACCTCCACGGCGCCGGCCCCGCCGAAGTGCGCGGGCACGACCAGCTCCCGCAGGTCCGCGGCCCGTTCGAGGATCCGCCGCCGGGTGGCCGCCGCGCGCGCCGGGTCGAGGCAGAAGCAGCTGTTGCACGACGGCGCGAGGACCTGCACCGGGCTGTGCAGCACGTCCCCCGCGAAGACCGCCCGCTCGCCCCCGGACTCCAGCCGCAGCACACAGGAGCCGGGCGTGTGGCCGGGCGCGGCCTCCAGCGTGAGGTGCCGGTCGATGCGCTGCGCCCCGTTCCACAGGACGGCCTGCCCCGACCGGTGGACGGGCGCGATGCTGTCCTCGTAGATCAGCCGGTCGTCCACGCGCACGCCGCCGCCGTACGCGTTGTCCGGCCCGAAGTGGAAGTCGTCGGCGGCCGGCAGCAGGTACCGCGCGTTGGGGAAGGCCGGCACCCATTCCCCGCCCTCCTCCCTGGTGTTCCAGCCGACGTGGTCCGCGTGGATGTGCGTGTTGACCACCACGTCGACGTCCTCGGGCCGGATCCCGGCCCGGGCCAGCCCGCCGAGGAAGTCGCCCTGCCACCGGTGGAACGCCGGACTGCCGGGCCGGTCGCGGCCGTTGCCCACGCCCGTGTCGACCAGCACGGTCCGTCCCTCGCTGCGCAGCACCCACGTCTGGAGGGCCATCACCGCACGCCCGTCGACCGGATCCCGGTGGTCGGGCACCAGATGGGCCGCGTCGTCCCGCCACAGCCGTTCCGGCGCGTCCGGCACCAGCTCGCGGGCCGGGGCGAAAGCCCCCTGGAACTCGACCACCCGGATGACCTCCACGTCGCCCAGCACGATGCTCTGTCCGCTCTCGTTGTCCATGCGCACGACCCTAAGGAGCCCCTCGTGAGGCTCTCAATGCCCATCCGGCTCAACGGAATACGCGTACGTCTCACCGGCGCGCGGCCGGATACGCTGCCCCGATGGACGTGGTCAGCGACGCGATCTCCGCCGTACGCATCGGACGGGCCTCCTCCCGGCGCGTGCGGGTGGACGGCACCTGGTCCGCCCGTCTCGCACCGTACGAGGGGGCGGGGTTCCACGTGGTGCTGGAGGGCGGCTGCCGGCTGCTCACCGGTGCCGGGGAGGCGCTCGTCCTCGGACCGGGGGACGCCGTGCTGCTGCCGCACGGGGCGGAGCACGTGCTCGCCGACGCCGGGGCGGACGCCGGCGCGGCGGCGCGGGCCGTCCCCTTCGAGTCCTGGCACGCCGTCAGCCGGACGCGGGAGCAGCCGGATCCGCTGCCCCGAGCCCCGGAGCCCGGCAGCCGGGAACGCCCGGTCGGGCCCGGTGAGGTGGAGCTGCTGTGCGGCAAGTACCGGCTCGACCGCAGCCGCGCGCACCCGCTGATGGCGGAGCTGCCGGACGTGGTCCACCTCCCGAACCGGGTCGGCAGGCACCCCGAACTCCGTTCCGCCATCGACCTGTTGGGGCGGGAGCTGGGAGAGTGGCGGCCGGGCGGCGGCATCGCCGTACCCGGTCTCCTCGACCTGCTCCTCGTCTACATGGTCCGCGCCTGGCTGGACCAGGACACGGCCGGTGCCTGGCCCGCCGTATTCGGTGACCCCGTGGTCGCCGCCGCGCTGCGCGCACTGCACGAGGAACCCGCGGCCCCGTGGAGCAACGACCGGCTGGCCGCCGAGGCGGGAGTGTCCCGCGCGACCCTGGCCCGCCGCTTCACCGCGCTGGTCGGCCGCCCACCCATGGCCTACCTCACCTGGTGGCGCCTCACCTCGGCCGCGGCGCTGCTCCGCGGCACGGAGGATTCCCTCTCCGCCGTCGCCCGGCGCGTCGGGTACGGCACCCCGTACGCCTTCTCCCACGCCTTCCAACGGGAGTTCGGCACGACCCCGGGCCGCTACCGCGCGCAGACCGCACCGTAACCGCGCGGACCGGCACCCACACGCCACGGGAGCGGGCACCCACGCGCCCGGTGAGCGGACCCGCCCACCCCCGGAGCGGCAGCGGGAATCCGCCGCACGCGATCTTTACCGCCACCCCAACTCCTGCAATCCTGGCCGGGTTTGAGCAGCCAAAGGAGGTAACTTGTCTCGCATATCCACTCTGGCGGTGGCGTTCGGCAGCGCGTTAGCCCTGCTCTCCGGTGTCGCCACCACGGCATCGGCGGCGCCCGTCGGAGCGACGGCCACCGCCCCGACCGCCCCGGCCACCGCCGGCACGCCGGTCGCACCGGTGCAATGGACGCCCTGCAACCCGGACCCGTCCAAGCCCGACCCCAGGATCTACGACTGCGCCGTCTACCCGGTCCCGCTCGACTACGCCGACCCGTCCGGCGAGCAGATCGGCATCGCCATGATGCGGAGGCGGGCAGGCGACCCGGCCAAACGCATCGGCTCGCTGTTCCTGAACCCCGGCGGCCCCGGCGGCAGCGGCTACCTGTGGGCCACCACCGCCCGGTTCGAGCCGCGCGTCCAGGAGCATTTCGACGTGATCGGGTTCGACCCCCGCGGCGTCGCCCGCAGCAACCCCCTGCGCTGCTTCACCACCAACGAGGAGGCCGACGGCGTCTTCGGCCGGATGACCGGAGTGCCCGTCACCCGAGCCGAGGTCGACGGCACCCTCGCCGCCACCCGCGACTACACGGACGCCTGCGCCCGCAACGCCGGGCCGCTCATCCGCCACATGTCCACGATCAACGTCGTCCGAGACCTCGACCGGATGCGCCAGGCGGTCGGCGACGACCAGCTGACGTTCGCCGGCTTCTCGTACGGCACGCTGATCGGCTCCACGTACGCCAACATGTACCCGGACAAGGTCCGCGCGATCATCATCGACGGCAACGTCGACCCCAACCTGCGCCTGCACAACGGCCTGGAGTACGACCGCCAGCGCGCCACCGGCGGCTTCGAACTCGCCCTGGCCGAGTTCCTCAAGCGCTGCGCCGCCGCCGGCACGCCGCGCTGCGCCTTCGCCGAGGGCGACACGCGCGCGAAGTTCGACGCGATCCGCGACCACCTGCGCACCGCCCCGGTGACCCTGCCGAGCGGCGCCGAGGTCACCCTCAGCAGCTTCACCAGCCAGGTCGCCAACGCCCTGTACGCACAGAGCCGGCTGGCACCGCTCGCGGCCGCCCTCGAAGCACTGCACCAGGTGATCGGACAGCAGCAGGGCCTGGCTCCCGGCGCCCGCGGAACCGCGGCCGGAGCGGCGGACCGGCTGGCCAAGGTCGTACCGGCGGCGCTCCGCGAGGCCCCGGCCGACTCCCCGTACACCTCGGACGACTCGTACTACGGGGTCAACTGCCAGGACAAGCCGTACCCGTCGAACCCGAGGGCCTTCGCCCTGCTGGCCCGCGCCTGGGAACACGGCGCGCCCACCTTCGGCCGGTACCAGGCCTTCGACGCGCCCGCCTGCGCGACCTGGCCGTCGCCCGCGCGCAGCGCCGAGCGGTACGCGGGGCCCTGGAACCGGCGGACCGCCAACAAGGTGATGGTCATCGGCAACACCTTCGACCCGGCCACCCAGTACCGGTTCTCGCAGCGGATGCAGCGCCAGCTCGGCAACTCCGTGCTGGTCACGGTCGACGTGATCGAGCACTGCGCGGTCGGCCGGAGCAAGGCCCTGAACGCGCTGGTGACCTCGTACCTGGTCGACGGGACCGCCCCGAAGCCCGGCCAGGTCCTCAAGCCGGACCTTGACCCCTTCCCGGCCCCGACACCCTGACCCACCCCACCCGCCCACGGACGGGCACCGGCACCACCCGGACGCGGCGGGGCACCCACCCCGCTGCGCCCGGTGGAGTCGGTCGGGCAATCGGGCATGATCTGCTCGTCCGACCGACTGAAGGGGATCCGGAACCTCGATGTGGCCTTCGATCATCGCCGTACTCGGCACCCTGGCCGGCGCGCTGACCGCCGGGATGCTCCAGCAGCGGACGGCGCGTACCGCGCGTGCCGAGCAGCGGGCCGACGCCCACCGGCAGGACCAGCTCGGTGCCGTCACCGAGTTCGCCGCCGCCCTGGACGCGCACCGCTCGGCGATGTTCCACCGGGAGCGGCTGGCCCTGACCGACGCCGGTGCCGAGCAGCAGCTGGAGGCGCAGACGAACTCCCACGACACGCGCACGGCGATCACCGGGCCCCACGTCCGGCTCCAGGTCCTGGTCCCCGAGTTGGCCGTCCCCGCCCAGCGGGCCGCCGACGCCACGTACGCCCTGCGCACGGCCACCACGCGCGCCGAGCTGGACGCCCTGCGGCGTACGGCCAAGGAAGCGGCCGCGGCCTTCGTCGCCGCGGCCGCCGCCCGGATGACCCCCGACCGCTGACCGGCCTTCGGGGTCAGGCGGCGGGCAGCCGGACCGTGACGACGAGCCCGCCGGCGGGGCGCGGGGCCAGGTCGAGGGTCCCGCCGTGGGCGCGGACCACGCTGTGCGCGATGGCGAGGCCGAGACCGACGCCGGCGTGCTCGTCGGTACGCACCCGTTCCCTCCCGCGCTGGAACGGCTCGGTCAGGGTCGGCAGCAGCTCCGGTGGCACCGGAGGGCCCGTGTTCTCCACGCGCAGCACGCCCGTGTCGCCGTCGGCCGCGGTGCGGACCGTCACGCTGCCGTCGGCGGGGAGGTTGTGGACCACGGCGTTCTGGACGAGGTTCGTCACCATCCTGAGCAGCAGCTCGGGGGAGCCGCCGGCCCTGGCCTCCCCGCCGGTGACGACGAGCGAGGCCCCGCGCTGCTCGGCCAGGGGCAGGAGGGTCTCGGCGGCCTCTTCCGCCACGAGGGACAGGTCGACGTCCTCGCGGTCGAAGCCCCCGCGGTCGCTGCGGCTGAGGAGCAGGAGCGCCTCGGTGAGACCGATGGCGCGCGCGTTGACGGTCCGGAGGCGTGCGAGGACCTCGTCCCGGTCCCGCGAGGGGTCCTTGAGCGCCACGTCGAGCAGCGTCCGCGAGATGGCCAGCGGGGTGCGCAGCTCGTGGGAGGCGTTGGCGGCGAACCGCCGCTGCTCGGCGACGTGGGAATCGAGCTGTTCCAGCATCGAGTCGAACGCGTCGGAGAGTTCCCGGAACTCGTCCTGGCGGCCCTCCATGCGGATCCGGTGGGACAGCGACCCGCCGCCGGCCAGCCGGGCCGCGGCCGTGATCCGCGTCAGCGGCGCGAGCATCCGGCCCGCCAGGAGCCAGCCCCCGACGAGGCCGAAGACGAGGAGGAAGCCCATCGCCCCGGCCGCGGCAGGGGCGAAGGTGTGCACCAGCAGGTAGCGGTTCGGCGAGATGCCGAGGAGGCCCTGGGAGTTGTCGGGCACGTGGCGCAGCAGGAACAGCCAGACCACGGCCAGCAGCAGGGCGCCGGCGACCGCGAGGAACCCGGCGTAGCTGAGCGCCAGCTTCAGACGGGCGCTGGGCCCGGGGCGCCTACGCACGCGCGGTGCATGGTCCCGGGCCCGCGCCCCCGCCCGGACCGGCGTCGATGCGGTAGCCGACGCCCGGCACCGTGCCGATGACCCAGGGCTCGCCGAGCCGTTTGCGCAGCGCGGACACGGTGATGCGGACGGCGTTGGTGAAGGGGTCGGCGTTCCCGTCCCACGCCCGCTCCAGCAGTTCCTCGGAGCTCACGACCCCGCCCTCGGCGGCGACGAGCACCTCCAGCACGGCGAACTGCTTGCGCGTGAGCGCCACGTACCGCCCGTCGCGGTGCACCTCGCGGCGGAACGGGTCGACCCGCAGGCCCGCGATCTCCCGGACCGGCGGCCGGGCGTAGGCGCGCCTGCGGTCGAGAGCCCGCAGCCGCAGCACGAGCTCCCGCAGCTCGAACGGCTTGGTGAGGTAGTCGTCGGCGCCGAGCGCGAAGCCCGAGGCCTTGTCGTCGATCCGGTCGGCGGCGGTCAGCATGAGGACCGGGATGCCGCTGCCGGACGCGACGATCCGCCGGGCGACCTCGTCGCCGGAGGGGCCCGGGATGTCGCGGTCGAGCACGGCCAGGTCGTACGCATGGACGCCGAGCAGTTCCAGGGCGGAATCGCCGTCGCCGGCGACGTCGGCGGCGATCGCCTCCAGCCGCAGGCCGTCACGCACGGCCTCGGCCAGGTACGGCTCGTCCTCCACGATCAGTACACGCATCCCCGCAGCCTAGGCAGCGGCACGTATCGCCCGCGTATGCGGGACCGGCACATACCGGAGCACCTCCCTCATCCCGCCCGCGCCGGCACGGTCAGGGTGCGGTCCGACGGGTCGGGCGGCTCGGTCGTGGCCCACCAGGAGCGCGACGCCAGCGCCGCCAGCCCGGCGCCGGCGGCGTTGACCAGTACGTCGTCCACGGAGGACACCCGGTCCAGCCGCAGCACGTACTGCGCCGTCTCGACCAGGACCGAGCAGCCCGCCCCGAGCGCCAGCACCCGGGGCACGGACGCGAGCGCGGCGAACCGCATCGGCGCGAAGCACCCGAGCGACGCGAAGACCAGCAGGTTCCCGGCGATCCCGAGCGTCCCCATCGTGACGAGGTCCCGCAGGGGTACGAGGCTGACGCGGCCGGGCACCGCACCGGCCGCGCCGCCCGGCATCATGGTCAGCCAGAGGAACGGCACCGTCCCGTGGACCATCCCCACCTCGGCCAGCGACCTCCGCCACGCCGACGCCACGCCGGCCGCCCGCCGGCGGCGCGCCGCCACCCACGCCACCAGCACGGCCGGCGGGATCGCGGCCAGCGTCACCAGCACGACACCGTTGAAGGTGTCGAGGCAGCCGTGCCACCGCCGGGCCAGGCACGAGGGCGCGGACATCAGGAGCGGCCGCCGCAGCACGAACAGGCCGGCCACCAGCCCGCTGACGGCCAGGACCACGCCCAGGGCGCGCCGCACACGCCGGAACGGAAGGGACGACCAGGACGACGGGAACGCTCTCTGCTTCACCCCTCCACTGCGCCCGAACGCCCGTTGCGGCGACGTATGGGATTTCCGATACGCCCGCGATACATGGACGCCGCTGACGTAATCCCGTTGGTTTTCCTGATCCTTTGAGGGGTGGGGTAGCCTCCTGCACGGTACGTGCCCGCCCCACGCACCTGCCCTGGCGGCCGCCGCAGGACGCCTGCGAGCGGCGCGTCGCGAGCCTGTGCCGGGGCCGGGTCCGGCGTTCTACGGAAGGCGACGTTCGATGGCTGCCTCACCCCTCCCCGACGGCTCCCGGGCACAAGCGGGACCGGACCTCGGGGCCGCGCAAGTCGGGGAGCCGGAGCTGAGACTGCTCCTCGCGGGCCTGACCGCCGTACGCGACGGCGACTTCGGCACCCGGCTGCCGGGCGACGCCGACGGGCTGCTCGGTGAGATCGCCACGGTCTTCAACGGCATGGTCGACCAGTTGTCGCGGTTCACCTCCGAACTGACCCGCGTGGCACGCGAGGTGGGCACCGAGGGGCGCCTCGGCGGCCAGGCGCAGGTGCCGGGGGTGTCCGGGACGTGGGAGGACCTCACCGACTCCGTCAACGCCATGGCCGGCAACCTCACCACGCAGGTCCGCGACATCGCGCAGGTCGCGACCGCCGTGGCCAAGGGCGACCTCTCGCAGAAGATCACCGTGACCGCGCGCGGCGAGATCCTGGAGCTCAAGAACACCGTCAACACGATGGTGGACCAGCTCAGCTCCTTCGCCGTGGAGGTGACGAGGGTGGCCCGCGAGGTCGGCACCGAGGGGATCCTCGGCGGCCAGGCCGACGTCAAGGGCGTCTCCGGCACCTGGCGCGACCTGACCGACTCGGTCAACTTCATGGCGGGCAACCTCACCAGCCAGGTCCGTGCGATCGCGCAGGTGGCCACGGCCGTGGCCGAGGGCGACCTCTCGCAGAAGATCACCGTGACCGCGCGCGGCGAGATCCTGGAGCTGAAGAACACCATCAACACGATGGTGGACCAGCTCAGTTCGTTCGCCGGCGAGGTGACCCGCGTGGCGCGTGAGGTCGGCACGGAAGGCCGGCTCGGCGGCCAGGCCGACGTACGGGACGTCTCGGGCACCTGGCGGGACCTGACCGAATCCGTCAACGTCATGGCGGACAACCTCACCGCCCAGGTGCGCTCCATCGCCGAGGTCACCACCTCCGTGGCCCAGGGCGACCTGACGCAGAAGATCCGGGTGGACGCGCGCGGCGAGATCCTGGAACTCAAGGAGACCATCAACACGATGGTCGACCAGCTCTCGGCGTTCGCCGACGAGGTGACCCGCGTGGCCCGCGAAGTGGGCACCGCAGGCAACCTCGGCGGCCAGGCCACCGTACGCGGCGTGTCGGGCACCTGGAAGGACCTGACCGACAACGTCAACGTCATGGCGTCCAACCTCACCGGACAGGTCCGCTCCATCGCGCAGGTCGCCACCGCCGTGGCCCGCGGAGACCTCTCGCAGAAGATCACGGTCGAGGCGAAGGGCGAGGTCGCCGAGCTGGCCGGGGTCATCAACACCATGGTGGACACCCTGTCGGCCTTCGCGGACGAGGTGACCCGCGTGGCCCGCGAGGTCGGCACGGAGGGCATCCTCGGAGGCCAGGCGCGGGTGCCGAACGTGGCGGGCACCTGGAAGGACCTCACCGACAACGTCAACTTCATGGCGCACAACCTGACCAGCCAGGTGCGCAACATCGCCCAGGTCACCACGGCGGTGGCCAACGGCGACCTGACCCGCAAGATCGACGTGGACGCGCGCGGCGAGATCCTGGAGCTGAAGACCACCATCAACACCATGGTGGACCAGCTCAGCTCCTTCGCCGCCGAGGTGACCCGCGTCGCGCGAGAGGTCGGCAGCGAGGGCCGGCTCGGCGGGCAGGCCGAGGTCGAGGGCGTCTCCGGTACGTGGAAGCGGCTCACCGAGAACGTGAACGAGCTGGCCGGCAACCTCACGCGGCAGGTCCGGGCCATCGCCGAGGTCACCGGCGCCGTCGCGGAGGGCGACCTCACGCGGTCGATCACCGTCGACGCCTCCGGTGAGGTGGCCGACCTGAAGGACAACATCAACTTCATGGTGGAGTCCCTGCGCGAGACCACCCGCGCCAACGAGGAGCAGGACTGGCTCAAGACCAACCTGGCCCGGATCTCCGCCCTCACCCAGGGCGGGCGCGACCTCGCGGTCGTCGCCGACGCGATCATGGACGAGCTGACCCCGCTGGTGTCGGCCCACTGCGGCGCCTTCTACCTGGCCGAGGACGACCCGGACGGCACCGTCCTGCAGTTCGTCGCCTCGTACGCCTTCCCGGAGGGCGCCCGTCCGACCCGCTTCCGGCTGGGACAGTCGTTCGTCGGGCAGGCCGCGCGCAGCAAGAGCCCCATCGTGGTCGACTCCCTGCCGCCGGACTACCTGGCGGTCTCCTCGGGACTCGGCCATACCGAGGCACTGCACCTCGTCGTGCTGCCCATCGTGGTCGAGGGACAGGTGCTCGGGGTGATCGAGCTCGCCTCGGTCCACCCCTTCACCCAGGTCCACCGGGACTTCCTGCACCAGCTGACGGACGTCATCGGGGTCAACCTCAACACGATCATCGCCAACGCCCGCACCGACGAGCTGCTGGGCGAGTCCCAGCGCCTCACCGCGGAACTGCAGACCCGCTCCAAGGAACTCCAGGCACGACAGGAGGAACTCCAGGCCTCCAACGCCGAACTGGAGGAGAAGGCGGAACTGCTCGCCGCGCAGAATCGTGACATCGAGACCAAGAACCTGGAGATCGAGCAGGCCCGCCAGGAACTGGAGGCCCGCGCCCACCAGCTCTCCCTGGCGTCCAAGTACAAGTCCGAGTTCCTCGCGAACATGAGCCACGAGCTGCGCACCCCGCTGAACAGCCTGCTCATCCTGGCCCAGTTGCTCGCACAGAACCCCACCCGCAACCTGACCACCAAGCAGGTCGAGTACGCCGGCATCATCCACTCCGCCGGCTCCGACCTGCTCCAGCTGATCAACGACATCCTCGACCTGTCCAAGGTCGAGGCCGGCAAGATGGACCTCAACGCACAGCCCGTCCCACTGGGCCGGCTGCTGGACGACGTCGAGGCCACCTTCCGCCCGATGACCAGCCAGAAGAACCTCTCGTTCAGCGTGCGCTCGGCCCCGGACGTGCCGGACGAGCTGCTCACGGACGACTACCGGCTCCGCCAGATCCTGCGCAACCTCCTCTCCAACGCGGTCAAGTTCACCGAGAGCGGCAGCGTCGAGCTGAGCATCGCGCACGCCGAAGAGGAACGCATCCCCGAGGTCGTCCGGCGCCCGGGACCCGTGCTGGCCTTCCGGGTGGCCGACACAGGCATCGGCATCGCACCGCAGCACCTGGAAACCGTGTTCGGCGCCTTCCAGCAGGCCGACGGCACCACCAGCCGCAAGTACGGCGGCACCGGGCTCGGCCTCTCCATCAGCCGTGAGATCGCCTTCCTGCTCGGCGGCGCCATCACCGCCGAGAGCACGGTCGGCCAGGGGAGCACCTTCACCTTCTACCTGCCCGTCACCCGGCCCGAACTGCCGGCAGGGGAAACCTCCGGCGCCCCGGCGGCGGCAGCCGACGGCGCGGGCGGGCCGGCCGGCCGCGCGGAGGAGCGGCGGTCGTCGGACGCCGGGCCCGACAGCCCCGCCGGCCCCCGCCGGCTCCTCGTCGTCGAGGGGCGCCCGCGCGGCCTGCTGTCCCTCGTGGCCGAGAACGCCCTGACGGACCTCCCGGCCCGCGTCGACTCGGCGGGCCACCGCGAGGTCGAACTCATCACCACCGTCGGCGCCCACGAGGCGGCGGCCGCCCTCGCGACCAGCCCGTGCCACTGCGTCGTCCTCGAACTCGACCTGCCCGACGGCGCCGCCGTCGGCCTCCTGGAGGAGATGGAACGCGACCCGGCCCTGCACGCCGTCCCGGTCCTGGTCCACAGCAGCCGGGGCATCGCGGCCGAGGACGAGCGGCTGCTCCAGGAACGGAGCGGCACCCAGCTCGTCGAACTCCTCACGAGCCTGGACGAACTCCGCGAGCGCATCGCCCTGCACATGAGCGCGGACCGCCCCGGCGACCTCCTGCCCCTGGTCCGCCGCCCCGAGCCGGGAGGGGGCTGGGAACCCGGCCACATCTCCCCGCTCACCGGCCGCACCGCCCTCGTCGTCGACGACGACGACCGGAACCTCTACGCCATCACGGGAATCCTCGAACTCCACGGCATGCGCGTGCTCCAGGCGGAGAACGGACGGACCGCCCTCGACGCACTCCGCGCGCACCCCGGCATCGACGTGATCCTGATGGACGTGATGATGCCGGAGATGGACGGGTACACCGCGACCGCCGCCATCCGGGCGATGCCCGAACACGCCCACCTGCCGATCATCGCCGTGACCGCGAAGGCCATGGTCGGAGACCGGGAGAAGAGCCTGGCCGCCGGGGCCTCCGACTACATCACCAAACCCGTCGACGCGGGCGACCTGGTCGGCAGGATCCGCCGTCACCTCACCTCGTGACCCGCGCAGCGTCCACGAGCCGCCGGCCGACCCCCAGGAGCTGAAGAGTGCGCAACCCCCACGAGCCGCGCGGTGCGGACACCCGCGCCCGGATCGCGGCCCCGCCCGGTGCTCGCCGCGTCGGGGCACAACGCGACGCCGAGGCCGGCCCGCTCCGGCGGGCCGACGGCGGCCCGGGCGCCGGGGCCACCGCCGTGGGGCGCCTCGCCTCGACGGTCGAACGGCTGCAGCGCGAGCTGGAGCAGGCCCACGCGGATGCCGCCGGCCGCGCGCTGGCCGAGATGGCCGTCGGCGTGCTCGTGGAACGGCTGCGCTGCGGGCCCACCGAGGCCGCCGCGCAGCTGTCCACACTCGCCGAGCAGGCCGGCGTACCCGTCATCGAACTGGCCGCCGACCTGGTCAACCAGGTGGCCGCCGACACCATCTCCGCGGCCGCCCGGGAATTCGTGGCCGCGCAGGCCGCCCCCGCCGCCGGATCCGTCGGGCTGCGGCTGCGCAGCGCCGAGGCACACACCCTCGTCGCGGCCGACACCGAGGCCGCGGCCCGCTCGATGCTCGACCACGCCCTGCGCCCCCTGGGCGCGGTGGCCGTCGCGGTCTGGGCGGCGCACCCCGACCAGTCGCTGTCCCTGGCCGGCAGCGCCGGGTTCACCGAGCAGGAGGCCCACCGCTGGCGCCACGTGCCCCCCGGCGTGCCGACGCCCGCCCGCCGCGCCCTCGACGAGCGCTCCGCGGTCGGGTACGGGACGCTCGCCGACGCCGGACTGCCGTCCATCGGCCAGCACGAGGTGTCCGGCGGCCGGCTCGCCGTACCCGCCGGCATCGGGGGACGCCTGACCGGAGTGCTGGAGATCTGCTGGCGGGACGAGCTGCCGGACCGCTCCCAGCCGCTGGAGCGGCAGTTCGAGGCCCTGGCGGAACTCGCCGCGGCGACGCTGGAGACCTGGGCCGACAGCGGCTCCCCGACCCCCGGCGCACCGGACGCACAGCTCGAAGGGCTGCGCCAGCTCACCGACGGCCTGGCCGACCCCTGCCTCATCCTGCACGTCGCCCCGGACAGCGGGGAACTCCCCCTCCAGTTCACCATCGGGCACGTCAACCCGGCGTTCGTCGACTTCGCCGGGCGGCCGCGCAGCGCCGTCCTCGGCGCACGCCTGCTGGAGGCCTACCCCCTGGCGGCGGAGTCCGGCGGCCTCCTGGAGAAGGTCGAGCACGTCTTCGTCACCGGGGAGCCCTTCCGGACCCCCAACATGACCCTCGCCGCGCTGGTCGACGGCGTCCCCATCAGCGCGCAGGCCAAGGTCGGCATCAGCCGGCACGGCGGCTACCTGGTGGTCGTATGGCGGCTGGACGACGGCACCCCGCGCGTGGCGCGCCTGCTCCAGCACGCCCAACGCCTCGGCCGCATCGGCGGGTTCGAGGAAAATCTGCCGACCCGGCAGATCGTGTGGAACGAGACGATCTACGAGCTGTACGGCCTGCCGGCGTCCGCCCCGCCCGTCCCGCTGGACCAGCTCGCCGACCACGCCCACCCCGACGACCGGCCCGCCATCGGCCGCTTCCTGCGCACGCTGCTGCACCACCAGCGGCCGGCTTCCACCGCGTTCCGCCTGCAGCGCCCCGACGGCGTCGCCCGCCACATCCGGGTCGTGGCCGAGCCGGTGCACGACCCCGACGGCCGCCTGGGCGTCGTACGCGGCGCCTATCAGGACATCTCCGCCCAGCACTGGACGGAGGTCGCCCTGGCGGCCACCAGGGACCAGCTCGCGCAGACCGAGCAGCAGGCCGCCGAACGCAGCCGTCTCGTCCTCCAGCTCCAGCACGCCATCATGCCGCCAGCCCGCGGGCCGCAGGACCTGCACGACCTCCAGGTCGCGGTCCGCTACCGCCCCGCGGAGAAGGAACACCTGGTCGGCGGCGACTGGTACGACACGCTCACCCTCCCTTCGGGCGCGGTCCTGCTCTGCGTCGGCGACGTGGCGGGCCACGGCATCGAAGCCGCGACCGGCATGGTCGCCCTGCGCAACGCCCTGCGCGGCCTCGCCGCCACCGGAGCCGGCCCGGCCCAGCTGCTGACCTGGCTCAACAGCATCACCCACCACCTCACGGAGAGCCTCACCGCGACCGCCGCCTGCGGCCTGTACGACCCCGCCACCCGCCGGCTGCGCTGGGCCCGCGCCGGGCACCCGCCGCCGGTCCTGCTCCGGGACGGCCGGGCCGAGACCCTGCCCCAGATCGGCGGGATCCTCCTCGGCGCCCTGGACCAGGCCGAGTACGACGAGGACGAGTTCACCCTCCGGCCGGGCGACACCCTGGTGATGTACACGGACGGGCTGATCGAGCGCCGGGACCAGTCCCTGCACACCTCCCTGGCCAACCTGCTCGCCCTCACCGAGCAGGCCGTCGGGGAGTGCGACGGCGGCCCCGGCGCGCTGGAGGCCCACCTCGACCACCTGCTGCGCTACAGCGCTTCCGACACCGACGACGACACGTGCCTGGTCGGGGTGTCCGTACGCGGCGGGGCGGACCGGTTGTGAAGGAGGAGACGAGCATGCGTGCCGAGAACGATCCGGAGACCTCCGGGCAGCAGCCCGACGAGGAGGTACGGGGAGTGGTGGTCGAGGTGCGGCACACCGAGGCGGGGGCAGCCCTGTGTTCGGTGGCCGGCGACCTCGACATCGAGATGATGGAACCCGCCGAGCGGGCGCTCACCGCGCTCGTCGGCCAACTTCCGCCGCTGCTCGTCGTCGGCCTGGAAGGCGTCGGGTTCTGCGACTCCTCGGGTCTCAACCTGCTGCTGCGGACCCGGGCAGCGGCGGCGGAGGCCGGCATCGCGTTCCGGCTCGCCGCGGTGCCCCCGGCGGTGATGCGCGTCCTGGAACTCACCGGCGCGGAGTCCGTGTTCTCGCTCCACGCGACGGCCGAGGAGGCCCTCGCGGCGTGAACCGGACCAGCCGGGAAGACGCGGCCGGCCGGGCCGGCCGGCGGGCGGGGGAGGGCACCCGGGCCTCCGGAGACAGGCGGCGACTGGAACTGGCGGGTGCGTCCCTGCCGTCCGCCCGCGCCAGGGCGTTCACCCGCAGGACGCTGGCCGACTGGGCGTGGTCGGGCGGCTCACCGCGTGCCGCCGAGGACGCCGTCCTGGTGGTGGCCGAACTGGTCGCCAACGCCGTGGTGCACGCCGGAGGAGCCCTGGACGTCACGCTCGACGCCCGGGGGCCCCGGCTGAGGATGGAGGTGGGCGACGGCGCACCGGAGCTGGCGGTCCCGCGCCGGCACCGCCGGCGGGCCCTCCCCGGCGGTCACGGCCTGTTCATCGTGGAGCGGGCCGCCGCCCGGTGGGGGGTGGTACGGCGTGGTGCGGGCAAGGTCGTCTGGGCGGAGCTGGACGCCGTACCCGCGTCGCCGCGTCCGGGCGGGGGCGCCTGACGGCGCCGAAGGGAACCGGCGGCCGGCGGACCGGGGTCCGGCGGACCCGCGTCGTCACCAGCCCCGGGACGCGCCCGTCCGCAGCCGGTCCGCCTCGAACTCGGCCCAGACGACCTTGCCGTCCGCGCGGGCCTCGGCACCCCAGCGGTCGGAGAGGCGCCGCACGATGTGCAGCCCGTGCCCGCCCGGCACCCCGCGCCGCGGAGCCGGCTGCAGCCGGGGCATGGCCGGCAGGCCGTCGTGCACCTCCACGCGGAACACCTCCCCGGCGATCAGGACGAGTTCGTGGCAGCCGCCCGCGTGCAGACTGGCGTTGGTGACGAGTTCGGACACCACCAGGAGAGTGTCCTCGGCCGCCTCACCGGCGTCCCATCCCCAGTCGGCGAGTGCTGCGCGGGCGAACTCCCGGCCGCGCGTGACCTGCCGGCGCGCGCCGCGCAGCAGGAGGATGCGGCGCTGACACAGGGTCAGGTGCCGCTCGTCCGGCGCGGGCTCGCCGGAGGTCCCCGGTCCGATGGTCTGCACGGCGGTCTCACTCCGTCCTCTGGTCGGTCGTTCCCGGCGCAGGTGTGCTCGGCACGGCCCCCGCGCCCCCTCCGCGCGACGCCACTCTACGGCGACGGCCTCGAGAGGCGGAGGGGCGGCCGTACGACGCCGGCGCGACCGGGCCGGGAGGCCCGGCCGCGCGTCACCGGGGCGGCTTCGCCTACGGTGCGCCCGCCAGCCTACGCCGGGCCGGGCGGCCGTGGCGGTGGCTGTGCCGGGCACTCCCGCGCCCCGCGTGCCTGCCGCGCTCACGGCGGCCCAGGGTGAGGAGCAGGGCCAGGAGCATCGGCACGGTGAACAGCGCGACGGTCGTCATGACGGACCCTTCCGGTCGTCGGGCACGATGCCTGACGTCTGGCCGCTGGGCGCGCGGCCAAACCCCCGGTCCCCCGTACGAGCGGTGCCGCCCGGCGCGTTCGGGCGCGGGCGCCCCGGGGGCGGATGGTCCCTACGGCAGGCGGAGGCGCACGACGCAGGTGTCGTCCCGCCGCACGACGCGCCCCAGCAGCGGCGACAGCAGCGCGCCGAGCGTTTCGACCGGCCCCGGCGTGCCGTTGCGCGTCGCGGTCGACGCCAGCCGGGCGAAGCCCTCGTCCAGGTGCTCGGCGGGCTTCTCGACGAGCCCGTCCGTGTACAGGAGCACCTGGTCGCCGGGGAGCAGGCGGCAGCGCGCCTCCTCGAAGCGGGGGCCGGCGGTGGCGCCGAGCAGGACCCCGGCCGGCCGGTCGAGGTAGTGCGCCCGGCCGTCCCGGACCAGCAGCGGCGGCGGGTGCCCCGCCTGCGCCCAGGTGAGGCACCGGTCGGCGGGATCGTAGACCGCCATGATCATCGTAGCCGTGCCGAACCGGGCGTCGCCGGTGTGCAGCAGCAGCGTGTTCAGCCGTTGCAGGGCCTCCACCAGCGGGCTGCCGGTGACGATCATGCCCTTCGCGGTGAACCGCAGCTGCGCCATCGTGGCCACCGCGTCGAGCCCGTGGCCGGCCACGTCACCGACCACGAACAGGGCGTTCCCGTCGGGGAGTTCGATGGCGCTGTACCAGTCCCCGCCCACGTTGACGCCGTCCTCGGCGGGCCGGTACGCCACCTCCACGTCCAGCCCGGCCAGGCGCAGCGACTGCTCGGGGATCGGCAGCAGCGCGTGCTGGAGACGGGCGGCCAGGGCGCGCTCGGCCCGGAGCAGTCCGCGCTGGTGCTCCACCGCCCGCTCGGAGCGCACCAGTTCGTCCTCGGCGTGCCGCTGACGCGTCAGGTCCTGGAAGAGGCCGTGAACCTCGACGGGTGCCCCCGTGGCGTCGACCACGGCCTCGGCGATGACGCGTACGTGCCGGACGCCCGCCGGACCGGCGATGCGGACCGTGCGGTCCAGCGGCTCGGCGTGGCGCAGCAGGCGGTCGACGGCGGCGGCGGTCCCCGGCGCGTCCTCCGGGACGAGGTGGTCCGGGAGGTCCTTCCAGTCGACCGGTCCCAGGGCGGGGTCCCGCTGGAAGATCGTGTATGCCTGGTCCGACCACTCGGCGTCGCCCGTGGCCGGATCCCACTGGCTCCAGCCGAGGTTGCCCAGCCGCTGCAGGTCCGCCAGCCGGGTGGCCTCGCGGGCCTCGGTGTCGTGCCGGACCCAGGAGACGACCAGGCGCCGGCCGAGCGGGACCGCCCGGACGGAGTAGGTGGTGTGCCGCGGACGGCCGGCGGCGACCTCCTCGTACGCGAACGGCTCGCCCTCGTAGGCGGTGCCCGTCTCCAGGGCGTCGAGGAAGCCGTGCCACAGCGACGTGCCGAGGATCGTCGGGTACCGCTCCAGCAGGCGTGCGCCGGTCAGCTCCTTGCCCCGACGGCCCGCGACGTCGAGTGCCCCGGGCGACGCCGCGTCCACCCGGAAGTCCTCCACCGTGCCGTCTCGTCGTCTGAGCGGGGTGATCACGACCACCGAGCCCGGCAGCGCGTCGAGCATCCGCTGCGCGTCCCTGTCCGGGGCCTTGGCCCCGGCGGGGGCCGGCAGCGTGCCGAGCGCCGCTCCGCACAGCCGCGCCGCGTGCCGGAGCAGGTCGCGGGTGGCGGGGTCGAACGGCTCGGCCCGGCCCCGGAGGAAGCCCACGGCCGCGATGCTGGCCTCCGGTGCCGGGCAGGGGAGCCAGGCACGGGTGGGCCACCTCTCCGGCCGGCCGATGAGCGTGTAGCGTTCCGCGTCCCGGGCGGGGTCCTCCAGCCAGACGGGACGGCCCGTCTCCAGAGCGCGCAGGGGTGCCACGGCCACGCCGGGCGGCAGGTGGCGCCACCGCCGGGCCAGGTCGGGGTCGAGTCCGGCGTCTCCCCACAGGTCCGCCCCGCCGCCGGCGGCGGCCGCGTAGATCACCACGCAGTCCACGCCGGTCGCCGCCCGGAGGTGCCGGTGCAGGCCGGCGGCCGCCCCGTGCGCGGAGCGGACCTGCGCCAGCGCCCCGGCCAGGGCGCTGGGGATGACGGTGCGTTCCGCGTCACCGGGGCGCGGCCGGGGCCCGCGCGGCGTACGGTTCCCACCGCGGCCGGGAGCCGGCCCGGCACCGTTGCGGCGGACCGGTCCTGCACCGGTGGCGGACCGGTCCGCCCGGGGCTGCTGCCCCGCGGTACCGTCGAGCACGGCCGAGCACTCCACCGTCAGGGAGTGCCCGTGGAGTTCCGCCCGCGCCACGAGTGCCGCGTGCGCCTGATGCGCCGAGAGACCCTCGGCGCCCATCAGCAGGCCCTTCGCCCGTTCGACGACGGCCTCCTCGGCCGATTCGCGTCTCACGTCGGCCAGTTCCTCGCGCAACCTGGCCACGACCTTGGCCAGGGCGAGCGTTTCGGCCGGTCCGTCGGACTTCTCGGGGCGGCGGGTCATGATCCGAGCATCGCACGTGAACGGGCCGCGGACGGCACGCGATCGCGCCACGGTCGACGCGGGCCTCCCGGCCGGTGACCGCCGGCCGGGACGTCAGTCGGAGGAGAGTGCCTGCAGGAGGTCGCCCACCTGGGGGTCGGGCAGCGCGCGGGCGACATCGGCCTGGGCCACGATGCCGACGAGCGTGTGTCCGTCGATCACGGGCAGCCGGCGGACCTTGTGGTCGGCCATGGTGCGCATGATCTCGGCGGCGTCGTCGTCGGCGCCGATGGTGACGGCCTCGCCCTGGGCCAGCTCTCCGGCGGTGCAGGAGTCGGGGTCCTTCCCTGCGCCCAGCACCTTCACGACGATGTCGCGGTCCGTGAGCATGCCCTTGAGCTTGTCGTCGCTGCCGCAGATCGGCAGCGCGCCCACGCCGAGTTCGGTCATCTTCCGTGCGGCCGTCAGGACGCTCTCGTCCCAGCGGACACAGGCGGCGTCGGGCGTCATGATCTGGCGTGCGGTGGTCATGCGGATGCCTCCAGTCCTTCCCGGCGCCCGGCCGGCGCCGGATGGTGGTGATTCCTCCGGGCCGGGCAGCGGGCGCCCGTCCCGGACCACGCGCATGCCCGCCGTACGGGAGCCCATGCGGCGTACTCGGGCGGAGACGACGCGGGCCCGGGGCGGAGCCGGTGGCGGCGCTGGAGGCTCGCGAGAGCCGGGGAGGCGCCGGGGCGGCGGGACGGGCCCGTGCCCCGGGTCCGGCGGGCCAGCCTGCCGGGGCCGTGAAACGGCGTACCGCGTCGACCACCACGGAGCGGTGGCGGTGCGGCCCGTGTCCGGCCACCCGTCGCCGCCCGAGCCGTTCACGGGAGCGCCCCCCGCGGTGAACCAGGCCTGCGCCGGCGCGAGCACCAGGCTGAGGACGTCGGCGGGGGAGTGGGCGGAGTCGACCTGCCCGTTCCGCTGGGCCTCGGCGAGCGCGGCGTTCTTGCGCCCGTACGCCTCGGCCTCGACGGTGGTGGGGGCCGTCCGTTCCAGGCGCTTCCACAGCATGAGCCGCACGCGCCGCGGGTCGGCTGCGAGGTGGTCGAAGGCGGCTCCCGCGTAGCGGGGGCAGGTCCGCGGCGTCGGCGCGACCGCGACGCGGTCGTGGTCGCAACCAAGACCGGCGTCGAGTTCGACGACGACACCCGAGGACATCGCCGCCATCGAGTCCGTCGCCCCACGCGGCGTCGTCTCGGGCGACTGCTACGCGCCGGAACTCATGGGGAGCCTCGACGGCTGACCCGCGGCCCGGCGCCGGCCGGACCGGGGCCGGGAGACGGCTGCGCGCCGCCCCGCGCCGACCGGCCGGACACCTTGCCGGGGCCGCGGGCTACAGGGCCTCGGACTCCGCCACGTCGCAGTCGGTGAAGGCCGGCGGCCGGGTGGAGAGCGCGGCGAGCCGGGCCGCGAGCTCGCTCGTCTCCGGCGCCTCGCTGTTGGCCATGGCGTCCTCGTACGAGTCGAACTCGACGACGGCCAGGTAGCGGTTCGGATTCGCGCGGTCGCGCAGCAGCGTGCGGTGGGTGGGGCCGAGCTTGCGGCCCGACGCGCGCGCCGTCTCCTCGTACTGGCGGATGAGTTCGCGCATCTCGTCGGCGCGCTCGGTCTCGAAGTCGATGATCTGCGCGAACTTCACGAGGTCCTCCAGCGGGTGGGGCCCTCACGGGCCGGGATGTCTCCTGCGACCAAGCAAGCACCGGACGAGCGCCTCGGCAACTCCGCGCGCGGCCGATCGCCGCGCGCGCCGGTACGGATGCGTCGAGCGCCCCCGCCCCGCCCGGCGACCGCCCGGGGCAGCCGTTTCCCCTCGCCAAGCGCCCCCGGGGCCGGCTCCCCCCGTGGGCCGTCCCCGCCAGGGCGCACCTTCCACCACCGCTGCGGTCCGAGGCCGCCGCTCCCGCTCGCCGCGCCGGTCGTAGGCGGCCCCCACTGCAGGCACGGCGGGAGACCGTCGGGCACGCTCTCAGGCGGTGCGGCGCAGCGGGTCAAGGCGATCCGCCACGTCGGGTCAGGGCAGCGGCGCCCGCCCTGGCGTGCGACCTGCCGGGCCGGCCGGGCGGGCGCCAGGGCGGCCGGGGCCGGGCGGGGATGTGCCCCGCCCCCCACCGGCCCTGCGCGTCCGGCCGCACCGCCGGCCCGGGGGCTCGGTCGCGCCGGGCCCCGCGTCCGTCGCCGGCCGCTCCCATGCGTCCGGTCGCCCACCGCCCCGTACCCCGGCCGCCGCATGGCGGGTCCGTCCGCGGGTACCCGCCCAGCGACCGGGCGGGCCGTACGGCCCGCCATCCACGTCAGACGGGGAGGTGCCGGCCGTGGAAACGCAGGCGGACACCCAGCCGATCAGCAGTCACATCCCGGCCGAGGAGCGCGTCCGCACGTGCCGTCCCGCGGTCGTCCGGCGCGCCGGCCCTCCCGGCGGCGCGGTCAGGCCCCGCCCCGGCATCCGGTCCGAGGCGCCCGCCGACGGCCCGGAGTGGAACATCGTCCGGGGCGAGGACTAGGCGGCGCGGGCCGTGCCCCCCGCCGTCCCGCCGCCCGGCGGCACCCCGTACCCGCTCCTCCGCCGCCCCGCCCGGCGGCGTGAGATCCGGGTGGCCTCGGTGCCGTCGGGGCACGTGTACGTACGGCACATCCACGCCTCGGACGGTTCCGACGCGGTGACGCTGCTGCCGGACCCCCGCCCCAACGGCGCCCCCAGCACCTCCCAGCAGTGGTGGCCCCCGGTCATGCTCGACCCCGGCTGGGTCCGGGCCAACCACCGCGCCTTCGACGTCTACCACCTGCACTTCGGCTTCGACGCCCAGACACCGGACCAGCTGGCGGACCTGGTCGGTCAGTTGCGCCGGCACCGCAAGCCGCTCGTGCAGACCGTCCACGACCTCCGCAACCCGCACCACCCCGACCGCCGCGCCCACGACGCGGCCCTCGACGTCCTGATCCCCGCCGCCGACTGCCTGATCACCCTGACCCCGGGCGCGGCGGAGGAGATCGCCGCCCGGTGGGGCCGCGCCGCGCACGTGCTGCCCCACCCCCACGTCGTCGACGAACCGGCGCTGTCCCGTCCCCGCGGAACCCGAGCCGGCTTCGTCATGGGCGTACACGCCAAGAGCCTGCGCCCCAACATGGCGCCCCTGCCCGTGGTCGCCTCCCTGGCCCGGATCGCCGCCGCCCTTCCCGACGCCGTGCTCCGGGTGGACATCCACCCCGACACCCACGACCCGGGCTCGCGGGCGCACGCTCCGGACGTGGTCGCGGGCCTGCGCGCGCTCGCGGCCCGCGACCGGCTGGACCTGCGGGTGCACGACTACTTCGACGACGACGCCCTCTGGACGTACCTCCAGTCCCTCGACCTGTCCGTGCTGCCCTACACCTTCGGCACGCACTCCGGCTGGCTGGAGGCCTGCCACGACCTCGGCACCGCCGTCGCAGCCCCCGACTGCGGCTACTACGCCCAGCAGCGCCCCTGCCACACCTACCGCCACGGGCAGGACGGTCTCGACGAGGAGTCCCTCGAAGCGGCCGTGCGTGAGGCCTACGAGCACCGGCCCGCCTGGCGCGCCCATCCGCCGTCCCGCGCCGCCGAACGGCAGGCCCTGGCCATCGCCCACCGGGCACTCTACGAAGCCTGCCTGCCATGACCCGGCCCCTGCGCATCGCCCTGATCGCCTCGGCGCGCTTCCCGATCCGCGAGCCCTTCGCGGGCGGCCTGGAGGCGCACACGTGGGTACTGGCCGCGGCACTGCGCAGCCGGGGCCACCGCGTCGCGCTGTTCGCGGCCCCCGGCTCCGACCCCGCCCTCGGCGTCTGCGAACTGCCCGTCCACACCCCCCGGCTGAGCGACGCCGCCCGGGCCGACCTGAGCATGACCGACCCCCTCGCCCTGGCCGAGCACCACGCGTACCTGCGGCTCATGCTCGACCTGTCGCCGAGCCGTGGCGGGGTCTCCTACGACGTCGTCCACAACAACAGCCTCCACTACCTCCCCATCGCCATGGCCTCCTCCGTGCCCGCCCCCGTCGTGACCACGCTCCACACGCCGCCCACCCCCTGGATGGAGTCGGCGATCCAGGCCGACGCCACCGGCTCGGTGGTGTTCACCGCCGTCAGCGCCCACACGGCGCGCGCCTGGCGGCCCCTGGTGACCGCTGCGCGCGTGGTGCGCAACGGCGTCGACGTCCGGCGCTGGCCGGTCGGTCCGGGCGGGGGCGGTCTCGTCTGGTACGGCCGGATCGTGCCCGAGAAGGGGCCCGCCCTGGCCATCGCCGCGGCCGAGGCCGCCGGGCTGCCGCTGACCCTGGCCGGACCGGTCACCGACCGCCCGTACTTCCGCGATCGGGTGCTGCCGCGTCTCGGCAGCCGGATCCGGTACGCGGGACACCTGGCCGGGGCGGAACTCGCCGCCCTCGTCGGATCGGCCTCGGCCACGCTGGTCACCCCCTGCTGGGACGAGCCGTACGGGCTGGTGGTGGCGGAGTCGCTGGCCTGCGGCACACCGGTGTGCGGCTTCGACCGCGGCGCGCTGGGCGAGATCCTCACGCCCGACTGCGGTCGGCTCGTGCCCTACCCGGACGTGCAGGCACTCACCGCGGCGATCGCCGAGGCCCGCACGCTGAGCCGCCGCGCCTGCCGCGAGCGGGCCGAGTCCTTCTGCTCGGTCGGCCACATGACGGACCGTTACGAGGCCCTGTACGAGGAGCTGTTGTCGTGATCGGCTACTACGTCCACCACCAGGGGCTCGGCCACCTCCACCGGGCGCTCTGCGTCGCCGGGCAGGCCCGCAGCCCCCTCACCGGCCTGTCCAGCCTGGACCCCCCGGACGGCTGGCCGGGGGACTGGGTGCGGCTGCCGCTCGACACCGGGGAGGAACCGGCGATCGACGTCCGCGCGCAGGGGCGGCTGCACTGGGCGCCCCTGCGGCACCCCGGCTACCAGGGACGCATGGCCGCCATCGCGGACTGGCTCGCCAGGACCCGGCCCTCGCTGCTGGTCAGCGACGTGTCCGTCGAGGTGGCCTGCCTGGCCAGGCTGATGGGCGTACCGGTGGTGGTCGCCGCCATGCGCGGGCGGCGCCGCGATCCGCCGCATCGGCTCGGGCACGACATCGCGCTGCGCCTGCTGGCACCCTGGCCCGCCGCCTTCCCCGAACCCGGCTGGCCCGCCCACTGGTACGAGAAGACCGTCTACACCTGTGCCTTCTCGCGGTCCGACGGCCGGCCCCGCCCGCCGCAGCCCTTGCCGGGCGGACACCGGAGGGTGCTGCTCATGCTGGGGGCCGGCGGCAGCCGCATCACCGCCGACGAGGTGCGCGACGCCCGGGCCGCCACCCCGCAGTGGGAGTGGGACGTGCTGGGCGGGCCCTTCGGGGCCTGGTCGGGCGACCCGTGGCCCCGCATCTGTGCCGCGCACGTGGTCGTCACCCACGCCGGGCAGAACGCCGTCGCCGAGTGCGCGGCCGCCCGCCGGCCGGCGGTGATCCTGCCGCAACCCCGGCCGTACGACGAGCAGTACGGCACCGCACGCGCCCTGGCGGTCGCCCGCCTCGCCGTGGTCCGGCCGGCCTGGCCGCAACCAGGGGAGTGGCCCGCGGTCCTGGACGAGGCGGCCGCCCTGGACGGTGGCGCCTGGGCCCGCTGGGCGCCCGGCGACGGAGCCCGCCGCGCGGCCCGCGCCCTGGACGAACTGGCGGGCACCCGATGGGATCCGTGACGCCGTCCGGCGGGGCGCCCGAGACGTTCCCGCCGAAGGGGGCGCGCGGGACGCACCGGCCCGGACCGGCTGCCGAAGCCACCGAACGGGCCGCCGAGGTCCCTGCGCCCACCCCCGTGGCTGAGCGGTCCGGGGAGGTTCCCGTGCCCGGGCGGTCGGGCGAGGCCCCGGGGCCTGCCCGTGCGGCCCCCATGTCAGGCCGGGCAGGTGCAGCCCCCGGGCCGGCCGGCCGGGCACCCGCTCCCGGCCCGGACCGCGGTGCGGTCGTGCGCGCCCGGGAGTCCCCGCCCGCCGGCACCGCGGGCCGCGTCGGCCACGGGCGGGTCGCGGTGGTCACGCCCGTCTCGGGGCGCCACCGGCACCTCGCCTTCCAGCAGGCCGGACTCGCCCGCGGCACCCGGCGGCCCGACCACTACGTCGTGGCCACCATGGCGGACCCGGAGGCCGGCCGCATCGCGGCCGCCGGTGATCCGCACGGCGACGCCGTCCCCGTGCCGGTGCCCGTTCCCGGCCGGCTGCCGCTGGCCGCCGCCCGCAACGCAGGCGCCCGGCGCGCCCTCGACGCGGGGGCACGCGTGCTCGTCTTCCTGGACGTGGACTGCGTGCCCGGCCCCGGCACGGTCGCCCGCTACGCCGCCGCCGCGCGCGACGGCATACTGCTCTGCGGCACGGTCGCCTACCTGCCGCCCCCACCCGCGGCCGGATACCGGCTCGCCCGCCTCCCGGAGCTCGCCGCCCCGCACCCCGCCCGCCCGGACCCCGGCCCCGGCGAGCTTCTGACCGGTGGCGACCCGGACCTGTTCTGGTCGCTGTCCTTCGCGGTCACCGCCGCCACCTGGGCGCGGATCGGCGGGTTCTGCGAGGAGTACACCGGGTACGGGGGCGAGGACACCGACTTCGCCCGCCTCGCGGACCGCGCCGGGGTCGGGCTGGGCTGGCTGGGCGGCGCCCCGGCCTACCACCAGTACCACCCCGTCGAGGACCCGCCGGTGCGGCACCTGGACGACATCCTGCGCAACGGCGCGTTGTTCCGGCGGCGTTGGGGCCACTGGCCGATGGACGGCTGGCTGCGGGAGTTCGCCCGCCTCGGGCTGGTCCGGCACGACCCCGCCACCGACACCTGGTACGCCACCTGAGCCCGCCGTCGCAGCGCCGGCACCACACGTGGACCGCGCCGCCGGGGGCCGGCCCGACCCCCGGGCCCCGCCGCAAGCCCCCGGCACGACACCCGGCCCCCCGCCGCAAGCCCCCGGCACGACACCCGGCCCCCGCCGCAAGCCCCCGGCACGCCGCCCGAGCCCCGGCCCGCCCGGCACCACGCTGGTTGAACACGGCGAACCGGGGCAGCAGCGGTCCATGGACCGACGACCGGCCGTGCGCTCCTCCACGGCGCTCCCGCCGCCCGAGGAACTGCTCGGCATCGCACGCCAGGTGGGCCGCGACTACCTGCGCTGGCGCGAGCGGCTGACGGCCTCCGAGGACGAGGGCAGCTGGGTCCAGCTCTTCCGGGCCGGCCCGCTCGGCGTCTGGGCCGTCGGCTGGGACCGCGTGCCGCCCGGCACCTGCTATCTGGCCCACGAGGACGTCCGCGGCGCCGTGTACGTGGCCCGCGGCACCCTCCTCCACGAACGGGTCCGCTTCGGCAGCGCCCCGCACTCCACGCAGGTCTCCGCGGGCGACGGCTTCTGCTTCGACGAGACCTTCTACCACCGGATGCAGGCGGCGCGGGAGCACGGGCCGACCGTCAGCGTGCACGTCTTCGCCGCGGAACCCCCCGACGACGCCGCGCCCCCGCCCGGACCGCACCCGGCCCCGTTCGGCTGAGCCCTTCCCGCCGAGGGAGTGTGCCGCGGCCGGGCCGGGGTAGGCGCGCGCCACGGCTCCCGCAGACGGCACACCGGCGAAGGAGGAGGAATGGCGGTACGGCACCAGCTCGTCGAAGCGCCTTCCGACCGGGTGTGGGCGGTGCTCGCCGACCCCGGGCTGTACGGCCGGTGGGTGGTCGGACCCACCGGATCGCGCCCCGTCGACGGCGACTGGCCGGACGAGGGAGCGCGCCTGGAGTACACCGTCCGCCTGGGGCCGTTCTCCGGCTCAGGCGTCACCACCGTCCGGTCCGCCGACCCCGGCCGGCTCCTGGAACTGGAGGCGGACAGCGGGCGGCTCGGCACGGCGCGGATCGCCATCGAGCTCAGGCCCTGGGGAGCGAACACCCTGGTCATCGTCGACGAGCACCCGCTCCGCGGGCCCGGCGGCGCCCTGCACAGCGCACCGCTGGACGCCCTGCTGCACGTACGCAACCGCCGCATGCTGCGCCGGCTGGCCGACCTCGTCGAGGAGCGGCCCCGCACCGGCGGGCACACCGGCGGGCCCGCCGCCCGCCGCCACGCCGCACGAGCGGCCGGCAACGGACCCTGAGAGGAGAGCCGATGCCCGACGCTGTGGTGATCGGCGCCGGCCCCAACGGGCTCGTGGCCGCGAACGTGCTGGCCGACGCGGGCTGGAGCGTCGAAGTCCTGGAGGCACAGCCGGAACCCGGCGGCGCCGTACGGAGCGACCGCCTGGTCCACCCCGACTACGTGTCCGACGTCTTCAGCGCCTTCTACCCCCTGGCCGCCGCGTCCCCCGTACTCGACCGGCTGGAACTCGGGCGCCACGGCCTGCGCTGGTCCCGGGCGCCCAGCGTCCTCGCCCACCCCCTGCCCGACGGCCGCTGCGCCGTGCTGGAGGACCGGGTGGACGCCACCGCCGCCGGCCTGGACGCCTTCGCGGCCGGTGACGGAGCCGCCTGGCGGGACCTGTGCGCGACGTGGGACAGGATCGGCCCCGATCTGCTGCGGTCCCTCTTCACCCCGTTCCCGCCCCTGCTGCCCGCCCTGCGCCTGCTGCCCCGCCTGCGCGCGGCCGGCGGCCTCCACCTGGCCCGCAGCCTGCTGCTGCCGGTGCGCAGGCTGGGCGAAGAGGAGTTCGGCGGGGACGGCGGACGGCTCCTGCTGGCCGGCAACGCGCTGCACGCCGACCTGGCCCCGGAGGCCGCGGGCAGCGGCGGCTTCGGGTGGCTGATGTGCATGCTCGGGCAGAAGTACGGGTTCCCGGTCCCCGTCGGCGGCGCCGGCGCCCTGACCGCGGCCCTCGTCCGCCGGCTGGAGGCCGCCGGGGGAGTGCTGCGCTGCGGGACTCCGGTCCGCGAGGTCGTCGTCCGGCACGGCCGGGCCGTGGGCGTCCGCACGGCCGACGGCGGCCGGGTGGCCGCCCGCCGCGCGGTCCTGGCCGACGTGGCCGCCCCGGCCCTGTACGGCGCCCTGGTCGACGAGGCCCTGCTGCCCGGCCGGCTCCTGGCGGACCTGAAGGCCTTCCACTGGGACTTCGCGACCGTCAAGGTCGACTGGGCGCTGAGCGGGCCGGTGCCCTGGACCGCCGCCGGGGCCGCCGGAGCCGGTACGGTCCACCTGGCCGACGGCGTCGACGCGCTCACCCGCTTCTCCGCCCAGATCGCCATGGGCCAGGTGCCGGACGAACCGTTCCTCCTGATGGGCCAGATGACCACCGCCGACCCCGCCCGCTCCCCGGCCGGCACCGAATCGGCCTGGGCCTACACGCACGTCCCGCAGCACGTGCGGGGCGACGCGGGCGGCCAGGGGCTCAGCGGCACCTGGGACCACGCGGAACAGGAGCGGATGGCCGACCGGGTCGAGGACCAGATCGAACGCCACGCACCCGGGTTCCGCTCCCGGGTCCTGGCCCGCCGGGTCCTCACCCCGCCCACCCTCGAACAGCTCGACGCCAACCTGCACGGCGGCGCCATCAACGGCGGCACCGCCGCGCTCCACCAGCAACTGCTCTTCCGCCCGCTGCCGGGCACCGGGCGCCCCGAAACCCCCGTACGGGGCCTCTACCTGGCGTCCGCCAGCGCGCACCCGGGCGGCGGCGTCCACGGCGCGCCCGGCGCCAACGCCGCCCGGGCCGCCCTGCGCGGCCGCCACACCGACCGCCTGCTGACCCGCACCCAGCGCGTCCTGGCCCGCCGGGACCGGAAGGGACGGGCGGCGGGCTCCGCATGAACGGGCCCGCGCGCGAACAGGGCCCGCCCGAAGCCCCCCGTGGCGGGCCCGCCCCGCCACGGCATTCCTTTGCAGGAGGCGGCATGGCACCGCACGACAGCCCGCTGCGCGGCAGGGTCGCCGTCGTCACCGGCGCGGCCCGCGGCCTGGGCGCCGGCCTGGCGCGCGAGCTCGCCGGCCGCGGCGTACGCACGGCCCTCGTCGGACACGAGGGCCCGCGGCTCGCCGAGGTCGCCGCGCCCTTCGGCGCCCTGGCCGCCTGCTGGGAGGCCGACGTCACGGACGACGCGGCCATGGCCCGCGTCGCGGAGGAGGTCACGGCCACTCTGGGACCACCGTCCGTCGTGATCGCCAACGCCGGACTTGCCGAGGGCGGCCCCTTCCCCACCTCCGACCCCGCCACCTGGCGACGCGTGGTCGACGTCAACCTCACCGGGAGCGCCACGACCGCCCGCGCCTTCCTGCCCGCGCTCCTCCAGACGCACGGCTACTTCCTGCAGATCGCCTCCCTCGCCTCGTTCGGCGCCGCACCGCTGATGAGCGCGTACTGCGCCTCGAAGGCCGGCGTGGAGGCGTTCGCCCACTGCCTGCGCGCCGAACTCGCCCACCGCCACGTCGGCGTCGGCATCGCGTACCTCAACTGGACGGCCACCGACATGATCGAGGACGCCGACCGGTACCCGGTGCTGCGCGAGCTGCGCGCGCACATGCCGCCCCCGGCCCGCCGGGTCCGCCCGGTGGGCGCCGTCGCCGCCCGCCTGGTGGACCGCACCGAGCGGCGTGCGGTGGCCGTGTACGTCCCCGCCTGGCTCCGCGCGGTCCAGGTGGTGCGCGCCGGCCTGCCGCCCCTGGTCACCCGGGTGGCACGCCGCGAACTGCCGCGCCTCGCGGCCGACGGGGACCTCGGAACCACGGGACTGCTGGGCGCGGGCGGCCGGGCGGACACCGCGGCAACCGACGAGCGGCCCGGTCCCACCGTCGGCAGCGGCCGTCCGGACCGATCGGCAGCCGCCGGCCGTCCGGGCGACCCGGCAACCGGCGGCGGGCCCGGCGACACGGACTCCCGAGGCCGGGGCTGACCGCCATGCAGCCCCGAGGCCGGGGATGACCGCCACGCACCCCGGCGTCCGGTGCTGACCGACCCGGATCCCCCGCCGGTGCTGGCGGCCAGGCCCCCGCGTCCGGTGCCGACCGGCCTTGCCTGGGCGCCGGGGCCGCGCGGGCCCGGGCCGGACGGCATGTGCGGCCCCAGCCAGGGCACACGCCGGGCATGGACGACACACACACCCTCGCCGCACTGGCCGGACCCGGTTACTGCCTGCTGCCACCCGACGAGGTCGGCGGACGTCTCGGCGCAGACCGGCACCGCTGGGCCGAGTTCGACCGGCACTGGGACCGCCTGGTGACGGACCCCTACACGGAAGAGGCGGGCACACACCGGCTGCGGCGCTACGGACACTTCGGCATGAGACCGGGACGGGCCGCGCAGCCCCGGGCGCACGGGGAATTCCTGCAACCGGAGGACAGCAACCCCCTGTACGTCGGCAGGGCGCGCGAGTTCGCTCCGCTCACCGGCGAGTTCACCGCCGATCCGCTGCTGGCGGGGCTGCTGGAACTGCTCGCCGAGGCGGCCGCAGTCCTCGCCGACCCGCCCGAGTGGACGGTGAAGGTCCACCCCTTCCGCGTCACGGCCACCGGCGGCCACGGTGGCGAACCCACCCCGGAGGGCGTCCACCGCGACGGAGTCACCCTGGTGTCCTCCCTGCTGGTGTCCCGGGTGAACGCCGAAGGCGGCGAGAGCACCGTCTACGCCCCCTCCGGAGACCCCCTGCTCAGCACCGTCCTGACCGAGCCCGGGACGCTGCTGCTGGGCGACGACCGGCACACCCTCCACGGGGTCTCCGCGGTCACCCCCAGCGACCCGGACCGCCCCGCCCACCGCGACGTCCTGGTGGTCACCTTCGCCGCTCCCTGACCGGGGCGCGCCCCAAGTGACCCGCTCGGGCCAGCCCGTTCCCCTCGGCCGCCCCGTTACCCTCGGCCGCCCTGGGCCTCTTCGGCCACCCTTGGCCCCCCTTGCGCCCCATGGGGCCCGCGCGACTGGCGCCCACCCCGTCACCCGAGGCCGTCCCCGCCCCCGTCCGGCACCCGCTCCGTCGCCTCCACCAGCCACCGCACCGCCCCCTTGAGCCCGCCGGGCCCCGCCGCGGCCGCGCGCTGGGCGGCCGCCCCAGCCCCCCGCCCCCCACGCACCACGCCGGACAGCCCGGCCCGTACGAGGTCCAGCTCACCGGTCTCGGACAGCGCCTCCCCCACGTGCTCCAGCAGGCCCTCCAGCAGCTCCGCACCCGGCCTGCGGCGGCCGGCGAGCAGGTCGATACCGGTGGCCGCGGGCCCGTCCCTGGCCGCCTTCCAGTACGCGGCCCGCACCTCCTCGGCCGCGACCGGCGGCCCCACGTCGCCGGCCCGCACCGCCCGCATCGACACGCGCACGAGGCCCCGTACGAGTGCCGCCAGCGCCACCGCGTCGTCGAGTTTCGGCACCACGTCCAGGCACCGGACCTCCACGGTGGGCAGCCGGGGGTTGGGCCGCACGTCCCAGAACGGCAGCGAGGCGTCCAGCATGGCCTCCGCATCCGCGATCAGCCGCGCGGTGCGCCCGGCACCGGCAGCCGAGGCGGCGTACGGCGGTGGCCCCAGGCACGGGAAGCGCAGGCGCACCACGGAACGCCAGCTCGCGTAGCCGGTGTCCCGGCCCTGGTCGTACGGCGAGTTGGCGCCCAGCGCGACGAGCAGCGGCAGCCAGGGGCGCAGGTGGTTGCCGACCAGCAGCGCCTCGTCGGCGTCGGGGCAGTGGACGTGGACGTGCTGGGCGCAGAGCGCGAAGTCCGCCATCATGCCCCGGTACTGGGCCGTCCCGGCCCGGTAGCGGGGATGGTCGGCCACGGCCGCCGGGTCGACCCGGCCGAGCACCGGCGTTCCGGAGGCACACAGGCGGAGGCCGTGGGCGCGGGCGGCGGCGCCGGCCGCCCGCCGCGCCGCGGCCAGTTCGGCACGCAGGCGGGAGAGTCCGGCGCACGGCGGGGTCCGCGTCTCCACCTGGTAGAGGGTGAACTCGCCCGAGACCGCACCGCCGTGACCCGCGGCGCGCGCCGCGGCCACCACCTCCGCCGCGCGCGGCCGGATCCGCCCGGTGGCGGGGTCGACCAGGAAGAACTCCTCTTCCACCCCGAGCAGCGGCACCCCGGGCCCGCCACCGGACACGGTCACTCCCCGGGCAGCGGCCGGCGCAGCGCCGACGCCCCTGCCGCCCACCGGGCCCGCAGGCGGTCCGCGAGACGGTCCTCCAGCAGTCCGGTGGCCGCGCACCCGAAGGCGACGTCCGCCTCCAGGCCGGGCTCGGACCGGAGCAGTCCGCCGACCACCCCGTGCCGCACGACCTGTTCGTGCACGGCGTCCGCCTCCACGTGCTCGGCGTAGAAGTGCTCGGCCGCCGCACCCGCGCCACAGCGCCGCATGGCCCCGGCCAGCCGCCGCGAACCGGGCGAGGACGTCACCTCGACCCAGGCGAAGTGGCCGACCAGCGCCCCGCGCAGCTCCCGGTGCAGCCCGAACAGCGACATCAGGTTGACCGTGGCGAGGACGGCCGCGGGCGCCTGCTCCAGGTAGCCGCCGTACGCGGGGTCCAGTCCGAGGCCGGTCATCAGGTCCGCGAAGAGGCGGGCGTGCACCCGCTCGGCCCGGCCGGCGCCGAACTCGTCGTACTCGATGGCCGCCATGGCCGACTTGGCCTCGCCCGTGAGCCGCGGCAGCACCCACGCGTGCGGGTCGGCCTCCTTGAGGTGGTACAGGGAGCGCAGGGCGGCGTACTCGCGCAGCTGCCACAGCTCGCCCTCGGTCTCCAGGAAGTGGCTCAGGCTCCCCTCCGGGTCGGCGGGCTCCTCCAGCAGCGGCCCGAACGCCGCGTCCACGGTCGCGGGTACGTCGCCCAGCGCGCCGCGCAGCGCGGTCAGCATGCGGAACTCCAGCCGGGCGCGCAGCCGCAGCAGGTCCGGGTCCCACTCCAGGGCGTCGGACACGCCCGCGAAGCCGCGGTAGTGCAGCTCGTACAGGACGTACAGCGCCAGCTGGAGGTCCTCGCCCCACGGGTCGGCCGCCGCGACGTCCCGCTCGGGCACGGCCGGATCCGACGGGGAGCCGGTGCGCAGGGCGTCCAGCACGGACGCGGACAGTGGCCCGCGGGCGCCGGGCAGCCGCGGCGGGCCGCCGTCCGGCCCGGCAGCCACGGTCCGGTGATCCGCCGGGCTCTCGGTCGCGGTAGGCGGTTTCATCGCTCGCTCTCCTTCCCCTCTGGATCGGCCGCCGCGGCACGCGCGGGGGCGCGCCGGCGGCGACGGTGACTGGTGTCGCACCACGGGGGCGTCCGGGTACGCCGGCAGGTGCACAGGGCCACCGCGAACCGGTCGGAGGCCGCGACGCTGCCGTCGGGCATCACCACCTCGACCGGCCCTTCGAGCAGCACCGGCCCGCCGGGCTCGAACCGCACCCGGCACACGGGCGCGCCCCGCTCCGACCCCACCCCACCCGTCTCGGGCATCTCAGGCGTACCGGCCACGGATGACCACCAGTTCCTCCCGGTCCTCGCCCGGCGCGGCGAAGCCCTGCTCGGTGAGCCACGCCCGGCGCCCGCGCAGGACGGGCCCCCACCCGATCCGGCGACGCACCTCGACACGCGCCGAGATGCCACCGCGCGCGAGCATCGCCAGAGTGCGCTCGCTGTCGCACATGGCGGAATGGACCATGAGCAGCACACCGCCGGGCCGCAGCAGGGTCGGGGCGGCAGCACATATGGGGTCGATCACGGCCCGTCCGTCGCCCCCGGCGTCCCATGCGCGCCGTTCCCCGCGGACCGGCAGGGCGGCGTCCGGGGACGGCACGTACGGGGGATTGGCGAGGACGAAGTCGTAGCGCGGCCCGCGTCCGGCACGTACGGCGAAGTCGCCGTGGCGCACCTTGACCGGCAGGCGGCGCAGCCGCGCGTTGAGCCAGGCGGCGAGCACGGCCGCCCACGACGCGTCGACCGCCGTGACGGCCGCACCCGATTCCGCGGCGCGCAGCGCGACCACTCCCGTTCCGGTACCGATGTCCAGCACCGACCGGCCCGGACCGATGTCCTCACGGGCCACCGCGGCCTCCAGCAGCCGGCTGTCGGCCTGCGGCCGGTACACCCCGGGCAGGGCGACCAGCCGATCAGGGACGGCGCCCCCGGCACCTGCGGCAACGGCCATCGTCCACCTCCATGCGCACGAAACCTCCAGTGATCACCGCGCCTACCCCGAACCCCCGCCCGCATCCCACCCACCTCGCCCCCACCTCCGGCAACGGATTGCCCGACCGCCGCCGGGGCAGGCGCAGGGCCCGAATCATCGGCCCACGACGCGAGGAGCTCCCATGGCCACCAGCCCGAAGTCACACCCCCCGCACGGCGAGGGCCCCACCCGCCACGAAGGCACGGAACAACACGGCTGGGCGGTCGACGTCGACTCGACGCACACCGAGGAGAACCCCAGCGCCCGGCGCTCCTTCGACACCCCGGCCCGGCGCCCCGAGCGCAGGGGCCCGCCGCCCGGACCGGACGAGGGCGTCCCGGTGGAGAGCACGACCACCAGCGGCGAGGACCACGCCCGCCGCCCCCAGAAGGGCCACCACGACACGGGCCCCCGAGGCCGCTCCCAACGCCCCAGCGGCACAAAGGACGCCTCGGCATACACCGGCATCGCCCCGAAGAAGAACCCTGACCAGCACCCCCACGACGCCTGAGCGCAGGCTCACCGGCCTCCCGGACCACCGCACGGGTCACCGGCCGATCCGGGTTTGGGCACCGGGAAAGTGGTCAGACGGCACCCATCATCGCCTCGACAGGAAGGTCCGGGATGGGGACCATGCTGCTGCTCACCGCTCCCGCATTGCTCGCGCTGCTGCTCGCCTTCTCAGGGGGCGGCAGCCGGGCGCGCCACCGTAGCGGGGGGTCCCGATGACGGCCGCCGCGCGGAGCGTCGGCGTCGAGGAGGAGTTGCTGCTCGTCGCGCGTACGACCGGCGAGCCGCTGGCCCTGTCCGCCGCCGTGCTGGCCGCCGCCTCCCGCGCGGCGCCCGCAGGACTGGACGAGGCGTTCGAGAAGGAGCTCAAGAACGAACAGGTCGAGTTCGCGACCCGGCCGGTCACGTCCATGGGCGAGCTGGCGGAGGAGATCGGCCGCTGGCGGGCCGAGGCCGCCCGGCATGCCGCCGGCGTCGGCGCCGGCGTCGCCGCGCTCGCCACCTCGCCGCTGCCCGTCCAGCCGTCCATGAGCCCGGGCGAGCGGTACCGCTGGGTCGGCGAGCAGTTCGGGCTGACGGCCCAGGAGCAGCTGACGTGCGGCTGCCACGTCCACGTGTCGGTCGAGTCCGACGAGGAGGGCGTCGCCGTCCTGGACCGCATCCGCCCCTGGCTGCCGGTCCTGACGGCCATGAGCGCCAACTCTCCCTTCTGGCAGGGCGCGGACACGGACTACGGCAGCTACCGCAGCCGCGTGTGGAACCGCTGGCCCTCCGCCGGGCCCACCGAGGTCTTCGGCACCGCGGACCGCTACCACCGGCAGGTCGACGACATGCTCGCCACCGGCGTGCTGCGCGACGTCGGGATGGTCTACTTCGACGCCCGGCTGTCGGCGAACTACCCGACGGTGGAGATCCGTACGGCCGACGTCTGCCTGCACGCCTCCACCGCGGTCCTCCTCGCCACGGTGTCCCGCGCCCTGGTGGAGACCGCCGCCCGCGCCTGGCGTGCGGGCGACCCGCCGCCGCGCATCGGCGTCGGCCTGATGCGCCTGGCGTCCTGGCGCGCCGCCAGGTCCGGGCTCGACGGGCCGCTGATCGACCCCCGGTCCATGGCCCCGGCCCCGGCCGCGGCCGTCGCCGAGGCGCTCCTGGAGCACGTACGGGACGCGCTGGAGGAGACCGGCGACCTGGAGGACGCGCGCAAGGGCATGGCCCACCTGCTGGAACGGGGCAACGGCGCCCGTGTGCAGCGCGACGTCCTGCGCGAGCGCGGCGGCCTCCCCGCCGTGGTGGAGGAGTGCTGCCGCATCACCGCCGAGGCTCCGCATCCCCACGGGGGCGTGTGAGCGGGGCCGGGCAGCAGGTCCTGCACGTCGTCGTCCAGCAGCTCCTACACGTCGTCGTCGCGCATGTCCTCGTCACCGCGGTCACGCTGCATCTCGTCCTCCCGACGGCGCAGCTCCTCCGGACTCTTCCCTTCCTGGCGGGAGGAGCGGGCGGAGCCCTGCCCGGGCTCCTTGCCCCGCTGGTCCTGCTGCTCCTCGCGGCCCTTGCCCGGCTGCCGCTTCCTGTCCTGCATTCCGCCCATGGCTCTCGACTCCTCCGGGGGACTTCGCGGGTACCTTGCCGGACCACCGTGGCACGACGCGTGACATGGCGCACCATTTCGGTGACGCGAGGTGACGGAGTCCGTGGGTGCCGCCGCCGCGGTGCGCGTTAACGATGCGTCAAGATTTTCCCCGAGCGGGGGCGCCGGGCCGCCCGCCCGCCGGCCCGGACCGTGCCCTGCGCCGAGCCCCACGGCCTGGGCTTTCCGCCCGTACGGAGCCCCGGCCGCCGGATTCCGCCGTACCGGACCGGCCCGTCGCCCCCGGCCCCATAGCCCGGCGAAACGGGCAGACGCGCCCCGGTCCCGGTGGCCCCGGGGCCGGCGGGGCCGGCGCCGGGCCCATACTCGGTGATCGTTGTGAGAGCCCTGTGGCTGCGGCCGCGGTGCGGCCGCGGTGTGGCTGCCATCGCAGTCGAGGACAGCCGGGGGCGGCCGGTGCGCGTGCGCCGGACGGATCGGGATGGGTTGATGGGGGACATGAGCCAGGCAAACGAGCCGGTGATGCCGGAGGTAGTGGACAAACCCGTGCTGCGGCCGCAGCCCACGGGCAAGCTGGCGCAGTGGATGCTGCGGCACCGGGTGCAGCCCGTCGGCCCGGCGGCCGGCGAGGAGCACGCCGAGCCGCACGCCTGGTGGAAGGTGATGTGCCTGACCGGCGTGGACTACTTCTCCAGCCTCGCCTACGTCCCCGCCATCGCCGCCCTCGCCGCCGGCGCCGTCTCCCCGCTCGCCACCCTGCTGATCGTGGCGCTGACGCTCCTCGGGATGCTGCCGATGTACCGGCGGGTGGCCAAGGAGAGCCCGCACGGTGCCGGTTCGGTCGCGATGCTGGAGGACCTGCTCCCGTTCTGGTGGGGCAAGCTGTTCGTCCTGGTCCTGCTCGGCTTCGTCGCCACGTCCTGGATCATCACGATCACCCTCTCCACCGCCGACGCCTCCGTGCACGTGGTGGAGAACCCCTTCTTCCCGGCAGCCCTGCACGGCCACGAGGTCGCCCTGACCGTCGCGCTCCTGCTGGTGCTCGGCGGGGTGTTCCTGCTCGGCTTCAGCGAAGCGGTCAGCGTCGCCATCCCGCTCGTGGCCGTCTTCCTCGCCCTGAACGCCGTGGTCATCGGCGTCGGCCTGGTCGACGTGGTCAGCACCCCCGGCGCCTGGTCCGCGTGGACGGACGCCCTCGCCGATACCGGCGGCAGCTTCGGCGACCTGCTCGGCCCGGCGCTGCTCGCGTTCCCGCTCCTCGTCCTCGGCCTGTCCGGTTTCGAGACCGGCGTGAGCATGATGCCGCTGGTCGCAGCCGAAGGCGCCGACGCCGAACAGCGCCTGCGCTCGCGGATCCGCAACACCCGCCGCCTGCTCACCACCGCCGCCGCGATCATGAGCGTCTACCTGCTCGCCGCCAGCTTCGTCACCACCGTCCTGATCCCGCAGGAGGCGTTCGAGCCGGGCGGCGCCGCGAACGGCCGCGCTCTCGCGTGGCTGGCGCACGAACACGTCGGGGAGGGCTTCGGCACCGTCTACGACATCAGCACGATCCTGATCCTCTGGTTCGCCGGCGCCTCCGCCATGGCGGGCCTGGTCAACATCGTCCCCCGCTACCTCCCGGACTACGGCATGGCCCCCGAGTGGGGACGCGCCGTCCGCCCGGTCGTGATCGTCTACACGGTGCTCTGCGTCCTCATCACGATCGCCTTCGACGCCGACGTCGACGAGCAGGCCGGCGCCTACGCCACCGGCATCCTGGCCATGATGGTCTCCGGGGCCTTCGCGGTCACCGTCTCGGTCGCCCGGCACCGCCGGCGCGTGCCCACCATCGGCTTCGCGCTCCTGACCGCGGTGCTGCTCTACGCCCTCGTCGCCAACATCATCGACAAGCCCGACGGCATCGTCATCTCCGCCTTCTTCATCGCGGGCATCATCGTCGTCTCGCTGGTCTCGCGCGTGTCCCGCACCACCGAGCTGCGCGCCGACCGCATCGTCTTCGACCCGGACGCGCGCCGGTTCATCGACGACACCCTCGCCTTCGACAACGCCATCAACCTCGTCGCCAACCGCCGCCAGGCCGGCGACGCCGCCGAATACGCCGACAAGGAGCGCGAGCAGCGCGGCGCCAACCCCGTCCCGGGCACGGCCGACGTGCTCTTCCTGGAGATCGACGTGGTGGACCCGTCCGACTTCAGCGACACGCTGACCGTCCACGGCGTGGAGGTCGACGGGCACCGGATCCTGCGCGCCGAAGCGCCCGCCGCCCCGAACGCCATCGCCGCCATCCTGCTGGCCCTGCGGGACGCCACGGGTGTGCAGCCGCACTGCCACTTCGCCTGGGCGGAGGGCAGCCCGCTGGTGCACATGGTCCGCTACTTCCTCCTCGGCCGCGGCGACACGGCACCGGTGACCCGCGAGATCATCCGCAGCCACGAGCCGGACCCCGACCGCCGCCCCGGCATCCACGTCGGCGGCTGAGGACCGGTACGCGCCCGGGGCCGGCCGCACGCACGGCCGCCCCGGGCCCCGCAGACAGCGACCCCGCCGCCGTACCGCCGCGGCAGCCCCCACCGCCCCTGCCCCGTTCCGCCGGGCAGCACGGCACTCACGCCAGCAGGTTCACCGCACGCCCGAAGACCCCAGGGAACCGCGCCGCCGCCGGAACGATCAGCGGGGCGAGCCGGGGCTGGTTACGGGCCCACAGGAGGGACCTCGTCAGCAGCCGGTAGCTCCGCGACAGCCGGCACCAGGCCCCCTCGTACGCCGCCGGCCGGCCCTCGCGCACGCAGCGCACCAGCTCGCCCGCCGAAGCCAGAGCCAGCGCGAGGCCCTCCCCGGTCAGGGCGTCGACGTACCCGGCGGCATCGCCCACGAACAGCACCCGGCCGGCCACCCGCGTCCGGGCCTCCCGGCGGAGCGGGCCCGCGCCCCGCACCGGCGTCCGCCCGGCACCGCCCAGCCGGGACAGCAGCAGCGGGAAGGCCGCGAGCTGGGCGTCGTACGCGCACTGCTCCGAGGTCAGCACGGCGATCCCGACCTCACGCGGGCCCACCGGGGTCACGTACGCCTCCCGCCCCGCCGACCAGTACACCTCCACCAGGTCGCTCCACGGCTCGACCGCGTAGTGGCGGCGCAGCCCGTACCGCGCCGGCCGCGCCCGCCCGGCGGGCGGCACCTCCAGCCCGAGGGAGCGGCGGACCGGCGAGTGCAGGCCGTCCGCGGCCACCAGGTACCGGGCAGAGGTGCCGTCCGCCTCGACGTGCGTGTCGTACTGGCCGACCCGGCGCACCCGGCGGGGGACCACCGTGACGCCCAGCTCCGCGGCCCGGGCGGCGAGCGCCGCGTGCAGCAGCGTGCGCCGCACCCCGAGGCCGGGTCCCGCCAGGAACTCCGCCTCGGCGCACCGCCCGCCGGCCGCGTCCAGGTAGCGGATGCCGCGCAGCGGCCGGCCCGGCGCCGCCACACCGAGCGCGTCCAACGCACGTACCGCGCCCGGCATCAGGCCCTCGCCGCACGCCTTGTCGACCGGGGTGCCACGCGGTTCGGCGACCACGACCTCGAACCCGGCGAGCGCCCCGTGGATCGCCGTGGCCAGCCCCGCCGGGCCGCCGCCCACGACGAACAGGTCGATCACGGGGCCGCGCCGGCGGCCGTGAGCGCACGGGCGGACGCCAGCGCGCCGTCCTCGCAGCGGATGCGCACGGACAGCAGCGCGGCGTTCAGCACGGTGAAGCCGAGCGCGGTCACCCAGGCGGAGTGCACCAGCGGCAGCGCCGCCCCCTCGACGACGACCGCGAGGTAGTTGGGGTGGCGGAGGAAGCGGTACGGGCCCGAGGCGACCAGCGGCAGCCCCGGGACGATCAGCACGCGGGTGTGCCAGCGGCGCCCGAGCGTGGCGATGCACCACCAGCGCAGCCCCTGGGCCGCCGACACCAGGGCCAGCGCGGGCCAGCCCAGCAGCGGCAGGAACGGCCGGTCCGCCACCCAGGGCTCGACCAGGCAGCCGGCCAGCAGTGCCGTGTGCAGGGCGACCATCACCGGGTAGTGGCCCGCCCCGTGCTCCCGCCCGCCCCGCGCCCGGCTCCAGGCGCCGTTGCGGCGTGCCACGGCGAGTTCCGCGAACCGCTCGGCGACGACCAGCAGCACCAGTACGACGTACGCCGTCATGCGCGCCTCACCAGCCCAGCAGCACGAGTTCGGAGGAGAACCCCGGCCCGAACGCGATCATCAGGCCGGCAGCGCCGGGCGGCGGTGCCGAGGCGCGGGCGTCGCGCAGGATCTGCAGCACCGAGGCGGAGGACAGGTTGCCGGTCGCGGCCAGGGCCCGCCGGGAGGGGGCCAGCGCGGAGTCCGGCAGCCCGAGGGCCCCGGCGAGGGCGTCGAGGACCTTCGGGCCCCCGGGATGGCAGATCCAGGCGGCGACGTCCCGGGGCTTGAGGTCGTGACCGGCGAGGAAGGACTCGACCTCCTCGGCCACGTGCAGCCGGACGAGTTCGGGGACCTCGCGCCCCAGGACCATCCGGAACCCCCAGTCGCCGACCTCCCAGCCCAGCAGGTGCTCCGTACCCGGGTACAGGCGGCTGCGCGTGCCCCTGACCACCGGTCCGGGTGCGGGGACCGCCGGCGCGGGCTCGTGCTCGTCACCGACCGCGACCAGCGCCGCGGCCCCGTCCCCGAACAGGCTCCCCGCCACCAGGTTCGCCATCGACGTGTCGGACGGCTGGAGGGTGAGCGAGCACAGCTCCGTGGACAGCAGCAGCGCCTTGCGCCCCGGCCGGCCGTCCAGCAGGCCGTGTACGCGGGCCAGCCCGGCGGCGCCTCCCGCGCAGCCGAGACCGAAGAGCGGCACCCGCTCGACGTCCGGCCGCAGCCCGACCCGCGCGGCGAGCCGGGCCTCCACGGAGGGCGCGGCGATGCCGGTCACGGTCGTGGAGACGACGACGTCGATCTCGTCTGCCCGCACCGCGGCCTCGTCGAGCGCCCGCTCCACCGCCTCGGCGCCCAGCGCCACGGCCAGGTCCACGAACAGCCGGTTGGTGTGCCCGAACCCGCCCAGCTCCCGGTACCCGTCCAGGGGGAGGGCGAGGTGACGCGTCTCCACCCCGGCCGCTCCGTGCAGCCGGCGCAGGAGCGCGGCATCGGCCCCGGACGGCAGGCAGGAGGCGAGGACCTCGGCGATCTCCTGCTGCGTGTGGCGGTGCGGCGGAAACGCCGTACTCACCGCGAGGACGCGTGTCATCGCTCCAACATAGGGACAGGTGCCCGCCGGACCCCTGAACACGGCCACCCCGGGCGCGCCGGGGGCGCCGGGCGCAGGGGTGCCGAGGGTTCGGAGCGCGGATGCGCCGGGCGGCGGGGGCGGGCGTGACTCTGCGGGGCACGTCGAGACGCTGGACACGGGCGCGCCAGGGGTTCGGGGCGCTGGATTCGGGCGGGCGCGGGCGCGCCGAGGGATTCGGGCTGTGCCCGGCGCGCCCAGCGTGTGTACGCAACCCTGAGCGGCGGGCCGAGCCGCGGAGCGTGGCTGCGCCGACCGAGCATGCCGGAGCGTTCAGCACCGCCGTCACGAGTGTGCCGGGCGCGCAACGCGGCCGTGCCGGCTGTGCCGCGTGGCGCGACTGCCGTGACGCGTGCCGGGCGGCCGATCGCGGTCCGGACGGCGGCGACGAGTTGCCCATGGCAGCCGTCATGCGTCGCCGAGGCGGCCGGACGTCGCGTCGGCGGTGCCCGGCAAGTCACTCCCGGCCGTCACGGATGCGCAGAGCTGCGAACACGGCCTGGAGGCCCCCGACTCGCCGGGCCCGCCTCGGCAGGCGACGCGCGCGGGCCGCAGGCCCGCCGAGGCAGGCCCCGGTCGTGCCGACCCCGAGGTGCTGGTGCCTTGTCGGCACGACGAGCGCCTGGCCCCTCCGGCGACGCGGGCGGGCCGGACGCGTGCCGCGGCCGGCGCTGGTGGTGCCGAGCTGAGGCGTTGGCGCCCCTTGCAGAGGCGGCGACTACCCGCCGCGACCGCCCCCGGGCGCGGCGCACGCCTGCCGAGGGGCCCCTTGTTGTGCCGAGCCCAGGTGCCAGCGCCCGGGGAGGCGGGGCGACCACCCGGCGGACCGCCCCGGGTGCGCCAAGGCTCGGCCCAGTAGGCGACATGGGCCGGCCGAACGCCCGGCGCAGCAGGCGACGCGGGCCGGCCGAACGCCCGGCAGCAGGCTCCAAGGGCGCGTGCATGCCCGCCGAAGCGGGCTCCGGTCATGCCGGGCGCGAGGTGCCGGCGTCCCGAAGGGCGCGGCCGTCACCCGACGCGGGCGCCCCGGGCGTTCGTCGGACCGCCCCCGGGCGCGCCGGACGCCCGTCGTGGGAGTCGGGCGCTTACCGTGGCGCGGTGCCCGCCACCACCGATGAAGGGGCCGCCGAAGCGGCGGGGCTCGCTGCGGCCGCCTCAGGACCGTCCGGCAGCGCCCTCCTCCGCGGCGCGGGCGGCCTCCTGGGGGCCAGTCACCCCGTCCCCGCCGCGGGGGTGACGCTGCTCGCCGCCCTGCTGGCCGCCGCCTCCGGACTCGGCTTCCGGACCGGCGCCACCGCGGTGGCCGCGGTCGCCGCCGGCCAGTTCTCGGTGGGCTGGAGCAACGACCGGCTGGACCTGCGCCGCGACCGTGCGGCCGGGCGCCGTGACAAGCCCCTCGCCGTCGGCGGAGTACGGCCCGCCGCGGTGTCCGCGGCCGCCTCCGCAGCGCTCCTCGCCTGTGTGCCGCTGTCGCTGGCCTGCGGTGCCCGGGCGGGCCTGGTCCACCTCGGCTGCGTCGCCGCCGCCTGGGCGTACAACCTGTGGCTGAAACGCACCCCCGCCTCCTGGCTGCCGTACGCCCTCGCCTTCGGACTCCTGCCGGCCTTCCTGACCCTGGCCGCCGCGCCCGGCCGCTGGCCCCCGCCCTGGCTGACGGCCGCGGCGGCGCTGCTGGGGACTGCGGCGCACTTCGCCAACACCCTGCCCGACATCGACGCGGACCTCGCCGCAGGCGTCCGCGGGCTGCCGCAACGGCTGGGGCGGCGCGGTTCCGTCGCCGTGGCCTCCGTACTGGCCTTCGGCTCCGGCGCCGTACTGGCCTTCGGCCCGCCCGGCCCGGTCACTCCCGCCGGACGGCTGCTGCTCCTGCTGACCGCAGTCCTGTCCCTCGGTGCGGTGGCGGCGTCGCCCGCCCTCGCACGCAGCCGGATGCCCTTCCTCGCCGTACTGGCCCTGGCCGGAGCGGACGCCGTGCTCCTCGTCCTCGCGAGCCGGGGCCTCGCCGCGCCCTGAAGCGGCGGAGCCACCGAGCCGCGGAGCCGCGGAACCACCGGGCCCCCAGCCCCCAGCCCCGGAGCCACCGAGCCCCTGCGGTCCCGGGTGCACGATCCCGCCACATCCCCCGCGCTCAAGCCGGCCCCGGCCGCCGGGTGGCAGAGTGGGCCACATGTGCGGCCGCTATGCATCTTCCCGTGCCCCCGAGGACCTCGCGGGCCTGTTCGACGCCGAGCTGGACCCCGCCCGCGGGCTGCTGGGGCCCTCGTGGAACGTCGCCCCGACCGACGACGTGTGGGCGGTGCTGGAACGCGTCGACAAGGGCTCCGGCGAGGTGCTCCGGTCGATGCGGCCGGTGCGGTGGGGGCTGGTGCCGTCCTGGGCGAAGGACCCGTCCGTGGGCTCCCGGATGATCAACGCCCGGATGGAGACCGTCCACGAGAAGCCCGCGTACCGCAAGGCGTTCGGCCGCAGGCGGTGCCTGCTGCCGGCGGACGGCTTCTACGAATGGGTCGCCGTCCCCGCCACCGAGCAGGCGAAGGCGTACAAGCAGCCGTACTTCATCCAGCCGGAGGACCGGGGCGTGATGGCGATGGCGGGCCTGTACGAGTTCTGGCGCGACGCCACCGTCGAGGACGACGACGATCCCGCGGCCTGGCTCACCACGGCCACCATCATCACCACCGAGGCCACCGACGCCGCGGGCCGCATCCACCCGCGCATGCCGCTCGTCCTCCACCCGGACGACTTCGGCACCTGGCTGGACCCCGCCCACCACGACACCGACGACCTCCGCGCCCTCCTGCACACGCCGGCCGACGGCATCCTCACCACGACCGCCGTGACGACGGCCGTCAACAGCGTGCGCAACAACGGTCCCCACCTCCTGGACCCGGCCCCCCAGCCGGGCTGAGCGCCCTCGCGGTCCTTACGCCGCCCACCGCCCCGGCACGCAGCCGCGCCGACCGCCACCCGAGGGTGAACGACCGGCGCCTGCAGGGGGGACTCCGCATCGAAGGTTTCCACCCCGCGCCTGCCCACTCGCGCCCCGTCCATGCACGCCCGTCCATGCGCGCCCCGCCCCTGCACAAGGCGCTCGCCCGTACAGGGGCCGTCGCCCGCCACCCGTACGCCGCCGGCGTGTTCGACCCTGCTGCGGGCGACGCCGGGCCTTGCCTTCCCCGTCGTGCAACCGCCGCCACCCGCAATGGAGTTGGCCGCCTCAATCGCTCCGTGTGAGTTCCGGAGCCATGGGTACACGCGGGCAACGACTCACCAAGCGGCACCTGTCTCCGCCCTCTGCCGGGCACGAGCGGTGCCGTCATCGGGCCATCGGGCCCAGGAAGGTTTCGACGATGATTCCGCTGCTGCTCGTACTGCTCCTCGCCCTCGTCCTCTTCGGTGCCGGCTTCGCCGTGAAGGTGCTGTGGTGGGTGGCCGTCGCCGTGCTCGTCGTCTGGCTGCTCGGCTTCGTCGCCCGTCCCGCCGGCCGGGGCGGGCGCTGGTACCGGTGGTAGTGCCGTCCCGGGTGCATGGCGGGCGGCGGCCGGGACAGATGCGGGGACGTGCTGAAAACACCCCTTCTGCTGTCCACGGCCGCCGCCGGTGCCGCGGTTGCCGCCACCGTCGCGGTCTCGCCCTGGTGGTGGGCCGCGGCCCTGCCCCTGCTCCTGCTGACGGCCGTCGGAATCCACGACGTCCTCCAGCGCCGCCACTCGGTCCTGCGCAACTACCCGCTGCTCGGCCACCTCCGCTTCGCGCTGGAGGCCGTGCGCCCCGAGATCCAGCAGTACTTCGTCGAGCGCAACTTCGACGGCCGCCCCTTCGACCGCGACACCCGCAGCATCGTCTACGAGCGGGCCAAGGGCACCGACGCCGAGGAGCCCTTCGGCACCGAACGCGACCTCCACCTGCCCGGCAGCGAGTACCTCACACCGTCCATGGCTCCCAGGCCGGTCCGCACCGACCCGCCCCGGGTACGGGTGGGCGGCCCCGACTGCACCCGGCCCTACGACATGGCCCTGCTCAACGTCTCGGCGATGAGCTTCGGCTCCCTGTCGGCCAACGCGGTGCTCGCGCTCAACGCCGGTGCCCGCATGGGCGGTTTCGCTCACGACACCGGAGAGGGCGGCCTGTCCGAGTACCACCTGGGGCCCGGCGGCGACCTCGTGTGGGAGATCGGTACGGGCTACTTCGGCTGCCGCACCGACGACGGCGGCTTCGACGAGCGGCAGTTCGCGCTCAAGGCCGCGCACCCACAGGTGAAGGCCCTCTCGTTGAAGATCAGCCAAGGTGCCAAGCCCGGCATCGGAGGCGTCCTGCCGGGCGCCAAGGTCACCGCCGAGATCGCGCGCGTGCGCGGCGTCCCGCAGGGACGGACCGTCGTCTCGCCGCCCTACCACCGGGTGTACGGCACCCCCAGGGAGCTGGTCCGCTTCCTGCACCGGATGCGCGAGCTGGCCGACGGCAAGCCCGTCGGGTTCAAGCTCTGCGTCGGCTCGCGCCGCGAGTTCCTCGCCGTGTGCCGTGCCGTGCTGGAGGAGGGCACGGCGCCCGACTTCATCGTCGTCGACGGGGCGGAGGGCGGGACCGGAGCGGCGCCGCTGGAGTTCGCCGACATCGTCGGGCTCCCGCTCGGCGAAGGCCTGATGACCGTGCACAACGCCCTCGTCGGCACCGGCTTGCGCGACCGCGTGCGCATCGGGGCCGGCGGCAAGGTCGCCACCGGCGGCGACCTCGTGCGGCGCCTCGTCCAGGGAGCCGACTACACCAACGCCGCACGCGCCATGATGTTCGCCGTCGGGTGCATCCAGGCCCAGCGCTGCCACACCAACACCTGCCCCGTCGGGGTCGCCACCCAGGACGCGCGGCGCGCCCGCGCCCTCGACGTCGCCGACAAGGCGGTGCGCGTACGGCGATTCCAGGAGGCCACGGTCCGGAGCGCCCTGCAGATCATGGCGGCGATGGGCGTCGACGGCCCGGAAGGGCTGCGCCCGCACATGCTCGTCCAGCGGACGGCCCCGCACACCGTCCGCTCGTACGCCGAACTGCACGAGTGGCTGGCTCCCGGCCAACTCCTCGCATCCCCGCCCGAATCGTGGGCAGCCGACTGGGAGGCGGCCGACCCGGACCGCTTCACCGGCTGACTTCTCGACCTGATCCGAAGCATCCCCCCCCCGCAAGCCCGCAAGCCCGCAAGCCCGCAAGCCCGCAAGCCCGCAAGCCCGCAAGCCCGCAGGAGGTCTCCCCATGGCACGAACCGTCGCCCGCGTGATCGTCGACGCACTGCGGGAACTGGGCGTCCGGCACGTCTTCGGCGTGGTCGGCGACGCCCTGAACCCGCTCACCGAGGCCATCCGCACCACCGACGGCCTGCAGTGGGTCGGCTGTCGGCACGAGGAGGCGGCGGCCTTCGCGGCCGGTGCCCAGGCGCAGCTGTCGGGCAGCCTCGGGGTGTGCATGGGCACGGTCGGGCCCGGTTCCGTGCACCTCCTCAACGGCCTGTACGACGCCGCCAAGAGCCACGCGCCCGTCCTCGCCGTCTGTGGCCAGGTCCCGCTGGCGGAGATCGGCAGCGACTACTTCCAGGAGGTCGACAACGACCTCCTCTTCCGCGACGTCGCCGTGCACCGCGCCACCGTCACCTCTCCGGAGCAGATGCCGCGGGCGCTCGAAGCCGCCGTGCGCGCGGCCGTCACCCGCGGCGGCGTGGCCGTCCTGACCGTGCCCGGCGACATGGGCGGCCAGGAGGTACCGGAGGACCGGCCGCCCCGCTTCGCGCTCGACCGGGCCGTCACCCGGCCCGACGACGCCTCCCTCGCCCGCGCCGCAGCCCTGCTGAACTCGGCCTCGCGCGTGACGCTGCTCGTCGGCGCCGGTGCCCGGGGCGCCCGTACGGAGGTCCTGGACGCGGCCGACCGGCTGGCGGCGCCCATGGTGCTCACCCTGAAGGCCAAGGAGGGCTTCGAGGGCGACAACCCCCACCAGGTCGGCCAGACCGGCCTCATCGGCAACCCGGCAGCCGTCCACGCCCTCGACGCCGCCGACGCGGTCCTGATGCTGGGCACCGACTTCCCGTACCGCGACTGGTACCCGAAGGACGTCCGCGTCGTCCAGGTCGACGCGCGCGAGGAGCACCTCGGCCGCCGCACTCCCGTGGACGTGGGCCTGGCCGGCGACGTGCGCGTCACCCTGGAGGCCCTGCTGCCGCTGCTCGACCGGGTCGCCGACCGGAAGCACCTGGAGGACGCCCGCGAACGCTTCGCACGGTGGCAGGAGCGGCAGGCCCGGCTGGCCGACCCCGCCGCCGACCGCCGGCCGGCCCGGCGGCTGCGGGCTTCCCTGGACAACCCCGGCCACGCGGTCCGCCCCGAGGCGCTGGCCGCCGCCGTGGCCGATTTCGCCGCGGACGACGCCGTGTTCACCTCCGACACCGGCATGGCCACCGTCTGGCTGTCCCGCCACGTCCCCATGCGCGGGACCCGGCGCCTGATCGGTTCCTACAACCTCGGCTCCATGGCCAACGCCATGCCCCAGGCGCTCGGCGCCCAGCTGTGGGCGCCCGACCGGCAGGTCATCGCGTTCTGCGGCGACGGCGGCCTGAGCATGCTGCTGGGCGACCTGCTGACGATCCGCACGTACGGGCTGCCCGTGAAACTGGTGGTGTTCGACAACCGGAGCCTCGGCATGGTCAAGCTGGAGCAGGAGCAGACGGGGCTGCCCGCGTTCGGCACCCGGCTCGACAATCCCGACTTCGCGGCCGTCGCCACCGCCGTCGGCCTGACGGGCATCCGGGTCACCGACCCCGCCGACCTCCGCGACGGCGTGCAACGCGCCCTCGAAACGCCCGGCCCGGTGCTCCTGGACGTGCTCACCAACCCGGACGAGGTCGCCGTTCCGGCGAAGCCCACCCTGGCCCAGGGCTGGGGGTTCGTGCGGGCCAAGGCCAGGGAGCTGCTCTGACCACGGGGGCTTTCCGGCCGCCGGTCCACCGGGCCACGGCGCGGGTGACCCCGCCCGGGACCCGGCGCTGCGGGCCCATCCGGCGTCAGCCGCTCGCCTCCCAGGCCGAGGTCAGCCCGTCCAGCCACGCCGGCGGCAGCTCCGCGGCGTCCCACTCCTCGCGCAACGCGGGCTCCGCGACGGCGAGCCGCTCCAGTACGGCCACGCTGGTCGCGGAGTGGACGAGGGAGTACCGGCCGTGGACCGCCACGGCGCCGCCGGGCCCGTACGCCGCGTACAGCCGCTCCAGACGGGCCCGGTGCCGCGCGGCGAAGTCCTCCAGGCGGCCGGCGTACGTCGCCCGCTGCCGGGTGTCCATGGTGCCGAGGGCGGCGGTGAGCACCTCCTGGGTGACCTCCGGGTCGAGGTCGGAGGCGGTGGTGAACGAGAGATAGAGGGCTGTGACGGCCACCTGCGTCCGCTCCACCTCCATCTTCCGTACGGGAGGGAGCCGGTCCGGGTCGGCCTCGGCGAGGCTCGTGGCCAGCGCCCGGCGCAGGGCCGTTTCGGCCAGCTCCCCGAGGGCGTCCGCGGCGGCCCCCGCCCCGTCGAGCCAGCCGTGCGCGTACAGCTCGCCCTTGTCCTGCGGGGCGTCCGGGGTGCCGCCGAGGATCTCCTCGTGCGCGAGGGCCAGGGAGCCGGCCTCGACGAGACCGATCAGCTCCTCCGCGTCGCCGGGGACGACGCCGGCCCTGGCGAGGAGCATCAGCAGGGTCCTCCTGGCGTTGACGACGCTGGCCGCGTCCAGCTGCTGCCGTCCCTCTTCGGCGGCGTTCATCAGGTTCATCCTCCTCGCGTGGCAGGTGGCGCCCCACGAACGTATGCGATGACCCCCTCCCGGCGGATCATCAGGGGGCCCTCAAGCCGCCTCGCGCCCCTCTTCACGCCCGTACGCCCTCTCCGCGACGCCGCGACGGGGACCCGGGTGACGACACCGCCGCGCACCACCTTCCCCGGCTACGCCTCCCGCTCCAGGGACACCTCCAGATCGGCCTCGAACCCGGTGCCCGCGACGTGGAACGTCCACGTGCCGGGCGCGCCCCCGGCGCCCGGCGCCATCCGCTGCACCTCCGCGCCCTCCGCCGCCGCGGCGGCGGCCACCATCGCGGGCGTGATGTCGGGACCGAGGAACGTCTCGCCGGTGTGGAGGTAGAGCGACGGCGTCCCGTCGGCCTCGGACACGGCCTGCACGTAGTACTGCTTGCCGAAGACCAGGTTGTCGGAGAAGCCCACTCCGAACGAGTCCCGCTCGCCGACGTACACCTCCAGGCGCAGCACCAGGCTGTGGTCCAGGGCGCCCGCCGGCTTGGCGGAGGCGTCCACCCACCCCTCCCAGACCAGCCGGCCGGGACCGGCCCAGCCGGTCGTGGCGTCACCGGACTCCGACAGCGGGCGGGACAGCTCCGTGGCGAGGTCGGGGAGCGGGTCGGAGAAGTCGTCGGTGTGGAACGGGCCGTAGCAGTTCTCGGCCTCCTTGCTCTGGTGGAACAGCTCGAAGTCGACGTACCGGGGCTTGATCGAGACCCCGAAGAAGAACTCGCTCTTCCCGAAGATGTCGTGTCCGCGTTTCACCTCGGCCCGCGCCAGCCGCAGCCGGACGCGGTGTGTGCCGTGGAAGAAGCGCATCGCGATCTCGTACGCCTCGCGCGAGGTGACGAGCGAGTCCTGGCCGCCGTGGCACTTGTTGACGAACGTGCGCGGCGCCCCCGGGATCTGCGCGGAGGCGTGCTTGACCAGTCCGTCACTGCGGTTGTAGGCCAGGGTGCCCTCGTCGATCAGGGTGGAGAGCCGGTTGCCCAGATTCGCGAACCCGTTGGCGTACTGCTCGTAGTTGGTGCCGACCACGGTCAGGATCCGGTGCGCGGGAAAGGGGATGCCGAGGATGTCCGTGCGGCGCGGGTCGAACGCGGCGATCTCGTCGGCGACGCCGAGCGGCAGGCTCCGGGCCAGGGCCGCGGGCAGGAGCTGGAAGGCGATGCCCCGGTGCGGCGTGCCCAGGGTGACGATCCGGTGGATGAGGTCCTCGCTCCGCCCGCCCAGCCGGGTCAGCGCCGCGCGGAGCACCAGCCCGCCCATGCTGTGCGCGACGACGTCCACGCCGGTGAACTCCTCGCCGGCCCGGCGCGCGCCCTCCTCGATGATCTTCAGCAGCTTGACGAGTCCCTCGCCGTAGCGCTCCAGCGTCCGGGGGACCAGGTCGTAGAAGCGGTACACCCACATGGTCCCGGCGACCCCCTGCGCGAGGACCGAGCGCGCCATGGGCACGTCGACGATCACGCTGCCGCGCAGCAGGTCCTCGGGCCAGCCCTCGGTGTCAGGGAACGGCTTCTGCTCCTGCTTGTAGTAGCCGACGACGTTGGTGGCGTCCCGGTACGGGTGCCGGGCCGACTTGAGGCACCGCAGCACGAAGCCCTCGTAGAGGTAGCTCTCGCCGCGGCGGCCGGGATAGCAAGTGCCGTCGTTGAAGCCCTGGTAGACGTTCCTCTGCTCGTCCTGCAGGTCCGGGCCTCCGAAGCCGCGGATCAGGATCAGTGGGCGAGGACGGTTTGTCATCGGGACCACCCCGGGTGTTCGGTGCACGCGTGGCGCGGCCGCCGGCCGCACGGACGGGCATCACTGTGCGCGAGCCTCCCGGGAGGGCCGGGGCATTATCGTTTCCACAGGCGTGTCGCGTCGCGGCCCGTGCCCTCGTGCCGCCGGATGCCGCCACTGCCACCCGGCGCCACCCCTTCCCGCCTTCACCCGCTCGGGGCGCCTGTGCCCTTCCCTCGGTGAGGCGCGCCGCCCCGGGCCCCCGCCGGGTCCAGGCTCGGGGCCTGGCCGTCCCGGACCGGGGCCCGCACGGAACGCAGGAGGCGATGGATGCCCGGACGGCGGATCGGTGCCCGTGCCTTCGTCGTCGCGGCCCTCGGCGGCGTCCTCGTCGGGCTGGTCGGCGGCGCCTTCCGCTGGTGCCTCGGGCACGCCGACGCGCTGCGCGCCGACCTCCTGGAGTCCGGTGCCGGTCTCGGCCCCGCGGGCCGGCTGCTGCCCGTCCTGGTCACCGCCGCCGGCGCCGCCCTCGCCTGTGGGATCGCCCGGCGCGTCCCGTATGCCGCCGGCAGCGGCATCCAGCACGTCGAGGCCGTCTGGCGCCGGCAGTCCGACGCACCCGCCCTGTGGCTGCTGCCCGCCAAGTTCGCCGGCGGCGTCGTCGCCATCGGCTCCGGACTCGTCCTCGGCCGCGAAGGGCCGATCGTCCACATGGGCGCCGCCGTCGGCGCCCTCGCGGGCCACCACACCCGCCAGGACCCCGAGGACACCCGGATCCTGCACACCGCCCTCGCCGGCGCGGGCCTGGCCGCCGCGTTCACGGCACCGCTGGGCGGCCTGCTGTTCGTCTGCGAGGAGGTCACCCGCAGCGTGCGGCCCCGCCTGGTGCTGCTCACCATGGTCGGCACCGTCGCGGCCGCGCTCGGCTGCCGGCTGGTGGTCGGCGACGCCCCCGTCCTGCCGATGCCGGACCTGGCCCTCCCGCCCATCTGGAGCATGCCGCTCTTCCTCCTGCTCGGGGTCGCCGCCGGGGTGCTCGGCCCCGCGTACAGCGCCCTCGTGGTGCGCGCGCTGGAGGCCGTCGAAGGGGTCACCCGGATCCCTCCCGTCGCCAAGGCCGCCGCGATCGGAGCCGTGGTGGGCGCGCTGATGACCGTGGAGCCGCTGCTCGGGGGCGGTGGGGACGAACTGAGCGAGCGGCTGCTCACCGGCCACCTCCCCGCCGTCGGCGCCCTGGTCCTCTACTTCGCCGTACGCTTCGTGGCCGGGCCCCTGAGCTACGCCGCCGGCACCCCCGGCGGACTCTTCGCCCCGCTGCTGGCCCTCGGCGCCCTCCTGGGCACCCTGACCCAGTCGCTGGCCGCCCCCGTACTCCCGGCCGGGGCGCCAGGACCGGCCGCGTTCGCCGCCGTCGGCATGGCCGCGCTGTTCACCGGCGTCGTCCGCGCCCCGCTGACCGGCGTCGTCCTCGTCCTGGAGATGACCGGGTCCGCCCCGCTGCTCATCCCCCTGCTGCTGGCCTGCTTCGCGGCCGCCCTCACGGCGACCCGGCTGGACAGCACCCCCCTCTACGACACCCTGCGCCACCGCATGCTGCAACGCCCCTGACGTCTTCCGGAGCGAAACCCGGAAGAGAATCCCGCCGGAGATGTCGAGAACCCGTGACCGGCTCCGTCCCCGGTGTGAACGCGACCAGAATGGTCGTACCAGCGAGGAGAACCACGATGGCCAAGTACCTGCTGCTCAAGCACTACCGCGGCGCCCCGGCGGCGGTCAACGACGTGCCGATGGACCGGTGGACGCCCGAGGAGATCTCGGACCACATCGCGTACATGAGGGACTTCGCCGCCCGGCTCGAGGCGACCGGCGAGTTCGTCGACGGCCAGGCCCTCGCCCCCGAGGGGACCTGGGTCCGCTACGACGGGGAGGGCCGCCCGCCGGTGACCGACGGGCCGTTCGCCGAGACCAAGGACCTCATCGCCGGCTGGATGGTGATCGACGTCGACAGCCACGAGCGCGCCGTCGAGCTGGCCGGAGAGCTGTCGGCCGCGCCCGGCGCCGGCGGGAAGCCGATCCACGAGTGGCTCGAACTGCGTCCGTTCCTGGCCGAGCCCCCCACCATCACCGAGTGACGCCCCCGATGGACGAGGTCCTGCTCCGCAGCCTCACGCCGGGCGTGCTCGCCGTCCTCGTCCGCCGCGGAGCCGACTTCGCGGCGGCCGAGGACGCCGTCCAGGACGCCCTCGTCGAGGCGCTGCGCGTCTGGCCGGCCGACCCTCCGCGCGACGCGAAGGGCTGGCTGGTCACCGTGGCCTGGCGCCGGTACCTCGACGCCGTGCGGGCGGACGCCGCTCGCCGCCGGCGCGAGGACCTCGTCGACGAGGAGCCGGAGCCCGGACCCGCCTCCGCGGTGGACGACACGCTCGCGCTCTACTTCCTGTGCGCCCATCCGTCGCTCACGCCGTCGTCCGCCGTCGCGCTCACCCTCCGGGCCGTCGGCGGACTGACCACGCGCCAGATCGCCCGGGCCTACCTGGTGCCCGAGGCGACCATGGCGCAGCGCATCAGCCGGGCCAAGCGCACGGTGGCCGGCGTGCGCCTCGACCGGCCCGGTGACGTCGCCACCGTGCTGCGCGTCCTCTACCTGGTCTTCAACGAGGGCTACTCCGGCGACGTCGACCTCGCCGCCGAGGCCATCCGGCTCACCCGGCAGCTCACGGCCGCGGTCGACCACCCCGAGGTGGCGGGGCTGCTCGCCCTCATGCTGCTCCACCACGCCCGGCGCGCAGCCCGGACCGCACCCGACGGCAGCCTGGTGCCGCTCGCCGAGCAGGACCGCGGGCTGTGGGACACCGCGCTGATCGCCGAGGGCATCGGCATCCTCCGCAGGGCCCTCGCCCGCGACCGGCTGGGGGAGTTCCAGGCCCAGGCCGCCGTTGCGGCGCTGCACGCCGACGCGCCCACCGCCGAGGAGACCGACTGGGTGCAGATCGTCGAGTGGTACGACGAACTCGCGCGCCTGACCGACAGCCCGGTCGTACGGCTCAACCGGGCGGTCGCCGTGGGGGAGGCCGGCGGACCGCGGGCCGGCCTGGCGGCGCTCGCGGCGCTGGACGCGTCCCTGCCCCGCCACGCCGCCGTGGCGGCGTACCTCCACGAGCGCGACGGCGACCTGGTGACGGCGGCCCGGCTGTACGCCGAGGCGGCCCGCAGGGCGCCGAACCTCGCCGAGCGCGACCACCTGAACCGCCAGGCCGCCCGGCTCAACGTACGGCTCGACGCCCGTCACGACCGCGGCCGTGACAGCTGACGGCCCCTGCTCCCTAAGCCCTGCGGGCGTGGAGCGTGTGCGCGCCGAGGGGCAGCGGGGTGTGGCCGACGAGTTCGAGGCCGGATTCGCCGAGCAGCCGGGCGTAGTGGCCTGCGGTGCGCTCCCTCCCACCGGTGTTGCACAGCATGTGCAGGTCCCACGCGGTGGCGAGGGACGGGGTGCCGTCCTCCGGCAGGAGTCGTTCGACCACGAGGAGGTCCGCGTGCTCGGGCATGGCCTGGGCACAGTGGCGCAGGATGCTGCGGCACCGGTCGTCGTCCCAGTCGTGCAGGACGCGGGAGAGGACGTATACGTCGCCGCCCGCGGGTACGTCGGCGAACGTGCCCGCACGGAAGGCGCAGCGCCCCGCGGCGGTGGTGCCCGCCAGGCCCGCCCGGGCGGCCTCGGGGCGCTCCAGCAGGATCCCGTGCAGGGAGGGGTGGGCGGTGAGGATGCGGCCGAGGAGTTCGCCCGTCCCGCCCGCGACGTCGACGACGGTACGGGGGGTGCCGGCGGCGGCCGCGTCCGCGGCGGCGGTGAGGACGGGGTGGTCGGGCAGGGGCTCGAAGATGGCGGCGCTCGACGCCATGGACCGGTCGAAGAGGGCGGCCAGTTCGGGATGGCGGGCGAAGTAGTCGAAGTGGTTCTCGCCGTAGAGGTGGTCGAAGCCGGGGCGGCCGGTGCGCACGCTGTGGGCCAGGTGCGCGAACGACTGGTAGAAGGCGCCGCCGTACATCAGGGCCAGCGGCCGCATCGAGGCGGGCGCCGCCGTGTCCAGCAGCGCGCCGACGGGGGTGAGCCGGAAGCCGTCCTGGTCCTCGGACACCACGCCCAGCATGGCGAGGTACCGCAGCAGTGTCGCCAGGCTCTGCGGGTGGGCGCCGACGGTGCGCGCCAACTCCGCCGTGCCGGTGGCGGTGTCGAGGTCCATCGCCTCGGGCAGCCGGAGCCGCGCGCAGGTGGCCAGGGCCTGCGTGGTCCAGGCGCCGGTGAGCAGCCGCAGCAGCGTTTCGGCGGGCTGGGAAACGTCCGGTTGCCTCGCGGCGGGCCCGGCGGCCGGGCGGTGGGCCCGCCCGGCCGCCGGCTCGCCGGACCGTCCGCCCGGCAGTGCCGCGTACCGCCCGGCGAGGTGCTCGGACAGCACGTCGCGGTGGTCGCCGCCCGCGTAGAGCTCCACCCGCCGGTACGTCGTCTTCGTGCCGGCGGGAGCGGTGAAGTAGAACACCGTCCCGTCCTCGTGCGGGTTGTAGCCGCCACCGTCGGCCGCGGCCCCGTGCCGTACGAAGCTGGCGAGCAGCCCGCGCAGCACCAGCGGGTCGGGCCGGGTGACGTCGAAGGCCAGGTGCGCCTCGTGGTCCGCGCCGCGCTCGTGGGCGGCGACGCCGGACAGGCCCGAACCGGTCGGCGTGGTCAGCGCGAAGACCTCGACCGCCCGCCGCTCGCCCGCCGGACCGTGGACGACCGGGCGGAGAATCCTTACGTCAAGATCGGCGGCGTCGAGGCGGTGACGGGCGGCCAGTCGTTGGCGGACGACGACGCTCGGCTGCGGCCTGGCGTCCGGCGCCAGGCCGCACGCGGTCAACTGCGCCCGCAGCGCGGGCTCGTCCGGCGGGAAGACGAGCACGGCGGCGTGCGCGAAGGAGCACTGGTCGGTCAGCGCCCGGAGTTCGGGTCCGTCGAGGCCGGGCAGTACCCGCGACAGCAGGGCGGAGGTGTCCTGCTCCCGGACGAATCCGGCCGTCGCGCGCAGCCGCGCCGCGTCGTCGCCGGCGCTCGCCGTCGACGACGGCGCGGGAATCGTGGAGGTATCCATGGAACGCATTCACCGTCCGTATAGGGAGGAAAAGGGGACAAGCCGTGTAAGGAGGAAAATGGGGTGCGGGAGAACAGCGCGGGCCGCCGGGCAGGCAGCGGTGAGCGGCCACGGCGCGCTCCGCGAGGTGCGGGGACGCCGGGCGGCGAGAAAGGAGGGGACGGGTCGGCGGGGGAGGGGCTCAGACCCCGACGTAGTGCTCCGCGAACCAGTCCTGCCGGCTGCGCGAGTCGCGCAGCGAGGCGATGCGGGAGCGCCGCAGACGCTCCAGGAAGGGCGAGGACGCGTCGGCGTCCGGACCTTCGTGCAGCAGGCCGATCATCCAGTGGGAGAACTCCTGCGCCCGCCAGATGTGCGCCAGGCACCGGCCCGAATAGCGGCCCAGCGGCTCGGGATCGCCCTGGAGAAGGGCGGCGGTGAGGGCCTGGGCGAGGATCTCCGCCTCCAGTACCGCGAGGTTCGCGCCCTTGGCGGCGGACGGGCTGATCAGGGCTGCGGCGTCACCGACGAGGAAGAGGGAGCCGTGCCGCAGCGGTTCGAGCACGTCGGACTCGTGGTGGACGACGGCGCGCTGCGCGACGGGGCCGCGCAGCAGCGGACCGTACTCGTCCGCTCGCATGCGCAGGGCGAGTTCGTCCCAGATGCGGTCGTCGCCCCAGTCGTCGGGGCGGGCGTCGCGGGGGACCTGGAGGTAGTAGCGGGTGACCTCGGCGGAGCGGGCCATGTGCCCGGCGAAGCCGCGGGGGTGGACCGCGTACCCGACGGCGTCGATGCTCGGCGGGGCCTCGGCGAGCAGGCCGAGCCAGGACACGCCGTGGTCGCGGTGGTGGCGGCGCACGGTGCCCGGCGGGAGAGAACGCCGGCCCGCGCCGTGGCGGCCGTCGCAGGCGGCGACGTACCGGCCGCGCCACCGCTCCGGGCGCCCGTCCTCGCCGCGTACCGTGACGGACGGGGCGGGACCGTCCGCGTCGGACACGGCGACGGCCTCCGCCCCGAAGCGGATCCGGCCGCCGGCGCCGACGTAGGACGACAGCAGATCGGTGACCAGTTCGTGCTGGGGGTACACGGTGTGCGGCTCGCCGCTGCCGAGCCGGCGGTAGTCCAGGCGGAACCTGCCGTCCTCGGTGCGGAACTCGCAGACGCCGTGCTGCCGTCCGCGTAACCGCAGTCCCTCGTCGAGGCCGTTGCGTTCCAGGACGCGCACCGTGTGGGGAGCGAGGAAGCCGGCCCGCGCGCGGGCCTGGATCTGCTCGCGCCCGGCGCGCTCCAGGACCACGCAGTCGAGCCCGGCCCCAAGTAAGAGGTTCCCCAGCACCAGCCCCGCGGGCCCGGCCCCGAGGATGACCACATCTGCCGAGTCCTGGGCGACCCGGTCGTACTGACTCTCTGTCACAACAGTGGATCATAGGCAGCGAATCCCACCCACCCAGACCAAGATCACCCGTATGCCCCACAGCAAGAGAAAAGGATTCTTCCACCAGGGACGGCTACGGAACTCCCGTGACGGTTTCGCAGGCGACGGCCTTGTCGCCCGCTCCGCCGTCGCAGGCGTCGTACTCCGGCCCGCCGTCGAGGAGGTCGTTCCCGGGGCCGGCATGCAGCGCGTCGCTCCCGGTGCCGCCCGAGAGCCGGTCGTGTCCACCGGCCGTGCCCGCGGGCGCCGCGCCGGTGGGGTCGACGTTGTCCCCGAACAGCGTGTCGTTCCCGCCGAGCCCGGTGATCCGGTCGTTCCCGGCCCCGAGCGAGGTGCCCGCCCAGTTGTCACCGACGAGGCGGTCGCCACCGGTGCCGCCGCGGATCACGTCGTTGCCCGCGCCGCGTCGATCCAGTCGTTCCCGGTGCCGCCCTGGAGGACGTCGCCCCCCGCAAGACCGCAGATGAGGTCGTTGCCGCCGAGGCCGTCGATGGTGTCGGAGCCCGGAGAGCCGATGATGACGTCGTTCCCGGGGGTGCCCGTGAGGACGCCGGCTCCGGTGATCGTGGCGGGCACGCCGAAACAGGCGGGGGCGGCTGCCCGGGCCGGTGTACAGGGCACGGTCAGTACCAGGAGGGCGGCCGCCGTGAGCAGGGGCCGCAGTGGACGGCCGGTACGGGGCCCGGCCGGGCGAACGGAGCGGGCGGACTTCATCTGGCTCCCGAGGGCCGTCCCAGAGGCGGGTCTCGAAGCGAGCATCCGCACAGGTCGTGCCGCCCGGGCGCGATGCCCGTCGTGTGTCGGAGGCCTTTCCACCGGATGGCCCACCGCGTCCGGGCTGCGCGGGGCGCGGGACCCCGTCGACGGCGGAGCCCGACCGCGCGGCCACGGTGTGCGGAACGGCGGCGGGGGGCAGAGCATGGCAGGGGTCGCCCGTCGGTCAGATGCTCCCGCGCCCTGGAGGAACCCCATGTCGGACCTCAAGTTCGAGCAGAAGCGCTCGCTGTCCCGTGTCGAAGCCGCCGACCAGCTCGCGGCGCTCGCCCAGGCGCTCCGGGAGGGCGGGAAGACCGACGTCCCGATCGGCTCGGGCGTGCTGAGCCTCCGCGTCCCCGACGAACTCCGCAGCGAGGTGGAGATCGAGGTGGACGGCGACGAGATCGAGCTCGAGATCGAGCTGAAGTGGAGCACCGGCCGGCCCCGGACCTCCGCAGCCGCCCCGGCGGCGGACAAGGCCGAGGAGCCGGCGTCCGACGCCGCCCCCGCGAAGCAGAAGCAGACACCGACGCAGACCGGCGCCGCCAGGACCAAGAAGGCCACCGCGCCGTCCAGGGCCAGGCGCTCCGCGGCGAAGCGCACCTGAGAGGGACGCCCGAGGAGCGCACCGCAAGAAGGCCCGGTGCGTCAGACCGGGAGCGGTGCGAAGCGGTGGAGCGAGTCGGCGCCCGGGTGCACCACGCCGTAGCTGTGCTCGGGCACCTCGTTCCACGCCCCGGGAAGGTCGCCGAGCGGCTCCGACACCACGAGCCGGGTCTCGTCGGACACCTCCTGGAGGAAGGTGAGGTCGGGGTGCAGCGCACGCAGGGAATCCACCCGCGTGCTGTAGTAAAGCGACCTCGCCTTGCCCGCGCTGGCGTAGCGGAACGCCCAGACCGTCGTGCCGTCCGTCACGGCCACGGTCATCTGCATCGGGCTCTCCACGCCGTGCGCCCGGCCGGTCTTCTCCACCAGCCCGACCATCCGGGCCACCGCGCCCGGCGGGTCCTCCTCCAGGCCGAAGGTCAGGGCGAGGTAGAACATCGCCTCGGAGTCGGTGGTCCCCTCCATCTCCAGGTAGAGGGCCGGGTCGACCGCCATGTTGAGTTCCCTGCGCATGCCGTGGAAGCCGGCGATGGAGCCGTTGTGCATCCACATCCACCGGCCGTGCCGGAAGGGGTGGCAGTTGGTCTGCTGCACCGCCGTGCCCGTCGACGCCCGGATGTGGGCGAACATGAGGGGGGACTTCACGTGCTGCGCGATCTCCCGCAGGTTCCGGTTGTTCCAGGCCGGGCCGACATCCCGGAGGATCGCGGGTGTGTCCAGCTCCGCTTCCCGGGCGTACCAGCCGATGCCGAACCCGTCCCCGTTGGTCGTCTCGACGCCGAGCCGCGAGTGGAGGCTCTGGTCGATCAGGGAGTGCGCGGGTTTGTAGAGGATGGTGTCGAGGAGGACGGGCGTACCCGAGTAGGCCAGCCATCGGCACATGGGCGATCACCTCTTCCTGGCACGTTGCGCCGCGCGGGCAGGAGCTCCCCTGCCGTGTACGTCACCCATCGAGCGTAACCGCCGGCGCCGGGGCCGGCTCGCTGCGCGGTCGGGGCGCCGGTGTGTGGGCCGGGGCGCCGCAGTGCGGGCGAGCGAGCCCGCACCCGCCACCCGCCACCCGGACCGGCACCGTGGTCAGACCTGGCGGGCGCCGCCGTCCACGAAGAGCTCGGTGCCGGTGACGTAGCTGCTTTCCGACGAGGCGAGGAACAGCGCGGCGGCCGCGACCTCCTCGGGCCGGCCGGGGCGGCCGAGCGGGACCCGGCGCGTCGCCTCCTCGACGGCCCCCGCGGGGGCCCGTTCCAGGGACGGGGTGAGGATCGGACCGGGGCTGAGGGTGTTGACCCGGATGCCGCGGCCGGCCAGCTCCAGGGCCAGGCTGCGGGCCAGGGACCGTACGGCGGCCTTCGCGGCGGCGTAGGCGCCGAAGCGCGCGGACCCGCCGGAGCCGGCCGCCGAGCCCAGCAGGACGATCGAGGCGCCGTCCGCGAGGAGGGGCAGCGCACCCTGGACGGTGAACAGGGTCGCCTTGAGGTTCAGGTCCGTCGTCGCGTCGAACCCGTCGCGGGTGACGTCGGTGAGCGCGGCCGGACGGCCCCCACCCGCGTTCGCCACCAGGACGTCGAGGCCGCCTCCCGCAGCCTCCACCACCCCGTAGAGGCGGGCGAGGTCGGACTCCCGGGTCACGTCCCCCGGGACGGCTGTCACGGCGCCGCCCAACTCGTCGGCAGCTTTGCGGAGTTCGGCCTCGCGGCGCCCGCAGGCGAAGACCCGGGCCCCTTCCCGGACGAAGCGCCGGGCTATCGCCAGACCGATGCCGGCCGAAGCACCCGTGACCACCGCGACCTTGCCGTCGAGCTGACCCATGCCTGCCTCGTCCTCCGCGTCGTGTGGGCCCCCGGCACAGCGGGCCGGGCGGGTGCGCCGAGGGTCGGGCAGCGGCCCGGCGAAGTCAAGGAACACGCAGCACCCGCGCCCGGCGGGCCCGCAGCCGGGCAGCCGGGGCTCTTCCGGCCGACCGGGTGAAGCCGGGAGGCGGCGCGGCGATGAGTTCGCCCGCCCCCGTCGGTCTACGCCTTGATGGAGGACGACCAACGTCTCGGGAGCACACCATGGGCCTCATCCACATCGCGCTGTTCGCGACCCTCGACCTCGTCGGGCAGGCACCCGGCGGCCCCGACGAGGACCCCGACGGGTTCCCGTTCGGCGGCTGGCAGGCGCCCCTGCTGGACGAGGTGTCCGGCGCGCAGATCGCCGCCGCGTACGAAGGCACGGACGCCCTCCTGCTCGGGCGGCGTACGTACGACATCTTCGCCTCCTACTGGCCGCACCAGGAGGGCGGCGAGGACGACGAGTTCGCCAGGCTCTTCAACCGGATCCCCAAGTACGTCGCCTCCCGCGGCCGCCCCGGCCTGAGCTGGGCCGGGTCCGTGCAGCTCGGGCCGGACCTGGCGGGCTCGGTGCGCGAGATCCGTGACCGGCACGAGCACGTGAAGGTCGTCGGCAGCCTGGACCTGGTGCAGAGCCTGCTGCGCGAGAAGCTCTTCGACCGCCTCGACCTCTGGGTGCACCCGATCGTGCTGGGCGTCGGGAAGAAGGTCTTCGACGGCGGCGAGGTGCCGACGAACCTCACCCTCCTCGAACCCCCGGCGGCCGGCCCGAAGGGCGCCGTGCACCTCCGCTACGGGCTCGCCGAGGGGACGCCCGCGACGGGGGACATGAGCGCACCGGACCGCGGGCTCGGGGGCGGCGCCTGAGGCACCGGCAGGGACGCCGGCCGCCTCACCGGCACCGGCGCGGGGCACGGTCGTCGGTGGGCCGCAAGCGGGGGCCTCAGCCGGCGGCCGGTCCGCTCGTCACGTGCGTCCAGCGGCTGCCGCTCACCGCGTACACGGTCAGCCGGCGGTTGACCGTGTCTCCGCTCGCATCGAAGGCCACGGGGCCCGTGACGCCGTCGAACCGCAGCCGTGCCACGGCCGGGGGCAGCTTCGCACGGGCGTCCTCCGGAAGGGTGCCGCCGTGGGCCGCCACGACCGACTTCACCGCCTCGATGAGGGCCCAGGCCGCGTCGTAGGCGTACGGCCCGTACCAGCCGGCCCCCTCCGCGTAACCGGCCTTCCGGTACCGGGCGAGGAAGTCCTGCCCGGCCGTCGATTCCTCGGGGGCCACGCCGATGTTCGTCGCGAGGTCGCCGTCCGCCGCCGGGTTCAGGGTGAGGTACTGCTGGTCGTAGATGCCGTCGCCGCCCATGAAGGGGACGCGTACGCCCGCCTGCTTGAGCTGCCGGGAGAGCGCGGCAGCCGTGTCGTAGTAGCCGCCGAAGTAGACCGCGTCGGCCCCCGAGGAGCGCACCTTCGAGGCGAGGCCGGCGAAGTCGCGTTCCGCGGGGTCCACGTGCTCGGCGCCGACCACGCGCCCGCCCAGCCTGGTGAGCTCGGCGGTGAGGCCGGAGGTGAGGGCGGTGCCGTGCGCGCTCCCGTCGTCCACCGCGTACACCTTGGACTTCTTCGCCTCGCCGTGCAGGTACCGGGCGGCGAACGGCCCCTGGTCCACGTCCGTGGCGACCGTGCGGAAGTACGAGGAATGGGGACGCGACGTGGTGCCGGCCGCCCAGTCGGGCCCCAGCGTCAGCACGGGGTCGGTGTTGCCGGGTGACACGACGGCCAGGTTCGCGCGCACGAGCGGCGCCACCATGGTCTTGGCGACGCTGGAGTTGAGCGGGCCGACCACCCCCAGCACCTTCTCGTCGTCCACGAGGAGGGCGGCGTTGGACGCGCCCTTGGCGGGGTCGGCCCCGTCGTCCAGGGCCTTGATCTCGAACGTCACACCGGGGACGTGCCGGGTCTCGTTGGCGGTCCTGGCCGCCAGCTCCGCCGAGTTCCTGATCCCGACGCCCATGGCGGACATCCCACCGCTCAGCGGCGCGTCCACGCCGAGCACCACCGTGGCGGAGGAGGCCGGCGCGCCCTTGCCGGCGGCTCCGCCCCCGCGGGGCGAGTCCCCGTCACCGTTGAGGGTCCACGCCAGGACGGAGCCGGTGGCGAGCGTGGCCAGCACCGCGGCCGTCGCCACGGCGCGCCGGGCGAGGGGCCGCCGCGGGGCGGAGGCCCGCCCGCCGTCCGTCATCCGCCGGGTCGCCTTGAGCGTGACCGGCTCCTCGGCCGGGGGCACGGTCACGGGCGGGACGGTCGGCCGGCCGGGCACGGGGAGCTCCGGCGCACCCGCGTCGGCTGCGCCGGGGTCCAGGACCGTCGGCGTACGCGAAGGAACCGGCCCGTCCTCGGCGGGGGCGTCAGGGCCGGGCGGGGCGGGCTCGGACGTGGCGGCACGCAGCACCGCCGCCAGCATCTCGGCCGCCTCCGCGGCCCCGACGCGCTGCGCCGGGTCCTTGGTGAGCAGCGCGTCCAGTACGGGCGCCAGCGGGCCGGCGTGGACGGCCGGCCGGTGCGGCCGGGTGAAGACCGCCACGGCGAGGGCGTGCAGGCCCTCCGCGTCGAACGGCGGGTGCCCCTCGACCGCGTGGTAGAGCGTCGCTCCCAGCGCCCACAGGTCGTTGGCGGGGGTGGGGCGCTTCCCCTCCAGCTGCTCGGGCGGCATGTAGTGCGGCGTGCCGATGACGCTGCCGCTGTGGCTCAACCGGGTCGTGGCGTCCGCGAGGTGGGCGATGCCGAAGTCGGTCAGGACGACGCGGTCCCTGGTCAGCAGCACGTTGTCCGGCTTGATGTCGCGGTGGACGATCCCCGCCGCGTGCGCCTCGGCCAGTGCGTCGAGCACGGCGGCACCGATCTCGGCCACCCGCCGGACCGGGAGCCGGCCGCCGGCGCGGACGGCGGCGGCCAGGGACTCGCCGCGGACCAGCTCCATCACGATGACAGGGGCACCGTCGTGCTCCACCACGTCATGGATGGTGATGATTCCGGGATGGCTGAGCGTGACCGCCGCGCGGGCCTCGCCGACGAACCGGCGGACCAGCGCGGCGCGGTCGTCGTCGTCCATGCCCGGCGGGAAAAGGATCTCCTTGACCGCGACCTCGCGTCCGAACAGGTGCCGGTCGAGGCCGCGCCACACCCGGCCCATTCCGCCCTGTCCGATGCGTTCCACCAGCTCGTACCGGCCGGCGACGAGTTCGGGATTCTGCTCGCTCACGCGCACACTCTAGGTCCTGCTGGCCCGATCGGGTGACGGGAGCCTGGCTTGAACACGCCTACGGGTCCAGGCCTCGGGCGGCCCGCGGCGACCCGTTCCGATCCCGGCGACGCCGCAGCCGCGACCCACCGGGAAATCCGGCCCCCGGGCCGGGCAACCCGCACCTGGAGGCCGGCGTCCTCCCCCCTGCCGGACACGAACACAACAGGGGCAGGGGAGCGGCGGACGATGCGGGACAGGGTGGCCGACGAGAGCGCGCCGGTGGGACGGAACGACGCAGGAGACGGGACCGGACCGGCCCGGCCCGCCCGCGAGCCGTCCCTCGGCGGCAACACCTGGCCGGTCCTGTTCCTGGCGCCCGCCCTGGCGCTGCTCCGCTTCTTCGGCGAGCAGTCCTGGGCGTACTGGAGCGCCGTCGCCCTCGCCGCTGTGGGGGTGCCGGCCGCCGCGGTCGGCGTCGCCGTCACCGTCCGGGCCCTGTCGCGCGGGCGGCAGCCGCTCGTGGCGCTGTGGGTCATCGGCCTGCTGGCCGGCGGGTCCTGGGTCCTGCTCCACCGGCTCGTCACGGTCTGACCGGCCCGCCCGAGGCCTCCGTGACGGGGCGAAAACGGCACGCCGTCGAGGGCGCCGCCCGCTAGCATCGGCACCCACCCGATCACCCGGTCCGACGGAGGCACCGATGACCCAGGCCCCGTCGCGGCCCCCCGCCCACCCGGCTCACCCCGAACTCCTCGACGCCGGGCACCCCTTCCGGCAGTGGAAGACCTGGCGGATGCCCGGCACCGGGCTCACGCTCACCGGGTACTCGCGGGCCAACGACAAAACGTTCTTCCACATACCGGAACTGCGCTGCGCGCTCGACGCCGGACTGGCCGAGGGCCGCCGGCCGGAGACCGTCTTCCTCACGCACACCCACCACGACCACGCCAAGGACCTCGACTACCTCGCCGCCCGGCCCGGCGGAGTCGACGTCCACCTGCCCACGGCCGCCGTGCCCTACGTGGAGGCCTTCCTCAAGGCCTCGGCCGAGCTGAACCACGGCCCCGGCTACGACCCGGGCCTGGCCGCCGGTTGCCGGCTCCACGGGGTGCGCGGCGGCGACGAGTTCACCTTCGGCCGCAACGGGCACCACGTCCGCGTGGTCGACTGCGTCCACAAGGTGCCGTGCGTGGGCTACGCGTTCTCCGAGCGGCGCAAGGCACTGCTGCCCGAATACGAGGAACTCCGCCGCTCGCTCGTCGCGCAGGGGAGGGGCGGGGAGTTCGGCCGCCTCGTCGCCCAGCGCCGCGCGGAGGGAGCCGAGACCGAACGCGAGGTCCGCAGACCGCTGTTCGCCTTCCTCGGCGACACCCACGTCAGCGTCTTCGAGGACAACCCCTGGCTCTTCGACTACCCGGTGATCGTCACCGAGTGCACGTACCTGGACGACGCCGAGGCGGAGCGGGCCGACCGCGTCGGGCACACCGTCTGGAACCGGCTGCGGCCCGTGGTCGAGTCCCACCCGGAGACCCTCTTCGTCCTCACCCACTTCAGCCTGCGCCACTCGGACCGGGACGTCCTCGACTTCTTCGGCGACGACCGGCCCGCCAACGTCCTGCTGTGGGCCCACCCCGAGAGCCGGCTGCCCGAACAGCACCAGCACGGCGGCCCCAGGTGAGCGGCGGGCACGGCCGGTGGCAGCCGTACCCGAAGATCCCCTCCCGCGTCCGCCTGGCCGAGTCGGCAGGGGTACGGGAGTGGGTCGCGCTGGAGAAGGTCCACGGCGCCAACTTCGCCGTCGTCTGCGACGGGACCGGCGTACGCCCCGCCAAGCGCCGCGAACTGCTCGGCGAGGGCGCCCTCGACGACTTCTTCGGCGTGGCCCGGATCTGGCCCGCCCTGGCCGTCGCCGCCGGCCGCTGCGCCGACGCCCTGCGCCGCGGGTACGGTGCGGACCCCGCCGCACCGGTCACGGTCTACGGCGAACTGGCGGGCGGCCGCTACCCGCACCCCGACGTACCGCCGGAGCCGGCGGCGGAGCCGGTGCAGACCGGCGTCTGGTACGCACCGGACCTGCTCTGGCTGCCCTTCGACGCCGCGGTCACGGGCGCCTCGGACGCCCCGGACGGTGTGCTCTGGGCCGGCGACCGCGACCTGCGGCACGCCGCCGCGGCGGCCGGCCTGCACTGCGCCCCGCTGCTCGGGCGGGGGCGGCTCGGCCGGCTCCAGGAGGAGAACCCGGAGTTCCCGACCCGGGTACCGGCGCTGCTGGGGCTGCCCGAGCTGTCGGGCAACCTTGCGGAGGGCCTCGTGATCAAGCCGGCCGAGGCGTGGTCACCCGCCCCCGGCACCTCCGCTCCCGCGGCCCGGCCCGTGGCCAAGCTCAAGCACCCCGCCTTCGCCGAAGACGCACGCTACGACGGTGCCCGCCCCTACCGCGCCCCGTCCGGCGGTGCGGCGGGCGTGCCGGGCTGGCTCCTCGGCGAGGTCACCGCGCTCCTCACCCCGAACCGCGCGGCGGCCGCCGTGAGCAAACTCGGCCCGCGCGTCCCCGCCGAGCAGCTGGCCGCCGAGATCGCGCAGGACGTGGTCGAGGAGATCACGGCGGCCCTCGGCGGCCTGGAGGACGGCCTGGCCCCGGCACTGCACGAGGCCGTCCGGGCCGGAGCCCTGGCACTCGCCCGCTTCGAACTGGCCGACCGCCGCACCCCCGCCCGCCGCAACCGCTGACCTGCCACCCGGCCGGGGCGCACTCACGGCGGCCGGTCCGGCTGCGCAGCACCGTGCGGGCCTGCGCGGCCGAGACGGACCCGGGAAGGGAGATCAGTGTTCGTCCAGGCGGACGGCCAGGGCGGCGATGTCGTCGTCCAGACGGCCCCGGCTGTAGCGGAGGAGGTCGCGGTGGAGGGCCGCGAGGAGTTCGCGCGGCGGCGTCGGGGGCTGCCTGCCCATCCAGGCCGCCAGCGGGAAGAACTCCCCGTCGCGGGCGCGGGCCTCGGCGATCCCGTCCGTGTAGAGCAGCAGTACGTCGCCGGGACAGAAGTCGAAGGAGTCGACGTTGTAGTGATCGCCTATCAGCTCCGCGAGGCTCAGCAGCGGGGAGGGGGTGGCGGACTGGAGGATGCGGACCCCGCCGGGACGCAGGAGCAGCGGCGGGGGATGGCCGCAGTTGAGGATGTCGATGCGCCCGCCCCCGTGCGGGATCTCGGCGAGCAGGGCGGTGGCGAAGCGCTCCATCGGCCCCTCGGGAGGAAAGGCGGAGTTGTAGCGCATGCTGCTGGCGTCCAGCCTGCGCGCGACGTCGACCATGCCGGCCTCGCCGAAAGCCGCTTCCCGGAAGGCGTTGACGATCGCCGCCGCGGCCCCCACCGCGGGCAGGCCCTTGCCCCGCACGTCGCCGATGAGCAGCCGTACCCCGTACGGCGTGTCGACCACCTCGTAGAAGTCCCCGCCGATCCGCGCCTCCGCCGCGGCGGCGAGGTACAGCGACTCGATCTCGACGTTCCCGATCCGGCGCGGCATCGGGCTCAGCACCACCTGCTGCGCCGCGTCCGCGACGAGCCGCACCTGGAACAGGGTGCGCTCGCGCTGGAGCCGTACGTGGCTGCCGTACGCCGCTGCCACGGTGACCGCGATGATCCCCGCGGCCGTCCACCACGTGCCCAGGTCCGGGAAGACCAGGCTGAGTCCGATCATCAGGAGGAGGCAGACCGTTCCGAGCAGCACGGTCGGCAGGACCGGCCACATGGAGGCGGCCAGGGCCGGCGCCGCGGGCAGGAGGCGGCTGAAGGCCATTTCCGGCGGCGTGGTGTACGCCAGGCTGGCGATGACGACGGTCAGGATCACCGGCGACAGCCGCACGAGCGTTCCCGGGCCGGGGTGCCGACGGTGCCGCGGCCGTCCGGACTCGATCACATGTCACAGAATATCCAGGTAATCGGGTCATAGCGCCCCGACGCCTGCGCACACCCCGCCCCTCGGGCCTCTGACCAGCGACGATCTCCGCCGAACCCCTCGTTGGTCAAACATGCGATCGAAATCCGGGTCGTCCTGACCCACCGGGCCGTGCACCGGACCGCCCGGCGGGTCCCTCCCCGAGGGGCGGGACCCGGCCGGCGGCACCCTGGTTCTCCGAGTCCGGCCGCCGTGCCGCAGCCGACGGGACTTGACGACCTCCGGCAGGGCCGTTCCTTCCGGGAACCACACTGCCTTTAACCTGCGTGTTCACAAGGGCTTTGAGGGGGAGCGCGGCCGGGTGCGGCTGTGTCGGGTTCCCCGTCACACCTGACTCTCACGTCTCTCCCGTCCTCTAGACCCACGAGGTGTTCATGTTTCCGCCGACGTCGCGTTCCGCTCCGCATCCGGTACCCACACCGGACGGCACCGCCGTCCCGGGCGCCGGGACGGGCCGCGGGAGACTCGACGGTTTCGCCGATCCCGCCACGCGGCTGCTCCTGTGCAGCGACGGCCTCACCACCCCCCTCCTGGAGGCCTGGGTCGGCGCCGGCGTCTCGGTGCGCGAGATGAGCACCCGCCTGGTCCGGGCGGACGAGGCTCCGACGGAGTCGGTGGAGCTGCTGGCGGCCGACCCCGGCGAAGTCCTGCTGGAACGCCGCTCCGTTCTGGCCTCGTCGGCCGGCGTGGACCTCTCCCGGAACGTGGTGCTGGCCCGGTGCGGGCTGACCGACGCCGTGGAACGCTGCCTCACCGACGGTTCGGCGACCATAGGCCGGCTGCTCCGCGAGGCCGGGACCGGCCACCGCCGCACCATAGTCGAGGCCGGACTGGGCAGCTGGGGCGGTGAACCCGCGGCCTTCAAGACGTACGTCCTGTGGCACGGCGACCAGCCCCTCGCCACCGTGACCGAGCTGTTCAACCCCGAGGTCGTGCCCGCCGCCCTCCGGTCCGTCCCGGCCCTGGCAGGCCGGTCGTGAGCGCCCCCCGCCGCCGCGTACGGGTGGCCGTCGTCGGCGCCGGCCCAGCCGGACTCGTCCTGGCCAACGTGCTGCACCGGGCCGGGATCTCGGTCGAGGTGCGCGAACGCCTCGGCCGGGCCGAGCTGGAGCAGCAGGCCCGCGCGGGCCTCATCGAGCACCGCGTCGTCGACTACCTGCGTGAACAGGGCCTCGCCGACCGTCTGCTGGCCGAGGGCGGCCGCCACGGATGGTGCGAGTTCACCGTCTCGGGCGAGCGGATCCACATCCCGTACGGCGAGCTGTCCGGCGGCGCCGGGCACTGGGTGTACCCGCAGCAGCTGCTGGTCCGCGACCTGATCGCCTCGTACGAGAAGGCGGGCGGCGCCCTGCGGTTCGAGTGCCCCGTCCTCGACGTGGACACCTCCGGCCCGGTCGCGCTCGTCCGGTGCGAGGACGACGTCCTGGAGGCCGAGCACGTCGTGGGCTGTGACGGGCCGCGCAGCACCGTCGCCCGCGCGTTCCCCGCCGAGCTGGACGGCGCGCTCGAACGCCGTTACCCCTACGACTGGTTGACCGTGCTCGCCGAGGTGGACCGGCCGGTCGAGGGCATCCGGTACGCCCTCCACGAGGCGGGCTTCGCGGGGATGATGCCGCGGACGTCCCGGCTGGCGCGCTTCTACCTCCAGGTGCCCGCCGACGCGGACCCGGCGCAGTGGCCCGAGTCGCGGATCCGCGAACAGCTGGCGCTCCGGCTGGGGCTGCAGGCCGAGGCGGGGGACCCGGAGTTGGGCGCGCTGACCGAGGTCGGCATGCTACGGCTGCGCGGCCGCGTCCGGCACCACGTACAGGCCGGCCCGCTGCTGCTGGCGGGCGACGCGGCCCATGTCCTGACCCCCTCGGGCGCCAAGGGACTCAACCTCGCGGTGGCCGACGTCGCCGACCTCGCCGACAGCCTGCTGCGGTACCACCTCGACGGCGACGCGCAGACGCTCGCGGGCTACCAGGCGCGTCGCCACGAGGCCGCCTGGACGACGCAGGAGTTCTCCGACCGGCTGCTGGACCTGATGCACCTCCCGCCGGGCGGTGCGGCGGAGTCCGCCTTCGGCCTGAGGCTGCGCCGGGAGCGGCTCACCCGCCTGGCCGCGCCCGGCCCGGAGGGCGAGACGTTCGCCCGCGCCTACGGCGGCGCGGGCCGCCTGCACACGGGGCCGGCACCCGCGGCAGCCCCGTAGGACGGCCGCCCGCAGTGCCGGAGCCCGGGGAGAACGGGGGCTCCGGCACGCGGGCCGCACCGGCCGGGACGCGCACCGTACGAGCGTGTGCGTCCGGCCGGACGCACACCGTACGTGCGCGCGCGTCAGGCCCGGCCACGCGCCACGCGAGCACGCGTCCGGCCCGGCCGCGCTCAGTCCGTGTCGACGACCTTCACGGAGACCGGCGTCCCCGCCTCCACGGTCCGGCTCACCGTGCAGAGCCTGTCGTGCGAGGTCTTCACGGCGCGCGGCAGGATCGCCCGGGCACGGTCGCCGCCCTCGCCCTCGGGGAAGGCGACCGCGAACGCGACCTCCAGGTCCGTCATGGCGTTGCCGCCGTCGTCCTGGACCTTGTGGCCGCTGGCGACGAGCGAGAACGTGCTGGGTTCCGCATGCCGGCCGGTCGCGGCGTCCACGTCCGCAGCGGAACATCCGGCGATCGCCGCGAGGAAGAGCTCCACCGGGGTGAAGCCGTCTCCGGAGCCGGTGCCGAAGGTGAGCTTTTCGCCGCGCGAGTTGGTCGCGGTGAACCGGCCGGGGCCGGTCCGCTCGACGGTCACGGAGCGGAGGGATTCGGAGTCGGTAGTCATGGACCTGACGTTAACCCGCCCCCCGCCTCCGCGCCCGCCCCTGCCGCCCCGCGTCACGGCCCGCGCGAGTCCCGCGCCGACCGGCCGCCCGGCAGGCGCAGTGCATGTGCGGACGGCCTGCCGGGCTGCCGGGCTCCGCGGTGCGGAGGCAGAGAGCCCGGTCGGGGCCATCGGGCACCCTCCACGTGCCACACCGGCGGCGGAGCCCGTCACCGGACCGGACACCGCGGCTTCCCAGAGGACCGGCGCGGTGGGAGCATGTGTCCACCGGCGGCACCCGCCAACGTGGGGGTGTGCCCGCCCGGAGTCACCGTCCTGGAGTCCCCGTGAACCTTCGGCTCCGGCCCACCCGTCCCCTCCACCTCCTCGTGGCCGCCGCCGCGGCGGCCGGGCTGCTGCTCACCGGCTGCGGCGGCACCCCGGAGACCCCGGCGCCGACCAGCGCGCCCCCCGCCACCCCGCGTACCCCCTCCGGACCCGGTACGGCAACCCCACCGCCGGCCAGCCCCTCCCACGCCCCCGCCACGGCGGCGCCCGGGGCCGCCGAACCGGCCCTGGGACCGGGGCTGCAACCGGTCTGGCCGTTCACCACGCTCGCGCAGGCGCAGGGCTGGCAGCGCTCCCACCGCGAGGGCGGCCACCAGCCCTGGCACCTGGACGCCGAACAGACCGCCCTCTCCTTCGTCCGGGGCTACCTGGGCTTCCGGGAGATCGACCGCGTCTCCTCACGCTCCGTCAGCGGCCGGCACGCCCGGATCGGCGTGGGCCTGGGAAACCCCGAGGAGGCGCGCCGCGGCACCGCCGCGGTCATCCACCTGGTGCGGTACGGCACCGGGGCGGACGCCCCCTGGGAGGTCGTCGGCACCGACGACACCACGTTCTCCCTGACCCTGCCCGCGTACGGCTCCCGGGCGTCCTCCCCGCTCAGGGCGGGCGGACGGATCACGGGAGTGGACGAGAGCATCAGGGTGGAGGTGCGCCAGCCGTCGTCGCCGCGTCCCCTCGGCACCGCCTGCTGCACCCCCGCCGGGGGCTCCGGCACCCCGTGGAACGCCACCGTCTCCTACACCCGCCCGACCGATCCGGTCCTGACCGTGGTGGCCTCGACCGGCGGCCACCTCGCGGAGGTCGAGCGCTTCACCATCACCGCCGTACGCACCCGCTGACCCGGGATCAGCCGGCCGCGGCGCCTCCCGCCAGTTCCTCGCGGAGCCGGTTCCTGTCGGGTTTGCCCGCCGGCGTGAGGGGGAGGCGGGGGACGGCGTGCAGGAACGCGGGGGCGTGCACCGCGCCCGTGCGCTCGGCGACGAACTGCCGCAGTTCCGCGGGATCGGCCCGAGGGCCCGGGGCGAGGACGACGGCGGCGTGCACGTGCTCCGCCTCGTCCGCGTCGCGGGCACCGAACACCGCGCACTGGGCCACGGAGGGGTGGGCCAGGAGTACCTCCTCCACCTCGGACGGGTACACGTGCCCGCCGGGCACGATGATCACGTCCGAGAGCCGGTCGACGAGGTACAGGTAGCCGTCGTCGTCGAGGTACCCGACGTCCCCGGTGCGCAGCCAGCCGTCGCGCAGGACCCGGGCGGTCAGCTCCGGCTGCTTCCAGTAGCCGCGCATGACGCCCGCCGAGCGCACCTGGATCTCGCCCTCCCGGCCGGGCGGCAGGTCCTGGCCGGCCGGGTCGCGGATGGCGATCTCGACGCCGGGCAGGGCCCGGCCCACGGTGATCCGGCCGCCCGCCCCGGTGTGCGTGTGCTCGTGCGGGGCGAGCGCGGTGATGCTCTGCGCCTCCGACTGCCCGTACCCGCCCGTCAGGACGGGACCGAAGACCTCCAGCGCCTCGCGCAGCCGGCGCGCCGAGGCGGTGCACCCGCCGTACAGGATCCGGCGCAGGCTGGACACGTCCGTCCCGGCCAGGGAGGGATGGTCGAGGAGCTGGTGGAGCAGCGGCGGCAGCAGCCAGGTGTGGGTGATCCGCTCGCGTTCGACGGCCGCGAGGACATCGCCCGCCTCGAAGCCGTTCCGCAGCACGACCGAACCGCCCCGGTACAGGTGGAGGTCGGCGTAGAAGCCGGCGAGGTGGGCCAGCGGCGTACAGGCCAGGAAGCGGGACGGGCCGTCCTCGGCGAGCGGCGAGTCCAGGGCCCTCCGGTACGGCCCGTGCAGGCTGAGGATCCCCTTGGGCAGGCCCGTGGTGCCGCCCGTGTGGCGGATGGCGAGGTCGTCGTCGGGACCGATCCGCACCTCCGGGATCCCGGCCGGCTGCCGGGCGGAGGCGGCCAGCACGTCCGGGCCCGCCGGCCCCGGGCCCAGCCCCAGCACGGCCGACACGTCGACCAGCGGCAGCAACCGCCGGGCGGCTTCCTGCCGCCCCGCGTCGACGAGCAGCATCCGGGTCTCCGCGCCGCGCACGACGGCGGCCATCGCCTGCGGGCCCATGCCGTCGTGAAGGCCGACGACCCGGGCACCGGTGAGGCTCGCGGCGTAGCGGGCACTGAGCCCCTCGGGCGTGTTGCCGGTCAGCAGGGTCACGGTCAGGCCCCGCCCGGCGCCGTGCGCGGCGAGCTCCCCGGCCAGCCGGCAGGTGGTCCCGTGGAACTCGCGCGCCGTGATGCGCCTTCCGTCGGCCGCCGTCAGCACGGTGCGCTCCGGCGTCGCCGACAGCCTCTCCAGTACGGCCGCGGCGTACGGCGTGAACCCGGGGGTCACCGCCCGCACCCCGCCGCCGCACCGGCCGGGACCGCCGGCCGGGTCACCGGTCGTCCGGACAAGCCCTGCGCCGCCTCCGGCGCGGTGTGCCGCGGCACGGATACCTCCACGCAACCCTCCCACGGGAACGAGCGAGCCTGCGGGCCCGGCCGGAAGCGTCCGCCGGGTCCTTGAGTCGCCTTCACCATGCCCAGCGCGACGGCGCCCCCAACCCGGGGGCGTGGACCGGCCGCCGCTCGCCGGCCGTGTCGAGCCGGCCCGTCGGGCGTGCGCCGCCGTTCCGGCCGTACGCGGGCGGCGGGCCCGCCGTACGTGCGCGGCGGTCCGGCCGTACGTCAGCGGTCGAGCGGCCCCACCGGACGCCACGGGGACAGGGCCGCGCCGGGACCGGGGGAGGCGGTGGCCCAGTACAGCCGCGCGTCGGGGCCGACGGCGGCCACGCCCACCGAGCGGTCCGCGCCCAGGGCGGCGGACGGCGAGCCGTCGAACAGCACCACCACCGGCGCCTGCCGCCAGGGCAGGCCCGCGCCCAGGGAGGCGCCGAGACCGCCGCCGGACGAACGCCCGGCCACCACGTCGCCGGCCGCGGTGACCGGCCCGTAGCCGCCCGCGCTGCCGGCCACGTCCGTGACCGGCGAGAGCGCCAGGATCCTCTCCACGACCGAGGCCACCGCGGTACGGACCGTCCCCGAGCCGGGTTTGCGGAACCACAGCCGCACCCCGGAGGCGTCGGGCACCGCCGTCAGCGGCAGGGTCGTCGCCGGCAGGCCGGTCGCCCCGGGCCCGGCGAGCCGCCCCGACTCCCCGTCCGAGACCCAGCCCAGCACCGTCGCAGGGGTGTTGACGAACACGTAGCTCCGGCCGTCCGCGCCCACCGCGGCGGCCGGGTTGCCCTGGAGGCCCTCGCCGCCCAGGTGCTCCCAGGGACCCCACGTCCCGTCCGGGGCCTCGGTGGCCGCGCGCAGCGTGTGGGCCCCGTCGCGCACGTACACCGTCGGCCGGCCCGAGGCGTCGAGCGTGACCGCGGGGGCGCTGATGTCGGAGGTCCACTTCGCGTCGTCCGGCTCCGGCGACCCCAGGGACCGCCAGTCCCCGAACGTCCCGCCGGGCGCGGTCTGCACGGCGGTCACCACCTCGCGCCGGTAGTCGGCCCCGGTGAGCCCGAGGACCGTACGCGTCCCGAACACCGCGATCCGCCCGTCGGGGAGCCGTACCGCCGTCGCGCCCTGGTCCATCCCGGCGCCGGGGAGGAACGACGGACCAGCCCAGCGGTCGCTCGCGTCCGCGGAGTCGGGGCGCTGCCAGACGGCCATGCGCCCGTCGAGGACGGCGAAGGCCGTGGCGGACCGGCCGGGCCCGGGGACCAGCCAGCCGGTTCCGTTGTCGCGCGCGTAACGGATGGTCTCCGCCCAGCGGCTGCCGCCCGGACGCGCGGCGACGTTCAGGTCCCCGCAGCCCGAGGGGCTGTGGCAGTAGTTGCGCCGGTCCATCCAGGCGTACGTCTTGAGGACGTCCAGCTTGCTCCGGTGCAGCTCGGGGGCGAGCGCGCCGGGCAGGGAGCCCGTGAGGTAGCCGAGGTAGTTCTGCACCGTGAAGTGGGTGCGCCGCCCGGCGGCCGCCGCGTAGCGGGCCAGCGCCGCCTGCAGGAAGCGCGCCCCGTACATGTGGTCCTGGTGGTCTGTGAGGCGCCCGGTGTCCGGGTGGCGGCCCGGGGTGGGGTCCTGGGAGCGGACGAGGGTGGGCCGGAACCGTTCCAGGAGGCCGACCAGCGTGCTGACGACCTGGTCCTTGGTGTACGAGAAGGTGCCGGTCACCGGGGTGCCGGCGGAGAGCTGCGTGCCGAGCGAGCCGGTCGTGCCGTCCCAGAGGCCGGTGAGGCTCTCCGGCTTCGGCAGGTACGGGTCGCCGGCCTCGCGTATCTGGAGCCACACCAGCTGGACCGTGGGCTTCGCGGTGAGGACGTCCAGCTCGGCCTGTCCGCCCCCCGCGGTGGGGATGACGGTACGGGTCCAGCGCGCGGCGCGGTCGCCGGTGGCCATACGGGCGTAGGCGGCGCGTATGCCGTTCTGGCGGGCCTCGGCGTACGCGGCCTTGTCGGCGGCGGGCCGGACCGCGACGGCCCCGCCGGTCTGCCGGGCGCCTCGGGCACCCGCCTGGCGGGGTATGCCGGCGGCGCGTCCGCCCTCCTGCGTGCGGGCGGCTCGGGCATCGGGCTGCGCGGAAGCCTGGGGCTGGGCGGGGACGGAAGCCTGGGGCTGGGCGGGGACGGAAGCCTCGCGCTGCGGGGGGACGGAAACCCCCGCCTCCCCGGAACCGGCGGCGTCCGCAGCGCCGGCGTCCCCGGAACCGGCGTGTCCGGAGCCGCCGTCCCCGGACCCGGCCGCTCCGGTCCCCGCGTCCCCGGCACCGGCCTCCGCGGCGTCGGCCGGCGGCCTGCCCGTCTCGCCCGCATGCCCGTTGATCCCGTCCGACTCGCCCGCGGTCAGGAACACGGTGGTCAGCGCGTGGCCGGCGTCGATCGAGCGCTCGATGTCCGGGTTCATGAAGTACAGGTCGTCGTCGGGGTGGGCGACGACCTGGAGCACGGTCCCGGTGCCGGGTATGCCGTCGGGGGAGTCCTGCGCGGCGCGGGCGTCGGCGCCCGCCGCGGTGTCCGCCGCCCCGAGACCACCGGTGGCCGAGGCGACCACCATCGCGGCCGCCCCCACGCAGGCGGCGGCAGTCAGCGCGGCGGTTCGCGTGATGCGCTTGCGCCGGTCGGCGGCGGCGCGCTCGCGCCCTGTGGTCATGACGGGTCTCTCCTTGCGGCCGACGGGACCTGTTCCGTCTCCTGGCACCGCAGAGGGCGCACCGGTATGGGCGTCACACCATATGTGATGTTCGGAACCGGTCATTCCGGCCGCAGGGCGGGCGGACCGGACCTCCCCGGTCAGCACTGGCCCCCGGCCCGGACCGTGTGACCGCTTTCACGCGCCGACCGCCCCGCGCGGGGGTTCCTGTGACGCGCGGGCGACGGCCGTCAGGGAGTCGCGTGCGGGCTGCCCGACGTACGGCGGCCGCCCGGTCGACGGCATCGCGGACGGTGTCGCGGAGGCGGCGGTCAGCGCATACAGGCAGTACGCGGCGAGGTCCGCGGCCGGCACGTCGCCGCCTCCGCGCGGACCCGCGCGGGCAGCGCACGAACGTCCGCGACCTGAGGGCCCGCCGCGCCACGGCGACGCGGGGTTCCCCTCCAGGCCACCGGCCGCCGTGGGCGCCGTCCGGCGACTCTGCTCGCGGTCATGGCGGGCGGCATCACGCCTCAGGCCGGCACCCACCGCGGCGGGTGCCCGGGGTCGGTCGGGCCGGTGAAGACGTGCAGGTCCCGTTCCCGGTCCCGGCCGAAGCGGAGCCTCGTCGGTCGGACGACGGACGAGCGTCGTCTCGGCGAGCCCCGCGAACGGCACCCGTCCGCCCCTTCGCCGGGCCACGGCCGACTCCGCGGAGGCCCGCCGGCAGCCCGGGCCCGGGGTACAGGCGCGTCGTCCGGCCGCGGTGGGCGGCCCGTTCGGGGGAAACGGCCTGCGGGCACCTGCCTGGCCGGCGTGGTCCTGGTCATCCGCAGGCCGTACGCGGGCGGCCGATCAGCACGCGATCGCGTTCCCGCGCCGCCCCTCGGCACGGCCCGCCCGGAACTCCGGAGGACAACCGTCCCCCGTACGCGGCACGATCGGGCATGATCGGCAGACGGCTCGCCCCCCCGCACCGAGGTGAGCCGCTCCGCCGGAACAGCCTCAACTGCCCCCGGCGACGCCCGACCCGCCCGGCCTCAACCGCCAAGGAGCCCCATGGAGTCCGAGCCGTACACGCCCGCCCCGCTGCCCGCCCGAAGCCGGGAGGTGGCGCGCGCCCTGGCGGCTGCGGGCATCCCCGGTGAGGTACGGGAACTCGCCGAGTCCGCCCGTACCGCGGCGGAGGCCGCCTCGGCCCTGCAGTGCGAGGTCGGGGCCATCGCCAACAGCCTGGTGTTCCTCTCGGGCGACCAGCCCGTCCTGGTCCTCACCAGCGGCCGCCACAAGGTGGACACCACCGCCCTCGCCGCCCGCTGGGAACGCCCCGCACTCCGCCGCGCCACACCCGAACAGGTCCGTGACGCCACGGGCCAGGCCATCGGAGGCGTCGCCCCCGTCGGCCACCCCCGCCAACTCCCCACGGTCGTGGACCAAGCCCTCACGGAGTACCCCCGCGTCTGGGCGGCGGCGGGCACCCCGCACACCGTGTTCCCCACCACCGCCGAGGAACTCCTCCACCTCACGGGCGGCCTCCTGCTCCCGGTGGGCCCGGACAACTGACCCGTCTACAGGTCGACGAGCTCGACGGTCACCGTCGCGATGTCGCCGATGTCAAGGGATTCGGCCCTGCGCACGGCACGCGTGACCGGCAGCACGAAACACCCGCGCGCTGTCCGGAAACACGGACGTCAGCCAGGTGCTCCCCCCGACCGTGACGCGGGCCGGGGACCGCGTCAGGTGAGTGACCCCGAGGCCGGTGTATCAGCCGGTGGCGCGTAGGGCGCGTTGGGCCGACTCGCGGAGGTGGTCGAGTACGTCGGGGTCGGCGTCCAGGGTGTAGTCGGCGGGGAGGCCGGCCAGGGTGCGGGCGATGCGGGGGAGCGAGTCGTCCGAGGCGTCGACCAGGCAGGTGGTCCCGTCGAGCGGGCGGATGCGGGTGGCCGGGTGGCGGGCGTGGGCGCGTACGTCGTCGGCCGGCGCCCGGACGGTGGCGACGGCCCGGTGACGGGTGGGGGCCGCGGCCAGCCGGGCGGCGACGAAGGCGCCGGGGTCGGCGCCGGGCAGCTCGCGGGCGGGGACGCGGTGGCCGGTGGCCGCGACGCCGGCGGCGCGGTCCAGGCGGAAGACGCGCCAGTCCTCCCGGCCGGTGTCGTGCGCCAGGAGGTACCACAGGCCGCCGGAGGCCACGAGGTGCTGCGGTTCGACGCGGCGCGGCGAGGTCGCGCCGGTGCGGGTCGTGTAGTCGAAGGTGACGATCTCGTGGTCGCGGCAGGCGACGGCGAGGGCGGCCAGGAGGGCCGGATCGGCGCGGGGGCCGCCGGTCGTCCACGCGATGCCGGTGACCCCTCGCTGGAGCGCGGTGACCTGGCCGCGCAGGCGGCGGGGCAGGACCTGTTCGAGCTTGGCCAGGGCGCGCAGCGCCGTCTCCTCGATGCCGGTCAGGCCGCCGGCGGCGGTCCGCAGGGCGACCGCGACGGCGAAGGCCTCGTCGTCGGCGAGCAGCAGCGGGGGCAGGTCGGTGCCGGCGGCGAGCCGGTAGCCGCCGGCGTGGCCCCGGGCGCTGTCGACGGGGTAGCCCAGGTCGCGCAGCCGGTCGATGTCGCGGCGCACGGTGCGGACGGTCACCCGGAGGCGGTCGGCGAGGTCCGCGCCGGACCACTCGCGCCGGGTCTGCAGCAGCGACAGCAGTCGCAGCATCCGGGCCGTCATGTCGGTGCTCATGACCTCCACTATGACGGGCTCAAAGGACAGCTCCTGTCCTGAAAAAGCCCTCTGTGGATCCGTCCGCCCGTCCCGCGGTCCGGCCCGGCTGCCGCCCGTGACTCCGGACGGCAGCCGACCTCCTGCGGAAGCCGCCGGCTACCGGCTGAGCGTGCCCAGCGCCGCCGCGTCGTACGGCTTCAGCTCGTCGAAGCGGTTGCCGAGGACCTTAGCCGCCCACTGCGGGTCCTGCAGCAGCGCCCGGCCGACGGCGACCATGTCGAACTCCTCGCGCTCCATGCGGTCCAGCAGGTTGTCGATGTCGCCGAGCGCCGCCCCCTCGCCCGCGAAGGCGCGGATGAAGTCGCCGTCGAGGCCGACCGACCCGACGGTGATGGCCGGCCGGCCGGTGAGCTTCTTCGTCCAGCCCGCCAGGTTCAGGTCCGAGCCCTCGAACTCCGGCAGCCAGTAGCGCCGCGTGGAGGCGTGGAAGGCGTCGACGCCGGCCGCCGCCAGCGGCGCCAGGATCGCCTCCAGCTCCTCCGGGGTCTGTGCGAGCCGGGCGTCGTACGCCTCCTGCTTCCACTGCGAGTAGCGGAAGATCACCGGGAAGTCGGCCGAGACGCGCTCGCGGACCGCCGCCACGATCTCCGCCGCGAACCTGGTGCGGGCCACCGCGTCGCCGCCGTAGCCGTCGGTGCGGCGGTTGGTCCGCTCCCAGAGGAACTGGTCGAGCAGGTAGCCGTGGGCGCCGTGCAGTTCGACGCCGTCGAAGCCGATGCGCTCGGCGTCCGCGGCGGCGTCGGCGAAGGCGCCGATGACGTCGTCGAGGTCGGCGCGGGTCATCGCCCTGCCGGTCCCCTCGGTGCCGTCGACGCGGATGCCGGAGGGGCCGATCGCGGGCGCGTCGGCGTACGGCTCCTGGCCCTGCTTGCGCACCATGCCGATGTGCCACAGCTGGGGCACGATCGTGCCGCCCGCCTCGTGCACGGCCGCGGCGACGCGCGCCCACCCCGCGAGCTGCTCCTCGCCGTGGAAACGCGGCACCCGGTCGCTCTGACCTGCGGACTCGTGGCCGACGTAGGTGCCCTCCGTGACGATCAGGCCCACGCCCGCGGCGGCCCGGCTGGCGTAGTACGCCCGCACGTCCTCGCCGGGCACGCCGCCGGGGGAGAACATCCGCGTCATCGGAGCCATCGCGATGCGGTTGGGAACGGTCAGCCCGTTCAGCATGACGGGCCGGGACAGGATCTCGGCCGCGCGGGAGGCGGTGGACGTGGTGACGGTCATGCGGGTCCTCCGGGTTGAGGCTGTGGCTCGTCGGGTGGCAACGAGAAGTGCATAGTACACACGCTGTGTATCATGCATATTGCCGCACCCGGAGGGGTCCCCTGGCCGCCCGGTCGGCGATAATGGGGCGCCGGAAGGAGCGGGAGGCGGAGTGCTGGAGAGACTGGAGCGGGAGCTGATGCTGCTCTCGCGGCACCAGGTGCTGGCCCGGCGCGAGCGCGACCCCGAGCGCCTGGAGCGGTCGGCGTACCTGCTGCTGAGCCGGATCGACACGCAAGGCCCCATGTCCATCGGGCAGTTGGCCGACGCCTTCGGACTCGACACCTCGACCGTGAACCGTCAGACGGCCGCCCTGCTGCGCTGCGGGCTGGCCGAGCGTGTCGCGGACCCCGACGGCGGCATGGCCCGCAAGCTGCGGATCACCGACGAAGGCGGCCGCCGGCTCGCCGGAGACCGCGAGGTGAACCAGGCGTGCCTGGCCCGGGTGGTCGCCGGGTGGTCCCCCGAGGAGGTGCGCGAGCTGGAGGACGTGCTGGTCCGCCTCAACCGCAGCGCCGAGGGCCTGGAGGGCCGCTACTGGCCCCGCTCGGAGGACGCCGAGCCCTGCACCGTACGCCCCGTGCCGGACCGGCAGGAACCCGCGACGCCCGCGCCGTAGGCGCGCCGCGCGCATCCCGTTGCGGGCCGCGGCAGTTGCCGTGTACCGCTGCACAGCAGTGGCTCTCGCCACCACGGCCGCCGCCCGAGCCCGGTCCGCCCCTGACGGCGGCCGCCCCCGGGGCCGAACCGCCGACCCGGGGGCCGGCCGCGCGGGCATGCTGTTCAGCCCCTCCCGCGCACCTCATGGGGCTGGAGGTGGCGAGGCGGGAGAGGTGGGACACTTGATCATGCCCACGACGAACCCTTGGCTGGCGGGCCCGCCCCCGAAGAAGCCCCTCGACCGCGACCGCCTGGAAGAACGGATACTCAACCTGCTGTCGTCGCAGAACATGTGCGTGCTCGCGACCGCCGGACCGGACGGGCCGCTCGCCACCCCGGTGCGGTACTTCCACCTCGACTTCGCGGTGATGTTCTCCACGGCCCCCGGCTCGCCGAAGATGCGGAACCTGGCCGCCGATCCCCGTGTGTCGGTGGGAGTCTTCGCCCCCCTGGTCGGCCAGGCGAGCAGCCGGGGCGCCCAGCTCTTCGGCCGGGCCCGTGTCCTGTCCGAGACCGACCCGGAGTACGAGCACTACTGGCCGGCCTTCCGCTGGCAGTCCGACCACGTCGAACGGTCGCGCTCGCTGGACCAGCCCCCGACCGGCCCGCTCGTCGTCATCGAGGCCGAGCGCATCGTCTACACGGAGCACTGGCTCCGGCGCGAGGGTTTCGCGCCGCGCCAGTTCTGGACCCGAGCGGAGGGGTAGCCGGAACCCTCCGGCCGATCGCGCGGGTGGTCAGGGGCAGGTCTCGTCGGTCTTGACGACGGTGAACGCGACGGGCTGCCCGTTGAGCTTCGTCCCCGCCCTGGGGTCCTGCGTGCAGACCTTCCAGTTGGACTCCTGAAGGACCATGCGGCTCTCCAGCGCGTCCGTCACCATGATCGACGCGTTGGAGGGCAGGGAAGCGCGGACGGCCTTCATGCCCTGGCCGACGAAGTCCGGCATGGTCGCGCCGACGGGCTTCGGCCCCGGCGCGTCCACGGCGGGACAGGTCTCCTCCAGTTTGACGGCGCCGAAGTCGATCGTGGTGTCGGTGTCCACGGCGCCGCCGCCGGGTGGGGTCTGCGAGCAGACCTTCCAGTTCCGGTCGAGGGCCTGGAGCCGGTCGCGGCCGAGCGCGTCGTGCGACGTCAAGGCGTGGAAGCCGGCGGCCTGCGCCTCGTCCTGAGCGGTCTGGAGCCCCTTCCCGACGAGGTCCGGCAGTGTGGCCGCCTTCGCGCCCGGCGTGGCGGCGCCGGGTGCGGAGGCGGTCGGAGAGGGCGAACCGGGCGCGGGGGCCTTGCCGTTCCCGTTGGCCTGCGGGGTGCAGGCGGTGACGGCCAGGGCGGCGGCCGCGACGAGCACGCCGGCGGTGTGGTGTGTGCGCATCGCGCCATGGTCGCGGGCGCAGGGCGGCCGTGTGGTGTCCGTGACCGCTCTGTGACGGGGAAGAGGCCGGCGCGGTTGCGCTACTCGTCGCGCGCACCGGCCTCCCGCACGACGTGGCGCCCCAGCAACGGCAGCGCGCGGAACGTGTGGTCACGCCACAGCAGGCGCGAGCCCTCCTCCGGGTACGTGGCGAGGGCCGGCCGGGCGTCGAAGAGCTGTACGGGGCGCTGCTCGGCGTCGTACGCGGGCCAGCCGGGGTCGCCGTCGGCGGCGAAGGCCGTCCACGCGGCGCGCAGGCGGGCGGACAGTTCCTCGGCCTCCGGGTTCGGGCCCTCGCCGATCAGCATCGCGGGCTGGCCGCGGTCCAGGTTGCCGAAGACCAGCGGCACGTCGAGGCCGTGGCAGGCGCCGAGGGCGCCGCCCATGCCCGGGGCGGGCCAGGTCAGCTCGTAGACGTGGGCGCGGCCCCCGGCGGCGGCCTGGGCCTCGGCGAGGTGCAGCGACGGCATGCGGAACAGCCAGTCGGAGCCCACCAGTTCGTACAACTCCTCGGGACCCGCGTCGGGGAACGCCGCCCGGTAGCGGGGCGCGGCGTCCGGGCCGGGCCCGTAGACGCGCAGGGCGGTCTCCGCCTGCTCGGGCGTGACCTGGCCGAGCACTCCGTCGAGCGCCGCCAGCAGCCGGGTCTCGTGGCGGGTGTGGCCGACGAGGAGTTCGACGTCCCGGCCCGCGCCGTCCGCCAGGGCCTGCCACGGGGTGGTGCGCAGGGTGTCACCGTCGACCACCGGCGAGAAGGGGATCGCCCGGTGCGCGACCGGACCCCAGCGGTCCGCCCACTGCTCGGTCCTGGCGCCGACCGCGTCGCCGGCGGCGGCCAGCCGGGCGGGCTCCACTCCCGAGAGGTCGGCCGCGGCGGGCCGCAGCCCCAGCTCGGCGGCGCACGCCCTCGCGATGTCGGCGGCCAGTTCCGGCGTGAAGAACGTGCCCTGCACGCTCTGCGCCACGGCCCGTCGGAAGAGCCCGGCGGCGCGCCCGGTGGCCAGCAGGGCGGCGACCGACCCGGCACCCGCCGACTGGCCGAAGACGGTGACCCGGTCCGGGTCACCGCCGAACGCGCGGACGTTCTCGCGCACCCACTCCAGGGCGGCGATCTGGTCCAGCAGGCCCCGGTTGGCGGGCGCCCCGTCGAGCTGCCCGTAACCCTCCAGTCCCACGCGGTAGTTGAACGTCACCACCACGACGCCCTCCCGGGCCAGGCGCCCGCCGTCGTACTCGGGAAGGCCGGACATCCCGATCGAGTACGCGCCGCCCTGGATCCACACCATCACCGGCAGACCCGCACCGGGACCGGGATCGGCCGACCAGACGTTGACCGTCAGCCAGTCGTCGCCCGCAGCATCCGCCGCCAGCGCGTCCATGCCGAAGTGGCCCCCCTGCGGAGGCGGCGGACCGTACGACACCGCCGGCCGCACCCCGTCCCACCCGCGTACGGGCCGTGGCGGGGCGAAGCGCAACGCGCCCACCGGCGGCTCCGCGAACGGGATGCCGCGGAAGACCGCAACCCCCGCCTCTCGGCTGCCCCGCACCACACCGCCCGACACGTGGACTTCGGGCAGGCCCCCCGACGGCTCGGACGCGGCAACGCTCATCACAACGGTGCTCCCTCACTGGGCGGCGCGGTCGCCGGGATCATCCCCCTGCGGCCACGACCGGCGCCAGTCGATTAGGGACGTGTCACGGGCGCCGGGAAGGGCCGTCACGCGGGGAGCGGCTCCGCGGTGGACCCGCTGGAGACCGCTCCGGCGAGGCGCGGATGTTCGACTGCCGTTCGAGTGGGTATAAGGACAGGTTCGGCGCCGCCGACACGTCCTCCAACCCGCCATCCACTCGGTTCCACCAGGTGAGCAACGATGTCCCAGTGCAAGACCCCCGACTACCGCACCGGCCACCGCGGCCGGCACTGGACCCACGCCCTGCGCAGCGCCCAGAAGTCCGGCGCGGTGATCGTCACCGACGAGACGGGCGACGTGGTCGGCTACCGCCCCGAAAGCACCGGTCCCGGCCGCTTCCGCCCCTGGATCACCCCGGCAGGCACCCGCTACGACAGTCACGACGTCCACCCCGAGTGGTGACGCGCGAGGCCGGGCCACCGCGTCAGGCCAGGAGCGCGGCCGCCTGCTGCCGTGCGCGGGCCAGCCAGGTCGCGCGCTCCTCGCCGGACGAGTCGGTGACGGTGCGGAACACGAACCGCCGTACGTCGGAGACTCCGACGTACGGCAGGACGCATGCCGACCAGATGTGGTGCAGCGGGTCCCCGAACTCGCTCGCCTCACGGTCGGCGGGCGTGTCCGAGGTGTTCAGCACCAGCGCCCTGCCCGCCCTCAGGAGCCCGGCGGGCTCACCGTCCGCGGTGCCCAGCTTGTAGGCGACACCGGGCGCGAGTACGCGCTGCACCCAGCCGGTGAGGACGGCGGGCGGCATGCCCCACCAGTTCGGGTGGACGAACACCAGGGCGTCGAGCGTGGCCACCTCGGCCCGGTGCAGCGACACCTGCGCGTCGTGGGCGCGTGGCGCTGCCTCGACCGTCTCCGTCTCGTACGCGGACAGCACCGGTGAGAACCCTTCGGCGCACAGGTCGTGAGCCGACACCGTGGCTCCCCGTGCACGCAGCTCCGCCACGACGGCGTCGAACAGCGCGTGGTTGAAGCTCCCCGGCCGCGGGTGTGCGAGGTACACCCCTACGTGCATTGTTCCCCCCGGTTGACGCGGACATCGCCGGCTGGCGCGGGTACGAGCCTCTCACAGCCGCGTCGCCTCAGGTGGCGGGCGAGGAACGCGACGCTGCCGGTGACGATCGGGGCGACGTCGGCGGCGCCGAGGAAGATGTGGTCGGCGCCCTCCACGGGCCGCAGTTCCGACTCGCCGCCGGCCGCCGACAGAGCGGCGTGCAGCGCCTCGCTCTGGCTGTAGGGCACCAGCCCGTCGTGGGTCCCGTGGACCAGCAGGAACGGCGGCGGGGTGGCGGCCCCCTCCGCGTACGTCACCGGGCTCGCGGCCTCGGCCAGCGCCGGCCGCTCCTCCTCGGTGCCGCCCAGCAGGGCGTCGTAGGGATCGGGGAACTCGACGCCGGGGGGCATCGGGGGCATGCCGTGCTCGCGGATGGCGGGCAGGTCGGAGACCCCGTACCAGTCGACGACGGCGCGGACCGAGGTGTCGCCCTCCCCCACGCCCTCGGTGCCCTCCAGGCCGTCGGCGCCCGGGCTGTGGGGGCCGGTCAGGCCCGCGAGCGCCGCCAGGTGGCCGCCCGCCGACTCGCCCCAGACGGCGATGCGGTCGGGGTCGATGCCGAAGGCGCCGGCGAACCTGCGGACGTACCGGATCGCGGCCTTGACGTCGTGCAGCTGGGCCGGGAAGGGCGCTTCGAGGCTGTGGCGGTAGTCGATGGAGACCAGCGCGAGCCCGGCGGCCAGGACGGTGCCGTGCAGCAGCTCGGCGGGAACGGTCGGCGGCGGGTAGCGCCGGTCGCCCTCCAGCCAGCCGCCGCCGTGGATCCAGACGACGGCCGGCAGCGGCCCCTCGGCGGCGGGCACCAGCACGTCCAGGAGCCGGGGCCGGTACCCGGGCCGGGTGGCGTAGGTGACCCCGTCGAAGCGGCGGACGCCGTCCTCGGCGGTGACGGGCGGCACGGGTGCCCGGAACGGCGGGGGCGGCCAGCTCATGTCGAGCTCGGCCGGGAGCGACTGCGTCATCGGCGCCCTTTCGCAGGAGGGGTGGTGCCGGCCGGGATCCGTGCCGTTCGTCCGGATTCGCTGCGTCGGCCGGCGCGTGCTGCTTCACGCCTTACACGTGTAACCACGACTCTAGCGAGATGAATCCGGCCACGACAAGGTCACCGGCCGGCACGCCTCCCGGCTCATGACACGGGCAACGTCCGCCACGTCACGGGCCTCACCGCCACGCCTTGACCCCGCGGATGGCAGGATGCCGGTGCGGATGCCGGTGCGGACGCCGGCCGTCGGGGATGGGGAGACACATGCGACAGCGGCTCAACCTGGTCCTTCTGGGGGTGCGCGACGTCGCCGCCTCGGTCGCGTTCTACGAAGCGCTGGGCTGGCGGCGGTCCAAGGCGGGCTCGGAGGAGTTCGCGCTGTTCGAACTGGGCGGTGTCGCCATCGCGTTCCAGTCCCGAACGGCCTTCGCGGCCGACGCCGGCCTGCCGGACCGGGGCCAGGGCGGCTTCGCCGGCTTCGCCCTGGCGTACGTGGCCCGCAGCGCCGACGAGGTGTACGAGGTCATGGCCAAGGCCGCCGAGCTGGGCGCCACGGTCACCCGCCCGGCCGGCCCCAACGCCTGGGGACACAGCGGCTACTTCACCGACCCCGACGGCCACCTGTTCGAGGTGCTGTACGAGGACGGCTGGATCTTCGACGAACACGACGACCTGGTCCTCTGACCGCCCCCCGACGCGACGCCGAGGTCGGGCTTCGAGCCCCTGGGAGCCCGCCGGCTGCGGGGTACGGCCGTCGGAAGTCGTGCCCCATAGGCCGGATATGGTCGAGGCGCTCTTGCGGACCGGTCCTACGCTGGAGGCATGGCGACCGATCCCTTGCTGAGACAAGGCTCCGACTCGACGGATCTGGTCCTGCGCCTCGGCCCGGCCGGGCCGACGTGGAACGTGCTGACCTCGGCGGGGCCGGCGCTGTCCGTTCCGCTCGCTCTGGGCGCGCTGACCCTGCTCGTCGCCTTCGGCATGGCGCTGGCCGGGGCGCGGGCTTCGACCGTGTTCGTGGTGGTGGGGGTGATCGCCGGGCTGGAGTACCTGATCGGCTGGCTGGTGCTGGCCCTTTCCCGCGCCCGGGACATCCTGCGGGTGGAGTTCGCGCCGGCCGCGGTGCCCGAGTCTCTGCGGTTGGTCCGGGCCGCAGGGCCGGACGACTGGCTGCCCGTCAAGGCCCTGCGCGAGGTGCGGCTGACGCACAAGGTGGTGGAGCCGTACGAGGGGGACTACAAGCCGGCCGTCTCCACGCTTGAGCTGGAACTCGCCCTGCGGGGCGTCCGGGAGCGGATCGCGCTCCCGTTCGACGGCGACCCGAAGCGGCTCGCCGACGCCCTGAAGGCCCTGCTCGGCCCGGCTGGGGTCGTGGTGTGGCTGCGCACCGAGCGCAGCACGCGCGATCGGCCATCGCGCAACTCCGGCTGGACCTCCGGGGGTTCGGCCTCGGCCGGCTCGGGCGGCGGCTGACCCCGGGCTGCCCGTGGCGCTCCCCGGTTGGGCGCATGGGGCCGCCGGTGCGGAGGCCGGGTGCCCGGCCGGGGAGAGCGGGTGGACGGTCAGCGGGGCCCGGCCTGCGGCGCGCACCACGGCACACGGGTGGCGCGGGGCGAGGCCGCCCCGCGCCACCCGAGGGGAGCGCACCGTCCGGTCAGCCCTTGTCGGGCCGGTCCGTCACTCGCAGGGTGTTGACCAGGGGCTTGCCGAAGCCGCTGTGGGTGACGAAGCGGATGTTCAGCACGCCGTCGGTGACCGTCACCGTGTAACTCCGGTTGACCGCCGCGTACGAGCCCGCCTCCAGCGCGATGTCCAGGGAGGGCAGCACCTGCACGCCCTCCGCCAGGACGTCGAAGACCCGCTTGTCCGGCCTGGTGGACGAGAGCTCCGCGAAGCCCAGCTCCACCGTGTAGGTCCCGTTCGGGACGCCGTCGAAGCGGTACTCGTACATGCCCTCACGGGCGTTGCGGAACAGCCGCTGGTCGTCCGTGCCCGCGATCGCGCGGCCGGTGGACCGGACCGACGAGCTGCCCTGGTAACCGTAGGAACCGGCCTGGTACCTGCGGTCCGGGGACCAGCCGTCGCCGAGCGCGTCGGTGCCCGGGTAGTCGGAGCCGGCGTCCAGGGCGACCTGGTAGCGCGGCACCACGACCTTGACCGGGACGCTCAGCACCGGCGAGCGGCCACTGGCGGAGGCGATCTTCAGATCGGCCGTCAGGACCGTCCCCGGTGCCAGGCCCGCGGTGTCGACGGTGAGGGCGAGCGGTGCCCTGCCGCCCGTGGGCAGGTTCCCGGTCGCGGGCGTGGCCGTCAGCCAGGCCGCGTCCTCGGTCACCGTGAAGTCGGTGCCCAGCCCGGGGTTGGTGAGGTCGAGGGTGCGGGTCCGCCTCTGGTCCGGCGGCACCACCACCTCCACCGCGGGCCTGGCGGCCGTGACCTTGCCCGTCCGCAGGGACCGCGTCACCGCCGACACGTCGGCCGGCGCGATGTCCACGGTCGCCGCGGCGGACTCGTACGCCGGGGCCGAGAAGGCCACCGCCTGCGAGCCGGACGGGCTCTGGACGACGTAGCCGCCGTCCGCGGCCGTGACCGCGGACACCGCCGTGTCGCCGGTGCCGACGGTCACCGTGGCACCCGCGACGCCCTTGCCGTCGTTCGCGTCGAGGACGCGTCCGGCGACCACACCGCTCCTGGTGGTCCGGAAGGAGATGGAGAGGCCGTCCGAGATGACCGCGGTGTTGTACGAGTACTTGAAGGCGTCCGTGCCGGTCGCGTTCTCCACGCCCACCGTGGCCGTGGAGCCGCCCTTGATGCCGGTGCCGCCCGTGCCCTTGTAGGAGTACGTGACGGTGCCGTTCTCGCCGATCGCCGCGGAGAAGGAGAACTTGTCGTTCTGGGTGGACCAGTGCGCGACCTCGCGCCACTCGATCACGAGGCTGCGGTTCGGCGCGCTGCCGGTCACCGCCGTGAAGACGCCCGAGCCGCTGCCGGCCGCGCCGACGACGAGGTCGTCCCAGAACGGGTAGAGGGCCGCGTTCGGGGTGCCGGCGCTCGGGATGTCCCCGTTGATGTCACCGGTGTTGTTGCCGCCGAAGCTGACCGTGCCGTTCGTGCCGATCCACGCCTGCGCGTACGTCTTCCCGTACAGCGGCAGCGGGAAGGGCAGGTCGACTCGCTCGGTGGTGTTGTCGCCGGTCAGCGCGAGCTGCCGCTCGCCGGCCTGGTACGGGCGGTCCCCCGCGGTGGCGCAGGCGTAGCCGTAGCCGTCGGTGCGCGCGGGCAGCACGACCGCGACGGTGGTGTCGCCGGCGACGGTCGCCCGGGCCGTGCCGCCGGTGAGGCAGCGCGAGGTGTGGGCGGCCTTCACGTCGTACGTGCCGTACGGCAGGGTGACCTCGAAGCGGCCCTGCGCGTCCGCGGTGGCGGTCACCGGGGTGTCCACGATGGTGACGGTGGCGCCCGCGGCGGGTCCGGCGGCCGAGGAGACGGTGCCGGTGAGCTTGCCGGTGGGGGCCTGGGCCAGGGTGAAGTCGCCCGTGGTGGTGGCGTTCTCGGTGACCGTGGCGGTCGCCGCCTGCTGCCCGTAGCCGAACCTGGCCGCGGTCAGGGCGTACTCGCCCACCGACAGGGAGCGGAAGCTGTACGTGCCGTCGGCCGCCGTGGTCGTCGTACGGTCGATCGGGCCGTCGGCGGTGATTTTGGCCCCGGCGACCGGCTCGCCCGAGCCGGAGCGCACGGTGCCGCCGAGGGCGCCGGTCGCGCCACGGGGAGCGGCGGTCACCGCGGCGAGCGCGTCGAGTTTGCCCTCGCCGAAGACGTTGTTGTCGGCGGCGTTGCCGCCGCACTGGCCGTTGTGGGTGTCGAGGGCGGTGCCGTCGAGCAGCGCCTCGGTCTGCGCGACGTCGCCCTCCAGGGCGGGGGCGGCGGACCAGAGCAGCGCCACGGTCGCCGCGGTGTGCGGCGAGGCCATGGAGGTGCCGGAGAAGGACGCGTACTCACCGCCGGGGACGGAGGAGCGCACGTTGACTCCGGGGGCCGCGATGTTCGGCTTGACGATGCCGCCGGGGCCGGCTCCGCGCGAGGAGAAGGAGGCGATGGCGCCGTTGATGTCGAAGGCGCCGGAGCTGTAGGAGCGCGCGTAGTCGCCGGGCGAGCCGCTGGTCGCGCAGCCCGGGCCGGAGTTGCCGTTGGAGAAGGCCGGGAAGATGCCCGCCGCACGCCAGGCGTCGACGATCTGCTGGTACCAGTCGTCGTGCACTGCGCTGCCCCAGGAGTTGTTCACCACGTGCGGGGCGAGGTCGGGGCGGGGGTTGCGGCCGTTCAGGTCGGTCGGGGCGACGATCCACTGGCCGGAGGCGAGCAGCGAGGCCTCGGAACAGGTGCTGCTCTCGCACCCCTTGGCCGCGATCCACTTGGCGCCGGGGGCGACGCCGGTCTTGTTGGCGCCCCCGTCGTCGCCGACCATCGTGCCCATCGTGTGGGTGCCGTGGTCGTTGTTGTCGCAGGGCGCGGCGGTGGCGCACACGCCCGCGGGGTCGAACCAGTTGTGGTTGTGGTCGTACGACCCGTCCGCGTTCCTGCCCCGGTACTGGCCGTTGACCGCGGGGTGCGTGTAGTCGACGCCGCTGTCGATGTTGGCGACGACGATGCCCTCGCCGCGCACGCCGAGCTGCTCCCACACCTGCGGGGCCTTGATGCGGTCGACGTTCCACTCGACGGCGTCGGTGGCCTTCTCCCGGCGTCCCTCGGCGGGCTTGGGGAGGGTGACGGCGTCGTCGGTCTCGATCCGGGACACCTCGGGGCGCTCGGCGAGGGTCCCGGCGAGCTTGGCGCTGCCGACGACGCGGACCGCGTTGACGATCCAGTACGAGGTGTAGTCGGCCTTCGCGCCGTCCAGGGCCCTGATCACCTCGGCCTGGCTGCGCGTGGCGTGGTCCTTCTTGAGCCGCAGCACGGTCGCGGCCTTCGCCGCGCGGGTCTGCTGCTCGGCTGCGGCACTCAGGTCGGCGGCGCTGTCGAGGTAGACCCAGAAGGCGGTCTTGGCCGACTCGTCGAGCTGGGCGCGGAGTTCGGGTTCGATCTTGCGCTCGGCCGCGCTCGCGGCGGGGCCGGGGTCCGGCGCCGCCGCGGCGGCGCCCGCGCCGACGGGCAGGAGCAGGACGGAGGTGAGGGCGGCCAGCGCCGTCCGTAAGGATCGCCTTCTGTCGCGTTGGGGCAATGTCGTCTCCTCGTACGCAGTGTGCAGATGGTGAAGGAATGGAGTGTGCGACGTGCGCGGGTCATGGTGAGGGAGTGGTCATGCTCACTACAAGAGGGCCTCGTCGGCCAGGTCGGGACCGGGCAGGAGGAAGGGGGAGGCCCTCGGCTCCGCGCTACGGTGTCGGCATGTCCAGATCATTCGAAACCGGATCAGAGCCGTCTCCCGTCACCGCGGACGACGTCGACCTCGCCGTGCGGCTCGCGGTGGGCGTCCTCCGGGACGCACCCGCGCAGGGGTGGGGTGACAAGGCCGGTTCGCTGGAGTGGGATTGCTGGGAGACCGTCGAGCACCTCGCCAACGACCTGTTCTACTACGCCGTCCAACTGGGGCCGCAGTCCCCGCCGCTGGACACGCATGTGCCTTTCGCGCTGATCCGGAAGCGGCCGGAAGCGCCCATGGTCTTCGCCCACGCGGACCGTGACGCGGGTCCGGCCGGCCTGTTGCAGGTACTGGAGGCGTGCGGCGCGCTGCTGGTCGCCATGGTGCGTACGACGCCCCCGCAGGTCCGTGCCCACCATGCCGCCGGGGTGTCGGACCCGGAAGGCTTCGCGGCGCTGGGGGTGCAGGAAACGCTGGTGCACATGCACGACGTGGCGGAAGGCCTCGGGCTCGCCTGGACCCCGCCGCCCGCCCTCTGCTCGCGCGTTCTCACCCGTCTGTTCCCGGCGGCGCCGAGCGGCACGGCCCCCTGGCCCACCCTGCTCTGGGCCACCGGCCGCGCCGCGCTGCCCGGGCACCCTCGCCTCACCGCGTGGCGATCGGACAGCACACCGCGGTCACGGGTGAGCTGATCGGCCTCAGCCGGGGGCCCTGGAAGTCGAGACGTGGGAGTCGACCACACCTGGCCGAGAAAGCCCCCCAGGGGCGTTCCGGTGCCCTGTCCCGAGACTTCGGCAGGGGGCGGCCGTGGGTGCGCGGCAGCGGAGTTCGTCGTGTCCGAAAGTGGGCATCGCCCTGACCGAGGCCGTCGTTCCGGCCCCCGACACCACCGTTTCGACCGCCGGCGCGGCCCCGTCACCCGGCCGGCCGGGCCGGATCGGCTCCGTTCGAAAACTCGTCGGGATTTCCGTACAACCCTCCCGGGCGGGTGCGTGTCTCATGCGGTGGGTCCACACGGTGAACGTGATCGCATGCCTCCCGGCCGGGACCCGTGAACCACGTCCTGATCCTGGGGGGATCTTGTCCCGACGCGCCACCGTCCGACGCACCACCGCCCGCCGCAGCGTGACCCTGCTCGCCTGCCTCGCCGCCGTGGCCGGCACGGCCCCGCTGCTGGCCCTCCCGGCCACCGCCACCGCCGCGGACGCCGTCCCGGCACCCGAGCTGGTCCTCGACCTGCCCGGCAAGGCCGAGGCCCGCCGCGAGCAGGTCCTGGCCACCGACCACTACGGCTACACCCACCGGGCCATCGGCAGCGACGCCGTGCTCCGGACCGACTGGTCCACCGGCGTCACCACCCCGGTCACCCACGCGGACGGCACCCCCGTGACCGTGACCGGCGGCCCCTGCGCCGACGTGTGGGCGGGCTGCCTGCCCGGCTGGTACGGCCAGGCGGCGAACGGCGTCGCCGTTCCCGACGGCAGCGAGCCGAAGACCGTCACCCTGTGGCACGACGGCAACCGCAGCACCTTCGACCTCGCGGGCGGCCGGTACATCGGCCTCTACGGCTCCACCGTCCTCACCGGAGGCCCCGACGGCACCGGCGCCGCACTGCTCGCCAGGAAGGACGGCGAGCAGACCTCCCGTACCGTGACCGGCCTGCCCGAGGGCGCCCGCCTCCAGCGCGGCGCGCAGGGCGACGCCGACGGCGCTGCCGTCGTCTACCAGCTGGCCGACGGCACCTACGGCCTCGGGTACGTCGACTTCGCCACAGCCGCCCTGACCACCGTCTTCGCGGACCTCGGCACCGTCTCCTTCTCCCGCCCGCTGCCGCTGCTCGGGCCGGACGGCGTGGGCTACGCGTACGGCACCGGCGTCAAGGTCAGGCCGCGCGCGGACCTCGCCGCGCCCGCCCGCGAGACCACCCTGGTCGCCGCGGCCACCACCGCGGCCCTCAGCGGGGACTGGGTGGTCACCCAGTTCGCCGCGCGCGGCACCGCCTCCCTCTCCGCCACGTCCCTGGCCGACGGCACCCGCCGGGTGCTGCTGAGCAGCAGCCACATCGGCCTGGCCGCCACCCCCGGCGCCGGGATCCTGGCGACCGGCGGCACGGACGGCAACGACTGGTGGTTCCAGCACGTCACCCCGGGCGCCGACGGCCCGGTCGTGTACAACCGCGCGAAGATCGCCCCGTACCCGTACCCCAAGACGGCCATGAGCCTCAGCCGCGGCACCCTGCGCGTGGCCGAGAACGACAAGGGCACCGACCAGCACCGCACTTCGGTGTGGAACCTCACCGCGGCCGCCGGCGGCACGGTCACCGCCTCGGCCCGCGCCGACGGCCGGACCGCCCCGGCCGGAGCCGGCCTGTGGGGCAACTCCGGCACCGGCGGCGACGTCGTCCTCGGCAAGGGCGTCGTGGACCCGGAGGGCGCGCCGGCCGACACGGACGAGCTCCAGCAGCTCCGCGAGAACCCGAACTCCAGCGGGCACCGGCTCAACTGGGGCACCACGGGCGGCCGCATCGTCGACGTCGCCGACGGGTACGCCGTCTACCGCTCCGGCGGCGCCACCCCGGCCCAGTACGCCGACCGGTTCGGCTACCAGCAGACGCCGGCGGTCAAGCGCACCCCCGGCGCGGCCGCGCTGAACGGCCCGCTGATGTGGAGTGCCACCGCCACACCGGGCCGGTTCACCACGTACCACCTGGACACGAAGAAGACGGCGACGGTCGACGTCCCGGCCGCCACCTGCGTCCCCACCGAGCTCCAGGCCGCCGGCCGCTGGCTCTACTGGAGCTGTGGCACGGTCACCGCCGGCGTGTACGACACCGTGTCCCGCACCACGCGCACCGTGACCGGCGGCGACGTGCTGCTCGGCGACGGCTTCACCGTCCGGCACGACGAGGCGACGGACACCCTCGTGCTCACCGATGCCGTGACGGGCGAGTCCCGTACCCTCGCGTCGGGCGTGCCCGACGGCGCCGCGGGCGAGGACCGGCGCCGCACCTGGACCGTCGACGAGTACACCGGCCTGGTCGCGTGGAACGGCGCCGACGAGCGCATCCGCGTCAAGGCCGTGGCCCTGACCCCCACTGCCCTGAACGTCGTCAACTCGGACGTGGACGCCGACATCCGGCTCCGCAGCACGTACCCGACCTGGCACGCCGTCTGGACGGTCAGCCGCCCGGTCACCGACTGGAAGCTCACGCTCACCGACCCGGCCGGCACGGTCCTGCGCACCTTCACCGGCGGACCCTCCCAGGGCCAGCTCGGCAGCGTCTACTGGGACGGCAAGACCGCCTCGGGCGCCCACGCCCCCAACGGCCGGTTCACCTGGACCCTCACCGCCACCCCGCTCGGCGCCGCCTCCCCGGTCAGGCTCGCCGCCGGCTCGGGCACCGTGCGCGACGGGTCCGCGGTCCGCGGCGACTTCGGCTACGCGGGCGGACCGCCGGACGGCATCGGGGACGCGATGGGCCTCACCTCCGGCGGCACCCTGCGCACGATCTACGGCAACTCCGCCTCCGGCGCCTGGAACGGCACCACCAGCAGCACCGGCTGGCCGAGCGGGACCCGCGTCGTCCCCTTCGGCGACCTCACCGGCGACCGCTGCAACGACGTCCTGGTCCGCACCCCGGCCGGAGAGCTGCGCCGCTACGCCCCGGCGTGCGGCAAGCAGCTGACCACCGGCACCGCGTACAAGGTCCTCGGCCCCGGCTGGAACCAGTACGACGTGCTCACCTCGCCCGGCGACGTCACCGGGGACAAGCGGCCCGACCTGATCGCCCGCAACCCCTCCACCGGCGCGCTCTACCTGTACCCGGCCACCAGCACCGGCATCCTCGGCACGCGCACCCTCCTGGGCAGCACGTACAAGGGCTACAAGCGCATCACGGGCGCCGGCGACCTGAACGGCGACGGCCACGGCGACCTGATCCTGCACGACACGGGCAACGAGCTGTGGCGCATGAACGGCCTGGGCGGCGGCAAGTTCGCCGCCCGTGTCAAGCTCGCGGACGACTGGGGCACCGCCTACAACACCCTGGCCGGGGTGGGCGACCTGACCGGCGACGGCCGGCCGGACCTGATCGCCCGCGACACCTCGGGCGTCATCTGGCGCTACACCGGCCGCGGCAACGGCACCTTCGCCTCCCGCGTCCGGATCGCGACGGGCTGGCAGGTCTACAGCACCGTCTCCTGACCGTCACGGCACCTCCGCCCGCCCCCCCGCAGGGCCGGCGGGCGGAGGTGCCGTGCCCTACTGCCGGCGGCCGGTATCGGGTACCACGTACGGGAGTTCATGGGGAGCGGACTGCTCTGCGACCGCGCCGACGACGACGGGGACGTCCGTGACGTAGGGGGCGGGGGTGTGCGCGGTGCCGTGGTCCAGGAAGTCCGCGACGATGCAGGTGATGTTGTCGGGCCCGCCGCCGCGCAGGGCGAGCTGGATCAGGGACTGCACGGTCACCTGGAGGCCGTGGTAGGCGTTGAGGGTCTCCTCCAGCATCTGGTGGGGGACGACGCCGGACAGGCCGTCGGAGCAGATCAGATAGCGGTCGCCGGCGCGGACCCCGCGGATCGAGAGATCGGGCTCCACGGGCCCGCCGCCTCCCACCGCGCGCATCGACAGGGAGCGCTGCGGGTGGGCGCCGGCCTCCTCCGCCGTGATCCGGCCCTCGTCGACCAGCCGCTGGACCCAGGTGTGGTCCTGCGTGATCTGCGTCAGGACGCCGTCGCGCAGCAGGTACGCGCGGCTGTCACCGACGTGCACCAGGCCGAGGCTGTGGCCCGTCCACACCAGGGCGGTCAGAGTGGTCGCCATGCCCTCCAGCCGGGGGTCTCCTCGACCATGGCCCGGAGCCGGTCGCCGGCGCGCTGCACAGCGGTGCCGAGCGCGGTGAGGACGTCCGTGTCCGGGGTGGTGTCGTCCAGCCGGACGAGGGCGGCGATGACTTCGGAGCTGGCGACCCGGCCGGCGGCCTGACCGTCCATGCCGTCGGTGCGTCCGTGCGGAGCCCGGCTCCCGCTCCGCCCCGTCGGTCCCCTTGACGGCGGTGATCCGCATGCTGGCCGCCCCCCGGTCTCACGCTGCCCCCACCCTGGCACAGCACCGGGCGGACCGCGGGTCGTTCGGACCGGAGGGCTGAAGGGCGCACCCCCGGAAATCACGGCTGACAGATCAACGAGAGCGTGCCTATGATGCTGTTGATGATGAACTTCACCTCTTCCGGATTGGGGGAATCGTCCACGCAAGGTGAGTGCTGATGGCACTTCACTCCGCGGAAGCGATTTCCACCCACCTGCTGATGTGGCGGCGCGTACGTGAGTACGCCGTCCCACCGTCCATGATCGAGAAGGCGGCCGCACGCCGTGCGGCCGGCGACTGGGCGGGGGCCTGTGCCGCCGCCCGGATCGACGTCGATCTCGACCTGCGCGCCGTGCGCCACCGCCACGGCACCGACCTCACCACCCGCCTCCGGGCCGACCTGCGCCGGCTGGCGCCCGATCTGCTCCGCTGGCACATGCCCCGGATCGCCCCCGACGGGCGCCTCCGGCCCGGTCTCACCCTCACGCTGGCCCGCTACGGCGGCCCCGGCACCGCGGCCGTCCAACTCGTGGTGCGGACGCCACCGGCCTGGGCGGACGCAGGCCAGCGGATGTCCCTCACCCTCTGGGAGGAGCACGGGGACGACGCCTCCGGGCAGCATCCGCACCCCCACCCCGACCGGCGCTTCCGGCTCGACCTGCACCGCCACCTCTGGGACGGCACGCGCAGCGGCGATCTGGCACGACGGCACGCGGCCGCAGGGGATCCGTACGCGGCCGGCGGCCCGGAACGGCCCGCCGGTCACGATCCCTGGCCGCCCGCACACTGGGCGGCCGAGGCGGAGCTCCTGCTGCGCGCCGAAGGCCGCCCCCGTGGGGCCCTCACCGCACGCACCGGCGTACGCAGCCTGGCCGTACTCGAACTCGTCGCCCCGGACGACAGCCACGTCCCGGAACTGCGGCCGGTACGCGACGCCCCACCGCGGCAGGAGACGGCGGCGCTCCCCGTCCTCCCCGAAGCCGCGGCACGGCCCCTGCCGGACCTGGAACTGCTGCGGGCCGGCCTCCTCACGGCCGACCGGCTGCACCCCCTGGTCGCGGCAGCGCTGCCGGGCCATCCGGACGCAGCGGGGGACACGGCCGCGCGTACGCCACCCGCTCCTCCCGGAGCGGCCGACGTGCTGTTCGGCGGCATGGACCCGCACCGGGTCGCGTGCTCGGGGCAGCTCCACCGGCTCGTGCTGCGGGACGGCGTACTCGCCGCAGTCGACCACGACCCGGCCCAACTGGCCCGTGAGGAACTCCTCATGGCGCTCGGCGGCCCCGGTCTGCCCTGCCTGCGGGCGATCGACACGGCGCACCGCACCCCCGAAGCGCTGCCCGCGGTCCGCGAGCGGCTCGGCCACGGCGACGTGACCGGGGCGCTGGCCGTGGTGGAAGGGCTGCTCGGTCCGGCTGCGGTCCTCCGGGAAGGGCCCCTGCGTGACGCCCTGGACGAGGCGCTGACCGGCCGCATCGACTACGGGCGGTTCCGCTCGGGTCTGGTACCGCTGCACCCGGCCGCGGACGTGGGGGAGGACGCCGGCCGCAGGCCACGGACCCACTGGCGGCTGCCGCGGGCGATCCTCGGCAAGCGGGGTGCCCGTACCCGGCCCCGGACGGGCCTGCCCGGCTGACGGCCCGCCGGGCCCGAGCCTCCGACCTCACCCAGAACTCCCCGCGCTCCGGCGCGAACCGCACGGCGCCGCACGGCGCCGCACGGCACCGCACGGCACCGCACGGCACCGCACGGCGCTGCACGGCACCGTGCCACACCGCGCGCCTCGACCTCCACACACCCAGGACGGCCCCTGCCGTCCCCGCATGCACCAGGTGATGCCCATGACTCCCAGCGCCCTCCTCTCCGAGCCGGCAGCGCTCCCGGCCACCCGCACCCAGCTCGCCCTCGCCGGCGACCTGCTGACCCTCCTGCGGACGACGACCACCGAGCCGCGCCCCGACGAGCAGTTGGAGGCGCTCACCCTGGCCGTCGCCGCCGACCTGCCCGTCCTGCTGTGGGGCGAGCCGGGCATCGGCAAGACCGCGGCGCTGACCCAGCTCGCCGCCTCCCTCGACCTGCCGCTGACCACCGTGATCGCCAGCGTCCACGAGCCGACGGACTTCTCCGGCCTGCCCGTCGTCGGCGACGACCCGGCGGTGAACGGGGTGCCCATGGCCCCGCCGCAGTGGGCCGTGGAGCTGGTGCGCGCCGGGCGCGGACTGCTCTTCCTGGACGAGCTGTCCACCGCGACGCCGGCCGTCCAGGCGGCCCTGCTGCGGGTCGTACTCGAACGGAAGGTGGGCGCCCTCCAGTTGCCGCCCGGCGTACGGATCGTGGCCGCCGCCAACCCCCGCGCGTCGGCAGCGGACGGCTGGGAGCTGAGCCCCCCGCTGGCCAACCGGTTCGTGCACCTCTACTGGGTGCACGACCGGGACGTGGTGGTGCGCGGCCTCGGCGGGGTCTGGCCGCGTGCGGAGCTGCCCGGGCTGGATCCGGCGGGGCTGCCGGAGGCGGTGGCGTTCGCCCGGCGCGCGGTGTGCGGCTTCCTGCACGCGCGGCCGACGCTGATCCACCGGCTGCCGACCACCGAGACGCGGCGCGGGGGTGCCTGGCCCTCGCCGCGCAGCTGGGAGGCGGCGATGACGCTGCTGGCCTTCGGCACGGCGGCGGCCGTCTCCCGGGAGGTGCTGGCGCTGCTGGTACGGGGCGCGGTCGGGGACGGGCCGGGGCTCGAACTCCTGGCTCACATCGACCGGATGGAACTCCCGGACCCGGACTCCCTGCTGGCCGACCCGGCCCGCGCCGAACTGCCGGAACGGGGTGACCTGCGGCAGGCCGCCCTGGAGGCGGTGGTGGCCGCCGTCGGTGCCCGCCCGGAGCGGGAGCGCTGGGACGCGGCCTGGGCGGTGCTGGTCAGGGCACTGGAGACCGGTACCCCGGACCTGCTGGTCGGGCCGGCGAAGGCGCTGGCCGGACTGCGGCGCGACGGCTGGGAGGTGCCCGAGGCGGTGGAGCGGCTGGCCGGCGTGGTCGGTCTCGCCAAACGTGCGGAGGAATCGGTGGCCCGGACCGCGGCAGCCGCCGCCTCGCGTGCCGCGGGTGGGCGCCGATGACGGGGAACGCGCGGAAGCCGGTGCCGAGGACGGCACAAGCCCGCAAGCCGGCGGTGTCGGCGACGGGCCACGCGCGCGCGGCGGTGCCGCGCCCGCTGCCGCGCCCGATGGCCCCGCCGCCGCCCCCGCGTCCGGTTCAGGCGTCGGACCCGTGCCGGCCGCCCGGCCCCGATCTCCCGCTCGACCTGGAGAAACTGCTGGCCGCCCGGCTGTATGCGGCCGAGGTGCGCCCGTACCTCGCCGGCGCGCTGTTCGCGCTGCACGTGGTGGAGGACCGGTCGGTGCCGACGATGGCGGTGGACGCGTACTGGCGCTGCTACGCGTCCCCGTCCTTCGTGGCGCGCACCCCGCTGGAGGAGCTCGCGGGGGTCTGGGTGCACGAGGTCTCGCACCTCCTCCGAGACCACCACGGGCGCAGCGAGCGCTACGCACGGGAGCACGGGGAACACGGACCGGGCGACCGGCTGCGGCAGAACATCGCGGCCGACTTCGAGATCAACGACGACATCTACGGCGACGGTCTGCCGAGCCCTGCCGGGGCCGTGCGGCCGGGCATGATGGGCCTGGAGGACGGGCTGCTGATGGAGGAGTACCTGCGGATGTTCTCCACGGCCGGCCGCACGCCGAGGCTGGCCTGGCTCGACTGCGGCAGCGGCGCCGACGGCCGGGCGCGGCCCTGGGAGCTGGGGCCCGACGGGTCCCACGGCCTGACCCGCCAGCAGCGGGACGCGGTGCGCTTCCGGGTCGCCGAGGCGATCACCGGCCGCCCGGGCGACGCCCCGGAGGGGTGGCGGCGGTGGGCCGACGAGGCCTTCCACCCGCCGCAGCCGTGGCGGCAGCTGCTCGGAGCGGCGGTCCGCGCGGCCGCGGGCGCCCCGGGAACGGGGGAGGACCACAGCTACCGGCGTCCCTCCCGGCGCTCCGCCGGCGTCCCCGGCGTGGTGCTGCCGAGCCTGCGCCGGATGCCGCCCCGGGTGTGCGTCGTGATCGACACCTCCGGCTCGGTCAGCGACGCCGAACTGGGCAGCGCGCTGCTGGAGGTGGCGGCGATCTCGCGGGCGGTGGGCGGGCGGCGCGACCTGGTCTCGGTGATCTCCTGCGACGCCGCCGCGGGGGTCGCCGTACCGCTGTGCCGCGCGGAGAACCTGGAACTCGTCGGCGGCGGCGGTACGGACCTGCGCTCGGGGTTCGCCCGGGCGCTCCGCGCGAACCCCCGCCCCGACGTCATCGTGGCCCTGACCGACGGCCAGACACCCTGGCCCTCCTCACAGCCGCCCTGCCGCACGGTCGTGGGCCTCTTCCCCCGACCCGCCCGCGCGGCGGACGAGGACGACCCGGACTACGTCCCCGACACCCCGCCCCCCTGGGCCCGCGTGGTCCACATCGGCTGACCCGCGGCGAGTTCGAGGACTGCTCCGTCCAGGGGCACAGGGCCCGGTACGCCGCCTACTACGCGTAGGCCGAGTGCTCGCCCGCGCGGCCCCGGCGGGCCCGGATCTAGGCGATGACCGCCGACGCGTGCACCTTGCCCGGGGCGCGAGGGTGGTCCCGTGGACATGCTCACGGATCCCATGGAGATCATCCTGTGGACGCGGCACGCCGACGACGGCCGCTGGTCGGCCAGGCCCGTCTGGCTGGTGCTGGTCGACGGACACGCTTACGTCCGCTCGGCGTTCGGGCGGCGCAGCGCCTGGTACCGGCGGGTGCTGGACGGCGCCGCCGTACGGGTCGAAGCCGACGGAGCCCAGGGGCCCGTCACCCTGCGGCCGGTGACCGACCCCGGGCTCGTCCGGCGCGTCTCCGACGCCTACCGGGACAAGTACGGACTCGGCTGGCCGGGTCCCGTGGAGTCGATGAACCTCCCGGGGACCGCCGCCACCACCATGCGCCTCCACGCACGGGGCTAACCGATGTCCGGCAGGTCCCGCAGCTGCCTGCGCGAGGTGAGCTGGAGCTTGCGGAAGATGTTCCGCAGGTGGGCGTCGACCGTCCGCGGGCTGAGGAACAGCTTCGCCGCCACCTCCTTGGAGGTGGCGCCGTCGGCGACCAGGCGGGCGATGTGCACCTCCTGCATCGTCAGCTGGTCAGACGCCTTGGCGGTACGGCGGCGGGCCTGCTCACCCGTGGCGCGCAGTTCGCCGGCCGCCCGGTCGGCGAAGGCCTCCATGCCGAGCCCGGTCAGTGACTCGTGCGCCTGCCGCAGTTCGGTACGGGCCTCCCGCCGCCGGCCCTGACGGCGCAGCCACTCCCCGTACAGCAGGTGGGCGCGGGCGCGGTAGACGACCAGGGCGTCGTCGCCGAGCAGGGCGATCGCCTCCTGGTACGCGCCCTCGTCCTCGGTCACCAGCGCCCGCGCGTACGCCTCGACGCCGAGGCCCCACGCGTGCCCGCCGGCCTGCGTGCGCTCCGTGAGCGACGCCAGGGCCGCGGCGGCGGCCTCGGTCTCCCCGCAGCGCACCGCGGCTTCGACCAGTTCGGGCAGGGCCATGCCGGCCATGCCGACGACGCCGGAATCGACCGCCCGCCTCGCCGCCTCCAGCGCGGCCGCGTAGTCGGCCAGGCCGTTGTTCAGCACGGCCGTCGCCCACTGCACGCTGAGGCTCATCCGCGGTCCCACCGTCCCGAAGAGCTTGAGGGCCTCCTCGCGCCGCCCGCGCAGTGCCGCCAGGTGCAGGCGCGGGTAGACCAGCGGTGCCGCCCCGGTGGCGTCGGCGATCGCCTCCTCCTCGGAGATCAGCTCCACCGCGGTACCGAAGTCGCCGCTGTGCGCCTTGGCCGTGGCCTGCATGGCCAGTCCGATGGGCAGGAGGTGGAAGGACCCCGACTCGCGGCCGGCCCCGACCGCGCGGGCGGCGACACCGTGCAGGGTCCCGAAGTTCCACAGCTCGGTCGCCAGCATGAAGCCCAGCGACGGCCGGCGTCGCCACACCTCGTCGCCGGGCTCGGCGACGACCGGCCCGAGGACGGGTGCTGCGGCCCGGTGTCCGTCCCGGACCAGGCAGACCAGACCGGTCAGCACGGCCGCGGCGCCGCCCGCTCCCGCGCTGCCCGCCGCAAGGCTCGCCGCTTCCTCCGCCGGCGGGGTCTTGGTGACGGCGTCCACCACCTCGTCGAGGCCGCCGAGCAGCAGGCCCATCTCGAAGGCGTCCAGACAGCACTCCCGGGCCCGGGCGGGGTCGGCGTCCGCCAGGCGGGCGGCGGCCCGCAGCAGGTGCGCGGTGGGGCTCTCGTCGCCCCGGCGGCGTACGAACGACAGCCTGCCGCGCAGCAGGTCGGCCCTGGCCCCCTGGCCCGGATCGTCGGTGCGTACGGTGGTCAGGAGGTCGGCCGCCGTCTCGAACTCGCCTGCCGACAGCTTCGCCTGGACCGCGGCGAGGACCCGCTCGGTCCGCGGGGCCGGGCTGACGGTGAGCTCGGCCGCACGTTCGAGGAAGGCCGCCGCCGCGGCGACCCCGCCGCGTTCCCGGGCGCGGGCGGCGGAGATCTCCAGCTGGGCCGCCACCTCCTCGTCCGGGCCGGGGCTGGCCTGGGCACGGTGCCAGGCCTTCCGGTCGGGGTCGGCCTCCGGGTCGGTCACGGCGGCCAGCGCCTTGTGCGCCCTGCGGCGCTCGTCCGGGGTCGCGGCGCGGTAGGCCGCCGAGCGTGCGAGGGGATGGCTGAACCGGATCCGGGTGCCGAAGTCGACCAGCGCAACGGCCTGCGCCACGGCGGCCGCGTCGATGCCGAGCAGCTCCGCGGCACGCCACAGCAGGCCGGGGTCGCCGATCGGCTCGGCCGCTGCGAGGGTGACCAGCAACCTCGCGGCCGGCGGCAGGAGTTCCAGCCGGGACCGGAAGCTCTGCTCGATCGCACCGGGCACCGAGCGGGGCTGGGCGAAGCCGCCCGCCATCCCCGTCGGCCCGGCGGTCCTGGGCAGCTCCACGAGTGCCAGGGGGTTGCCGCGCGCCTCGCCCAGGATCCGGTCGCGCACCCGCTCGTCCAGCGGGGCGCGCACCGCCGCGGTCAGCAGCGCGCGGGCCTCCGCCTCCCCGAGGCCCTGGAGCGTGTGGCCGGGCAGCTGCTCCAGTTCGGGCAGCCGGCTCGGCTCGCGCGCGGCGAACACGAGGGCGATGGACTCGGCTGACACACGCCGGGCCAGGAACGCCAGCGCCTTCACCGACGACCGGTCCAGCCAGTGCGCGTCGTCGACGACGCACAGGACGGGGCGTTCCCGCACTGCCTCCACGAGAAGGCCCAGGGAAGCCACGCCGACCAGGAACGGATCCGGGGTGCCGGTGTCGAGCCCGAAGGCGATCTCCAGAGCCTTGCGGTGCGGCGCGGGCAGCGCGGTCAGCCCGCCGGTGACGGGGGCGAGCAGCTGGTGCAGTGCGGCGAAGGGCAGTTCCATCTCGAACTCCGCGCCGGACGCCCGTACCACGAGGAAGCCGCTCGCGGCGTCGCCGAGGTGCCGCAGCAGCGCGCTCTTGCCGATGCCCGGCTCACCACGCAGCACGAGGGCGCCGCCGCGCCCCTCCCGTGCCGCCTGCAGCAGGGCGTCGAGGCGGCGTATCTCGTCCTGGCGGCCGATCAGTGCGTCCGTACGTGTCTGGGGCATGTCCCAAAAGCTATGCGGTGAAGCGCCGTTGGCGGAATCGTCACCAGCCCCACCAGCCCCACCAGCCCCACCAGCCGCACCAGCCCCGCCGGCCTCCCCGGGCGGGCCGGCCCGCCCGGTCCCGGGCCCCCGGCGCGTCACCCGCGGCGCCCGACGGTACGGCAGTTACGGCCGCCTCCACCTACGGGTCCCGTCTCGGCGAACCGCGTATAGGTGATGACCACCGACGCGAGCGGAGTCCGCCGGCCGCGAAGCTGTGGCCATGACCCGCACCGCACCGGAAACACCCGCCGTCACAACCGGCTGGACCCCACTCGGAGTTCTGGCCACGGCCCAGTTCCTCGTCGTGCTGAGCACCTCGATCGTGAACGTCGCCCTGCCGCAGATCCGGGCCGGACTCGCCCTGACGGACACGAGCCAGGCCTGGACGGTCAACGCCTACGTCCTGGTCTTCGGCGCGCTGCTGCTGCCGGGCGGCCGGGCAGGCGACGTGTACGGCCTCCGGCGGGTGTTCCTGCTCGGCACCGCGGTGTTCGCCCTCTCCGCCCTGGGCGCGGCACTGGCCCCGTCGGCGATCGCGCTCATCGCCTTCCGGGTGACGATGGGGATCGGGGCCGCACTGCTGGCGCCGACCGGGCTGGCCCTCGTACTGACGCTCTACACCGGCCCGGACCGGCGCGGCACCGCGCTGGGGGTGTGGGGCGCGGTCTCCGGCGCCGGCGGTGCGGCGGGCGTACTGCTGGGCGGGCTGCTCACGGGTCTGTACGGCTGGCGGGCGGTGTTCGCCGTCATCGTGCCGCTCGCCCTGGCCGTGCTGGTGGCCACCCGGCTGCTCGTCGGCCCCGACCGGCCGCGCGGCGGCAGCATGGACGCCCCCGGCACGGTGACGGTGACGGCAGGGCTGGTCGCCCTCACCTACGGGCTGTCCGGACCGTGGCCCCTGGCCCTGGCCGGCCTGGTGCTGCTGGGCCTGTTCACCCTGCTCCAGCGGCGGTCGGCCGCCCCGCTGCTGCCGGCCCGGATGAGCGTCGTCGCGGTGCCCAACGTACTGATGGCCCTGCTCGGCGCGGTCTGGCTCGGAGTCTTCTACTTCCTGCCCCACTACCAGCAACGCGTCCTCGGCTACTCGCCCCTGGAAGCAGGTCTCACCCAGCTCCCGCTGGCCCTGACGATCACCCTTTCCTCCTGGTTCACCGGAAGGCTGCCCACCCGCAGGGCGCTCCCCGCCGGCCTGCTGGTCCTGGCGGCCGGACTGGCCTGGCTGTCGCGGACCCCGGCCGACGGCACCTTCCTCATGGATCTCCTCGGCCCCACGCTCCTCATCGGCGCGGGCCTCGGGACCGCCTTCGTACGGCTCACCACCACGGTCTCCACGGGCGTCCCGGCCGCCGACAGCGGTCTGGCCGGCGGCCTGGTCAACGCCACCCGCCAGATCGGCGGAGCCGTCGGCCTGGCCCTCCTGACCCTGCTCCCCACCTCCGGCGCGGCCTTCCTCGCCTGCGCCGCCCTGACCCTCCTGATCTCCGCACTCTCGACCCGAAAGGCCTGACCATGTCCCTCCGGAAGCCCTACATCAGCGAGCACTTCACCCCGGTCGCCGACGAGATCACCGGCCACGACCTGAAGGTCCGCGGCACCCTCCCGCCCGAGCTCGACGGCCGCTACTTCCGCAACGGCCACAACCCCAGGCCGGGCGTCACGCCGACCCACTGGTTCCGCGGCGAGGGCATGCTCCACGGCGTCCGCCTCCGGGACGGCCGGGCCGAGTGGTACCGCAACCGCTGGGTGCGCACCCCCTTCCTGGACGGCGTCCCGTTCACGGGAACCGAGCTGGAGGTCAGCGCCGCCGCCACCAACATCATCTTCCACGGGGGCCGCTACCTGGCCCTGCAGGAGGCCAACCTTCCCTGGGAGGTCGGCGCCGACCTCGAAACGATCGGCGTCCACGACTTCGGCGGCAAGCTCACCAGCTCCATGACCGCCCACCCGAAGGAGGACCCGGAGACCGGCGAGCTGCACTTCTTCAGCTACAGCCCCTTCGCGCCGTACCTCACCTACTACGTGGCCGACGCCTCCGGCGCCATCGTCCGTTCCGAGGCCGTCGACGGCTCCGGCCCCTCCCTCATGCACGACTTCGCCATCACCCGCGACCACGTCGTCTTCCTCAACTCGCCGGTCGTCTTCGACCACGCCGAGCACTCCGGCATCCCCTACCGCTGGCACGACGACGTCCCGCTGCGCATCGGCGTGATGCCGCGCGCCGGTGGCCGGACCACCTGGTACGAGGCGCCCGACCAGGCGGCGCTGCTGCACGTCGCGAACGCCTACACCGACCCGCACGGCCGGATCGTGCTCGAAGCACCCCGCTTCGACCGCTCCGCCTGGGAGAACTCCTGGAAGTGGTGGGTCGGCGCCCCCGGCCACGGCACCAGCCCCGCCGCCGGCTCGACCTTCCACCGCTGGATCGTCGACCCGGCCCAGGGCAAGGTCACCACCGAGTCGCTCAACGAGCTGGTCACCGAATTCCCGACGATCAACGAGGCCCGCACCGGCTCGGACCACCGCTACAGCTACGCCATCGCGTTCCCGGGCGCGGGCCTGTCGGGCTACCACACCGTCAAGCTGGACTCGCGGACCGGCGGCCAGACGCTGCTGGCACACGGCGAGGGCCGGATGCCGGGCGAGGCGGTCTTCGTACCCGCCGAGGGCGGCTCCGCGGAGGACGACGGCTACCTGCTCACCATCGTCAGCGACGTCAAGGCCGATGCCTCGGAACTGCTCGTCCTGGACGCGGGCGACCTGAGCACCGTGGCCGCGGTGGAACTGCCCCGCCGGGTCCCGGCGGGCATCCACGGCGACTGGATCCCGAACCCCACCGCCTGACGCCCACCACCCACCCCGTCACCCGCCGGGACCAACCCGGAATCGAGAAGCGACCATGACCTCCACGGCCCCCCAACACGACCACCACCCCACCACCATCGACGAGACCGCCCCCGTCATCGCCGACCACTCCATCCGCATCACCGCCCCCCTCGACCGGGCCTGGCAACTGCACACCGACATCGCAAGCTGGCCGCAGTGGCTGTCCGCCGTCACCGAGGCGCGCATCGACGGCCCCCTCACCCCCGGGACGGCCTTCCACTGGGCGACCGCGGGGATGTCCATCGAGTCCACCGTCTACGCGGTCGACCCCGCGGTGCACCGCATCCTCTGGGGAGGCCCCGCGCACGGCATCACGGGCATACACGAGTGGACCTTCACCGAAGACGGCGACGACGTCGTGGTCCGCACCCGCGAGTCCTGGTCAGGCGCCCCCGTCGACGCCGACCGAACCACCCTCGCCGCCGCCCTGGACGACGCCCTGACCACCTGGCTGACCGCCCTCAAACAGGCAGCGGAGTAACCGCCCCGCACCAGGCCCGGCCCCCAACGGGGCCGGGCTCCTCGCCGTTTCCCCACACAAAATCCGGCCACCTCCGCCCGCTTCCAGCCCTTCGCTCCCATCCTCGCTTCCCCATCACCGCGACGGCGCTACACATGAAGGCAGGGTGGCCCGCCGCCGTCTGCCGGTGAGGCCGATCGTTGGGGGAGGTCTGGACGGTTGCTGACCATCAACGTGGCCGTGCTGCTTGCGATCATCGTCTTCTTCCGGCTGCGGCGCCGTACGCAAGCTCGCAGCCGGAACGAGGAGCGCACCACGGCGCTGATCATCCTGGCGCTGGGCGTGCTGCTCGCTCCTACCCCGGTCGGCCAGGGAATCCAGGATGTCCTGACGCAGTTGGCGAGCGGCGTCACGCAGGCCAGTCGATGAGCCCGGGAGCCCGGAAGGGACGGCCCCGGGCGCGGCGGCGTACCCGCAGGGCGAGCCGGCGGCAGCGCGCGAACGAGCGTCTGACCGGCCTCCTGGCGGCTGTGGTCATGTCCATCGCCGTCGTGGTGACCGTCGTCAACTGGCTGCTGGCGCACTGGTGGATCCTGCTCGCCGCCGGCCTCCTCGTCCTGTCGGCCGCCGCGGGCCGACTCCACCAATTGAAGCAGAGGGCGCGGTGGGAGGCGGTACGCGCGCAGGGCCTGCGATACGCGCTGTCCCAGCTGGACAGCCTGCACCACACCCGGTTCGAGGACGCGGTACGGGACCTGATGCGCCGGGACGGCTGCCAGGACGCGGTGCGCGTCGGGGGCCGCGGAGACCTCGGCGCGGACGTGAAGGCCACCGACCCGTACGGACGGCGCTGGGTGATCCAGTGCAAACACCGTGGCAACGGTCTTGCCGGGTCTGCGGTCGGCACTCCCGATCTGCAAGTCCTCAACGGCACCGCTCGCCAAGTCCACGGCGCCGACGTCGCGGTGATCGTGACCAACGGCCGGGTCACCGCGCCGGCCCAGGCCTTCGCCGAGCAGCAGCGTCTCCATGTGGTGGACCGCCACACCCTCGCAGCGTGGGCATCCGGCTCACGCCCTCTCTGGGAGCTGCTCCGGGCCGTCCCGCCACCCCGGAGACCGACCACCCTGTCCTGAACAGGGCTACGTGCAGCCGGGCGGGTCACCCGGCGGCCGCGACCTCGCCGGCGGTGACCTGGGGAGGGTTCGGGAGCAAGGACGCGATGTTGTCCCGTACGAACTCAGCCGCGCGCCTGACCGACTCCTCGGCCCCGGCCCGGTCCTCGTAGACGCTGGTGGACACCATCACGCCACCCCCGGCGTCGATGAAGTAGTAGGCCACGAACCCGGTGACCTGGCGCAGCACGGGAACGAAGCCCTCCGCCACCCGGCGCCCCGTCTCCGCCGGATCGGTCACCCCTTCATACCGCCGAACCACTGCGTACACGGCTGCTCTCCTCACCCATCCCGAGGTCACGTTGCGTCAGACGACAACCTCCCCACGCACCGCCCCGCTCGCGGTACGACCGGAAGGCACCCGATAGGTGCAGCGGGACCGGCGGCACCTGGTACCCGGGAACGGGAAGCGGGCTGCGGGCCAGAGGGTGCAGTCAGGACGGAGCGCCGAGCGCCCGCATCGCCTCCGTCCACGGATCCGCGTCCTCGCAGCACGCGCGGAACGAGGTCGTCATGCCGCCACCCTGGCGCGGGCCGGTGGCCGAGCAGACGGCGGCCCCCGTCTCACGCCGGTCTCCCCGTCCCGGTCGCACCGCCGGGACCGGGGGTTTTCCCCCGCAACAGCCCTGCGGCGCACCGGATGTCGGGGCGCGCGGCGCATCCGTAGCGTTCCGGGCATGACGACCACGACCCGCACTCCACACACCCGGAAGGCATGGCTCCGGCGCGGTGCCGCTGCCGTGGCCCTCGCGGCCGTACTCGGCGGCACCGCCGCACCGGCAGCACTGGCCGCCGCGCCCCCGGCCGCGCCCGCCACCCACGCGCCCGCGCCCGCCCGGGGCACCCTGACCGGCATCACGCGGCTCGACACCCTCGGCCGCGCCCAGGTCGTCGACGCACTCGGCACCCTCGGCATCGACCCCGGCACCGTCCGGTACGGCGTCACCGCCCACCGCCTCACCTACGCCACGGTCGACCCGTACGGCCGCCCCACCACCGCCACCGGCCTGCTGGTCCTGCCCCGCGGCGGCCCGCACCGCCTCGACCTGGTCTCCGACACCCACGGCACCGTCGCGCACCGCGACGACGCCCCCTCCGGCGGCGCCGGCTCCAACCGCCTCCTCCCGTACCTGCACGCCTCCGCGGGCCGCGCCGTCGCCGCCCCGGACTACCTGGGCCTCGGCGGCGGGCCGGGCCGCCACCCGTACATGGACACCGCCTCCGCCGTCACCGCCTCCGCCGACATGCTGCGCGCCGCCCGCACCGCCGCCGCCCGGCTCGGCCGGCCCCTCACCCGCGACGTGTACGTGACCGGCTTCTCCCAGGGCGGCCAGGTGGCGATGGCCCTGGGCCGCGAACTCCAGCACGGCGGGCACGGCCTCCGCCTGCGCGCGCTGGCCCCGATGGCCGGCCCCCACGATCTCCTCGGCTCCGAGATCCCCGGCATCGCCGACGGGCGGGTGGCACCCCGCAGCGCCGTCTACTACCTCTCCTACTTCCTGACCGCGCAGAACCGGCTGCACCCGCTGTACGAGGACCCCGCCGAGGTGTTCCGCGCGCCCTACGCCCGGTCGGTGGAGGGCCTGTTCGACGGGAGCCACCAGGACGCCGAGATCGTGAACACCCTGCCCGGCACCCTGAGGGAGCTCCTGACCCCGGAGTGGGCCGAGAACGTCCTCGCCCCGCGCGGAGCCCTCCGCACCGCCCTCGCCGCGAACGACGGCGGCTGCGCCTGGCGGCCCACCGCACCCGTACGCCTCTACGCGGGCGCCGCCGACACCGACGTACCCATCGCCAACTCCCGCGCCTGCGCCGCCGACCTGGCCCGGCACGGGGCCCGGGCACGGGTCGTCGACCAGGGCCCGCACGTGGACCACTTCGGCAGCGCGATCCGCTCGGCTCCCCAGGTGGTCCGCTGGTTCGACACCCTCGCCCACCGCTAGCCCGCAGGGGCGCGCCGTGAAGGGGCCCCCACCATGTGTGGGGGGCCGCTTCGGGTACTTCTAGCGGGCCAGCGGCCCGACGGGGCCGTTGTGGCCAGCCGTGCCGAGGGATCCCCGCCGCACGCGCTGCCAGGCGGTGATGCCGGCGGACGTGCCGGCCCTCTTGACCTTCAGGACGTACAGGATGCCCGTCGACCGGTCGGATTCGGTGGTCGCGACGGGAGCGGCGAGGGCGAGTTCGGCCGTGCCGTCGCCGTCCACGTCCAGCAGGGCACCGCTGACGAGCTGGTCACCGTCGGTGTCCTGGGTGGCCTCCCAGGTGAAGTGGCCGGCGGTGGCGGGGCCGCGGGTGGACCCGAACATCAGCCCCGCGTACCCGGGGACCCGGTGGTCGTCGCTGCCGTCGTTGATCCGGCGGGAGATTGCGAGCAGGTCGTCGGTGCCGTTGGCGTCCACGTCGCCGACCGCCAGATCGTCACCGAACAAGGCACCGTGCACCCGCGGCCGTCCCACGCCGGCGGCGGTGAGCACGGTCGTCGCCGTCGCGGGAAGGCCCTCCTTGCCCCCGCGCACCACGGCCACCGCCCCCTCGCCGCACTTCCCGCCGTTCGCCTGCCGTCCGGAGACGGCCAGGTCCGCGTACGTGCCGCCGTACAGCCGGCCCGTGACGGCCGTGTTGGAGAAGGAGGACACGCCGCCGGTGATACCCCCGAGAGCGAGCTTCGCGGCGGTCAGGTACTGCACGCCACTGCTCGTGAGCGGGCCGCTCGTACCGCCGCGCAGCACCGTCACCGAACCCGAGGGCCTGGAGCGCTGGGTGGTCCCGGCCGGGCCGGCGCAGATGAACTCGGGCGTGCCGGCGGGCGGGCCGTCGTTCGGGGCGACGACGACCAGCTCGTCCGCCCGGCCGCCGGCCAGGTTGCCGGCGGCGAGCCGCAGGCCGAAGCGGGCCATGGGGTCCGCCGTGCCGGGGATGCCCCGGGTGTCCTGGGTGAGGAGCTTCGCGCCGGTGGCGGTGAGACCGCCCGTGCCGCCGCGCAGGATCGTCACGGACCCGGCGTCGGCCTTGCTGCCGAGGTCTTCCCGTGGGGTGCCGACGGCGAGGTCGGCGTACCCGTCGCCGTCGAAGTCACCGGCCGCGAGGGCGTCGGCGAACCGGTCGGAGCGCTCGGCGACGCCCGGGACGCCGGGGGTGTTCTGGGTGAAGAGCCTCGCCCGCGCGTAGTACGGGGTGCCTGCCCTGCCGTACAGGACGGTCACGGCGCCCGCCGAGGTGACGCCGCCGACGCTCGCCTCGGGGGCGCCGACGGCCAGGTCGGTGCGGCCGTCGCGGTTGAAGTCGCCGTACGCGAGGACCGTGCCGAACTCCTCGAAGGCGGCGGGGTCGTTCCCGAGCGGGATGCCGGGGTCGTTCTGGTTCACGGCGACCGCTCCGCGGCCGAGCCGGCCGACCGTCCCACCGGGGACGAGCTGGACCTCCTGGCCGCCCCCGTACCAGCCGCCGTAGACGGCGAGGTCCGCCTTCCCGTCGCCGGTCAGGTCCCCGCGGGTCGGCGCCGCGGCGGCCTCGGCCGGGGCGGGAGCGGCGGCCCGCGCAGCGCCCGGCCCGCCCACCCCCAGCCCGCCCGCAAGGGCTCCGGCCGCGGCGACCGCGACGATCCCGACCCTGAACTTCGCCATGCCCATGATCATGCCCATGCGGCGCACGCTACCTGTCGCCGCCTGCCGCGCGCCCGGGTCCTCGTCCGTGGGGAGGCACACGTTTGAGCGATCGGATTTCCGTGCAGGCGGGCCGCCGGAGGAGCGGAGGTGCGGGGAGGCGCGAGCGGGGGTCAGCCGGTGTCGAGGCCGTCGACCAGGCGGTTGAGGAAGCGGGTGAAGGTGGCTTCGGGAGTCACGGGGCGGCCGGGGGCGGCGAGCGCCTCGGCGAGTTCCGGGTGGCGTCCGTCCGCGGCGACGGCAGCGAGGTAGCGCGCCTCCAGCGCGGCCTGGCCGGGGGACTGCGCCGCTGCCGCCTGCGCGATCTCGTGGCCGACGTGCCCGGCCACGAAGCCCGTGAGCTGGGCGAAGACCTCCAGCTTCGCCGCACCGTCCAGCCCCGTGGGCCGCAGGGCGGCGAGTACGTGCTCCAGGAAGGCCAGGGCGTTCGGCCCGGGGACGCGGGGCGTGGCCAGGGCTGCCGGCAGCCAGCGGTGTCGCAGCATCAGGGCCCGCTGGAGGTGGGCGACGGCCTTGAGGTCGGCCCGCCAGTCGCCGGTGAGCGTGCCGCTGGCCGGCAGTTCGCCGCTGACGTGGTCGACCATCAGGTTCAGCAGCGCCTCCTTGTCGGGGGCGTAGCTGTAGAGCGACATGACGCCGGCTCCCACCTGCGCGGCGACCTTCCGCATGCTGACCGCTTCGAGCCCCTCCGCGTCCGCGAGGTCGACGGCCGCCGCCGTGATCGCCTCGCGGCTGAAGGCGGGCCTGCGGCCCCTGCGGGGCTCGGCGGGCCTCAGCCACAGCTGCTGGGGATCGACGCCCGGGGCGCCGGCGCCTCCGTCACCCGCCATGGTCCACGTTCCTTCCCTGATCGGCCGCTCGTACGCTGCCCAGTCAAGCATCCCCTATTCTCGTACACTGTACGGAAATGATGGAAGGGGAACGAGGAACGATGACGTCACGCACGCACGGTCTGCCCAAGCCGGCCTGGACACCACCCGCCGGGAAACCGCCCCTCGCCGCCCGGCTGATGAGGGCGACCTGGCGCCGCCTCCCGGCCAAGCGGCACGACGTGGGCTGGGAGCCCGGCCTGGAGGTCCCGGCCGCCGACGGCAGCCCGCTGATCACCGACCACTACTTCCCGCGCACCGCGGGCGACTTCCCCACCCTCCTGGTCCGCTCGCCCTACGGCAGGGGAGCGCCGTGGGCCCCCATGTACGGCCTGCTCTTCGCCGAACAGGGCTTCCACGTGGTCCTGCAGAGCTGCCGCGGCACCGGCGGTTCCGGCGGCGCGTTCGACCTGTGGCGCAACGAGCCGGCCGACGGCCGGGCCACGGTGTCCTGGTTGCGCGACCAGCCGTGGTTCAACGGAACGCTCGGCACCGTCGGCCCCAGCTACCTGGGCTACGTGCAGTGGGCCCTCGCCGCGGACCCGCCGCCCGAGCTGAAGGCCATGGTGGTGCAGGTGGGCCTGCACGATCCCCACGCCCTCTTCCACGCGGGCGGCGTTCCGCGCCTGGAGACCGCCCTCGCCGTCGCCGTCGGCATGACCTACCAGCACCAGGGCATGAGACCGTTCCTGACGGCGACCCTGCGCCTGCACCGCCGCCTGCGTGACGTCATCGGCGCGCGCCCGCTCCGCGGCGCGTACACCTCGGCACTCGGTGCCGAAGTGCCCTGGCTGGACGACGTGCTGACGCACCCGGACGGCACGGACACGTACTGGAGCGGCGCGTCCCTGGCCGGCGTGGCCGAACGCCTCCGCGTCCCCACGAGCCTGAGCACCGGCCGGTACGACGTACTGGCCGACCAGACCTTCGAACAGTACGAGCGGCTGCGCCGGGCGGGATGCGAGAGGGCCCTGCTCGTCGGCCCCTGGACCCACACCTCCGCCCTTCAGCAGGGATGGCCCGAGGTGTTCGCCGAAAGCCTCGCCTGGCTCCGCGCCCACCTGTACGGGGACCCCGCCGGCCTGCGCCCCGCCCGGGTGCGCGTCCACACCGGTGGCCAGGACGCCTGGCGGAACCTCGACGACTGGCCGCCGACCGCGGCCGTAAGCCCCTGGTATCCCACCGCGCAGGGACACCTCACCCCGCAGGCCCCCACCGACCCCGCACCACTGGCGGCCTTCACCTACGACCCGGGCGACCCCACCCCGTCCCTGGGCGGCCCCCTGCTCTCCCGCACCGCCGGTCCGCGCGACAACGGACCGCTGGAGGCCCGGGACGACGTACTGACGTTCACCGGACCGCCGTTGACGGAGCCGGTCGACGTCCTCGGCCCCGTCTCCGCGCGGCTCACCGTGTCCACCGACACCGGGCACGCCGACGTCTTCACCCGCCTGTGCGACGTGGATCCGCACGGCCGCTCCGTCAACGTCTGCGACGGACTGGCCCGGCTGCGGACGGACGGGCAGCACCCCTCGCAGACCACCGTGCCGATGAGCGCCACCGGTCACCGCTTCGCCGTCGGGCACCGCATGCGCTGGCAGATCAGCGGAGGCGCCCATCCGCGCTACGCACGCAACCCCGGCAACGGGCAGCCGCCACTGGACGCCACCACCCTCACACCGGTGCGCATCACCCTCCATGCGGACTCGGTGCTGCTGCTGTCCGGGCCCCCCGGCCCCGGACACAGCCGCGCCGCAACCGCATGACGGCCGGTCAGCGGCTCCCTGACCAGGCTGCGTTGTCAGTGGCGGACGATACGTTCGAGGTCTTGGAAGCGCTGTTGTACGACAGGAGTGGACGATGACCGAGAGCACTGTGCCGCCCGCGCTCAGGGTGGTGCTGACGGACGTCAACGAGCGTGTGGTGGAGGCGTGGCGCGCCGCGTTCGCCGACACCCCCGGCATCGAGATCCGCAAGGGCTCGATCCTCGACGAGGACGTCGACGCCTGGGTCACCCCCACGAACTCCCGGGGACGGATGGACGGCGGGGTCGACGCCGTCATCAAGCGGCACCTGGGATCCGGCATCCAGGTGCGCGTCCAGCGGGCGATCCGCGACCGGTTCGCCGGCCCCATGCCGGTCGGCAGCGCGGTCTGCGTCCCGTCCGGCGCGACCGTCCCCCGCTACCTGATATCGACGCCGACGATGGTGCGCTCCTCGCAGAACGTCAGCGCCACGCTGAACGTGGCGCTGGCGTGCGCGGCCGCGTTCCAGGCCGTCCACCGGCAGAACCGCAAGAAGCCCGGCAGCATCCGGTCGGTGGCGCTGGTCGGCCTGGGGGCGCAGACCGGCCAGGTGCCCGCCCGGGTGTGTGCCAACCTCATGTGGACGGGCTACACCCTCTTCCACGACCACTGGTTCGAGGACGACGACGAGCTCCGCGCCACGATCGTCTCGCAGCTCCACGGGATCGAGAGCGCGCCCGTCGACCAGCGGGTACGCATCGTCCCGCCGGCGGCCGCCCCGCCCGCCGCCCCCGCTCCGGCGCCGGGGGCCCTGGCCCCCGCCCCGGTACCCGAAGCCCCTGCGCCGGTGGCCGATGCTGCCGCTCCCTCTCCCACCCATCCTCCCCAGCCCCAGCCCCAGCCCCAGCCCGAGTCCGAGTCCGAGTCCGAGCCCCAGCCCGGGGCCGAGCCCGAGACCGGGCCCGACGCGAACGACCCCCTCGCCCTCACCGAACTCTTCGACGGCGGCGGGGAGGCCTGGCTCCCGCTGCTGAAGCCGGTCATCGAGGCCCAGCCGGACGCCGAGCGGTTCATCGGGAAGGGCCGCAGCCACGAGGTGGTCCCGGTCCGCGAGCTGACGTTCCAGGCGCTCAAGCCGAATCCGCCGCACAAGTGGAAGGTCGTGGTCTTCGGCCAGAACCCGTACCCGCGGCCGGAGAGCGCCACCGGCATCGCCATGTTCGACAACACCTTCAGCGACTGGAAGGACAGCCAGTTCGGCCGGGTCGTCAGCATCCGGTGCCTCATCAAGGCGGCGGCGATGTGGAAGTACGGCATCGCCAAGAAGACCCCCATCGCCGAGGTGCGGGCGCTGCTGAAGGAGCGGGACACGGTCCAGCCGCCGGAGTGGTTCCAGGCGATGCTGACGCAGGGCGTGCTCCTGCTCAACGCGTCGCTCACCGCGAGCGGCGACGGCGCGATGGGTGCCGACCAGCACACGGCGTTCTGGCGGCCGGTCGCCGAGCGGATCGTGGAGGAGATCCTGAAGGCGAAGCAGGACGCTCCCGAGGAGGACCGCGGGGTCGTGTTCGCCTGGTGGGGTGCGCACGCCCGCAGCCTGAAGCGGGTCGTCCTGCGGCTCCAGCAGAAGTACCCGGACGTCGAGGTCCGGCACCTCGACCACGCGAACCCGGCGGCACAGGGCGACATCTTCTGCGAGGGCGACCACTTCGCCCAGGTCAACGACGCGCTGACCTCGCTCGGCGCCGGCGGCATCGACTGGCTGCCGAGCAAGGGGTGGAACACCACGGCGGCCGGCGCGGGCGGCCAGGCCGGGGACGTCGCGGCGCGCATGGGCGCCTTCATCGAGTCGACGATGAACCTGCACCAGCTCTATCTGGAGCGCCTCACCAGCGTCAAGGACGAGGGCCTGGTCCTGCCCGCGATCACCGGCGTCTTCGACACCCCGCTGATGGACTTCCAGGGCGCCGTCGCCCCGGTCTCCGAGGCGCTGGCCGGGCTCGCCGGACACATCCGGCGCTCCCACGACTTCGGCAAGCACCGCGCGGACCTGGCGGCCGGCGGCGGCCTGTCCGCAGACGCGATCGCCGCGCTCCACCTCTACACCTGTGAGTCGGCCTTCTACCGCGAGATCAACAGCGTCCTGCGCTCCCCGGACCGCACCAAGGTCACGCCCTACCTCCCGTACCTGCGACTGCTGTTCTCGGCGGTCTCGGAGCTGCCGGCCTACACGCAGCCGCTGTTCCGCGGCGTGTCGCTGGACCTGCGGGCGCAGTACCCGGTGGGCCGCACGGTCACCTGGTGGGGCGTCTCCTCGTGCACCTCCGAGCTGAAGGTGGCCAAGGGGTTCCTGGGCAGTCGCGGCAAGCGGACCCTCTTCGAGGTGACACCGGCCCGAGCGGTCGGGATCAAGAGCTTCTCCGCCTTCACCGGCGAGGAGGAGTACATCCTCACGCCGGGCACCCAGCTCAAGGTGACGGAGGTGAGGAACGAATCCCGCGGGCTGTGCACGGTCCGCCTGAGCGAAGTCACGGACGCGCCCCCCGTGGTGTCCTGACCGTGGTCCGCTCCAGTCCCTCCCGCCCTCTGCGGGCGGGCGGGCCCGGAGCCCTCCGGGCCGGTCCTATACCGTCGCCCACTCGATGCAGACCCACTCGCCGTGGCGCCATCCACGCTTCACACAACCGCCGGTGGAGGAGTCGGGCTCGGGGGAGTCGCTGCGTGCGACGAACTCGGTGACGATGCTCTCGCCCTCGATACGGGACCGCCCGTGCCGGCGCGTGAAGTCGATGCCGAGCTTGCGTTCGAGCGCCAGATTCGCGAGGGCGTATTTGTCCGCCATCTCCGGATGCTGCTCGAACGCATACCGGATCTTGTCCAGGAACGCGCGGTCGGCCTCGGGCAGGGCGTCGGGACGAGTGGTCATGCTGTCTCCTGGAGGTACGTGGGAACGGCAGGGCGTGGGCACCACGCCTTCCCTCAGGAGAGCCCGGCAGGCCGGGCGCCGCAATCGTTCCGCAGCCATTCAGATCCACCCGCGGGACATCGCCGGCATGGCCGTCGCGGCCTTCGCGGAACACCTGTGAAGGTCCATTGGTCCAGACCTATTGACCGCCCCTCCTGCCCGCTCCTACGATCCGGACCGGCACGGCCCCACACGTCCCCACGCATCCAGAGCCGCGCGTCGCCCCCACCCCGGCCCTGTCATGGCCATGGCGTTCGGCAGGAAGGGAGCACCCCATGTTCCGTCGAAGGTCGCAGCCGACGCACCGGCCGCCGGGCGACACCGCCCCCCTGGTGCCGCCCCACCACTCCGCGAACGGTTCGAGGGCCCTACGGCGTTCGCTCGCCGCGATGAGCGCCGTCGCCCTCGTCGCCGCGGCCATGGCCGTGGCCGGATCCGTCTCGGCCGGAGCCGCGACCGCGGAGGACGTGGCCGGCAACCTCGTGGCGAACCCCGGGTTCGAGAGCGGCCTGACCGGCTGGACGTGTTCGGGCGACTCGGGCGCGGCCGTCAACTCCCCGGTCCGATCCGGCACTTCCGCTCTCAAGGCCACGCCCACCGGCCAGGACAACGCCCGCTGCAGCCAGACGGTCAGCGTGCAGCCCAACTCCGCCTACACGCTGAGCGCCTACGTCCAGGGCAGTTACGTCCACCTCGGCGCGACCGGGACCGGCCTCACCGGCACCACGTCCGCCTGGACGCCGAACAACGCGTCGTACGGCCCGCTCACCGTCGGCTTCACCACCGGACCGAGCACCACGTCGGTCACCGTCTACCTGCACGGCTGGTACGGGCAGCCGGCGTACCACGCGGACGACGTCTCGCTCGCGGGCCCCGGAGGCACCACGCCGCCCCCCACGAGCCCGCCGCCGCCCACCACCGCGCCGCCGACGACCCCGCCGCCCACCACCCAGCCCCCCACCACTCAACCCCCGACGACCGCGCCACCCGGTGAGACCTGCCCGACCAAGCCCAAGCCGTCGGGCAAGGTCCTCCAGGGCTACTGGGAGAACTGGGACGGCGCCGCGAACGGCGTCCACCCCGGCATGGGCTGGATCCCCATCACGGACGGCCGCATCGCCGCCCACGGCTACAACGTCATCAACGCCGCCTTCCCGGTGATCCTCTCCGACGGCACCGTCCTCTGGCAGGACGGCATGGACACCGGCGTCAAGGTCGCGACCCCCGCCGAGATGTGCCAGGCCAAGGCGGCCGGAGCGACGATCCTCATGTCGATCGGCGGCGCCACCGCAGGCATCGACCTCAGCTCCAGCACGGTCGCCGACCGTTTCGTGGCCACCGTCGTCCCGATCCTCAGGAAGTACAACTTCGACGGGATCGACATCGACATCGAGACCGGCCTGTCCGGCAGCGGCAACATCAACACGCTCTCCGCCTCCCAGGCCAACCTGATCCGCATCATCGACGGTGTACTGGCCCAGATGCCGGCGGGCTTCGGCCTGACCATGGCGCCCGAGACCGCGTACGTCACCGGCGGAAGCGTCACCTACGGGTCGATCTGGGGGTCGTACCTGCCGATCATCAAGAAGTACGCCGACAACGGCCGGCTGTGGTGGCTGAACATGCAGTACTACAACGGCAGCATGTACGGCTGCTCCGGCGACTCGTACCAGGCCGGCACCGTGCAGGGCTTCACCGCGCAGACCACCTGCCTGAACAACGGCCTGGTCGTCCAGGGCACCACCATCAAGGTCCCGTACGACAAGCAGGTCCCCGGCCTGCCGGCCCAACCCGGCGCGGGCGGGGGCCACATGGGGCCGAGTCTGGTCGGCCAGTCCTGGAACGCCTTCGGCGGCTCCCTCAAGGGCCTGATGACCTGGTCCGTCAACTGGGACGGCTCCAAGGGCTGGGGCTTCGGCGACAACGTCAAGTCCCTCCAGGGCCGCTGACCCCACCCACCCCCGTCGTGCCCCCGGAGCCGCTCACCGGCCCGGGGGCACAGCGCCCCCCGGCGGCCCGAAGCCCGGACGATCAGCCGCCGTGCGGCGGCCGCCACTCCTGCCGGCCGCCCGCCCGGTCCGGATCCCGCCGGGCCGGCACCCCCGAGCCCCACGGAGGGTGCACACGCCACGGATCCCGTACCATTCGATCACTTCGCGGGGGAAGGCGAGTGCTCACCGGTACATGGGGAGACGTGTCGGCGTCGGCGGTCGTTCCCTCGCCACAACCGTCGCACGATGCATGGGGGGATCCCACGCTCTACTACTACGCGGGTACCGGCAGGAAGGACACGCCCTTCAAGGCACGTGTCTTCGTCAGCACCGGCTGGAACTCCTACAGCAAGCTGATCGCCGCCGACAACCACGCCGGCAGGAAGGCGGACCTGTGGGCCGTCACGCCCGACGGCGTCCTGTACGTCCACCCCGGCAAGGGCGGCGGCCGGTTCGGGACTCCGCTCCGCTTCGGCGGCCCGACAAGCGTCACGCCTCCCTGGACCGACTCCGATCTCTTCGTCAACTCGGGGGTCACCCCCGTGTACGGCAAGCACGGCATCGTCGCGGTCGAAGCCTCCGGCACGGTCCGGGAGTACACCAACCTGACCAACGGGCACTTCGCCGCCACCCGCCGCACCCTCGACGCGAAGGTGCAGGCCGGGCAGCGGCTGATCAGCGCGGCGGCCCTGACCGACGACAACCGGGCGGAGCACTACACCTGGAACGGCTCCGCGCTTACGCACCTGACCACGGGCAAGACCGTCAAGGGCTCCTTCAGCGGCACCGATCTCGTCCTCGGCCCCGGTGACCTGAACGGGGACGGCAAGGGCGACCTGCTCAGCCGGGACGCGCACGGCACCCTGTGGCTGCGCGGCGGAACCGGAAGCACGACCACCTTCGACGGGCCGGTCGAGGTCAGCGCGGGCTGGGGCGCGTACCAGCAGATCCTCGGTGCCGGAGACATCTCCGGCGACGGCCGTGCCGACGTCGTGGCCACCGGCGCCGACGGGCGGCTGTACATCTTCCGCGGCACCGGCCGGGCCGACGCTCCCTTCGCGCCGCGCGAACTGATCGGTGGCGGGTGGAACGCGTACGACACGCTGGCCGCTCCCGGCGACCTCAACGGCGACGGCCGGGCCGACCTCGTCGCCCGCGACGCCGGCGGCACCCTGTGGTTCTACCGGGCCAGTGGCTACGACACCACCCGGACGCTGGACGCCCGTACCGTTCTCGGCAAGGGCTGGGGAGCGTTCAAGCAGCTGAGCTGACGCCACGGGCGCGGCGGGAGGGGGACGGCCACCGGCCGGCCCCCTCCCGGCAGCCCCGGGACCCGTTCCGACCCGTCCCGCCGCCCCCAACCTGTCCGGTCCCGATCCGTCCTGATCCGCCCCGTTCCGCGCCGGCGCCCGACGCGAATGCGGCACGCCGCGTCCGGGCCCACGCTGGAAGGATGAGCACCCAGAGCCATCGGACGGCGCGCGAGGGCATCGCGAGGCTCCTGGAGAGCCCTGTCGTGGGCATGGCCCCGTGGATCATCTTCGGCGTCCTCTCCGGCCCCGGCCGCTTCGAGCTCGCGGTGGGCATCGCCCTGGCCGTCACCGTCCTCCTGGTCGTGGCCGGCCGCTGGTCCCACCCCGGCAGCTCCTGGAAGCTGCTGGAGCTGGCCGACCTGATCTTCTTCACCGGGCTCGCGATCATCGGGGTCCTGGCGGACGACGGCACCCTGCGGTGGCTGGAGACGTACTCCGGCGAGATCTCCAACCTCGCCCTCGTGGCCATCGCCTTCGGCTCCATGGCCCTGCGCCGGCCGTTCACCCTCGCCTACGCCCGTGAACAGACGGACCCCTCGGTCTGGGACACCCCGCAGTTCCTGCGGGCCAACCAGGTCATCACGGGAGTGTGGGGCCTCGCCTTCCTGGTCGGAGCCCTGTCGGGCGGCTACGGCGACCTGGTCCTGCACGAGCCGGACAACCTCTGGACCGGCTGGGTCATACCGATCCTCGCCCTGATCGGGGCCGTGCGCTTCACCCTCTGGTACCCCGAGACCCTCCGGGCCCGTGCCCGGAAGGCGGCCGGTGAGCCGGGCCCGGAGCCGCCGGGCCTGAACGCCATGCTGGCCCCCCTGGCCGGCCTGCTGGTACCCGTCGGGGTCCTCGTCCTGATCGTCGAGGACGGGCCGTGGTGGCTGGGCGTCGCCCTCATCGCGGCGGGAGTCCTCTCCGGCAGGGCGCTACGGGCGGACGCCTGACCGCAACCGGCCTGGCATCAGGGCGTCCGGCGTCCGTGTGCCTCGCGCCTCGCGTCCAGACGAACCGCCCCGCCCCGCCCGGCGAAGCCGCGCCAGCATCTGGTAGGAAACTTTCCTATCAGATAGCATCCCCGGCGGCGGCTTGGCGCGGCGCCCCTCCCCGGTACGCCCGGGGAAGCAGGGGCGTGACGCGCTCAGCGAGAGCTCTGACCCGGCCGCCGTGCACGCGTACGCCCCGAGGCGCCCGCCGCCACGGGGCCGGCCCGCGCTGCCCGCACCGGTGCCCCAGCTCTCACCCTTCCCAGGCAAAGGGAGTCACAGGTATGCCACCGCACGCCTCCGCCCCATCACGCCGCACCACCACCCTGTCCCTGCTGCTCGCCGCCGTCCTCCTCGTCACCGGCGTCCTCGTCCTCGCGTCCACCGGCCGTGCCGAGGCCGCCGACCCGCTCCTCTCCCGAGGCAGGCCGGCCGCCTCCTCCTCCGACGAGGCCTCGGAGTTCACCCCCGCCAACGCCTTCGACGGCGATCCCGCCACCCGCTGGGCCAGCGCCGAGGGCTCCGACCCCCAGTGGCTCCGCGTCGACCTCGGCACCACCGCCACCGTCTCCCGCGTCCGCCTCAAGTGGGAGGCCGCCTACGGCAAGGCGTACCGCATCGAGATCTCCGCCGACGGCTCCGCCTGGACCACGCTCGCCACCGAGTCCGCCGGCAACGGGGGCACGGACGACTGGACCGCCCTGAACGCCAAGGGGCGCTACGTACGCGTCTTCGGCACCGCCCGCGGCACCTCGTACGGCTACTCCCTCTACGAGGCCGAGGTCTACGGGACGCCCGGCGACACCACGCCGCCCGGCACCGGCGCCTTCACCGTCGTCGCCGCCGGAGACATCGCCGCCCAGTGCACGGCCTCCAGCAGTTCCTGCGCCCACCCCCGGACGGCCGCGCAGGCCCAGCGCATCAACCCGAAGTTCTACCTGACGATGGGCGACAACCAGTACGACGACGCCCGCCTGTCCGACTACCGCAACTACTACGACAAGACCTGGGGCGCCTTCAAGGCCAGGACGCGGCCCGTCCCCGGCAACCACGAGACGTACGACCCGGCCGGAGCGTACGCCGGCTACAAGTCGTACTTCGGAGCGATCGCCTACCCCCAGGGCAAGCCCTACTACAGCTTCGACGAGGGCAACTGGCACTTCCTCGCCCTCGACTCCAACTCCTTCGACGACCCCGCCCAGATCCAGTGGCTCAAGAACGACCTCGCCCGCACCACCAAGGGCTGCGTCGCCGCCTACTTCCACCACCCGCTCTACTCCTCCGGCGGCCACGGCAACGACCCCGTCTCCAAGCCCGTCTGGCAGATCCTCTACGCCGCCAAGGCCGACCTCGTCCTCAACGGCCACGACCACCACTACGAGCGCTTCGCCCCGCAGGACCCCTCCGGCCGGGCCACCGCCGACGGCATCGTCGAGATCGTCGCCGGCACGGGCGGCGCCGAGCCGTACCCCATCGAGAACGTCCAGCCCCACAGCCAGAGGCGGATCAGCGGCCCCTACGGGGTGCTGAGGCTGGACCTCACCGACACGACCTACACCTGGCAGTACGTCGGCACCGACGGCCAGGTCAAGGACACCGGCCCGACCCGCGCCTGCCACTGATGTACCTCGCGACCACCGGTCGCCGGGACGCGTCGCCCGCCCCCTCCGGGGCGCGGCGGCGGGTCTCCGCCACCGTCCTCGCCCTGGGCGCGGTCAGCCTCGTCACCGACGTCTCGTCCGAGATGGTCACCGCGGTGCTGCCCCTCTACCTGGTCGTCGGCCTCGGCCTCACCCCTCTCCAGTTCGGCTTCCTCGACGGCCTGTTCACCGGCGCCACCGCGCTCGTCCGGCTCGCCGGCGGCCACGCGGCCGACCGCGGCGGCCACCACAAGGCGGTCGCCGGGGCCGGCTACGCGCTCTCCGCCTGCTCCCGGCTCGGGCTGCTGCTCGCCGGCGGCGCGACCGGCGGCATCGCCGCGGCCCTCGCCGCCGACCGCCTCGGCAAGGGCATCCGCACCGCCCCGCGCGACGCCCTGATCACCCTCGACAGCCCGCCCGACGGCCTCGGCCGCGCCTTCGGCGTGCACCGCGCCATGGACACCACCGGCGCCCTCCTCGGCCCCCTTGCCGCGTTCGCGCTCCTGTGGGCCACCGCCGACGCGTACGACGCCGTCTTCGTCGTCAGCTTCTGCACCGGGCTGCTCGGTGTGCTGCTCCTCGTGGTCCTGGTCCCCGGCGGACGGCGACAACCGGTCGGCGGCGCGCACCGGTTGCGCGACCTGGCCGCGCCGCTCCGGCTGCCCGGTGTACGCCGGATCGCGCTCGGCGCCGCGCTCCTCGGCGGCGCCACCGTCGGCGACGCCTTCCTCTACCTGCTGCTCCAGCAGCGGACCGAACTGGCCGCCACCTGGTTCCCGTTCCTGCCGCTCGGCGCCTCGGCGGTCTACCTCCTGCTCGCCGTACCGGCCGGCCGGCTCGCCGACCGCGTCGGGCGCCGCGCCCCCTTCCTGTACGGACACGGTGCCCTGCTCCTGGCCCTCGGCCTGCTCCTGGCGCCGCTGCCCGCAGCCCTGCTCCTGGTGGGCGTCCCGCTCGCGATCGGGGTCTTCTACGCCGCCACCGACGGCGTCCTGATGGCCCTCACCGGTCCGCTCCTGCCGCCCGGAAGCCGGGCCGGCGGGCTCGCACTCGTCCAGACCGCCCAGGCCCTCGCCAAGGTCGGCGCCGCAGCCGGTTTCGGAGCCGCCTGGACGCTGTGGGGGCCGACCCCCGCGCTCCTGATCACCCTCACCGGACTCGCGGCGGCGATGTGCGTCGCGAGCCGCCTGCTCCCGCCCGACCGCCGGCCCGCGTCCCCGCCGTCCCCGCCGCACTCCCCGAAGGGGTCCTCCCGTTGACCACCGAGCCCGCCCCGAACCGCCGCCGCCTGTGGGCACTGCTCCTCGGCGTCCTGCTCCTCGCCGGCGGAGCCACCGCCTACACGGTGCGCGCCGCCGGCGCCCGCCCCGACCCGGGCACCGCGACCCCGGACACCGGCTTCATGCTGGACACGGGCACCCCGGGCGCCCTCTGGTTCCGCGACACCGCCACCGGACGCGTCGCCCGCCAGGACCCCGGCGCCCCCGGCGGCCGCATGCCGCTCGGCCCCCGCTGCGACCGCTTCCACGCCGCCGGCGGCACCGCGCTGTGCCTGCAACTGCGCCCCGGCGTGCCTGCCCGTACGTACGTCCTCGTCCTGGACCGGCGCCTGCGCGAGGTGCGCAGGATGAGCCTGCCCGGGATCCCCAACCGCGCCCGCGTCTCGGCCTCCGGCAAGGTCCTGGCCTGGACCACCTTCGCGAGCGGCGACTCGTACGCCACCTCCGCGTTCTCCACCCGTACCTCGATCCTCGACCTGCGCACCGGCTACCTGGTCAAGAACATGGAGCAGATCCCGCTCACCCTCGACGGGCGCCGCCACCACGCCCCGGACGTCAACTACTGGGGCGTCACCTTCGCCGCCGACGACAACCGCTTCTACGCCACCGTCGCCACCCGGGGCCGCACCCACCTGGTCGAGGGCGACCTGAAGAAGTGGGCGGCGCGCACCCTCAAGGAGAACGTCGAGTGCCCCTCGCTCTCCCCGGACGGCACCCGCATCGCCTACAAGAAGAAGGTCTCCACCGACCCCCGCGCGCCCTGGCGCCTGCACGTCCTCGACCTCGCCACCCTCCGCGACCACCCCCTCGCCGAACCCCGCTCCGTCGACGACCAGGCGGCCTGGGCCACCCCCGACTCCGTCGCGTACGCACACGACGGCGCGGTCTGGGCCGTCCCCGCGGACGGCACGGGCGCACCCGACCGCCTCGCGGCGGGCGCGTCCTCACCCGCGGTGCCGAAGTGAGGCCGGTAGCGCCGCGTCAGCGCGTGATCAGGGGCAGGCGGCCGGAGCCGGGCAGCCCCCGGGCGCGCAGCGCCGCCGCCTGCGCCGCCGCCCAGCGGGGCCAGGCCGCGTCCGTGGGCCGCCCGGGGGAGACCGGTGCCGGACCCGGGCCGGACCTCCTGCCCCAGCGCTCCAGCACCGCCACCGCCGTGTCCAGGAGGCCGGGGCCCACCGGGGCGCCGTCCAGGGCGAGCTTGGCCACGAGTACGGCCGCCTGCCGGCGCCGCAGCGGACGCCACGACCGCAACTCGGCATCGACCAGGGCGGGTTCGGCCGCGATCAGCCGGGCCGCGCGGAACAGCGCGTACGACTCCCGGTCCCGCTTCATGCAGTCCTCGGCCACCTGGCGGACCGCCCGCTCGTCCGGCGTGCGGTCGCGCACCCAGCGGCAGGCGGCGAAGTAGTCGGCGAACAGGGCGTGGCTGAAGGCGTGGCGGCCGGACCCGCCCGGTTCCGCCGAGGCCAGCAGGCCTGCTCCGTGCAGGTGGGAGCGCACGGAGCCGTTCCAGCCCGCCCCGCCCGGCAGCGGCTCCTTCGAGGGCATCCGCGCGATGAGTTCGTCGAGGGTGGGGCGCGGCCCCGGTGGCGGTTCGGTGAGGACCCCCGCGTACTCCTCCAGAACGGACCGCAGTTCCCGCTCGGGGAACGCGGCGGCGTCGCCTCCGCGCCGGCCCGCGCCCGCCAGCAGGTGCCCGGTGAGCCGCTCGAACAGGGTGAAGCGGCCACCGGTCAGGCCCGCCACGCCGTCCGAGAGGTAGAGCGCACACAGCGCGACGCAGAGCATCGGACGCATCGCCAGCTCCGCGAGGCCCACCTGCTCCAGCCGGTCGAGCAGGGCGGTGACCTCGGCCGGCCCGGCGTCCGCCCCGAAGGCGGCGAGGGCCTTGGCCGCCAGCTCGCGGCGCACCTCGTCCGTCAGTCCGCACAGCCGCATCCCGGCCAGCCCGGCGCCGTCGAGGCTGCGCACCCAGTCGCCGTCGCGGCTGGTGACCACCACCGTGCAGTGCGGGGAATTGGCGAAGGTCAGCACCGCGTTCTCGACCTGCGCACGCCGTCGGGGGTCGACCTCGTCCATGCCGTCCACCAGGACCAGCCACTTGCGGGCCGGGTACGGCGGATTCTCCAGCTCGTCCGGCGCGGGCGTGGCGCTGCCCGCGCGCACGTCCGCGGCGTTCCGGGCCGAGGCCCCGATGAGGCCCTGGTCCACGGCGTACGAGAGCCAGCTGTACGGCGCCCAGGCCGAGTGGGCGATCCGGTCGGCCATCACCGGCGCCGCCGCGTACACCGGTACGTACTCGCAGACGGTGCCGCCCAGCCAGGCCCCCGCGGCGTCGCGGGCCACGGTCCGCAGCAGCGTGGTCTTGCCGGTGCCGGCGTCCCCGACGACATGCGCGCCGCCCAGCAGGGCCGCGGTGTCCAGTGGCCGGCAGCCGCTGCCCGGGCCCTCGGAGCCGTGGCCGGGCTTGGCCCGTACCGGCACCCTGAGGTCCGCGACGAAGGCCGCGGCGCCCGCGGGGCGGCCGCGCAGGGCGGTGTACAGTGCCTCCACGTACGGGTTCTCCCCGGCGGCGTCGTGCAGCAGCCGGAGGTAGTCCCGGCGCCTCGCCCCCGCCGCCTCGCCCCACTCGGCCGTGCGCAGCTGCTCGTCGGAGAGCAGCGCGAGCCAGTCCCGCAGTGGCGGGTAGCCGGCCCATTGTGCTTCGGCGAGCTCGGGGAAGGCCTTCCGGACGGCCTGTACCGGGATCAGCCGGGCCTCGTCGTCGGCCGTGGGGGAGGTGCGCTGCTGGCGGGCCCGCAGGACGCCCACCACGCAGCCCGTCGCTTCGTCGATCACCGGGGACCCGCTCGCCCCGGGCCAGACCTGCGAGCCGGCGACCTTCAGCAGCCGGGCGCCGCCTCTGTGCAGGGACTGGCCCACCACGCGCAGGGCGTAGCTGTCCCCGCGCGCGTAGTCGTGCCCGGGGTGGCCGTACGCGTACAGCCGCACGCCCTCGCGGGGGAGGGCGGGGGAGCGGGAGAGCGCCGGACAGGTCTGCCGCAGCGGGGCGCCCCCGGCCACCCGGATCAGGGCGAGGTCCTCGCCGCTGCCGGGGCCGCCCTCGTGCTCGGGGCGGTCGAACGGCCGGACGTCCATGTCCGCCACGGCGAAGGACAGTTCGTGCGCGCGGCCGTCGAGGTGCCAGGTGCCCTTCACGGTTTCGGCCGGCCGGCCGCCCGGCCGGACCACGTGGGCGCAGGTCAGGACGAGTCCGGGGCCGACGAAGAAGCCCGTGCCCACGGCCTGCGCACCCGTCGCGGAGGTCCTCAGGGCCACCGTCACCCGGGACAGCGCCGATGTGATCCCGGCCCAGGCACCGGGCCCCGGAGGCATCAGCCCTGCCGGCCGGAGCCGCCGCCTCCGGCAGGGCCGTCTCCCGCCGGGCCGCCTTCGGTCGGGCCGCCCCCGGACGGTGCGCCCCCGGATGGTGCGCCCCCGGATGGTGCGCCTTCGGCGAGAGGCGCCGCGGGACCGTCCCCGTCCGCGGCGCCCGGCGCCCCCGCAGCGGTCCAGTCCCACTCCATGGTCACGGTCAGCGAGGCCTCTGCGGTGCCCTTGGTGATCAGCGCCACCAGGCCACCGGCCTCCACGCCCACCTGGCAGCCGAACTCGACCGTCAGGCGGTGGGGCTGGGCGCGGCGCAGTGCGGCCGTGACCCCTTGCGCGAACGTCCCGATCGAGGCGGTGACCTGGTCGAGGTTGAAGCTCAGGAGGCCCACCTCCTCCTCGACCGGCCCGTCGGTCGCCTCACCGGCCGCCGCGGCGGGTCCCCCGGGCAGCGGGCCCACGTCCACGGCCCGCATCAAGAGATGTGTTCCGTCGGGCAGTTGAACAGCCGTCAGTACCTCGTCCGCCGCCATCCCGTTTCCCCCAACCCGCGTACGCAGCCCCTGCGGCAGAGTAGCGTCGCACCAGGGCACGAGGGGGGTCGATGGACGAAGAACGGGGCCCGCGGGGGCGGGCGCGACGCGCGGAACGACGGCCCCCCACCCTGGAACTCGTCGTCCCCGGCACCCCGCTGGCCACCCCGGAGCACATGCTGGGCGACCCGCACACCGTCCAGATCCTCGGCGACCGGACCACCGGCATCCATCGCCGCGCCGACGACCTGGAGGCGGAACACGCCGACCGGGCCGGCGGCCGGACCGAGGTCGTGACCGAGGCGTACACCTGGGAGAACCGCCCGGGGGCGGCGTTCGCCCGAGGCCTGTGGCTGACCCTCCTGCCGCTGCTGCTGGTCAACCTGGTCTGCTGGATGCGGCCGCAGGGGCCCGCCGGCCGGCCGCCGGCCCGGGCGTACGCGGTGCTCTCGCGGCTGCTCGGGGCGGCGTTGACGGTCCAGCTGGTCGCGTCGGCCGCCACGGTGTCGATGGACCTGGCGGTGTGGCAGTGCGCGGTCACGGATGCGGCGTGCCGGGACCGGCACGCCTGGCTGTTCGTCCTCTCGCCGGAGGCCTGGTGGGGGAGGCCCGGCCCCCCGCTGGTCCTCGGCGCGCTGCTTCCGGTCGCCGTGCTGGCGCTGCTGGCCCGGCTGAGCAGGAAGAACTGGGCCAGGACCGAGGCACTGCGGCCGGCGGAGACGTACGGCGAGGACCACGGGTCCGCCTCCGGCGAGCCCCCGCTGGCCGGCGCGGGCATGTGGTTCGGGCGCAGGCAGGTGGCACGCCTGCGGTACGCGCACGCCGCGCTCGGGCTGGCGACGGTCTCCCTGCTCCTGCTGGCTCCCGTGCTGACGTACGACCGGCAGGACGGCTCCGCCGCGGCCCACGCGGCGGGCACGGTGCTGGGCGTGCTGGTGCTGGTCTCCGCCGCGGTGGCACTCGTGGAGGTCGCGCGGGCGGGGCGCAGCCGGGTCCTCGACCAGCGGATGGATCCGTACCCGCGCCTCCAGCCGGCCGTCGGAGCCGGGCTCCTGCTGCTGGCCGCCGGGTACGCCCTGTGGCCGCGGGCCGGCTGGACGCCCGCGGTCCAGCCCGCCGGCGGCACCGCGATGTTCGGTACGGCGGTCGGGCTGCCGGGTCTGAGCCCACTGCTCGCCCTGCTGTTGTGCACCGAGGTGCTCCTGGTCGTCGCCCTGGCCGTCTGCTGCCTCGGTGCGCGCAGGCGGCACCCGGTCCCCCGGCCGGTCCTGGCCGGCTTCGCCGGGCCGACGGTGGCGGTGCTCGCCTGCGCCCTGGCGCTCGCGCTCGGCTCGGTGCCGGCCACGGTCACCGAGGCGCTGCTGCTGGGCGGCCCGCCGCCTTCGGGTGCGTGCCCGGTCGAGGGGACGCCGAGTGCGCTCCGGGCCGGCGCCGGCGTCACGCAGATGATTGCGATGTCCTGTGTGTACTTCGCCCTCTGGTCCTGGATCGCGCTGCGCCGTCAGGCCCGGGACCTGGCCTTCTCGGTGGAGGCGGAGTACCGGCACGAGCACGTGGAGCCGGAGCGCAGGAAGGAGATCGTCCGTGCCCTCGCCGGCGCCCGGCTCACCGACGCCGCGCCGGTCCTGGTGGGGCTCGCCGGCGTGGTGTCGTTCGTCTTCCTGCTCTACGCCTCGCTGTTGGAACTCCGGGGCTGCGCGCCGGACACGGCGGAGGCACCGGCGGGCCTGCTGCGCTGGTCGCACTGGCTGCTGACGACCGGCACCTGGTTCGGCCCGGTGCTGGTGGGCCTGCTGGTGACGGCCGGCTGGCTGGCGTACCGCTGGCCGGCCGCCCGGCGTTCGGTGGGACTGCTGTGGGACCTGGGCACGTTCTGGCCGCGCGGCGCGCATCCGTACGGGCCGCCCTGCCTGGCCGAGCGGGCCGTGCCGGACATCCAGTGGCGGCTGACCACCTGGACCCGCAGTTTCGGCGGACGGATGCTGCTCTCCGCGCACGGGCCCGGTGCCGTGCTCGCGGCCGCGGCGGCCTTCCAGCTGGCACCGGTCGTACGCGCCCGGCTGGCGCTGCTCACCTACGGGTCGCCGCTCGCGCGCGTCCACGGACGCTGGTTCCCCGCGTACCTGGGACCGGAGGCGCTTCGCCGGCTGGAGCGGGAGGTGCTCGCCTGGCGGAACCTCTACCGGACCACCGACCCCATCGGCGGGCCGGTGATCCAGGATCCGGCGAGCACGGTCGACAGCCCGCTGACCCGGGATCCGCTCTCCGTGCAGCGTTCCGACCAGCACCCGCTGTACACCCCGATCAGGGGCCACGAGGAGTACCAGGCAGACCCCGCCTTCGCAGCCGACCGGGGCCTCCTCCTGACCCGCATGCTGCCGCCACCGCCTCCTCCCCGCCCCGCGGCCCCGAGGGAATCCCGCGAGGGCTGACCGACCGCCACGCCCACCGCCCGTCGGTGGCGCGGAGCGGCGCGGTGCAGCGCCGCCGCCGGCGTTCCTCCGTCATCACAGGACCGCAGGGCACCTCAGGGTCGGGTGCCGAAGGGGCCGAGGACCTTGTGGTCGAGCCGCAGGGATTCGACCATGGTCCAGGCGTTGTCGTAGGTGAAGACGTCGGCGCCGCCGAGCCGGCCGGTCCAGGCCGGGGTGACGGCATCGGCCGTGGTCTGGGTGAGGATGTCGAGGTACTCCTTGAAAATGGCCCATGCGTTGCCCGGGTACTTGGCGAAGAGGTAGCCCACGTCGACGAATTCGGTGATGGCCTTCCTGCCGTGGTGCTCCAGGTCGCGCAGGTACTCCTGCTGGATCTCGACGTCCTGCCGCGTACCCAGCCGGGTCAGGTGCCCTCCGATGAAGGTCGCGAAGTCGAACTCCAGGATCTGGTCGTGCGCCTTGAGCCAGCCGGGGATGTCGGTGGACACGACGAGGTTCCTGAACGGGACCCAGCCGGGGTAGACGATGTCCGCGACGTTCAGGACCTTCTGCCGCGGCGCGTGGACGAACAGGTTGTCCTGGCTGTGGTTGGGGCCCTTGTAGTGGAGCTCCAGGACCTGGTCGTCCACCTCCAGGCGGTAGCGGCTGGAGACGGTGCGGGTCGGCAACGGCGGCCGGCTGGACTCGGGTACCCGCCGCAGCAGGTGGGCGGTCTGCTCGTGGGCGATGATCACCGGCTTCGGGACGCCCGCGGCGCGGAGCTTGTCCGCCGCGCCGATGTGGTCCGCGTGGTAGTGCGTGTACACCAGGTGGCTGATGCGGGCGCCCGGCGCCACTTCCTCGATCGCGCGGAGGATGTTGCCCCCCAGCGTCGGGGGAGCGTCCACGACGATGACCCTCTGCTTCCGGCCCTGGTGACGTTCGGTCACCAGGAACATGATCTGGTAGAAGCCGTCCGTCAGCCAGTACAGGCGCTTGCCGATCTCCTGGACCAGATAGCCCTTCGCGGGGATCTGCGGACCGATGGCGGTGGGTGGCACGGGTGCGTACGCGCCCGGGGCGGCGGCCGCAGCGGGGTTCGCGAGCACGGACTGGAGCGCGGGTACCGACGCCGCCAGGGCCGAGTACTTCAGGAAGTCGCGGCGGCTGGCCGGGTCGTGAGTGACGGGGGGAACGGGTTCCCCGCCGGGAGTCTTCGTCATGGCTCTCCCAGAAGCGTGCGTCCGAATCGAGGGTGTGGCAGCCCTCCTGCCTCGGAGCAGCCCACTGCAACCCGTAGACGACGCAGACTGGAAGGGCGGGGCAAATCTAGGTGCCCCCGCCGTGGCGGATCGATGAGCCACGCTGAGCCGCTGCTCCGACCTGCGCAGCCGATGCGGATCAACCACTCCGTCGGACGGCACGCTGCCGAGGTGACGCGCCGATGTGCACCCCCTGGCCCCGGCCGGGACTTCGCCGTTGCGGTGGTCGCCGGTGTGCGCGGCAAACACAATGAGCGGGGCGCGACCGGGAGGGGGCTGGGCGGATGGCGGACGACGACCCGCTGGTACGCCTTCGGCACGCACGACGGCTACCACCTGTGGGAGGCGCCGGACAACGTGTCCATGGCCTCGGTGGCGCTGGCGATCAGTGGGGGCGGCGCGCTCAGCTCGTTCGAGACGACCGTTCTCCTGACCGTCGAGGAAACCCTGGACGCCCTCGCCGGAGCCGAGCACATCCGGTACCGGGCTCCTGGGGCCGAGCGGTGAGAAGCGCCTGCCGCGGCCTCAACGCCGGCCCCCTCGCCCGGCTGTCGGCTGCCGGCGGTCAGCGGGTGCGGCGTTGTTCGTTGCTGTCGGTGCGGAGCCGGTCGGTCTGGCGGATGAGGGTGTCGATGCGGTCGGCGAGACCGCGGTGGTGGGGGCGCAGGTGGGGTGCTGCCGCTGCCAGTGGGCCGAGCAGGGTGGCGGGGTCGGGCCCGCCCAGGGCGCGGCGTACCTGGTCGACGGAATCGTGGCCGGGGCCGTCGAGGCCGGTGACGGCGCTGACCTGTCCGGCGATCTGGCGCAGGTCGGCGGCGTGGTCGCGGGCCCAGGCGTTGACGGAGCGCTGGGCGGCGCGGCGGTCGCGGGTGGCCTGTACCCGTTCTTCGCCGGTGGCGCCCTCGGCGCCCGGGCGCAGCCGCAGGTAGCGGCGTTCGGCGGCCTGGCGGCTGGCCACGCCGAGGGGGCCTGCCAGGTCGGCCCAGCTGGCGCCCGCGGCCCGGGCCGTCTCGATCAGACCGGACTCCCAGCCCGCGAGCTGCTCGCGGACCTCGCGCAGCAGCATCAGCGCGGCCAGGGCCTGACTCGGTTCGGCGGTCGTGGTGCCGGCCGCGTCGTGGGCGTCGCGCAGCTCCCGTTCCACGGCCGCCAGCGCGGTGGCCGCGGCGAGGAACGAAGCGGGTGAGCCGGTCGGCATCCCGGCAGGTGATGAACCACGGGGCATGGAACCTCCACAAGGTCGGCAGCGGGGCATCGGCGGGCACGGCGCGTCCGCGTTCCCGGCTCGTCATCCATTGGATGCCAGACTGGATTGTCATCGTTTCGATGACATGCTAGAACAGAAGAGCCTGAAGCGCACTGGCACCCATTGCAGACACATCAGGAGGTTTCCATGCTGATGCGCACAGATCCTTTCCGGGAGCTCGACCGCCTCACCCAGCAGCTCATGGGCCCGGGCACGTGGTCGAAGCCGTCCGCGATGCCGATGGACGCGTACCGCGACGGGGACGTGTACGTCATCGCCTTCGACGTCCCCGGTGTGGCCAAGGACGCCATCGACATCGACGTCGAGCGCAACATGCTCACCGTCAAGGCCGAGCGCCGCCCCGCGGCGAGGTCGGAGCAGGCCCAGATGGAGCTCTCGGAGCGTCCGCTGGGCGTCTTCTCGCGGCAGGTCATGCTCGCCGACACCCTCGACACCGAACACATCGACGCCGAGTACGACGCCGGCGTGCTCACCCTGCGCATCCCGATCGCCGAACGCGCCAAGCCGCGCAAGATCGCCATCGGCGATGGCGGCCGCAAGCAGCTCAACGCCTGAACCCCGCTGCCCGCGCGCGCCGTCCCGCGCCGCAACCGCACCGCCGGGCTTCCCGGCCGGCGGTGCCACCTGGCGGAGGACGGGAGTACCCCCTCCCCCCGCTCCCGTCCTCCACCGCCACCGTTCCTCGCCCCGCGCACCCCAGCGCGCGCGGGGCGCGAGGCGCAAGAGTGCGCCGGAGGAGGAGTCAGCGATGACCCTGCGATGGGACGCCTTCATCCACAGCGTCCAAGAACGCGGCGAGTACCCCTCCCAGCAGGAAGCCGACCGCGCCGCGCGCGTCGTCCTCGCCCTGCTCGGTGCCCACCTCGTCGGCGAGGACCGCACCCGGGTCGCGGCCCGCCTGCCCGAGACGTACGCCCTGATCCTGCTCAACCCGCTCCAGGCCGCCGAACCCCTGGACCCGCAGCGGTTCGTACGCGCCACCGCCGCCTGGATCGACGGCGCGACCGAACGCACCGCCGCCTGGGACGTCAGCGCCGTCCTCAGCGTCGTCGCCGACGCCGTCGACGAGGACCTCCTCAGCCGCATCCTGCTCCAGCTCCCTCCCGGCTACGACCTTCTCTTCGGCCACCCCCAGACCACCTGACCCGGGGGGCAGTGCAATGGATCACGGTGTGGGCGCCGACGGCCCGCTCGGGGAGGACGACCTGAGCAGCGAGCGCATCGAGGTGGCAGCCCTCGACGGCACGATCGTCATCCGCCTGCACGGTGAGATGGACATCGCCCGCTCCGAAACCTTCCGGCTCACCCTCCGCCATGCGCTCCCCGCCGGTACGACATCCCGGCACGTGGTGGTCGATCTTCAGCACCTGACGTTCTGCGACTCCGCGGGCCTCCATGCCCTCCTCGAAGCGCGCAGACAGGCAGCCCGCCTCGGGCACGAGCTCTGCCTCGCCGCGCCCCGGGAGCAGTTCCTGCGGCTGCTGGAGCTCACCGGGACGTTGCCCCTGTTCGCGGTCAGACCCGCGCCACCGTTCTGATCACGGGCAGAGCATCCTGCGGACACCGACGGCACCGGCACACGGACTACGGGCGCCGCAGCCTGCGTGCGGTCCGGTCCAGGGTGCCCCAGTCGCCAGGCTGCGCATCGACCTCGCGGGCGGCCTCCTCGATCACCGCGTCGTCCACCCACCCCGCCGGCACCACGTCGATGACGAGGGGCTCGTTGTCCGGGCCCCGCCCGCATTCGGTGCCGTACAGCAGCCACGGACGCACCCGTCGGTCCTCGGCTTCGGGCAGGTGGGCGTAGTCGTACAGGCGGCGCGCGATCCACAGGCGCAGCGGACGTTCACCCCACCAGGGCTCGACGTCCAGGGGGTTCGCCGACAGCCCGGGCATGGCGATCCCGGTCAGGTTGTCGCGGCTGCTGACCGAAGGAAGGTCCGCTCCGGGCCCCAACGACCACCGCACGTACACACCGGTGCGTCCCGCGACGAGACCGGTCAACTCGTCGAGCGAGCCGACCCGCGGCATGGAAGTCGAAACGTGCTCGTCGTGCACCACCTGCGGTTACCCCGCTTCGGTTGCGGTACCCCTCGATGCGCGTCGATGCGCGTCAGGCGGGTTCGCGGCCGAGGGTGGTGGCGCGCCGGCAGTACTCGTAGAGGCCGTTGAAGATCGGGGCGGCGATGGCCATGGTGTGGGTGTCGTCGCCGGTCATGGACAGGCCGCGCAGGACGACGTCGAGGCCGGGGGCCTCGGGAGCGTTGAAGCGTTCGTCGTCGATGTCGGCTTCGTGGACTATCTCCGCGATGCGACGCAGGGCGGGGTCGTCGGTCAGCCGGTGGACCCGCAGGATGGTCTCGAAGCTGCAGTCGCCGTGGTGGTGGCCGAGTGCGGCGCCGCGCATGTCGAAGGGGGTGGCGTCCGCGGGGACGTGGGCGGGGTCGGTGACGAAGACGAATTCGGCGTCCGGGTCGATGAAGCGGCCGATCAGCCAGGCGCAGGCGGCGCGGTCGATGTGGATGCCGGCGCGGGTGGCCCACTTCATGGGGTGCTCTCTTCCGTGGTGTTGGCGGGGTGCAGGGAGCTGACGGCTCGTTCTGCCGACTGCCGGTCCGGTGGGGGAAAGTAGTCGCGGCGCTGGATGCGCCGCAGTTCGGCACGCAGCCTGGCCAGTGTGCGCCGCCTTCCGGCCTCGTCCCCTTCGCCGGCCGCTTGGGCTTCGGCGAGCAGCTGGCGGTACTCGGCCGCGCGGGCCTGCGTCATGGCCTCGACGAGCTGCTGCTCGTCCCCGGCGGCTGCCGGATGCGCGATCCACACCGTGGCGGTGCCGCCCAGGTCGCTGACTTCCTCGGCGATCCACTCCACCTGCTCACGGGTACGGGCGTCCGCGGGCAACGCGACGAGGCCGTCGCTGATCTGCGCGACGCCCATCCGCCTGAGCTTGCGCCATACCGTGATCCGCGGGGTGGAGGGCTCCCGCGGCAGGCGGTAGGAGAGCAGCACCCACTGCCTCCCGGCGCCCGGGCCGCTCACCCGAGGCTCCGGAAAGAGCCGACTGCTGTGGTGTCCGAAGGCTGCAACAAGCTGTTCATGTCCATCCACCGGACTCCGTCTTCAATCCACCCGACCTCTAATGCAACCATGGTTACATCGCAGTGGGCGGGGTGGGGGCGCGATCGCGCATGCCGAAGCCGTCCGGAACCCAGACCGTGCCGCACGGTGTGATCAGGACACAGGGGAGTGCCGATGACCGCCATCGACCAGCCGCCCGGCCTCCGGGCCGGAGCAGACGGCGGCGCCGCCGCCGGCACTGACGTGATTCCCCTGCGGCAGGCGACCCGCACGTGGTTCGCGATCTCCTGGCAGACCTTCGGAGGCCCGGCCGGACAGATCGCCGTCATGCAGCGGGCGTTGGTGGAGGACAGACGCTGGATCGGCCAGCAGCGGTTCAACCATGCCCTGAGCTACTGCATGCTCCTGCCCGGACCCGAGGCCCAGCAGCTGGCGATCTACACCGGCTGGCTCCTCAACGGCACCCGCGGCGGCCTGATCGCCGGCACCCTCTTCGTCCTGCCGGGCGTCCTCGCCCTGCTCGCCCTGTCCGCCCTCTACGTCGCCTTCGGCTCGACGGCAGCCGTCACCGGCGTCTTCGCCGGCCTTGCCCCCGCGGTCGTGGCGATCGTCGTCCAGGCCGTCTCCCGGGTCGCCCAGCGCTCCCTGACCCACCCGCTGCTGATCGGGCTGGCGGCCACGTCGTTCGGGGCCCTGGCCCTGTTCTCCGTACCGTTCCCCGCGGTCATCGCCGGAGCCGCCCTCGCCGGCTGGCTCATCGCCCGCCACAAGCCCGACGCGCTCAAGCCCTCAGGCGGACACGGGGCCGACGACGGGCCGGCTCCGCTGATCCCCGACGACGCGCTCCACCACGAGCAGCCCAGCCGCCGCCGCACCCTGCGCATCCTCGCGATCGGCCTGCTCCTGTGGGCCGTCCCGGTGGCGGCCGTCGCCGTGCTGACGGGCACGGGCAGCGTGTTCACCACCCAGGGCATGTTCTTCTCGGGCACCGCGCTGGTCACCTTCGGCGGCGCCTACGCGGTCCTGGCCTTCGTCGCCCAGCAGGCCGTGCAGACCTACGGCTGGCTCAGCGCGAAGGACATGGTCAGCGGCCTGGCCCTGGCCGAGACCACCCCCGGCCCCCTGATCATGGTGGTCCAGTTCGTCGCGTTCCTCGGCGCCTACCACAACCCCGGCGGCCTCGACCCGTGGGCCGCGGCGCTGCTGGGCGCCCTGCTCACCACCTGGGTCACCTTCGTACCCTGCTTCCTGTTCATCTTCCTGGGCGCCCCCCACATCGAGCGCCTGCGCGGCAACCGCCGCATCTCCGCCGCCCTGACCGGCATCACCGCCGCAGTTGTCGGCGTCATCGCCAACCTCGCCCTCTACTTCGCCGAACACGCCCTCTTCACGGACGTCGACGACAAAACCCTCGGCCCTGTCAGTCTCGCCCTGCCCGACCTGACCACCCTGCGCCCCGCCGCCCTGGCGATCAGCGTGATCGCCGCAGTGCTGATCTTCAAACTCCGCTGGAGCGTCCTGCGCACCCTGGGCATCTGCGCGGCCCTCGGCCTGGGCGCCGCCCTGGTGGGCCTGCCCGGCCTCTGACCCGCCGACGAGCGATGCGCGCCTCAGCGACAGGCTGAGGCGGGTGAAGCTCCCCAATCGTGTTGACGACCTCCGGCGTGCGGTGTTGGAGTCGGGATGTGGACAGCATCCCCGCCAACCGGCGGCTCTGGAACCGGATCAGCAGCACCTACCAGGAGGAGCACGACCCGCGCATCGGCGCCACGCCCCGGCTGTGGGGCATGTACTCCATCCCCGACGCGCACCTGCACGCCCTGGGTGACGTCACCGGCAAACGCGTCCTCGAACTGGGCTGCGGCGCCGGCCAGTGGTCCAGGGCGCTGGCCGCGGAGGGCGCCACCGTCGTCGGGCTCGACCTGTCCGAAGCCCAACTCGCCGCGGCAGCTGGCGCGATGGGAGAGAGCCGCTACCAACTGGTGCAGGGCGCGGCCGAACAACTCCCCTTCGCCGCCGAAAGCTTCGACCTGGTGTTCTGTGACTTCGGCGGGCTCAGCTGGGCGCCGGCGCACCTGGCCGTCCCGCAGGCCGCACGCGTCCTGGCCCGAGGCGGGCGCCTGGTGTTCAACGTCGCCAGCCCATGGTTCGAAGCGTGCTACGACGAAGCCGCTGGCCGCGTGACCACGACCCTGCAGCAGGACTACTTCGGCCTGAACGCCATCGCCGAAGGCGACGGCGCCACCAGCTATCAGCTCACCTACGGTGACTGGGTCAGGGTCCTCCGCGGCGCGGGCCTCGTCATCGACGACCTCATCGAGCCACGGCCGGAACCCGGAACATCCAACGGCTACAACGAGACCGAACCGCCCGACTGGGCGCACCGCTGGCCGGCGGAGCTGCTCTGGGTCACCCGCAAACCGTGAGCCCCGCGGTGCTGCCGGCCTTCCGCGCGCGAATTCTGCGTATCTGGCCTAGTTTGTCCATCGATCGACCGTTTCTCCGGAAAGGGAGTGTTTTCCATGGCTGAGAAGGCCAAGGGCAAGATGGAGCAGGCCAAGGGCAAGGCCAAGGAGGTCGCCGGCAAGGCGACCGGCAACGAGCGTATGAAGGCCGAGGGCAAAACCGACCAGGTCAAGGGCAAGGCCCGCGAGGTCGCGGGCAAGGCCGAGGAGCAGGCCCGCGGAATCAAGGACTCCCTCCGAGACCGCCGGCCCTGACTCGCCGGCCCGCTCCGGGTACGGCGGCCACGGCGCGTTCGGCGCGGTGGCCGCCGTACCTGCGTGTCAGAGCAGGCCTATGCGGCGGGCGATCAGTTCGTTCTGTCCGAGTTGCTGGTGTGCTCGGGGGCCGAGCGTGCTGATGACGTGGGCGATGAGGACTTCGATGACCGCGAGGGTGGGGACGAGGCTGTCGTAGGGGGCCATGGTGCCGACCTGGCTGGGCAGGACGACGTCGGCGTGGGTGGCGGCGGGGGAGAGCCAGGGGTCGGTGAAGAGGACGGTCTTGCCGCCGGCCTCCCGGGTGAGCTGGGCGATCGCGGTCTTGTCGTCCTCGTACCGTCGGTAGTCGAACAGGACGACGACGTCGCGCCGGTTCAGCTGTGTCAGGGCCGCGGTGCGTTCGACCGGCCGTTCGGGCAGGAAGCGGACTTCCTCGCGCAGCTGCATCAGGTGAAGGCCGAGGTACTGGGCGAGCAGGTGGGTGAAGCGGCCGCCGGCGAGGGTGATGTGGCGTTTGCGGTCGGCGAGGAGTTCCACCGCGCGCGTGAAGTCGTGCGGGGGGATTTCGGTGAAGGTCTGAGTCAGAGCGGGCGTGAAGGCGGCGTCCGCCTGCTCGGGGAGGCCGGCTGTGCCGGTGTCGTCGTGGGGGAGGCTGCCCAGGCCGGCGGCTTCGTAGAGCGCGATGGGGGAGGCGTTGCGGGCGTCGAGTTCGGCGCGTACGGCGGCCTGGAGGTCGGGGAAGCCGCGGTAGCCCATGCGTGCGGCGAAGCGCAGGACGGTGGGGGCGGAGACGGCGGCGCGGTCGGCGATGACGGCGACGGTCTCGAAGACCGCTGAGGGGTATCCGGCCAGCAGGGTGCGGGCGACCTTGCGTTCGGCGGGGCTGAGCTCGCCGAGGTCGGCGCGGATGCGGTCGGCCAGGGTGCCGCTCATCGTCCTTGGTTCCTTTCGGGGGGCTTGTGCCGCGTCCGCCGAGCCTAGTGCCAGGCGCGGCGGACGCGGCTGTCCGGGGGCTGTGGCGGCCGTCCGGTCAGTGGGGGGCGACGCCGAGGGTGAGGCCGGTGATCGTGGCAGGCTCTGACGGCGCGGTGGACCGGGCCCAGGCCAAGGTGCTCGGTCCGGGAGGCGTGGACAGCGTCACGGTGAAGCGCGGGTTCGTCTCGAAGGTGGAGGCTGTCGCGGTGCGCTGGACGCGGGTGGCGGCCAGGGCCCGGGCGGTGGCCAGGAGGGAGTAGGGCCGGCCGGTGGGGTTCTCCGGGGAGTGGAAGACGTCGTCGTTGGCGGGCACCGGGGTGTCGCCGGCCGGGACGGCGGGGTGTTTGCCGGGGGCGGGCACTGCCCGCCAGGCCTGCGGGAGGTAGCGGTCGCCGTCGGTGAGGTGGGTGTAGCGGGCGCCGCTGAGCGACCAGCCGGCGGTGGTGGTGCGCGTGCGGGCGTGGCGCAGGTCCAGGATGGTCAGGCCGCGCGTGCCCTTGACGGTGGCGGTCTCGGCGGGCGTGCCGGGGCGGTCGATGATCAGGGCGGTGTTCTCTTCGAGGCCGTAGACACGGTCGTGGCCGGTGTCGGCGGCCAGGCGCAGTGCTCGCCCTTCGCGCCCGTAGGCGCCGGTGTGGGTGTCGACCAAGCCGGAGTGGAGGAACCCGAAGCCGCCGGCCGGCAGGTAGCCCAGCCGGGTGGGGTCGTCGAAGTAGCCGGGGGCGCTGCCGTCGCGCAGCCCCTGGTGGGACTCGCCTCCGGTGACCATGTCACGGCCGGCCATGATCTGGGCTCCGGCGGAGGATCCGGCGACGACCGCGCCGGCGGCGAGCTTGGCACGGATGGCGGCCAGGACCTTGGTGTCGGTGTGCGCGTCGCCGTGCAGGAGGGTGGTGACGTAGCGGTACTGGTCGCCGCCCCCGAAGAAGAAGCCGGTCATGGAGTTGACCTGGGCGACGACCGCGTCGGAGTCGGCGTTGGCGATGTGGTCGAGGTCGACGGGTATCCACTGCGCGTCCGCCGCCCCGTGCCGGGTGAGCAGGGACGCGTAGTAGGCGCCGTTGCAGGCGGAATTGCTGCACCGGTCGGGGTCGTCGGCGTGGGGGTCCTGACTGGCGGGCACCGAGGCGGCCGTCAGGACGCCGATGCGGGCGTTGTCCCCACCGGCGCGGCGGATGATCTCACCGTAGACGGCCTCGTTGTCGGCCTTGAGGCCGCCGCCGATCAGTACCAACGAGCCGGAGACGGCGGGGCGGGACGCGGGCGTGGCGTGGGCGGCGGGGATGGTCAGGGCTGCGAGCAGCGCGGTGGTGGCGGCCATGAGGCTGCGCCGTGAGCGGGTGCCGGGCATGAGGGCTCCGTTCAGGGGGCGGTGGTGTGACAGAGGCGGGCGATCAGCAGGGCCAGCAGCGTGACGCGGTCGGTGATCGTGGCGGTGTCGAGCCACTCCTGGGGGGAGTGGTCGGCTCCGCCGACAGGCCCGAGCCCGTCGAGGACCGGGGTGCCGGCGGCGGCGATGGTGTTGGCGTCGCCGACTCCTCCGGTGTGGGCCGCTCCGAAGGTGACGCCGAGTTCTGCGGCGGCGGAGCGGGCGAGGTCCAGCATGTGGCGGCCGGCCTCGGTGGGCTCCATCGGCGGGCACAGGTCCAGCTGCCGTACGGTGGCTGTGGTGCCCGGGACGCGCAGGTGCGCGGCCGCGTCCGCGAGGGCGTGGCCGATGCGGTCCAGGCATGCGGCGGCGGCTGCACGGACCTCGACGTGGAGTTCGGCCCTGTCGGGCACGATGTTCGGGCGGGTGCCGGCCTGCAGGACGCCGACGTTGATCGTGGCATCCGTTTCCCTGCCGTTGAGGGCCTGCAGGGCGATGGTCAGGTGGGCGGCGGCCAGGGCGGCGTGCGCGCCGCGTTCGGGCTCGATGCCGGCGTGTGCTGCCCGGCCTTCGACGGTGATCAGGTATTCGGCGACGCCCTTGCGGGCGATGACCAGATCGCCGTTCTCCCGCGCGCACTCCAGGGCCAGGGCGAAGTCCGCCTCGGCGGCCAGCGCGCGGGTCAGGGCGGAGCTGCCGGGCGAGCCGATCTCCTCGTCCGGCGTGGCCCAGAAGATGATCTCGTCGTAGTCGTCGAAGCCCTCTTCCGTCAGGATCTCCACTGCGCTCAGGCCGGCCAGCAGGCCGCCCTTGTCGTCGCTGACCCCCGGGCCGTGGGCCAGGGAGCCGTCGAGGCTGAAGGGCCGCTCGGCGGCGGTCCCGTCCTCGAAGACGGTGTCCATGTGGCCCGCGAGCAGGATCCGCCGCCCGCCGTCGGCCGCCGGGCGGGAGCCCTTCTTGCGTGCGACGAGTGCATGGCCCAGGGCGCGTCCCCGGTGGCGGCCGGTGGGGACGGTCTGGGTGGTGGCGCCGCAGCGTTCGAGCCGGTCGGTGAGCCAGGCCGCCACGCGGTTGACGCCGTCGGGGCTGTAGGAGCCGGAGTCGATGGCCACCAGCGCGGCGAGATCGGCGAGGTACTCGCTGTGGCGGGCTGCGGCCCGGGCCCGCAGGGTCCGCGTGGACGGCAGGGGCCGCGTGGCGGCGCTCACAGGACTTTGGACAGGAACGCACGGGTGCGGTCCTGTGTCGGCTCGGTCAGGACCTGGCGCGGGTCTCCGGCTTCGACGACGACCCCTTCGTCCATGAAGACGGCCGTGTCGGCCACTTCGCGGGCGAACCCGATCTCGTGGGTGACGACGACCATGGTCATGCCGTCCGCGGCCAGGCGCCGCATCACGTCCAGCACGTCTCCCACGAGTTCCGGGTCGAGGGCGGAAGTGGGCTCGTCGAAGAGCATCAGCTTCGGTTTCATCGCCAGCGCGCGGGCGATGGCGACGCGCTGCTGCTGGCCACCGGAGAGCTGCCCGGGATAGTGGCCCGCCCGGTCGGCGAGCCCGACCTGCTGCAGGAGCCGGTGCCCTTCGGCTTCTGCTTCCGGCTTCGAGACGCCGCCGACCTTCACCGGCGCCTCGCAGACGTTCTCCAGGGCCGTCATGTGCGGGAAGAGGTTGAAGCGCTGGAAGACCATGCCGATGTCGCGGCGGCGCGCGGCGACCTCGCGCTCGCGCAGCTCGTGGAGCCTGCCGGCCTGGCGGCGGTAGCCGACGAGGTCGCCGTCCACCGCCAGGGTGCCGCCGTCGATCCGCTCCAGGTGGTTGATGCACCGCAGGAAGGTCGACTTGCCCGACCCGGACGGGCCCAGCAGGCAGCACACCTGGCCGCGCTCGACCGTGAGGTCGATGCCGCGCAGCACCTGGAGGCTTCCGTAGTTCTTGTGGACTCCACGGGCCTGGACCATGGGACGGGTCATCGCCCGGCCTCCTTCTTCGTACGACGCGTCCACGAGGTGCCCGCGCTGCCGAGCATCCGCTGAAGGGCCGGGGTGCTCCGGCCGCGGGTCGTACCCCGCCCGTACCGGCGTTCGAGCCAGGCCTGCGGGACGCTCAGCAGCGAGACCAGCGCCAGATACCAGCAACTGGCCACCACCAGGAGGGGGATGACCTGGTAGTTCTGTGCGTAGACCTCCTGGACGTTGCTCATCAGGTCGTGGGCCGCGATCACGGAGACCAGCGCGGTCATCTTCAGCATGTTGATGGTCTCGTTGCCCATGGGCGGGATGATGACCCGCATCGCCTGCGGCAGGACGATCCGCCGCATGGTCAGGCCGGGGCGCATGCCCAGCGAGTGCGCGGCCTCGGCCTGTCCGGGGTCGACGGACTGGATGCCCGCCCGGACGATCTCGGAGGCGTACGCGGCTTCGTTCAGGCCCAGGGCCAGCAGGGCGGCCACCGCCGGGGTCAGGACGGCGTTGGTGTCCCAGGAGACGAAGGTGACGCCCGTGAAGGGGATGCCGATCTTGATCTGGGAGTACAGCGCCGCGGCGTAGCCCCAGAAAATGATCTGCACCAGCAGCGGAGTGCCGCGGAAGGCCCACACGAACAGCGACGAGAGCCCGTACAGCACGGGGCTGTCGGACAGCCGCATCACCGCGATGACGGTGCCCAGCACCAGGCCCAGCGCCATGGCGGCCGCGGTCAGCCACAACGTCGTGGCCATCCCGTCGAAGATCAGGCTGGCGAAGAGGTAGTCGCCGACGACGTCCCAGTGGAGGTTGTCGTTCTTGGCCAGCGACCCGACCAGGCCGATCAGCGCGGCCACGGCCCCTACGGCCGCGGCCCAGCGGCCGTAGTGGCGGACCGGGACGACGTCGAGTGCCTCGCCGCTGCCGGTGGCCAGGGGTGGGGTGCCGGTCGGTGCGGTGGTGCCGGTCACCGGCCACCCGCGTTCTTCGTGGCTTCCTTGACCGCGATGGAGGCGACCCCGTACTTCTCGCAGATCTTCGTCAGGGTGCCGTCGTCGATGAGCTGCTGCAGCGCCTTCTGGATCGCGTCGGTGAGCTGCGGCAGCTTCTTGGACACCGCGATGCCGTTCGGCGAGGCCTTGTAGCCGCCCTGGGCCGCCGGGTCCTCCACCGAGTCGAAGGCGGTGCCGTTCTCGGCGGTCTTGGCCGTCCAGCCGGCGGCCGGCTTCGTCAGGACGTCCGCGACGACCTTGCCCGCGCGCAGGGCGAGCTGGGCATCGGAGTCCTTGGGGAAGGTCTGGATGTCGACGGGCTGCCGGCCCAGCTCGGTGCAGCGTGCCTGATGGGCCTTGAGCAGGTCCGCCTGGTTGGTGGCGGCCTGCACCCCGACAGGGTGCCCGCACAGGTCGTCCAGCGTGGTGATCCTGGCGGGGTTGCCCTCGGCGACCAGCAGCCCGGAGCCGGACTGGGAGTAGTCGACGAAGTCGACGACCTGCTGGCGCTCCTTGGTGTCGGTGATGGCGGAGATCGCCACGTCGTACTTGCCCGCCTGGATCGCCGGGATGATGCCGTCGAACTTCTGGGGCGTGAAGGTGAACTTCACCCCCAGCTTGGCGCCCAGGGCCTGGCCCAGGTCGTAGTCGAGGCCGGTCAGCCGGCTCTCGCCCTCCTTGACGAACATCTCGAACGGCGCGTAAGGGACATCGGTCGCCACGCGGACGGTGCCGGACGCGCGGACCGCCTCCGGCAGCGCGTCGTGCAGGCCTGCGTCCTTCAGGACCTGCACGCCGGCGACCTCCACGGAGGCAGGGGCGGTCGCGCCGGGCGCGGGGGTGTTGCCTCCGCACGCCGTCAGGACGGCGGAGCCGACGAGCGCGACGGCCGCGGCCGAGGGGAAGCGGACGGATCTCGTGCGTGTGTGCATGGCTGAGGGACCTCGTTCACTGAGGAGTGGAGACACGGGGGACGGCCGCCGTTGGCGAGCCACACCGGAAGTTACAGATCCGCGCAGCATTTGACTAGATGTATCGCATGTTACGAGCGGGTGAGTGTGCCGGACGGTGGCGGGCTGTCTCGATTTCGCGCCGATATGCGGCTTATCGACCGGTCTTCCAGCATCGGCCGTCGATTACCTCGTTACATCTATGCACGAACTTGGCTGGCTTGTATCTTCCGCTACTACCCGGATGTGGCACCGGCCGCATCCTCCCCACCTCACGAGCGAGGGCACCGCCATGCATCGCACCAACCGCCGCTCCCGACCCGTTCTCGCCGCCGCAGCCACCGCCCTGCTGACACTGTCCGGCATGCTGCTCGTCGCCGAACCGGCCCACGCCGCGGCGTCCCGGATCCGCCTGGGCAGCGCCGCGGACGCCTCCCGCCCCTCCTGGCAGGGCCCCGCCTACACGATGAACGGCGCCGGCGCGGTCGTCCCGGGTTCCATGAGCCGCGCGATCGACGACATCCGCGGCGGCACCGGCAGCCTCGACGTCGTCGTCCTGGCCGGCTCCGCACCGGCCACCGGCAGCAGGACACCCGAATGCGACACCGTCATGACCCTGCCCGGCGTCAGCTCCTGCACCACCTGGACGCTGACCACCGCGTCCGACGCCGGCAACGCCCAGGCCAACGCGGACGTACGCAACGCCGAGTTCGTCTACTTCGCCGGCGGCGACCAGTGTCGCTACGCCGCGTGGAAGGGAACTCCGCTGGAGGCCTCCGTGGAGTCGGTCGTGGCCAAGGGCGGCGGATCGGGCGGCGGCAGCGCCGGCCACCACATCAACAGCCCTCTCGTCTACGACGCCTGCAACGGCAGCGTGACCAGCAGCGAAGCCCTCGCCAACCCCTACGACCGCTCCATCAGCTTCACCACCGGCCTGTTCACCTGGAACCACTACGACAACGTCGTCAACGACTCCCACTTCGTCGCCCGCGACCGCATGGGCCGCCTCATGACGTTCGTCGCCCGGTCCGTCAAGGACGGCCTGACCACCGCCGGTTCCGCCTGGGGCGTGGGTGTCGAAGAGTCCGGCGGATCACTGCACATCGACAGAAACGGCCTGGCCACCGCCTACGGCAAGACCAGCTACGTCGTCCTCGGCGACCACCAGCCCGAACAGGCCGTGGCCCGCAAACCCCTCACCTACACCAACTACAAGATCTTCAAGCTCACCCCCGGCACCACCTTCGACTTCGCCCACCGCCCCACCTGCGGGTACTACCTGCGCAGCGTCATCGCCGGCGTCCCCGACCCCAACCTCTACGACGGCACCCCGCAGACCACCTGCACCCCCGACTCCACCTCCACCCTCACGGAAACCGAACCCAACGACACCCGGGACACCGCCGACGACGCCACGACCCTGACCGCACCGGCCGCCCTCACCGGCAACCTCGCCTCCAGCGGCGACCGCGACCACTACGCCCTCACCCTCACCGCCGGCCGGCGTACCGACATCCAGTGCGCCGTACCCGGTGACTACGACGCCGACGTCTACCTGCTGAGCGCAAGCGGAAGCACCCTCACCCGATCCGTCAACGACGGAGCCGGCACCGACGAGGCGCTCACCCACACCGCCACCGCCACCGGCACCCACTACCTCGAGGTCGCGGCCTACTCGGGCTCCGGCACCAGCACCTACAGCTGCACCCTGACCACCACGTAGCGCGCCACAACACGGCGGGAGGTCCCGGCGAGGCAAAACGACGCAGAAGCACTGCGAGTTTCCAGCCGTCGCCGCGTTCATCAAGCTGAACCCCTCGGGACCGGCTCATTCCACCCTTCTGGGAGGGACCATGCGTCTGCAAGAGGAACTGCCCGTGGACCACCGGCTCCACCGCGTCTACGGCATCGGCGCCGGCCTGTGCGGCCTGCTGCTCCTCGTCTTCGGCTTCCTCGGCTTCGCCGACAGCCTGTCCTTCTTCAGCACCGAGGGGCAGCGGATCGCCGGGCTGTCCACCAACGGCCTGCTCAGCTCGATCTCGGTGCTCTTCGGGGTCCTTCTGATCGTCGCTGCGGTGATCGGCGGCAACTTCGCCTCCACGGTCAACATCGCCGTCGGCGTGCTCTTCGTCGCGAGCGGCTTCGTCCACCTGTTCCTCATCGACCGGCCGGGCAACATCCTCGACTTCGGGCTGTCGAACGTCATCTTCAGCTTCCTCATGGGGCTGCTGGTCATGACCTTCGGGATGTACGGCCGGGTCAGCGGCGGCCTGCCCCACGACAACCCGTACTGGCAGCGGCGCCACCCCCGGCAGGCGGCGCGCGAAAAGGCCGCCGCCCGCCGGCGGGCCCTGCAGCCCGCGGACCGGGCGGCCCTGCCCGCGCACCAGCACGAACACGCCTGACCGACACGGGAGGAATCATGTCCACACCCAAGGTGCCGCCCGAGGAGACACCGGAGGCCGAGGCCTCCACGGCAGCCGCTCACCACGAGCGCCCGGACGGAGGGGTGTGGGAACACCCCTGGGCCTTCCTGGGCCTCATCGCCGTCGGGGCGGTCATGGTGGCCGCGTTCTTCGTCGTCCGCATCGCGGGCTGGTGAAGCCACGGCGTCCGCAGCCACCCGTCCCGACCGGCTCGCATTGATACTGCATCGTATGGTGGCGGCATGACCGAAGGAAGCCCCGGAGTCTCCACGGGCGCGGTGGCCCGGCGACTGGGTGTATCACCCACGACGGTCCGTTCCTGGGAGCAGCGGTACGGCATGGGACCGGCCGTCCGCGAAGGCAACAGGCACCGGCGGTGGATGCCCGCCGATGTCGCGATGCTGGAGGAGATGTGCCGGCTCACCTCGTCGGGGATCCCTCCGGCGGAGGCCGCCCGTGCCGCCGTGGCACTGCGGCGCCGGCTCGACGCGGATGAGCCCGCCGAGCCGGCGCCGCGCCCGCCGCAGCACGCGGACGGGCCTGAGAGCGTTCCGCGGCGGCGCCCCCAGGGCGGTGCAGGTGGAGGGCTGCCGCTGGGCCGGGTGCGTCAGGAGTGCCGCGGGCTGGCGCGGGCCGCGGTGCGGCTCGACGGTCCGGCCATGGAGGGCCTGCTACAGGAAGCGATGCGGGCCCACGGCCTGGTCACCGCCTGGGAAGAGGTGATGGCGCCGACACTGCACGCGGCCGGCCGCAAATGGGAGGCGGCGGGCGACCGCTACGTCGAGGTGGAGCACCTGCTGTCGTGGCACGTCTCGACCGTCCTCAGGCGAGCGGCGGCCACCGCCCCGGCCGCGACCCAGGCGGCACCGGCGGTCCTGGCGTGCCTTCCCGGCGAACAGCACACGCTCCCGTTGGAGGCCCTGGCCGCGGGTCTGGCCGAACGGGCGCTGCCGGCCCGGATGTTCGGCGGGGCCGTGCCCGCGGAGGCCCTGCTGGCAGCGGTACGCCGACTGGGGCCGCCGGCCGTGGTGCTGTGGTCGCAGTCCCGCTCCACGGCCGACACCACCCTGGCCCGGCAGGTGGCCTCGACCGCCTTCGGGGTCAAAGGCGCGCGCAGGTCCCCCCTGGTCCTCCTGGCGGGCCCGGGCTGGCCCCCGCAGGCAGCCACGGCGGGCATGAGGCGTCCCGGCGGACTGCGGCAGGCACTCGATGCCATCGGCGCGCTCTACACCGTGCAGGACGCGGCTCCGGCAGACGACGGGGAGCGGGCGGGCCCGGCCGACGTGAAGATCTCCCCGCCATGACGGCACCCCGGACACCCCGGACGCCCCGGACGCCCAGGCACGCACGGCGCTCGCTACAGCGGACGGCGGGCGTCCCGGGGCGGGCGCGGCGGCCGGGGGAAGAAGCCACTGGTGCGGGCCTGGTAGGCGGCGTAGCCCGGCCGGTCGGCCATGTGCACCTCCAACAGGCGTTTGCCGCTGCCCTTGATGAGCAGGGCGCTCATCACCAGGGGTGAGACGACGGTGGCGACGGCGGTGGGCCAGGTGGCACAGGCCGTGAGGTACAGGCCCCACCAGACGAGGAAGTCGCCGAAGTAGTTGGGGTGCCGGGTCCAGGCCCACAGGCCGCGGTCCATGATCCGTCCCTTGTTCGCCGGATCGGACTTGAAGCGGGCGAGCTGGTGGTCCCCCACCGCTTCGAAGAAGAGTCCGGCGGCCCACAGGGCGAGCCCCAGCGCAGCCGTGACGTCCAGGGGCCGGGGCAGCAGCAGGGCCGTCTGCACCGGGAGGGAAACCAGCCAGACCAGAGCGCCCTGGAGCAGGTAGATGCTCCGCAGGGCGTACAACGACCGGCTCCCGGAGGCTCGGGCGAGCATGCGGGCGTACCGCGGGTCCTCGCCGTGTCCGCGGGCGCGCCAGGCGATGTGCGCCGCCAGGCGCAGCCCCCACACGACGGTGGCCAGGGCGACGACGGTGCGTCGTGCGGGGTCGCCGTGCCCGGCCGACAGGAACCACCCGACGACCGCCACGGCGGCGAAGGCCAGGCCCCAGGCGATGTCGACGATCCGGTGCACGCCCTTGACCGTTCCGGCGGCGAAGGCCACGAGCATGACGACGAGCGCCGTGGCCGCCGACGCGGCGAGGACGGTGCCGAGGGCGGCGGTGTCGACGGTGCTCATGCCGGCGTTCCCTTCGCACGCGGTGCCGCGCTCATCGGACGTCCTCGCCGGGCCGCCCGCCGGCGGTGAGGACGAGCTGCCGCACGTCGAGGTAGCCCGAGCGGAAACCGGCCTCGGAGTAGGCGAGGTACAGCTCCCACATGCGCAGGAAGGCATGGTCGAAGCCGAGGGCGGTCACCTCGGCGGACCGGCGGACGAACTCTTCGCGCCACAGCCGCAGCGTCTCCGCGTAGTGGTCGCCGTATCCGGTGTCGTGCACGACCCGCAGTCCGGCCGCCGCACTCTCCCGGCCGATGGCTTCCCGCGAGGGGATCAGGCCCCCGGGGAAAACGTACTTGCTGATCCAGGTGTGCGTGCGGGCGGTGTTCAGGACCTGCTCGTGCGGCATGGTGATGGCCTGGAGCGCGGCGCGGCCGCCGGGGGCCAGCAGGCGGCGCAAGGCACCGAAGTAGGCGGGCCAGTAGGCCGCTCCCACCGCTTCGATCATCTCGACGCTCACGACGGCGTCGTACGTGCCCTCCAGGCGCCGGTAGTCGCACAGCTCGACCGTGACCCGGTCGGCGACCCCGGCCTCCGCCACGCGGCGCAGGGCCAGCTCCCGCTGTTCCCGGGAGAGGGTGACGGTGCGGACGCGGGCACCGCGCATCGCGGCCCGGATGGCGAGTTCGCCCCAGCCGGTCCCGATCTCCACCAGGCGGGTGCCCGGTCCGGTTCCGGCCAGGTCCAGGAGCCGGTCGATCTTGCGGTGCTGTGCCGCGGGCAGGTCTCCCGCATCGGCCGGGAGGCTGGCGAAGACGGCCGAGGAGTAGGTGAGCGTGGGGTCGAGGAAGGTGGCGAACAGCTCGTTCGACAGGTCGTAGTGGCGGTGGATGTTCTCGCGGGCCCCCTCGACGGTGTTCAGGTCCGACGGAGGCCTGCGGCGGACCCACGCGCGGCGCAGACCGCGCAACGGCCCGGGGACCAGCTCCTCCACGTGGCCGGCCAGGACGGTGAGGACCTCGACCAGGTCGTCGCTGTCCCATTCGCCGGCCATGTACGCCTCGCCGAAGCCGATCAGTCCGTCCGCGCCGATCCGCCGGTAGAACGCTTCCGGGTCGCGCAGCGTGAGGACCGGCACGGGGGCGGCTCCGCCCTGCGGCTGGTGGGGGAGGGGCGTCCGGGCGCCGCCGGTCCGCACCCGCATCGGCAGTCGCCGGAAGGCGCGCTCGACGATCCGGCGCGCTATGGACGTGCGGAGGGCCGAGGCCGGGGGCAGACGGGCGACGTCGGGCCAGCGTGCGGCGTCCACGAGGTGGCGGCCGGCGCCGGTTTCGTCGTGGGGAGCGGGAGGAAGGGTGAGCGTCACGGTGTGTCTTCCTGGGCGACAGGGCCCGGAGGGGCGGGCCGGGGCTGGACGGGGAGGCGTTTGAGGTAGAGGCGTATTCCGTGCCGGCGGATGCCGAGGGACACCCCTGCCGTCGACCACGGGTTGCGCAGGAGGGCGGCCAGCAGGGCGCGGCCGCCCGCGGGGCGGTGCGTCCCGCGCACGGTGGCGGTCAGAGGGCGGGAACCGTCGCCGTGACGGAGCTGGACGGTGAGGTCGAGGCGGTCGCCGGGCAGCGGCAGCCTCATCCGGTAGCTGCCTTCGACGCCGAAGAACGGGGAGACGTAGAAGTCCTTGGCCACGTCGGCACGCCCTTCGGCGTCGGGGCGCAGGAGGTAGCAGTGGCGTTCGCCGTAGGTGTTGTGCACCTCGGCGACGACGCAGTCCAGGCGCCCGGACCCGTCGTGGCACCAGTACAGGGTCAGGGGATTGAACACGTGTCCCAGCACGCGGGCGTGGGCGAGCATCAGGACGCGTCCCTCCGGCCGGTGCGCGCCCTGGGCGGCGAGGTACGCGTCGAGCCCGGCACGCACGCTGGGCGCCCCACCCGCGAAGTGGTCCCGGGCCTCGAAACGGGCGAACGGCCGCAGGACGCGGGGGAGGACGGGCAGGTCGTCCAGGTCGACCAGCCACATGTACGTGCGGTGCCGCAGGCCGTACCCGAAGGGCGCCGTCCGCACGTGCCGCACCTCGGTCGCGTAGAGGGCGGGAACGTGGGGGGCGCTCGGCGGGGCCGCTGTCGCGGTCACCAGGTCGCTCCCAGCGCTCTCGCCGCCTCTGCGCCCGAGCGGCAGCCGTCCTCGTGGAACCCCCACCCGTGGTAGGCGCCGGCGTACGCGGTCACGCGGTCGTTCAGGGCGGGCAGCAGGCGCTGCGCCGCGACCGAGGCGGCCGTGTAGACCGGGTGCTCGTAGGTCATGCGGGCCAGGACCATCGCCTCGTCGATGCGGTCACCGGGGTTCAGCGTGACGATGTGCGGCTCGTGGGCCGGCAGGCGCTGCAGCCGGTTCATGTCGTAGCTGACCTGGACGGACCCGGGGCGGGCGGAGCAGGACGGGAGGCGGTAGTTCCAGGAGGCCCGGGCGTGCTCGCCGCGCGGCAGCTGGGAGGTGTCCCGGTGCAGCACCGTCGGATTGCGCGAGTAGGTGAAGGCGCCCAGAACGCGTCGCTCCAGGTCGGTGGGGCCGTCCAGCAGGCGCAGCGCCTGGTCGGGGTGGACGGCGATGACGACGGCGGCGTGCTCGGCGGTCTCGCCGTCGTCGGTGAGGATGCGTACGCGGCCGGCTCCGCGCACGATCTTGCGGACGGGCGTGGAGGTATGGACGCGGGACGGTGACTTGGCCGCCCGCTCGACGTAGGCCGCCGACCCTCCGGTGACGGTCTTCCACTGCGGGGATCCGGTGACCGAGAGCAGTCCGTGGTGGTCGAGGAAGCGGAAGAGGTAGCCCGCCGGGTACTGGAGGGCGGTGTCCGGTGCGCAGGACCAGACGGCCGCGACCAGGGGTACGGCGAAGTGGCTGACGAAGTGGGCCGGGAAGCGGTGGTCCCGCAGGAAGTCGCCGAAGGTGCGGCCGGTGTCGCCGTCGGCGAGGAGCCGGCGGGCGGCGCGGTGGAACCGCGGTACGTCGGCGAGCGTCAGCAGGTGGCGACCGCGCAGCAGGTTGCCCCCGCCCAGCAGCCCCCGCAGGCCGCGGGCACCGGCGTACTCCAGGCCGCATCCGTCGCACCGGACCGACATGCTCATCTCGGAGTCCTGTGTGGTCACGCCCAGTTCACGGAAGAGCCGTAGGAGGTGGGGGTAGGTCCGCTCGTTGTGGACGATGAACCCGGTGTCGACGGCGACCGTCCCGCCCGCCGCTGTCGGCACCTGGTGGGTGTGCGCGTGCCCGCCCAAGCGCCCGTCGGCCTCGTAGAGCACCACGTCGTGGGTGCGTGACAGGACGTGTGCCGCCGTGAGCCCCGAAATTCCGGCACCCACGACCGCGATGCTCGTGCTGTCCATCCCCTCTACCCCCTGATCTCGACGGGCCGGGAGGGGTGCCTCCCGAGGCCCGGGCCTTCAACACTGGTGATTCGGTGCCGCGCTGCGGGCGGACGGGTGCGTTTCACCGGCCCGGCTCCACGGCGCCCGTGGCCGCACGGAGCCGCAGCCTGTGCACACCCCGGCGGGCGTGGCTCTTGACGGTGCCCAGCGGCATCCCGGTGCGCTCGCTGATCTGCACCTGGGTCAGGTCGGCGAAGTAGAAGAGCGCCAGCACGTCGCGCTGCGGCGGCGGAAGCCGTTCGAGTTCGCCGGTCACCACGATCCGGTCGATCACCTGGTCGGCACCCTGGACCGGCTCGTCGAAGCGGTACCTGTCGGCCGCGTCCACGATTTCCCGGCGCCGCGTGCGCGCGCTGAGCGCGTCCGCGGTCTTGCGCCGGGTGATGCCCATGAGCCACGCCGGCAGGGTCCCGCGATCAGGGTGGAACCCCGCCCGGCCTCGCCACGCGGCGAGGAACACCTGCTGGGTGACGTCCTCCGCCTCGCGCCAGTCACCCAGGACGCGCGAGGCGTACGAGTGCACGAAGCCGCTCCAGCGCCGGTGCGCAAGCGACAGCCAGCGCTCGTCACCCTGCAGGAGCAGCGCGGTGACCTCCTCGTCAACCCCCTCGTCGTCCGGTCCTGTCCCGGGCCGGGCGGACGGGCGATCAGCGATCTCGCCTGCTCGTGGCGCCCTCATCACGTACTCTCCTCCGGCTCGCCGTACCGCGCCCCGGCCAGAAGGAACGGCAGCCCCCGTGGGGGAGAAGGCCTCCACCGGTCCGGAGGCGCGGTGTGATCAGCCTCCGCGTGGCAGCACGGCCGATACAACTCGCAGCGTTTTCGCAGCGAAAATTCCGGACGTGCCCCGCTGCCCCGCAGCGGATCGACAGGCGCGGCGGCCCCGCCGCACCTCCTCGCCTCCTCCGCGGAGGCGCGGCGGGGCCGCCGTCCGATCCCGTGCGGGCCGACCGGCTACTTCGGCATCAGCACGGTGTCGACGATGTAGACGTTGGCGTTGGCGGTCCTGACGTTGCCGCAGACCACCTCGGAGGCGTCGTTGACCTTGTACGACTGGCCGGAGCCGGTGGTGGTGACCATGCCCTTCTGCAGCGTCTCGAAGTTGCCGTTCTCCAGCTGCTGCGGGGTGAGCCTCTGCCCGACCACGTGGTACGTGAGGAGGTTGGTGAGGGCGGCCTTGTCGGCGAGGACCTTGTCGAGTTCGGCCTTGGGGATCTTTGCGAAGGCGTCGTCGGTCGGGGCGAAGACCGTGATGTCCTTCGCGTTGTTCAGTGTGTCGACCAGTCCGGCCTGCTTGACCGCGGCGACGAGGGTGGACAGGGCCGGGTTGTTGGACGCGGCGGTCGCCACCGGGTCCTTGGCCATGCCGCCGAAGGAACCGGCGCCGTCCTTGGGAACACCCGCACAGGCCGGTCCGAACGGCTTGCCACCGGTCATCGCGTCGCCGGCGGGGCTGCTCTTCCCGGTAGCCGCCGCGGCACCTGCGGCAGCGGTGGGTGCGGCCTTGGCCTCGCTGCCGGAGTCGGAGCACGCGGACAGGGAGAAGGGGAGCAGGGCCGCCGCGGCGACGGCGACGGCGGTGCGGCGGATCGTGATGTTGTTCATGGTCTCGTGCTCCTTGAGCTGTGATTCGTGACGCGGTGGTGTTGCCGGATCCGGCCCGTGCGGGCCGCCGACCTCGTTGGACACGCAGGTCGGGGTGGCGCGGAAGCTGCTCACACCCGTCATTCGCCGGCACCGGCCCGGCGGATTGGTGCGGCCCCGAAAGAGTGAACCGGCCGACCCTGTTGCCGCTCACCCGCCGCAGCAGGAGCCGTCGGCCAAGCCGCAGGCGATCACCACCGCGCATGCCCCGCCCCACCGTCGCCCGGTCGCCGACCGTGGCCGGCACGCCCTGCCTCCCCATGAGGGACCGCCAGGGCGAGGGCGACGAAATGTGCCCCCATCCGCATGCCCGTCCGCTACGAAGAACTCCTGAGACGTCCACCCGCTCCGGTGAACGGACCGGCTGCCAGGGGCGGTCCGGACCGCCACCGTGAGCCCCGAGAAGCCAAGGACCGGCATGCGATGGACACCCCGCCCCCCGACGGCCCCGCCCGGCCGCGCCTTCGCCGTCTCGCCGCGGCCGGAGACCCTCACGTGAATCAACCACTCCCCTTCCGCGGCGGACCGGCGACAGGCCGGGCCGACCTCGCCGAGACCATGCAGAAGGTCGCCCGTGGCGACAAACAGGCCTTCTCTGCTCTCTATGACGCGCTCGCGCCCCTGGTGTTCGGGATCGTGGTCAAAGTCGTACGCGACCGGGCGCAGTCCGAGGAGGTGGCCCAGGAGGTCATGATCGACCTGTGGCGGCAGGCCGCCCGCTATCGTCCGGACACCGGGGCGGTGACCACCTGGGCCGCCACCATCGCGCACCGGCGGGCCGTGGACCGGGTCCGCTCCGCCCAGGCCGCCTCGGACCGGGAACAGGCCCAGGCGGCCCGCGAACACACCACCGCCTTCGACGAGGTCGCCGAACAGGTCGAGACCCGCCTGGAGTCGGAGCAGGTCCGCCGCTGCCTGGGCGGCCTGACCGAACTCCAGCGGCAGGCGGTGACCCTGGCCTACTACCGGGGTCTGACCTACCGTGAAGTCGCCGAAGCCCTGGGCACACCGCTTCCCACCATCAAGACACGCATGCGCGACGGGCTCATCCGGCTCCGCGACTGCATGGGGGTGACCACGTGAAACACCACGCATCCGACGCCCACACCCTCGCCGCCGCCTACGTCCTCGGCGCACTCGAGGCCGGGGAACGGGACGCCTTCGAAGCCCACCTGCGGGCCTGCGACGCCTGCCGGCAGGAGGCCGCGGAGCTGGAGGCGACCGCGGCGCGGCTGGCTGCGGCGGTGGCCGAGCCGCCGCCCGCGTCGGCCAAGCACCAGGTCATGGCCGCCATCGACGGGGTGCGTCAACTCCCTCCGCGCATCCCGGCCCCCGCCCCCGCACCCGCCGCCGTCGGTCGGCTGCGCCGCGCAGCGCTGCCGCTGGCCCTGGCCGCCAGCGCGGCCGTCGCCGTACTGGGCGGCGTCACGGTGTGGCAGGCGTACCACAGCCGTGACCTCACGCAGGAGGCCCGCCAGGCCCAGCAGCAGCTCGACGCGGTCACCGCCGTCCTCGCCGCGCCTGACGCCCGCACCGTGCACGGACGTGCCGCCAACGGCGCGTTGACCACCGTCGTCACCTCCGCCCGCCAGAACAGGGCCGTCTTCGCCGCCGCCAACCTCCCCGCACCCGGCACGGGCAAGACCTACCAGCTGTGGCTCGACCACGACGGCACCATGCGCCCGGCCGGCTTCGTCGACCACGACGGCACCGTCATGCTGACCGGCAACCCCGCCGACGCAGGTGCGGTCGGCCTCACCCTCGAACCCACAGGCGGCTCACCCCAGCCCACCACCGACCCCCTCCTGCTGATGACCCTTCCCTCCTGACCGGACACGGGGGGCCGGGTTCGAGTGACCCCCAGGCACTCGGACCCGCCCCGTGCTTCCGGGCCGGAGCAGGGTGGGGAGTTGACCACGACCGCCGGCCAGGTGCCTGGCGGCGTACCGAGGAGCCGGAGGTGCTGCTCGACCGGCTCGGACAGGAGTCCAGGACGCCTTGCAGGCTGTGGCATTCGGCCAGGGTGGGCTGGACGCCGATCCCGGTCCAGAGGCGAAAGGGCCACCGGCAGCGCATTGGTGACGGAGCCCACCGGCACCGGTATGCGCGGCGTCGCGGGCCGCTTCGCGGTGTCGTCCGCTATTCCCGCAACCCCCGGAGGACCCCGGCGGCCTCCGCGGTGATCGCATCCACTTCCTGCCGGTCCGCCGGGGTGAGGTCCAGCCGCTTCGCGGACCAGCGGGCCTGTTCCTGCCTCAGTCCGCGGACCCGGTCGGCCTCGCCCGCCCGCTCGGCCGCGGCGATGAGTCCCGAGTACGCCCCCACCACCTGGTTGATCCCGTCCAGGGCGACTTCATAGGCCCTGCCGTCCTCCTCCGACCAGGCGGCCGGTCCCAGGCTGCCCAGTACCGCTTCAGGCTCCGTCACGGTGTTCTCCCCTCCGGATGCGCCGGGCGGACCCGACGAACCCCGAGCGTACGCGGGCTGCGGAGGACGGGCCGGGCCCGAGTGGCCCGGGGAAAGGGACGCCGCACGGGCCCGTCAGGTGGGGTGGAACAGGTAGCAAGTCGGCTGCAAGTGGCGTGCAACCGGGCTCCGAAGACTGGCGGGCATGAACGCGAGCAACCCTTCCGAAAACGCTGCCACCACCATCCATCCCTACACCCGCGAGATGGCGATGATCCACCAGGTGTTCCGCCGTGGGTCGCGCCTGCTGGCCGAACTCGTCCAGGACGTCCGCCCCGCCGACACCGCCCGCTCCCGGATCCTCGCCGAGCACTGGCGGCTGTACTCCGGATCCGGCAGTCCACCAGCTGCCCGAGCAGCATCACCCGCAGCAGCGCCGCGTCCTGGTCGGCGAAAGCGGCCGGATGGTCCGAGAGGAGCCCGAGGGCCGCGTCCAGGAGGGCCTCGGCGTTCTGCGGGGCGTAGCGGCGCACCGCCTGCTCGCACGCGAGCCGGGCGTAGCGGACCGCGGGCCCGGCGTCGGCGGTCATGACCGCGGCCGCCCGCAGCAGGTGGTGGGCGGTGGCGGCGACGTCGTCCGAGCCGAGGGCGATCAGGCTCCGGCCCAGACGGGAATGCATCCGGGCCAGCCGCAGGCGCGTGAGGTCGCTCTCCAGGGCGTCCCGTACGAGGGCGTGGGTGAAGCGGACCATGCCCGGACGCGGCTCGGTCAGCAGACCGGCGGTCACCCCCGTGTCCAGCGCGTCGAGCAGCTGATCGGCGTCGCTGTCGGCGGCGTGCACGAGCAGGGCCACGGGAGCCTCGCGGCCGGCGACGGCCGCCAGCCGCAACCCTGCCGTGACGGTCGGCGCCAGCAGGGCCAGCCGTCGCCGCAGTACGTCCTGGACACCCTGCGGGACCCGGGCCAGTGCCTGCTGTTCCCCCTCGCCGGCCAGCAGCAGCGAACTCTCGCGCAGGTGGAAGGGGTTGCCCCCGGCCCGCTCCGCCAGGGCCGCCGCGGCGTGGTCGCTCATGTCCGCCGCACCGCGCCGCAGCAGCTCCACCGCCTGGCCGTCCGACAGCCCGCCGAGCGCCAGCCGCACCGGCGAGCGGGCGGCCAGCCGGGCGAGGGCCCCGGTCAGATCGCCCTCGCCGGTCCGGTACGAGCCCACCAGCAGCAGCGGTACGTCGCGCAGCTCCTCGGCGCACAGCAGGAACAGCTCGACGCTCTCCGAGTCGCCCCGGTGCAGGTCGTCGAGCACGATCGCCAGCGGCCGCCGCACGGCCGTCTCGCGGAGCCAGCCGAGCAGCGCCCTGTGCAGACGGAAGCGCCGGGCCGGGCTGCCCTCCGGCTGCGCGGAATCGCCCGCGGTGCCGGGGGCCAGGAGCGGGCTGAGCTCATCGGCGTCCGGGCCTGGCGACGCGGTCCGCGCCAGCTCCGGCAGCATGTCGAACCAGGCCCGGCCGGGCGGGGCCCCATCGGTCTCCGGGCACTGCCCGGAGCCCACGAGCCAGCCCTGTCCGGGCAGTTGACGGACGAGGGCCTCCAGGAGGCTGGACTTCCCGATGCCGGCCTCACCCGAGACCACGACCACCTGCGCCCGGCCGGCCCGCGCCCGGTCCGCCGCGGCGGCCAGCCCGGCCAGCTCCTCCTCCCGGCCCAGCAGCCGGTCCGCGCTCAGCACGGTCGGAGTCCCCGGCCCGGCCACCGCGGCCGGGCCGCGCACCACCACCGCGGGGGAGTCCATACCCGCGCCCCCGACGGCCACCGCCGTCGCGGCGGGGGTCCCGGTCGCCCGGTGCAGCACGTCCAGGCCCTGGTGCAGCAGGGCCTGCTCCAGTTCCAGCAGGGCGGGTCCTGGCTCGACGCCGAGTTCCTCGCCGAGGAGGTGGCGTGCCTGCCGCAGCGCGGCCAGGGCGTCCCCCTGACGGTTGCGGGCCCACAGCGCCAGCGCCAGCAGCCGCCAGCCCTCCTCGTGCAGCGGCTGCTCCCGGGTCAGGGCGCCCGCGTCGGCGAGGGCCTGCGCGGCTTGTCCGCAGCCCAGCCGCGCCGCGGTGAGGCGTTCGCGGGCGGCTCGCCGTACCTCCTCCAGGCGGGCGCGTTCGCCGGCGGTCCACGGCTCGTCCGAGAACTCCGCGTACGGCTGCCCGCCCCACGCGGCGAGCGCCGCGGCCAGGCCCTCGACGGCGGCCCAGCCGGGCAGCTCCGCGGCCGAGGAGGCGGCCACCCGGTCCTCGAACACCCAGGCGTCCACGGCGTCCTGCCGCACGGTGAGGGCGTAGCCGTAAGGTGCGCTCACCAGGAGCTGGGCCGGGCTGCGCGGCGCCCGTCCCGGTTCGAGGACGCGCCGCAGCCGCGCGATGTAGGCGTGGAGGGAGGCCTGGGCGCTCGACGGGATCCGGGTCGGCCACAGCCGTTCGACGAGCCGTTCCGTCGGCACCACCGCCCCACGGGCGAGCAGCAGTTGGACCAGGACCATCCGGGCGAGCCGGCCGCCCGCATCGACCGGGCGGCCGTCGACCTCGACCCCGAACGGGCCGAGCACCTTAAAAGTGATCATGACAAGAACATCGTAGGGCGCGCGGCCCGCACCCCGGGAGGGCGCCGCGCCGGGGCGCGCCGGGCTGCGGCGGGTGCGCTCCGCTTCCGGCTGCGGCCGCGGCTGCGGCGGGGGTGCCGGGCCGTGCCGCGGCGCCCTGGACACGGTCCCGTCCAAGCGGCTTCCGGCCCCGCTCGACCGGTGCCGTGGGCCCCGGGTACGTACGCTCTCCGGCCACGATCGGCCGACACGCGGAGGGCCTCCGAGAGGGGGCGGAACTCGAAGATCCGTTCTGTAGCATGATCGGCCCGCGGCACGGCGGACCGGTCTGACCAACCGGTCGCGCGGCCGCGCGAACCATCTGATCCGGCCGCGCGTGTCCGACGGCCGAGGGGCACATAGGGGGGATGTCCGTGCGGCACATCGCGCACGGTGGGGAACCGGGGGAGCTGGCGTTCGCCGTGCTCGGGCCGCTGCGCATACGGGGCGGCGGCGACGGGACCACGGAGATCAAGCCGGGCTCGCCCCAGCAGCAGGCGGTGCTCGTGCAGCTCCTGCTCCGCCCGGGGCTGGGCGTGTCCATGTGGGACCTCGTCACCGGGGTCTGGGGCGAGGACCCGCCGGACGGGGCCATCGCCAACCTGCGTACGTACGCCTGGCGCCTGCGCAGGCTGCTGGAGCCGGACCCGGCGGCCCCGCGGATCCTGGTGTCGGCGGGGGACGGCTACCGGCTTGACGTCCCCGGCTGCTCCGTCGACGCCCTGGAGGCCGCGGAGCTGGCCGAGCGGGCCGCGGCAGCGCGGGAGGCGGGCGGCCTGCCCGAGGCGGCCGGGCACGTCGCGGCCGCGCTCGACCTGTGGCGGGGCGAGCCCCTGGCAAGGGTGCCGGGACCGTTCGCCGACCGGCAGCGCGAGCGCTGGGGCGAACTGCGCACGGCCTTGCTGGAGGAGAAGTACGACCTGGAGCTGGCGCAGGGCAGGCACCGTGGGGTGGTCCCCGAGCTGACCGCGCTCGCCGCGGAGCACCCGGGGCGCGAACGGCTGCACGGGCTGCTGATGCGGGCCCTGTACGCCACCGGGCGCCGCACCGAGGCGCTCGCTTTGTTCCAGCGGGTCCGCCGCACCCTCATCGAGGAGCAGGGGATGGAGCCCGGCCGGGAGCTCACCGCCGTGCACCACCGGATCCTGGAGGAGCGGGACGACGAACCCTGGCCGGAGGCGCGGGCGGGCGGCGCCGGGTCCGGGGCCGGTGCGCGTACGGGGGCGGCCCCGGCCCCCGGTGCCGGTGCCGACCCTGCGTCCGGCCTCGGTCCCGACCGCGAGCCCGGCCTCGGTTCCGGCCCGGCTCCCGGTCCCGACCGTGCGTCCGGCCTCGGTGCCGGTCCGGGCGGTGCGTACGGTCCCGGCTCGGGTCCCGGCCGTGCGTCCGATGCGCATCTCGGTGCGGATTCCGGTGCCGGTACGGGTGCGGGCCGCGGGCCGTTGTCCGGCACCGGGTCCGGACCGGCGGCGCCTGCGGGGCCCGCTGGCCGGTCCGCGTCGGTTCCGGCGGCGGGACCCGCACCCGACGCGCCGCGCCGCGCGGCCGTACCCGGGGAGTCCGCGGGCGCGGCCGGCGCGGCCCTGCCGGTGCCGGGCCCAGGCGCGGCCGGCGCGGACCGGCCGGGCAGCGGACTCCACCGCACCGTCCCCGCCCAACTCCTGCGCGCCGTACCCGACTTCGTCGGGCGCCGTGCCGAGGTGGAGCAGCTGCGCGCGTTGCTGACCGCGCCCGACCGGCAGGGCCTGCCACTCGCGGCCGTCTCCGGCATGGGCGGCATCGGCAAGACCTCGCTCGTCCTGCACGTCGCGCACCTGGTGCGCGAGCACTACCCCGACGGGCAGCTCTACGCCGACCTGCGCGGCATGGACCCCGACCCGGAGGACCCCGCCATCGTGCTGGGCGCCTTCCTGGACGGACTCGGCTACCCCCTGCACCTCCTCCCCGACACCGTCGACGCGCGCGCCCGGCTGCTGCGCACGGTCCTGGACGGCCGCCGCGTCCTGATCGTCCTCGACAACGCGGCCGACGCCGCCCAGGTGCGCCACCTCGTACCCGGCGCGCCCGGCTGCGCCGTCCTCGTCACCAGCCGCGCCCAACTCCCCAGCCTGGAGGGCGCGGTGCAGCTGGGACTGGGCCGGCTGCTGCCCGAGGACGCCGCCACCCTGGTCGGCAGCATCATCGGCCCCGGCCGCCTGGACGCCGAACGCTCCGACGTCCAGGCGCTCGTCGACGCGTGCGGCCAGCTCCCCCTGGCCACCCGGATCGTGTCCGCACGCCTCGCGGCCCGGCCCGGCTGGCCCATCGCGGCCCTCACGGCCCGGCTGCACGACGAGGCCCGCCGGGTGAGCGAGCTGAAGGTGGGCGACCTGGCCGTCGAGGCGGCGTTCGACCTCAGCTACCGGCACCTGCCCGCGGCGCAGGCCCGGGCCTTCCGGCTGATCGCCGTGGCCACGGCCGCCGACCTGGGTCCGCAGGCCGCCGCGGCCGTGCTGCAGACCGATGCCTTCGACGCCGAGGACCTGCTGGAGGAGCTGGTCAGCGCATCCATGATGGAGTCCCCGGCGCCCGGCCGGTACCGCATCCACGACCTGCTGCGGGTCTTCGGGCGTGACCGTGCCCGCGCCGACGACCCGGCGGAGGCCGACCGGGCCTGGGAGAGCCTGCTCGGCCACCTGCTCGCGACCGCCTGCAACGCCTTCGCGCAGCTGGTGCCCGGCGACGCAGTGGTCGGCTCCCTGACCTCGCTCGGTGCGGCCGGCGGCGACTTCGCCCACCCCCAGGCGGCCCGCGCCTGGGCCGCCGAGCACTTCGAGGCGGCCGTCCTGGCGGTCCAGACGTGTGCGGACCGCGCCGACGAGGAGCCGTATCGCCGCCTCCTGCCCGCCGCGACCGACCTGCTGGTGGCGCTCAGCCCCTTCGTGGGCGACCTGCGGCACGAGCAGCTGGCCCCCGCCGCGCTCCGGGTCGCCGAGGCCGCCGAACGCCGCGGTGACCGGCGGTCGTTCGGCCGGGCCCAGTGGCTGAGCTGCTCCTTCGCGCTGCGGGCCGGTCGGCTGCCGGTCGCGCAGGAGCACGCCCGGTCGGCGGTACGGGCCTGCCGCGAGGCCGGCGACGTACCGGTCCTGCGGCAGGCCCTCAACGACCTCGGACTGGTCGCGGTGACCCTCGGCGACTTCGACGAGGCCATCGCCCACTACGAGGAGGCCCTGGCCCTGGCCCGCCGGCTCGGCCACCGTTCGGGGGAGATCGCCACCAGTCTCAACTGCGCGCTGGCACACGTCCGTCTGGGCGACACCGCCCGCGCGCTCGCCGCGGCCGAGGACGTGCTGGAGGCCATCGGCGAGCTCGACGACGCCGCCGCCCTCGCGTACGCGCTCTACGTGCGCGGCGTCGCGCTCGCCGGGGCGGGCCGCCACGAGGAGGCCGGCGAGCAGCTGACCGAGGCCCTGGAGGCCTGCCGCCGGGCCGGCGACGACGGCCGCGAGGTGCACGTCCGCTACCGGCTCGCGGACTCGCTGCGCCTGCTGGGGCGGTTCCCGGCGGCGGAGTCGATGGGCCGCCGGGCGGTCGCCCTGGCGCGGCGGCGCGCCGACGAGCGGGCCGAGGGCCAGGCCCTGCTGGTGTGCGGCCGGGTCCTCGCGGACCGGTCCGACGCGGAGGGCGCCCAGGTGTACCTGGAGCAGGCCCTGCACATCTTCGAGGGGCTGGGGCTGCCGGAGCGGCAGGATGCCGCCGACCTGCTGGAGCGGCTCGGCGGCCGTACTTCCTGACGCGGCGGTATTCCTCCGGGGGCCGTGCCCGGAGGAGGCCGCGCCCCGGGGGCGCATTCCGATGACGGGACGCGCGACCAGCACGGTGAAGGGCGCACGCGGGCCGCACGGCGAAGGGCGGTGGGCCCCCCCCCCCCGCGTGGGGGGCCCCCCCCCACGCCCGCCCGGGGCCCCACCCCCACCCGGCGCGCCAGCGCCCCCC
>NZ_JBITRX010000003.1:515441-583234 GCF_044540325.1 Streptomyces sp. NPDC086023
GCCGGGGCGGCCCGCCCGCCGGGGGGGGGGGGCCGGGGGGCCCCCCGGGGGGGGGGGGGGCCCCCCCCCCCCCGGGGGGGGGCCCCCCCGCCCTTCGCCGTCGCGTGCCCGAACCGGATCCGGTCAGGACTGCGCCTCCGGCGGGTGGATCGAGGCCCCGGTGTTGTTCCACGACGGGACGATGCTCCCGGCGACCGTGACGGACGCGGTGTCCGGCCGGGCCGGGGACTGCCCCGACGCCTGGGCCGTCCAGAGCCCCACTCCGGTGGCGAGGGCCGCCGCGGCGCAGAGGGAAACCGCCGCCGGCACGGTCTTCGAGCGGCGGATGGACGTGAATCGGTGGTTCATGGAGGACCTTCCGTCCCAGGTGCGGGGGATACGCGGGGAACTCTGCCAGGCGCTCGGTCGGCCCCGCTCTACAAACGATCGACGACCGCTCCACGGCCGCGGTCCGTGCACGTCGAACCGCCGTCCATCGGCCGTCCATTGCGCTCCGCCTAGCGTTCTCGGTGTCCGGAGCGATCGCCCCGGACGACACAACACACCCTCCCGAAAGGGGAATTCACATGAACCGCAACCACGCCGTCGGTCTCCGTCCGCGCCTCGACAAGGTCGTCAAGAAGGGCTGACGCCCGGCTGACCGGAGCGGCCGCCGCAGCCACCCGGCTGCGGCGGCCGCCCCGCCCCCTCCAAGGAAGGTGGCCCATGCCCCCCGGCACCACAGCGCCGATGTCCCTGATCCCCGCGATCGACGAGCGGCTCCGTACCACCAGCCTCTGCCTGGCCGTCGCCTCCGGCTCGCGCGACGACCCGGCCGACCGGGGCGGCGCGGCCCACCTGCTCGAACACCTCGTGATGTCCGTGCCCATGGCGGGCGGAGCCTCGTTCAGCGAGCGCGTCGAGCGGCTCGGGGGGCGCACCAACGCCGAGACGGGCCTGGAGCAGACGCTCTACTACGCCCAGGTCCACGCCGACGACGCCGACGAGGTCGCGGGCCTGCTGCTGCGCGCCTTCACCGCACCGGACTTCACCGCCGCCGCGCTCGACGACGAGCGCGAGGTGGTCTTCCAGGAGCTCGCCGCGGCCGCGGCCGACCCGGCCGACGTCGTCCAGGACGCCGTCCTCGGCGCCCTGTTCCCCGGCCACCCCCTCGGCCGGCCCGTCGGCGGCGACCCCGGGCAACTGCGCGCGGTCACCCTGGCCGACGTACGGGCCGCCCACACCGCCCTCGTGAGCGCACCCAGCACCCTGGTCGTCGTCGGCCCGCGCCTGCCCCGGGTGCTGGCCGGCCTGCCGCGCGGCACCCGACCCGCACCGAAGGCCCCGGCCCTGCCCGCGCCGGAGCCCGGGCCCGGCGCGGTCGCCGCCTGGCCACTGGACGCGGACTACTGCTGGGTGTGCCTGGGCGCCCGCTCGCCAGAGGCGGGTTCGGCCCTGCGGCCCGTCTACACCGTCCTGGCACAGCTGCTCGGCTCCAGCCCCTCGTCCCTGCTCTACCGGGCCCTGCGCGGCGAGCGCCAGCTGTCGTACTCCTTCCAGGCCTGGGACCGCGGCTACCGCGAGGCCGGGGCATGGCGCGTGCTCGTGGGCACCACCCCGCAGCAGGCGGACGAAGTCGTCGGCACCGTACGGGGCCTGCTGGCCGGCCTGGCAGCCGACGGCCCCGCTCCGGAGGACCTCGCGGCCGCGCGCCGCCAGGCGGAGGTGAGCCTGCTGCTCGACACCGAGGAGCCGCTGGAGCACGCCCGCCTGACGGCGGACCGCACCGCCGCGGGCACCCGGCCGTGGTCCCTGGACGCCGAGACCGCGGCGCTGCGGTCCGTGACGGCCGGGCAGATCCGCACCGCCGCGGCGCACGTGGCGGAGCGCCTGCTGGTGACCGTACGACCGGAGGGAACCCGATGACCCGCGACCGTGCCGCCTCCCCGGGCCCCTGCTCCCCGGACCGCCCTGCACCGTCCCCCGACGCCCCGTCCGCCGCCTACCTGGCCGAGGCGGAGGCCGCCGGCCTCCTCCTCCGCCGCGCCGGCCACCGGATCGTGGCGGGGGCCAGTACCGACCCCCTGACCGGGGCCCGCGGCGTACTGGTCGAGTACGCCGACCCCGGTGCCTTCACCGACGGCACGCTGGAATCCGTCCTCGCGGACCTGGAGGCACCCGTCGGACCGGCCGCGCCGAGCACCCCGGTTCCGCGGCCGGCGACCACCGGTCCCGGGGCGCCCGTCCCACCGGTCGCGCCGGACGCCTCCACCGCGGAATCCGGCTCCGCGGTCTCCCGCGTGCAGGTCCGCACCCCCGCCGACACCGTGCTGCCGCCCCCCTGGCGGCGGTCGGTGACGTACATCCGCCGCACCGGCCCTTTGCCGGATGCGCCCCGCCCCGCCGGCCTGCGCATCGTCCTGGCCGACGACGCGCTCCTGCCCGCCGTCCGGGACTGGATGGCCCGTGCCGTCCGCCAGGGCGCCTCCGAACAGGGGCTGCCCGCACCCGACGGGGCGGTGTCGGACGCCGTCGACGCGGTCCTCGGCGAACCGGGCCTCGCCGTGCTCGTCGCGCTGCTCGACGACCGGCCCGTGGGGCACGCCGTCCTGCTCGGCGGCGCCCGCGACGCCGTCACCGGCCGCGCCCGCGCGGAACTGTGGGACGTGCTGGTCGAACCGGCGACGCCCGGCGCGGCGGACTGCCGCGACGCCCTGGTGGCCGCCGCGGCCGACCGGGCGGCCGGACTCCGCCTGCCGCTGCTCGGGCACGTCGTGCACCGCGCAGAGGAGACCGCCTCCCGCGCCCTGACCTCCCTCCTCGCCCGCGGCTGGCACACCGACCACGCCTACTGGACGGCCCCGGCGGACCACCGCCCCGCCGCGGTGGACCACCGGACCACCCCGGCGGTCACGGCGGCCCACCACACCGCCACGGCCGCCCGCCCCTCCCTCCCCACCCCGCCCCCGACCAGCAACGGAACCCCGCGATGACCACCACGAGCCCCGGCGACCGCCTGGACCTGGCCCTCCTCCACGCGCTCCTCGGAGTCCCGGACCACGAGGACGGACGCGAACTGGTCGCCACGGCCCGCGAGGTCGCGGCGACCCTGCCCCAACTGGTCATCTCCGTCGCCGCCCGCGAGGGCACCCCCCTGGGCACCGGCAGCACGGACGAGCTCTCCCGCGCCCGCGCCCGGTCGGCCCGCTACGCACGCTTCCGCGCGGCGGCGGCAGAGGCCGCCCCGCGCGGCCGGGTCGTCAAGGGCCCGTCGCTCGCGGCGCGTTACCCGGCCGGCGTGGTGCGCCCGGTCGGCGACCTCGACGTGGTCCTGCCCGCGCAGGAGGACCTGTGGGCCGCCGCCCGGACCCTGACCGCCGGGCACGGGGCCACCCCGCACGAACTGACCCTCGTCACCGACGGGACGGGCCGCCTCCACGTCCTGCTCACCCTCGCCTGGCCGTCGCCCGACCCCCTGCTGGAGCAGGAACTGCGCGTCGAGCTCAGCACCGCCGCGTTCTACGGCGACCTGGGCGCCCTCCCGCTGCGCGCCCTCCTGCCCGGCCCGCAGCCCCTCGCCGACCTGCTGTCCGTCGTGGAGGAGCGGATCCAGCGGGAGTTCCACGCGAAGGACGCCGTGGACGTCCTCACCCTTCTCGACGCCGGCGAGCTCGACGACACCGAGGCCGTGGCCGACGCCCTGGCCGCGTTCCGCCTCGCTCCCGAGGCCCAGGAGCTGTTCGCGCTGGTGGCCGCGCACGCCCCGCACCCCGCGCTGGACGCCCTGGCGGGCCTGCTCGGCCCGCTGGCCCTGCTGGAGCGGGCCCGCCGCGAGGCCGTCCCGGCCCGCCCGGAGCCGGGCGGCGTCCGGTCCCGCCTCGACGCCGGGTTCCCGGTCTGGGGCATGCTCCTGGACACCGGGGCCGACCGCGCCCCCGCCGACCGGCTGGTCCTGGACGCGGCGCCCTCCGACACGGCCCCCGACGGGACCGCGGACGCCGTCCTCGCCCACACCCCCGTCGGCTCCTTCCTCCTCGTCGCCGGCGAACTCGTCGACCCCGCCCTGCACGCGGCCGCCCTCGCCCGCCTCACCCCGGGGACCGACGCGTGAGCGCCGCGATCGACGTCCGCGGCCTGACCCGTTCGTACCGCCCCCGGCGCGGCGGTCCGCGCGAGGAGGTCACCGCCCTGCGCGGGGTCGACCTCACCGTGGAGGAGGGCGAGGTGCGCGGCCTGCTCGGCCCCAACGGCGCCGGCAAGACGACCCTGTGCAAGATCCTCAGCACCGTCCTCACCCCCACGGGCGGCACCGCCCGCGTCCTCGGCCACGACGTGGCCGCGGAGACGCGCGCCGTCAAGCCCCTGGTCGGCATCGTCTTCGGCGGCGACCGGGGTCTGTACGGGCGGCTCGGCGCCCGCCAGAACCTCCAGCTGTGGGGCGCCCTCTACGGGCTGTACGGCTCGGCACTGCGGCACCGCATCGCCGAACTCCTCGACCGCGTCGGGCTCGCCGACCGCGCCGACGAGCGCGTCGACGGCTTCTCCCGCGGCATGAAGCAGCGGCTGCACCTGGCCCGGGGCCTGATCGGCGACCCGCGGGTGCTGCTCCTCGACGAGCCCACCACCGGCATGGACCCCGCCGCGGCCCTGGACTTCCGCACCCTGGTCGGGGAACTGCGCGCCGAACGCCGCAGCATCCTCATCACCACCCACGACATGGCCGAGGCCGAGGCCGTCTGCGACCGGGTCACCCTCATGGACCACGGCGAGGTCATCGCCACCGACCGGCCCGGCGCACTCGCCGCGCGGCTCAACGCCCACGAGCGCATCGAGGCCCGCGACGTGCCGGGCGAGGCCCTCGACGCGATCCGCCTCCTGCCCGACGTGGTCGACCTCGATCTCGCGGAGGACGGCGCGCTGCGCGTGGACGTCCTGGGCAGCGCCGCCGTCAGCGCGGTCCTGGAGGTCCTGGTCCGGGCCGGGGTCACCGAACTGGGCACCGTGCGCCCCGGGCTGGCCGAGGTGTACCTCCGGCTGATCGGCGGCGGCCGGGGCATGCGGGTGACGCGATGAGCCCGCTGTCCCTGTGGACCGTCTTCCGCCTCCAGCTGCTGATGACCCTGCGCACGCCCGACATCGCGCACGTCTTCGTCACCACACCCCTGTACACCCTGGTCTTCCTCGCCATCCAGGTCCAGGCCGGCCGCTCGGACCTCGCCGGGTACGCCGTCCTCGCGCCGGCCCTGATGGCGCTGTGGTCACTGGCCCTCCAGTGCGCCGGCGAACTCGTCAGCCAGGAGCGCGACCAGGGCACCCTGGAGGCGATGGCGGCCTCGCCCGCCCGCTACCCGCTGGTGGTCAACGTCCGCATCGCCGCCGTGACCCTGCTCAGCGCCCTGTCGTTCGCCGAGGCCTGGCTGGTCGCGTACGGGGTCTTCGGCCTGACCGTACGCATCGAGCACCCGGCCCTGTTCGCGGTCGGGGTGCTCGTCTCCGCCGCGGCCATGGCCGGCACCGCGAGCTGCGTGTCCGCCCTGTTCGTGCTGGCCCCTTCGGCGCGCGTGCTGCAGAACGCCCTCAGCTTCCCGTTCTACCTGCTCGGCGGCGTCCTGGTGCCGGTGTCGTTCCTGCCGGAGTGGCTGCGCCCGCTGTCGGACGTGGTGTTCCTGTCCTGGAGCGCCCGGCTGCTGCGCGCCGCGCTCGACCCGGCCGACCCGGTCGAGCCGCTCGCCGCCCTCGCCGCCGTCGCGGTCCTGGGCCTCGCCGGCGGGCTGACCGGCACGTACCTGATCGGCCGGATGCTCCGCCGGGTGCGGACCACCGGCACCCTCGCCCAGAGTTGAGGAGGCAGACCACCATGCAACCCCAGGCGACCACGGCCCCGACCATGGCCCCGACCACGGCCCCGGCCGCAGCCCTGGCGCGGACCGCCCGCATCGTCGGCCACAGCGCGGCCAACGCCTACGCGGACTTCCGCGCTTCCTACACCTGGACCAGCTGGACCTTCGGCTGGCTCACCCGGATGCTCAGCCAGGTCTGCTTCTTCGGCCTGGTGGGCCACCTGCTCGGCTCCCCGGCCCACACCCGCTACCTGGTGATCGGCAACGCCGTCATGGCCTGTGTCATCGAGGCCATGACCGTGGTCGTGTCCACCGGCTGGGAACGCGGCCACGGCACCCTGCCCCTGCTCGCGGCCGCACCCGGCGAGATGGGCTGGGTGATGGTAGGCCGCAGCCTCCAGTGGCCGGTCAGCGGCTCGGCCACGGCCGCCGTCTCGCTGCTCGCCGTCGGCCCCGCCTTCGGCGTGCACTGGCCGGCCGGCCGGGTGCCGGCCCTGCTGGGGCTGGTGGTGCTGACCGCCGCCACGACGTACTGCCTCGGGCTGTTCGTGGGCGCCTTCGTCCTCGTCGCACCGGAGGCACGGAACATCGTGTTCAACGCCTCCTTCCTGCTGCTGATGGCCGTGTGCGGGGCCGAGGTGCCCGTGGACTTCTGGCCGGGCTGGGTCGGGGCGGCGGCCGCCGCCCTGCCCCCCACCCACGGCCTGGCCGCGATCCGCGCCCTCGCGGACGGTGACCCCGCCGCGGCCGTGGCCGCGCCCGCGCTGTGGGCGCTGCTCACCGGCGCAGGCTGGCTCGCCGCCGCGCTCACCGCCTTCCGGGTGCTCACCGCCCGTGCCCGGGCCACCCACGCCTTCGGCTCCGCCGTCTGACGCCACGGCTCCCGCTCCACCGAACGAGGGACCACCCCATGACCCACGACCGCACCGCCGACCGCGCCGACGGCCCGTACAGCGTCCTGCTGCTCAAGCCGGACGGCTGCCTCCTGCCCGGCCTGCGCGCCCACCTGGACCGGCTCATCCAGCGCCACCGGCTGCGCGTGGTGACCCGCTACCCGGTCGTCCTCGACGCCGCCGACGTCGAGGACGTATGGCCCAAACTCGCCGTCGGGGCCTACCCGGTGGCCCACCAGCTGACCCTGCACTACATGACCGGCGGCACCAGCGAGGTCACCGTCGTCGCGGCGGCCGACTCCGCCGGCGGCGCGGGAGGTGGCGGCGCGGCGGACGTGGTGGCCCGCTGCACGGCCATCCGCACCGAGGTGCGGCGCGAGTTCGGGGACACCGTCTTCGCCAACCGGCTGCACACCCCGACCGAGCCCGAGGAGATCGCCCCCTGCGTCTCCAAGTTCCTGCGCAGCGTGCCCCACGGCCTGCCGCACGTCCGCCACCACGACCCGGGCACGGCCCCCGGCGCCTTCGGCCGGCTGGCCGCCCTGCCCTCCGGCGAGATCCGCGCCGCCGCCCTCGACGTCTGGCGCCGGCAGCGCCGCGACGGCTGGCAGTCCTTCCGGCTGGACACCCCGCCGGGCGAGTACGCCACGTACCTGCTGCCCGGGGACTCCCACTCCATCGACTACGGCATGTCCGTCATCGCAGAGCTGCTGCCGCACCTGACCCTCGACCAGATCATCACCGCCTACATCGAGATGGACGTGCGCGGCGAGAGCCGCCTGTACGGGGGCCCCGCCGAGGAGAGCACGCACCTGGCCGACCGCATCACCGCCGCCGGACTGTTCGCCCGGGCCCGCGCCACGCGGCCGGCCGCCGGCCACGGCCTGCCCACCGGCCGGTCCCGGCCGTCCCCGTCGTCCGAACAGCCCCAGCGGAACCCCCAGACCATCCAGACCCACCAGACCCACCAGACTCCCCGTCCGGCATGAGGAGGCCGACCGCCATGACCCGCCAGCAACTGGTGCTCGACGCGCTCGACGCCGACGACCCGGCACCCCACCTGGACGCCCTCGCCCGCGGCGGCTCCGCGATCGACTGCCCCGACCTCGGCAGCGGCCGCCTCGTCCTGCCCCGGTACGCCGAGGTGCGGCACGTCCTTCGCGACCCCGCCTTCGGCTGCGCGCCCTCCGCCGGCCACTTCCTCGACGACCTGCCCGCCGCACTGCGCCCCGCCCTGGCCCCCGTTGCCTCATGGGCGCTGTACGCCGACGGGGCCGACCACCGCCGGCTGCGCTCCCTGCTTTCCAAGGCCTTCACCCCGCGCCGCGTCGCGGCCCTGGAGGACCGCACCGCCGCCACCGCCCGCGGGCTGCTCGACCGGCTCGCCGCCGAGGGCGGCGGCGACGCGGTCACCGGGCTGGCCTTCCCGCTGCCCGTCCTCACCATCTGCGCCCTGCTCGGTCTGCCGGCCGCCGACCAGGACCTCCTGAAGAGCCTGTCCGACGACCTGATCCGGATCGTCGAACCCGACCCCGGTCCCGAGGACGTCGCCCGCATCGCCGGCGCCTGGCACGCGCTGTGGGACTACTTCACCGCCGTGGTCGCCGAACGCCGCGCCCGCCCCGCCGACGACGTCGTCTCCGGCCTGGTCCGGGCCGAGGAGGAGGGCTCCCGCCTGACCACCGACGAGATCGTCTCCAACTGCGTCTCCCTGCTCCTGGGCGGACACGAGACCACCACCAACCTGATCACCGCGCTGCTCCTCGCCGCCACCGCCCACCCCGCGCCGGCGGCGGCCGCGGCCTGCGACCCCCGCGCCGCCGCGGGCTTCGTCGAGGAGGTGCTGCGGACCGACGGACCGTCGAAGATCACCGCCCGGACGGCCCTGGCCGACACCGAGGTCGCCGGAGTGCCCGTCGAGCGCGGCCGCCGCGTGGTGCTCCTGCTGGCCTCGGCCAACCGGGACCCGCGCGCCTTCGACCGACCCGAGCGCTTCGACCCCGCGCGCGCCGCGCAGCCGCACCTGGCCTTCGGCCACGGCCCGCACGCCTGCTTCGGCGCCGCCCTGGCCCGCCTGCAGGGCCGGATCGTGCTGGAGCAGTACGCCGCCCACCCCGCCGCCCTCGCCGTCCACCCCGACCGGGTGCGGTGGAAGCCCTCCCGCGTCCTGCGGTCCGCCCGCAGCCTGCCGCTGAGCACGGGCCACCGGAGCGCCGCATGATCCTCACCGGACCCCGCATCGAGGAGGAGCACGCGGCCGGCCGCATCGTCATCACGCCCTTCCGCGCCGACGCGGTCAACCCCAACAGCTACAACTACCGCCTCGGCAGCACCGTCAAGAGCTTCGACCGGACCACCCGCAGCTGGCTCGCCTTCGAACTCCCCGAGGAGGGCTACGTGCTGGCCCCCGGCCGCATGTACCTCGGCCACACCGAGGAGGTCATCGGCAGCGACACGTACGCCATGTCGCTGATCGGACGCAGCTCGATGGGCCGCCTCGGGCTGTTCCTGCAGGTCTCCGCCGATCTCGGGCACACCACCTCCTGCCACCGCTGGACGCTGGAGATGGTCGCCACCCGCCCGCTGCGGATCTACCCCGGCATGACCGTCGGCCAGGTGTCCTTCTGGCAGAACCAGGGCCGGGTGCGGCCCACCCCCGCCCTCTACGCCCGCTTCAACGAACCCCACGAGTCCGCGATCGGAGACCGGCTGTGATCCTCACCGGCGACGAGGTGGCGCGGCAGGTCGACCGGGGACGCATCGTCATCTCCCCGTTCGACCCGGCCCGCTGCACCACCAACTCCTACGACCTGGCGCTCGGCCGGCGGGTGCTCGTCTACACCGACGACGTGCTCGACCCGCGCCGGCCCGCCGCCCACGAGGTGCGCGAGATACCCGAAGAGGGCCTCGAACTCGCGCCGGGCGAGTTCGTGCTCGCCGAGACCGCCGAGACCATCGGCAGCGACCACTACGTCCCGCTGATCCACGCCAAGTCCGGCACCGCGCGCATGGGCCTGTTCGTGCACGTCACCGCGGACCTCATCGACATCGGCTTCGTCGGCCACTCCACGCTCCAGCTGTACGCGACCCTGCCGGTGCGCATCCGGCCGGGCATGCTGATCGCCCAGGTCACCTTCTGGCAGCCGGTGGGCGCCATCCGCCTCTACGACGGCAAGTACCAGCTGGCCGACGGCCCCCAGCCGTCCCGCACGTACCTCGACCACCAGGTGGCGGGCCGTGCCTGAGCCGACCACCGCCGCGCCGCCGGCGGTCGCGGGACGTGACGCCGCCCCCGCGCCCTCCTGCCCGCACGCCCCGGCACCGACCGACTCGGCCGACGCGTTCCGCACCGTGCAGGACCGCGCCGAGTGCACCTTCGCCCGCCGTTCCCGGCTCGTCGGCATGCCCGCCCACGACGGACCGGACGCGTACGCCGCCGGCCTGGCCGCCGGACCCGCCCTGCGGGCCTTCACCGACCGCGCGGCCGCCGACCGCCTCGACGGGTTCGTCGTCGAACTGACCGACCCCGCGCACGGGGCCACCCCCGCCGCCGTCGCCGCCACCACCCGCGCCGTGCTGGCGGGCGTGCTCACCGCCGACGGCGACTCCGGCCTGGCCGGGCTGGAGGGCGCGGAGGCGGAGCACTGGTGGTTCCGGGCCTTCGGGACCCGCTGGTTCGCGCTGGTCTTCGCCGCCTCGTACGGGCCCGAGTCACCCCGCCACACCTTCGGCTCCGCGTCCACCTTCGTACTGCTCCAACCGGTGGAGGCCTTCGACCGGCACGCCAGCCCCCGCGGCACCGCCATCGCGGAGAGCGTCCGCGAGGACATCCGCGACCGGTACGCCGCCGGCGGCCGCCCCTACGACGCCGAACTCGCCGCGCAGGACGTGGAGGCGCTGAAGTTCGTGTGGCCGCACGGTTCCGCCGACGCCCCCGTGCGCTGGTGGGAGCGGTCGGCACCGCCCGCTTCCGACGCGGCGGGCGGCACGGCCCCCTCCGCCGCCCGGGCGCCCGTGGCCGCGGAACGCACGGACGCGGCGGCCCCATGCCCCGCCACCCACGCCCACCTCACGGACCTCGCCGCGGCCGCCGCCGCCACGCACGCCGGACCGCAGGCCCGGACCCGGGACCTTCCCGGCCCCGGCGCGTACGAGCGTCCGGCCGCCCGTACGCGGGGCCTCCCTGACCCGGCCGTGGGCACCGGACCCGCCGACGCCGCCGCTGCGCACGCCGAACCCCCCGCGGGTGCCGGGGACCTCGGCGCCGACCTGCTCGCCACCGCGACCGCGGCCCTGGGCGGCACCGCGCCGCCCGTCGACCGGGAGACCGCGCGCGGGCTGCTGGCCGGCCTCGCCGGACTGGCCCTCGACGGCCCGCACCGCCGCGTGCCGCTGCACACCGCCCTCCCCGGGACCGCCCTGCCGGCAGCCCTGCGTCCCGCCTCGGCCCACGGCGCACCGGAGGAGGACGTGTTCCGGCTGGCGCTCGCCGCGGCCTGTCCCGGCGCGCCCTGGCCGGACGGGCCCGCGGACCCCGCAGCGCTGGCCGCGGCCGTCCGGGTCCTCGGCGGCCGGGTCGGCTGCCGGGTTCCGACCCTGGCCGCCGTGGCCGCCCGCCACCTGCTTCACCGGCTGCCCACCGCCGACGCGGCAGCCCGCCGCCCCCTCCTGCGCCGCCTGGCCTGGCTCACCGACTCCCGGGCGGCCGGCGCGTCTGACCTGCTGCTGGGCCTCACCGGCGCCGACGACCCGCTCGTACGCCTCCCCGAGGCTGCCCCGGCCCCCGCCCGGGCACCCGGCGCCGGCGCCCCGGACGACGACGAGGAACCGCTGCCCCTGGCCGACTGGCACCGGGAGCCGCCCGCGCCCGGCGAGGAGCGCCGCCTCGGCGGCCGGGTCACGGCCGTGCGCCGCCACCGCGGGACGACCTTCGCCGACCTGACCTGGGCCGGCCGGACCGTCCAGCTGTCCCTCCCGGCCGGTGGACCGGCCCGCATCCGCCCCGGCGACCTGCTGGCCGTACGCGGCCGCGGCGGCCGCTCCCGGACCGGCGCGGCCGTCCTGTCCGTCGACGAGGTCCTGCGGCACCGCCCCACCCGCTCGGCCCGTCCGCTGCGCCCCACCGGCCCCGACCCGGTCGGCGAGCTGCCCGTGGCGGCCCTGCTGCGGCCCCGGCTGACCCGCCTCGGGTTCGCCGAGACGGCCTCGCCCCTCCTCACCGAGGGCTACTTCGGCGGCCGGGCCCGCCCGTTCGCCACCCGCCAGGCCGACCGGGACCGGCCGCTCTACCTGCGGGTCACCACCGAGCTCGACCTCCTGCGCCGCCTCGCCGAGGGCCGCACCCGCGTCTACGAGATCGGGCCCAGCTTCCGCAACGAACCGCTGCGCGGCGCCGCCGCCAAGGAGTTCACGATGCTGGAGGCGTACGCCGCGGACCTGCGCCTGGACGCGATGGCCGAGCTGGTCGCCGACCTGGTCGCGGACGTCCTCGGCGACCCGCGCCGGCCCCGCTGGACCACGTTCGACGAGGCCTTCGCCGAGACGTCCGGGGCGCACCCGGACGACACCGCCGCCCTGCACCGGCTCGCGTCCCGGGCCGGCGGCCCCGACCCGCGGCGGTTCGCCGACCCGCACGCCCTGGCCCTCCGGCTGTGGCGGGGCACCTACCGCCACCGGCTGACCGGTGTCGCGCTCGTGCACGGCATCCCCGGTCCCGCCTCGCCGTTCATCGCGGGGGAGGGGCGGGCCGCACGCCGGGTCTGGCTCTCGGTCGACGGCGTCGAACTCGCCGAGATCAGCGCCAACGAACGCGATCCGGACCGGCTCGCCCGCCGGCTCGCCGCCCAGTTCGCCGACGACCCCCACCCCGTCCACCGCGACTACTCCGAGGTCCTGGAGACCTTCGCGGCCGGCGTCCCGCCGTGCGTCGGCGTCGGACTCGGCCTCACCCGCCTGGCGAGCCTGCGCGCCGCCCCGTACGACCACCACCGGACAGGAGCCCGGCCATGACACCCACCCAGGAGCACCCCCAGCCATGACCACCACCGCCCCCACCCCCTGGCTGGCCGCCAACGAAGCCCTGTGGGACGCCCGCGTGCCGCTGCATGCCGACAGCGACTGGTACGACCTGGCCGGCTTCCGCGCCGGCGGCCTGGCCCTGGACCACATCGAGCGCGCCGGCGTCGGCGACCCCGCCGGCCGCAGCCTGCTGCACCTGCAGTGCCACTTCGGCCTGGGCACGCTGTCCTGGGCCCGGCTGGGCGCCGAGGCCGTCGGCGTCGACTTCTCGGCCGCCGCCGTCGAACGGGCCCGCGCCCTGGCTGCCGAGACCGGCCTGCCCGCCCGGTTCGAGCAGGCCGAGGTCGGCGCCCTCGACCTCGGCCGCACCTTCGACGTCTGCTTCACCTCCTGGGGCGTCCTGATGTGGCTGCCGGACCTGACCGCCTGGGCCCGCACCATCGCCCGCCACCTGCGCCCGGGCGGAGTGTTCTTCCTCGCCGAGGGCCACCCCCACCTGTTCATCTGGGACGACGAGCCCGGCAAGGACGGCTACCGGCCGCGCAACCCGTACTTCCGGCACGGCGCACCCGTCGTCGACGAGGAGGCCGGCACGTACGTGGACACCTCCGCGACGCTGGGCCTGCCCCAGTACCGGTGGAACCACCCCCTCTCCGAGGTGGTCTCCGCCCTGGCCGGCGCAGGGCTGCGCATCACCGGCATGGACGAGCACCCGGTCCTGCCCTGGCAGCCGCTGCCCTGGCTGGTACCGGCCGACCGGCCGGGCTTCTACCGGATCCCCGGCGACCCCTTCCCGCTCAGCTTCACCGTCACCGCCACCAAGGACTGAACCGGAGCGGCCCCGGCGCCGATCCGCCCCGCCTCCCTGCAGGACGTACGAAAGGACCACCACGTGACCACCCCCCTCCGCGCCCTCCCCACCTGGCCCCTGGCCAGGGTCCCGCGCACCCCCGCCGACGTGCGGGACGCGAGCTACACCGACTTCGTCGCCATGGTCAACCAGACCAACGTGCCGCCGGGTTCCTACGCCACCCTCAACGCCTGGGCCACCTTCGGCCGGGTGGACGCCTCCTCCTCGGTCCTGGAGGTGGCCTGCACCACCGGGTTTTCCTCCCGTGAACTCGCCCGGCTCACCGGCTGCTCCGCCACCGGCTTCGACCTCAGCGACGACTCGGTGCGCATCGCCCGCTACAACCACCAGGACGTCGACCCCGGCCTGCGCCTGGAGTACTTCACCGCCGACGGCGCCACCGCCGAACCCCGCGGCCGCTTCACGCACGTGGTCGTCGGCGCCGCCCTCGGGTTCTTCCCCGAGCCCGCCGCCATGGCCCGCCGGCTCGGCGGCTTCCTCACCGACGGCGGTCTGCTGCTGGCCTCCCCGTTCTGGGCCGACGAGCCGCTGCCGGCCGAGGCGGAGGACCTGCGCCGCGACGTCTTCGGCATCACCAGCCCGATGGAGGGCTACCACGAGGCGATGTCCCTCTACCGCGGCTTCGACGTGCTCCACGAGACCCGCCACGTCCCCGTCCTGGAGACCGAGGACGACATCGCCCACTACTGCGCCTCCACCGTCGACCGGGCGTGCGCCCAGTCCGGCGTCACCGACCCGGCGGTCCGCGCGGCGATGACCGAGCGCCTCACCGACGTCCGCCGGGCCTCCAACCGGCTGCGCCGCCACCTGCGCTACTCCGTGCTCGTGCTGCGCTACGACCGCACCACCTACCCCGCCCGCTTCGTCGAGCTCTTCTGACGCCCCGCCGGACCGGCTTCGGCCGACCAGCGGACCCCACAGGAACGGACCACCCCACCATGGCCATCGCCCACGACGCCTCCCGCGTGCGCGCCCGTGACCTCATCGGCCTCGAACGGCACGAGGTGCCGGCCGTGCACGACCTCCTCGACTACCTCCGCTACGACGACCACGGCCGGCTCCGCGTGCACGGCCACGACGCACACGACCTGCTCACCCGCGCCGGCGCGCCGCTGATCTGGTACCTCGGCGACCGCGTCCGCGCCAACTACCAGGCCGTCGACGGGGCCTACCGCGCGCGGTTCCCCCGACACCGCACCTTCGCCGCGGTCAAGGCCTGCTACGTCAAGGAGTGCCTCACGGTCCTGAGCGAGGCCGGCGCCGGCGCGGAGGTGATGAGCGCGCTGGAGCTCCAGATCGCCCTCCAGACCGGCTTCGCGCCCGCCGACATCGTCAGCAACGGCGTCGGCCGCAGCCCCCGGTACGCCGACGCCACCGTGGCCGCGGGCGTCGGACTCACCGTCCTCGACTGCCTGGAGGACCTGGCCACCCTCGCCGCCGCGTGCCGCCGCCACGGCGCCCGGGCCCGCGTCGGACTGCGGGTGACACCCCCCGTCGACCACGAGGGCATCTACATCACCCCCTCCTCCAAGCTCGGCGTCGACTGGGAGGGCGGGGAGTTCCTGCGGCTGGCGCGCGCCGCCCTCGACACCCCCGAGGTCGACGTCGTGGCCCTGCACGCCCACCAGGTCACGCACTGCTCCCAGCCCGCCAAGTACCGGGCCGTCCTCGCCGGAGTCGCGGACGTCGCCCGGGCCGTCGAGCGCGAACTGGGCCTGCGCTTCGAGGTCGTCGACATCGGCGGCGGCCTGGAGACCCGCTTCCTCCTGCACCGCTCGGGCCTGGGCCCCGAGGACTTCGCCGCCGTCGCGAAGGAGGAACTGGACCGCATCGGCTACCCGTTCGTCCTGCACATCGAACCGGGCCGCTTCCTCACCGCCGACGCGGCCGTGGGCCTGACCCGGGTGACCGCCGAGAAGCACAACGGCGACCACCGGTACCTGATCACCGAGATCGGCTCGAACGTGCTGATCGACATGGCCGAGGTCACCTACCACCCCCTGCCGACCGTGCTGCCCGCCCCGGACGCACCCTGGGCCGGGTTCGACGTCGGCGACTCCACCTGCGCCCCGGCGCTGGTCTGCCGGAGCGCGACACTGCCCGACACGCCGGACAACCGCACACTGCTCCTCCTCAACTGCGGCGCGTACTCCACGGTGTTCACCCAGCTGTGGGCCTTCCGGCTGCCCCGCTACCTCTTCAGCGACGGGGACGAACCGGTGCGCACGCTCTTCGACGACGAGGCGCAGAGCGCGATGTACCGGGCCCTCTACGGCTACGAGATCCGTCCGTGAGCCCCGCCGGGGCCGGGAGCGCCCCGGTGGTCTGGGTCAACGGGCCGTTCGGCTGCGGCAAGACCACCGTCACGCGCCACCTGGCGACCCTGCTGCCCGGCGCCCTCGTGGTGGACCCGGAGGACGTCGGGCACATGCTCTGGCGCCGGCTGCCGCCCGGGCTCAGGGAGGAGGAGTTCGAACTGGAGCCGCTCTGGGCCCCCCTCACCCGCCTGCTGGTCGAGCGGTGCGCCCGCACCTACGGCCGGACCGTGGTCGTCCCGATGACGGTCTCCCGGCTGCCGGTGTTCGAGCAGCTCGTCGGCGGCCTGCGCCGCGACGGTCTGGACGTGCGCCACTTCACCCTGCTCGCCGACCCGGAGACCATCCGGGAGCGCCTGCGGCGGCGCATGGCCGAACGGCGGGAACCACCGGACGAATGGGGCGAGCTGAGCTGGGAGGGCCGCCAGCTGACGCGCTGCCTGGAGACGCTGACCGGCCCGGAGTTCGGGACCCACGTGTGGACCGCCGACAGACCCCCCGAGGACGTGGCCCGCGAGCTGGCGGCCCACCTGTGACCACGCGACGTCGGCCGGGCGCCGGGTCACGGACGACCTTCCCGACCGGGCCCCCTCAAACGGATTAGGTATCCGATTGTGTTACCGTCTCACCAAGCGGATGAACTATCCGGATGTCTGCTCGGGTGGAGGAGCGCATGGGGAAGACAGCAGTCGTGACGGCCGGGACGGCCGGCATCGGTCTGGAGACGGCGCTGGGGCTGGCCGCTGCCGGTTTCTCGGTCACCGTGGTCGGACGCAACGCACAGCGGGGCGCCCTCGCGGTCGAGCGCATCAACGCGGCGAGCCCGGCCCGACAGGCCCGGTTCCTGCCGGCCGACCTCGCCTCGCTGGAGGAGGTACGCGCGCTCGCCGACCGCATCGCCTCCGACTGCGCCGCCGCAGGCGAACCGCTGACGGTGCTGGTCAACAATGTCGGGGCCATGTTCCCGGCCCGTCAGGCCGTGGAGGGGGTCGAGGCGTCGTTCGTCGTCAACCACCTCTCGCCGTACCTGCTGACGGAACTCCTGCTGCCCACGCTGACGGCCGCGGCGCCGAGCAGGATCGTGAACGTCACCTCGGGCGCGGTCACCGTCGCCAAGCGGGTGTTCGACGCCGTGGAGCCGCCCGGCGGCTACTACGGCTTCCACTGGTACGGGCGCGCCAAGCTGGCCAACCTCGCCTACACCCTGGACCTGGCCAAGCGACTCGACGGGACCGGCATCTCGGTCTTCGCGGCCGACCCCGGAGGAGCCGCGACCGACATGACCGACGGCACCCTGACCGACCCCAAGATCGTCTCACCCGCCCTGCGCCTGCTGTGGCCGCTGGTGCGCCGCACGTTCGCCCGCTCCACCTCAGGCCCGGCGTCCGTGGCCGCCCGGCCCTCGATCACCGCTGCCACCGACGCCACCCTCGCGGGCCGCACCGGCGTCGTCATCGGTTCCCAGGCGCACCCCGTCACGCCGTTCCGCGCGGCGGCCGATCCCCGCGTCGCCGAAGCCGTCCGCCGGCTCAGCGAACGCCACGCACCTCTCACCACCGCCTGACCCTCTGGCGGTCCGGGCGGTCCGGGCGCGGATGGCCCGCCGATGGGGATGGGCCATCCGATTAATATGCCCCTCATGACGACACCCCTGCGCAAGGACGCGGCCCGCAACTGGGACCGGATCGTCGCCATCGCCCGCGCCCTGGTCGACCAGGGGGTCCCACTGCAGCTCAACGACGTCGCACGCCGCGCCGGCCTGGGAGTGGGCACCGTATACCGGCATTTCGCCTCTCCCGAGGCGCTGCTGGAGACCGTCGCCACCCCCTGCCTGGAATCCCTCGCCGCACACGGTGAACAGGCGCTGGCCGACACCGACCCGTGGCGTGCGTTCGAAGGCTTCCTGCTGCGTGTCGCCGAAGCACAGGTCACCGACGCCTCGCTCGCGCCGGTGACCGCCACCGACACCGACGCACTCCCGCGGACCTCGGAACTCAAGGAATCGCTCCGGTCGGCCGGCGACACGCTCTGGAACCGGGCCCGCCAGGCCGGAGCGGTCCGCCCCCAGGTCGCACCGGGCGATCTCCTTCCGCTCATGTGCGGGATCGCCCACGCGGTCGACGTCCGCGGCGGCACGTCCGCCGACCGGATCGACACCGCCCGCCGCTACCTGACGACACTGCTTGGCGGCATGCGCGCCAACCCGGCGACGGCGTGACATTCTCAGCCGCCTGTCACAGCACACTCCCACGGCGGCCGTGCCCCCGGAGGGCAGGGCCACCGGTCAGGAGCGGCAGCTACGCACGCGGAGCGGGGAGTCGGTCGACGTGGCGGCCGACCGGGCCGGCCCGCGGGGGCCGGGGGCCTAGGTTCTGTCGTCAAATGTCACGCCCACATCAGGAGTGATGCGAGGGTGACGGCGGCTTCGTAGGACTGGGCGGTCTTGTCGTAGCGGGTGGCGATGCCGCGCCATTGCTTCAGGCGGTTGAAGCAGCGTTCCACGACGTTGCGGTGCTTGTAGGCCTCGCGGTCGAAGGCCGGCGGTCGGCCGCCTCGGCTGCCGCGTCGGGCCCGGTTGCGGACCTGGTCAAGCCGTTCGGGGATCGTGTGGGTGATGCCCTTGCGGCGGAGCCAGGCGCGGATCGCCTTCGAGCTGTAGCCCTTGTCGCCCAGCACGTGATCGGGCCGGACCCGGGGCCGCCCGGGTCCGATCCGGGGCACCCGGATCGCCTCCATCACGGTGGTGAACCGGGTGCAGTCGTTGGTGTTGCCGCCCGTGACGACGAACGCGAGTGGACGGCCCCGGCCGTCACAGGCCAGGTGGATCTTGCTGGTCAGACCGCCTCTGGACCGGCCGAGGGCCGGGTCGCGGAGCCCCCTTTTCGAGCCCCGGCCGCGTGCTGGTGGGCCCGGACGACGGTGGAGTCGACCGATACCAGCCAGTCGATGTCGCCCGCCGCGTCCGCCTTCGCCTGGGCGGTCCGCAGCATCCGGTCGAATGTTCCGTCCGCCGCCCACCTGCGAAAACGCGTGTGGAGGGTGGCCCACGGACCGTAGCGCTCGGGTACGTCCCGCCAGGCCGACCCGGTCCGGAACTTCCACACGATTCCGTTCAGGACCCTGCGGTCGTCCAGCCGCTTGCGTCCCCGCAATGACTCGGGCAGCAGCGGCCGGACGAACTCCCACTCAGCATCGGACAGTTCATGGCGACGTATCACGACACCATGACCCACCAGCGGTGATCATTTGAAGACACCGCCTAGGGGACGGTGACGAACACGCTGTGCCGGCCGCTCGCTCCGTCGGGGATGGTGCGGGAGCGCTGCTCGGTCTGGACCTCGCCGGTGCCGTCGGTGGCGCGGACGGTGATGGTGTGGCCGCCGGGGGTGGCCCGCCAGGGGTGGGACCACTGGCGCCAGGTGTCGACGCTGTCCTGCGGGGCGAGGTCGGCGTCCTGCCAGGGGCCGTCGTCGATGCGGACCTCGACCCGCGTGATGCCCCGGCGCTGGGCCCAGGCGATGCCGGCGATCGTGACGGTGCCGGCGGCGGGGCGGGCGAACGGGCGCGGGGTGTCAATGCGCGCCTGGGTCTTGACCGGCGCCCGACGCGCCCACTTGCGCTTGACCCAGTAGGGGTCGTAGGCGTCGAAGGTGGTGAGTTCGATGCCGGTGATCCACTTGCAGGCCGACACGTAGCCGTACAGGCCGGGGACGAGCATGCGCACCGGGAAACCGTGCTCGAAGGGGAGGGGCTCGCCGTTCATGCCGACGGCGAGCATCGCGTCGCGGCCGTCCATGAGGTCCTCGACGGGGGAGCCGAGGGTCATGCCGTCGACGGAGCGGGCCACCAGCTGGTCGGCGGTCCCGCCCCGGGAGGGGGGCTTGACCCCGGCCTCGCGCAGGAGGCCGGCCAGCGGCACGCCGAGCCAGCGTGCCGTGCCCAGGTAGGGGCCGCCGACCTCGTTGGACACGCAGGTCAAGGTGATGTCGCGTTCGATGAGCGGACGGGCGAGCAGTTCGTCGAGGGTGTAGGTGCGGGGACGGCTGACGCCTTTGCCGTGAACGCGCAGACGCCAGGTCCCCGCATCGATCCTGGGAACGACGAGGGCGGTGTCGACGCGGTAGAAGTCGCCGTTCGGCGTGGTGAAGGAGCTGATGCCGGGCACCTTCAGCTGCACACCGGCCGGAACGGCGGGAGCCGGGGAAGCCGGGCGCGGCAGGACCAGCGCCTCACGGGAGGCAACCGCGCCCCGCCCCTGCCTGCCGGACAGGTGGCGACCCAGTGCGGCCGCAGCGGCGGCCGCGAGCGCGGTCACGCCCGCCGTCGCCAGGAAGCCGCGCCTGCTCCACCCGGCCTGTGCCGCCTCGGGAGCCAGAGTGGCCGGGGGCGCAGCTTTGGCGGCCAGCACGTGCAGGGTGAGCGCGCCGGCGACCGCTCCGGCGAGCGAGGGGACGGCGTCGCCCAGCCCTGTGGAGTCGGGACGGCTCCAGGCGGCGACGGCCCCGACGATCCCGAAGAGCAGCACTCCCGCAGCACCGGCTCGACGGTGGCGCAGGCTGACGACACCCAGAGCGGTGGCGATCACCACGAGGATCGCGAGGATCCCGATTTGCAGCACGGTCTTGTCGTCTTCTCCGAAGGTGCGGATCGCGAAGTCCTTCACCGCGGCCGGCGTACGGTCGATCACGGCCCCGCCCACGACCGTCACCGGCCCGGCGGCAGGGCGTACGAGGCCGGCGGCCAGCTCTGCCACGGCAAGGGAAGTGAAAGCGGCCAGAAGTCCGGCCAGGGCGCCCGGCGCGTTCCGGCGGAGGGGGGTGCGGAAGCTGCTCACGTCGCGGATTCGGCAGCCCCGGCCCGGCGGATTGGTCGGACCCGCGAATGGGTGAACAGCTCCTCTGTCGGCGCCAGTTCGGGAGGAGGCCGCACGCAGCAGGACCGGCCGCCGCCGGTCCGCGATGCGGAGCCACGTGAACGGGCCACTGGAACTGCCTCGACAAGTGGTAGCGCCGTCAGATCTGTGGGGTTCCGCCGCGACGGAACCCCGCCCCAGCCCTCCACCCGGTCCACCCTCTACCGGGGCCCGCGGTCGTGAGGCCGCATCGACCCGCGAGGAACCACCATGGACACCGCGCTCGCCTGCCCTGGCCGTCCGGCAACGGTCCACATGCAGTTGCCGTCGGGACCGCAAGCGCCACGCCACGCCCGGCAGGCCGCCGCGCGGCTGCTCGCCTCGCGAGCCGAGTTCTGCCCCCGCGGTGTTGCCGAGGACGTGCAGCTCGTCGTCTCCGAACTCGTGACCAACGCCGTGCTGCACGCGAACGTTCCGCCAGGAGGACGGGGACTGAAGATCGTCCAGGCCCTCGCAGCGGACCTGCACGTCAGCTCCTCGGCCTCCGGCAAGCAGATCGTCGCGGCCCTCATCCGGCCGTGAGCGCCGGCCGTCAGACGGAGGCTGTGGGTGGCCCAGCCGACAGCCACCCACAGCCGACCCGTCAAGGCCCGCACAGAGTCGCAGCCAAGGCGCCCGACGGAGCGCCCGGCGCGTCACCGTCCGAGCTGCCCCGTCGGTCAGGCGTTGATGCAGGTGTTCCCGAAGGACGGGTTGAGCAGGCCGATGAGGCCGAGGGTGTTGCCGCACGCGTTGATCGGGATGTGGATGGGCACCTGGATCAGGTTGCCCGAGCCCACACCAGGCGAGTACGCGGCCACGCCCTGGCCACCCGCGTCCGCGGCCGCCACCGAAGCACTGCCCACCAGCACCGCGCCGGCCGCCAGCGCCACCGCGAGACCTCGTCGCACACGAACCATCTGAACTACCTCCCGTGAGGGTGTCCTGGCCACGCGGAAGGCCCACGCGGCCGGTGAGGGAACCGGAGAGCGCCTCCGACCCTTCACACGCCGCATTCGCCACCGCGCTCCCGCCGGCTTGGCCACGACCTCCGGCTTCCCCCCAACGGAGTAATCGCAGCTGCCCCGGAAGGACGAGCGCCGCGCCTCCGCGAGCCCGTCTGCTGAACGATCCGACTGCAAGCCTTTTCAAGCATAAAAACCAGCGCTGAGCTGCTAAAAGTTGCACAAGAAGGGATCTTGGCTGAAAATCTTTGCAGAAACCTGCATGAATGCCTCTGCGTGCCGAGGATGCCGGACATGGCACACCACACGACTCGCCTCTCGCGTCCCCTCGTCCTCGCCACCATGACCGCCGCAAGTCTCCTGATGCCCCTGGCCGCCACCCCGGCCGCCGGGGCGGCCACCGGCTCGCCGGCTCCCGAGTGCGTGGAGTACTTCCAGAGCTGGCGCTACACCGACGTCCACAACGGCTGCGGCGACCCGGTCTCCGTCACGGTCGAGTACACGAACGGCCAGTGGGCCCCGTGCCGCGTGATCGAACCCGGCGGCTGGGCGACCTTCTCCGGCTACGGGACGGGAGGCAACTACGTCACGGGGCTGCGGACGTGCGATCCCGCCGCCACCGCCGACGCGTCCTGAGCCCACGTCCCGCGCGAAGAGGGTCAGCGGGCGAGGGAGACGGCGAAGGGCTCGAAGCCGTGTCGGCGCAGGATGTGGGGCACGACCAGGACCATGGCCTCGGTGGCGCGGGCCGTGGTGATGTCGCCGAGGTTCTCGATCCACGCGGGCTGCCAGCCCAGGTCGCCGAGCAGGCCGGAGACGGTCTTCTTCGCGTCTTCGTCGTTGCCCGAGAGGTAGGCGGTCGGTGGCGTGGCCAGGGTTTCGGGAGCGGTCATCACCGTGAACAGCATGGTGTTGAGGGTCTTGACCACTCGGGTGTCGGGGAGGGCGTCCTGGAGCTTCTCGGCGAGGCTGCCGCCGGGAAGGCACAGCTCGCCTGGCAGGCCGTCAGCGGCCTCGCGGGTGGCATTGGAGACGTCGATGAGGATCTTGCCGGCGAGCTCCGCTCGCAGGCGGGCCAAGCGGTCGAGTGCGCTGTCGCCGGGCGTCGCGTTGATCACGATCTCCGCCGTGCGGGCCGTGGTGCGCTGGTCGGCGAAGGAGACGCGGGGGCCCGTGCCTTCGGGGGGCGCTGGTGTGCCTTCCGCCGGGCTCCGGCGGCCGAGGATGACGTCGTGTCCGGCCTGGGAGAGCTTGCCGGCCAGGTTGGTGCCGACGCGCCCGGCGCCCAGGATGCCGATCTGTGCCATGCGGTGATGCTCCTTGCGGTGTCGGGATGGGGAGGGGCGGAGATGTCAGGTCAGGCGATCGGCGAGAGGACCTCAAGGGCAGCTCCGTGGATGCCGGGGGCGGCCGCCAGGAAGTCGCGGCTTCCGGTGTGCCAGGGTTCGCCCTTCAGGTCTGTGACGGCGCCTCCTGCCTCGGAGACCAGCAGGGCGCCGGCAACCAGACCGGAGCGGACGTCGGAGAACTGCCAGAACGCGTCCATGCGTCCGGCGGCGACGTGGATGAGCTGCATCGTGGCGGGAACGGACACGCGCACGACCAGACCGTTGACGAGCATGGCGGTGACGGAGTCACCGATCCGCCGGAAGGTGCTCTCGTCCTCGCCGGGCTTGGCCTGGCCGGTGCCGGCGAGGACGGCGCCGAGGTCGGTCTTGGCGGACGCCTTCAGGGGCCGCCCGTTGAGATGGGCACCGCCGCCGGCGACGGCGGTGTAGGTGTCGCCGGTCAGCGGCAGGCGGACGACGGTGAGTACGGGCTGGTTGTCGCGGACCAGAGTGGCGGTGACCGCCCAGTCCTCCATGCCGTGAACGTGGTTGATGTTGCCCTCCGCCGGGTCGACGACCCACCATTCCCCAGGCGGGAGCGCGCCGCCGGCCAGCTCGTCCTCAGCCCAATGCGACCCCGGCCGGGACCGCAGCAGCGGTTCCCGCAGCACGTCCAGCACCGCGTCGTCGTTCGCGTGGATCTCACCGACGACCTCGTCCAGACTCACGCCCCGGGCGTGCGGGGTGTGGCGGTCGCGCAGCGTGGCGCCGGCGGCCTTCACGGCGGCGGTCACGTCGGACAGGAGCGTCGTACCGGCGTGGAAAGGCGTGGCTGTGCTCATGGTGGGCCTCCTGGGATCGGTCGAGGGGGGCTTTCCCCGCCCCGCATTTCGAAGGTAGGCCGCGCGATAGTTAACAACAAGTGCATTCTTGTCACTTGTAGGCTTACTCTCATGCAACTGGACCTGAACCTGCTCACGGCCCTGGACGCCCTCCTGGAAGAGGGCAGTGTCGCCGGCGCGGCAGCACGCCTCCACGTCACCGCACCGGCGATGAGCCGCTCCCTGGGCCGCATCCGCAAGGCCACCGGCGACCAGATCCTGGTCCGCACCGGCCGGAGCATGGTCCCCACCACTCGCGCGCTGGCCATGCGCGCCCAGGTCCACGCCCTCGTGCAACAGGCCCACCAACTTCTCTCCGCCCAGCAGGAACTCGACCTGCCGGCTCTGGACCGGGTGTTCACCGTGCGCTGGCACGACGCCCTGACGGCAGCCTGCGGCACGGCCCTGATCACCGCCGTCCACCGGCAGGCCCCCGGCGTCCGGCTGCGGCTGTCCGCCGAACCCGGGAGTGACGACGCCGAGCTACGCCGGGGTGAGGTCGACCTCGAATCGAGCTCCAGCCCTCCGACGCTCCCAGACATCCGCCACCGTCTCGTCGGCAGTGACCGGCTGGTCGTCGCCGTCCGCCCGGGCCACCCGCTCACCGAAGGCCCGCTGAGCCTGAAGCGCTACGCAGCCGCCGAACACCTCACCGTCTCGCGCCGCGGAAGCCTGCGTGACCCGATCGACGACGCCCTGACCACGCACGGCCTCGAACGACGCGTCGTCGCCGCCGGACCCACCGCGGCATTCGCCCTGCAACTCGCCCTCGGCACCGACCTGGTGGTGACCCTCCCCGACGCGGTCACCCGCACGGCCCGGGAACAACTCGGCCTCGCCACACTGCCGCCGCCACTCCCGCTGCCGGACGTCCCCCTGTACCTGCTGTGGCACCAGCGCTACGACAACGACCGCGCCCACACCTGGCTGCGAGACCTCGCCACCGAAACCGTCCGGGCACTGTTCACACCGGCGCCCCTGCACGCAGCTCAGAGAGGGCTGCCGCCTGCTCCGTAGCGGGCTCTGCACGTCCTGCGAGCGCACCCACTCGATGGCGTCGGCAGCAGCCGCCATCGGCATCCAGACGTGCGTGGCCCCGGGGCGTCGTGGGCGGCGTCGCCCACCCCCGGTCCGTCACCGGCAACCTCATCGCCCGGGCCTTCGCCACCCGTCAGGGCACCCGGCGGCGGATCCACCAGGCGCACATCCCGGCGAGGGCGAGGGCCAGGGCCAGCACGATCAGCAGCCCGGCGTAGTAGAGGGTCTGGTCCGAGCGGGAGATCTGGTCCACCAGGCCGGCGCCGGAGGTCCGGTAGAGGTCGGACAGACGCGGCCCGGTGACTGCGAGGGCGGCGGCCAGGACCGTGACCGCGGACAACACCACGGCGGCCTGGGTACGGAACTGACGCCAGGTCAGCCAGATCATCGCAGCACCTCCAGTGCGGGTCGGGTGCCACGTACGGCATCGGCCGGCCGGGTCATGTAGGCCAGGACGATGTCTTCCAGGCCGAGCCGCCCGACGGTCCAGGACGGGTCGTGGACCGCGGTGTCGGTGCGCACCACGAGAGTGGTCTGCCGGTCGGTGTGGCTGGCGGTGAGGATGTGCTGACCTGCCGGGAGCCGGTCCGTGTCTCGGCGCGGCCCGGTGAGCCGGTGGTGACAGCCGATCAGCTCGTCGATGTCGCCGGCCACCTGCACCTGGGAGTCGACGAGTACGACGACGTAGTCGCAGGTCCGCTCCACGTCGGAGACCAGGTGGGAGGAGAGCACGACGCTCAGCTCGTGCTCGGCAACAGCCTCCATCAGATCCTGCATGAACTCGCGTCGGGCCAGCGGGTCCAGGGCCGCGACCGGCTCGTCCAGGATCAGCAGCTCAGGGCGCTTGGCGATGCCCAGGGTGAGAGCGAGCTGAGCGCGCTGGCCCCCGGAGAGCCTGCCGGCCCGCTGCTTGGGGTCCAGACCGAGGCGACGGATCCGGTCGCGCGCCACGGCCTGGTCCCACGTCGGGTTGAGGCGCCTGCCGAACTCCAGGTGGTCGGCCACGCTGAGCTGCGCGTAGACCGGGGTGTCCTGCGCCACGACCCCGACCTTGGCCAGCTGCTCCACCCCCGCGGCAGGACGACCACCGCACACCTCGATGGCCCCGACCGTCGGAGCCAGCATGCCCGAGGCCAGCTTCAACAAGGTCGACTTCCCCGCACCGTTGGGGCCGACCAGGCCCACCACGCGGCCGGCGGGGATCTCCAGATCGCAGTTCTGCAGCGCCCAGCGCTGCTTGTACCTCTTGCCCAGTCCCTGGGCCCGCAAGACCGCACTCACGCTACGGCGTCTGGCGGGGCTGGACGACGAGAGCATCGAGGCGCTGTTCGTGAGCACGTTTCGTGGCGCCGCCGGAGCCGGCAGACGGCGGTGAATCCGAACACGGTGCTCAAGGCGTACCGGGAGTTGGAACACGACGGCCTGGTGGCCGCGCGTCCCGGTGTCGGGACGTTCGTGACCAGGACGCTGACCGATGGCACGCTCGCTGCGCAGGGGCCGCTGCGCAAGAAGCTGCAGCGCTGGCTGACCAAGGCTGCCACTTCCTTGACCGTCGGCAGGCGATCGCCTTCGTTGAGCAGGCCCAAGCGCAGGGCGTGCCGCACCTGCTGAACCAACTGCTGATAGGGGGACCGTCACCGCGGCACGCCGAGCACCACCCTGTACGCCTGGCAGGATGGCGCTGTTGTGACAGGCGGTCGGCGACAGGGCCTGCGACGTGCGGGGACGGCCGGGACGCCGCAGCGGATGTGCAGGAGGGGCAACGGGTGAGAGATCTCGAAGTGATCCGGTTCGCGGACCGCGTCCGGAGCGTGTCGGTGGTGCTGGAGAGCGCGGCGGGGGGTGGTCCCCACGAGGGTTGGCACGAGGCCGAGATCGTCATCGAGACCGGCTTCGTCGGTGCACGCCTGCCGGTCCACTTCACCGACGCCGACCTTGGTGATCTCGCCGCCTTCGTCGCCGCGCGCGCCGCAGCCGAGCAGGAAGGCGCCCTGCCGGATGGATCGGTCACCGACTGGCCCGCAGCAGGCCGCAGCGCATACCTGCGCCTGCGCGCGGCCGACCCCTTCGTCGTGGAAATCCGCGACCCCGTACAGAGCGGGGTGACCGTGAGTGTGCCGCTGCAGTTGCGCGACGACTGGGCCACCCGCACCGCCTCCCGACTCGACCGGCTGAGAACCGAGCTCACCGAAGACCGCTGACCGATCGGTTCGTGCCGGAGCCCGGGCAGGTCTGCCGGCGGGGCACGGCTCCCGCCGTCCGCAGCGGGGCGGACGTTGGCATCGTCGGCCAGGGAGTGACCGGGAGGTCAATGCAACTGGATGCGCGGCTGCTCGGCAAGGGCGACCGCGCGGCGCCCGGGTGGGCCCCCAGGGCGGGTGGCGCGCGGTCGCCGGAGTGTCCTGCGCAATGCTGGTCGTGTGGATGACGGCGGGGATCGGCGTGGCCGAGGCCCGTGCCCAGGTGCCGGAGTGCCAGGGCTTTGTGGCCGACATCGTTGCCACGCCGGGGACGCCGACCTACGGAACGCCGGCGAGGGACATCATCGTGGGCACGGCCGGTCGTGACGTCATCCACGGCCTGGACGGCGATGACCTGATCTGCGGTCTGGGCGGGAACGACCTGGTCGAGGGCGGGCCGGGCAGCGATTTCGTCGCCGGCGACGGGCCGGCGCAGAGCACCGCGGCCGGGAACGACACCCTCTTGGGCGGCCCTGGCAACGACCTGCTGATCGGCGATGCGTCAAGCATCGACCAGAGCGTCACCGGTGGTGGGAACGACACCCTGCGCGGTGGTGCCGGAGACGACATCCTCGTCGGTGACAGCCGCGCCGCCTTCCTGGAGCCGTCCGAAACCGCCTCTGGAGGAGGGAACGACCGGCTTTACGGCGAAGCGGGAAGAGACCAGCTCATCGGGGACAGCGAGACCGGCTTCGGCGGCGCGGCCGGCGGCGGGGGCGCTGACCACCTCGACGGGGGAACGGAGCCGGATTTCCTCGTCGGAGACAGCCGTGGGCGATTCTCCGGCGGTTCCTCCGGCGGCGGTGGCGATCGCCTCCACGGGGGCGAGGGGAGAGACCAGCTGATCGGCGACAGCAGCAGCGGCGCCGTCGGGACGGCCACGGGCGGCGGAGCCGACCACCTCGACGGGGCCGCGGACAACGACGTCCTGGTCGGCGATTCGAGCACGTTGAGCGGCACCGCTTCGGGCGGCGGCAACGACCGCCTCGTCGGCGGCGAAGGCAACGACCAGCTGGTCGGGGACTCAAGGGCGCAGGCTGCCGGCGGTGACACTCGGGGAGCCGGGAACGACGTACTGCTCGGAGGCCCCGGCAGCGCGGACTTCCTCACCGGGGACAGCGAATACATCGCCCACGCCCCCGGCGCCGGCGGCAACGACCTGCTGGACCTGGGCGCCGACGGAGGAGAGGCCGCGATCGGCGACCACAATGCGCGCTTCGCCGATACCGGGACGACATTCGGTTCGGGCAACGACACGATCATCGGCGGAAGCGGAAACGAGATCCTCATCAGTGACAGTTCGGTCGGGGTCGATGCCCAGCCTCCGACGACGGCCGGTCATGACGTTCTGGACGGCCGAGGGGGCGACGACCAGTTGTTCGGCGCCGGAACCGATACCGCCGTCCGATGCGAGGCCACTTCGAACATCCCCTAGAGGCAGAGGCACACGAAGGCCCCACCTGCACAAGCGCCGGCGCCCTCAGGCGGGAACCCGCGTACGTGGACCGCCTGCCCACCCTGGCCGGTCTCCGGCGCCGGTGCTTCCGTACCACAACGCAGCCCCGGTGGCCGGGTCAGCCCCGGTCGGGGAGGGTGAAGTCGTACGGATTGGGGGCAGGGTCCGGAGTGATTTCGGGGTCCCCGCACACGCATACGAGGTGCAGGTGGAAATGCAGGGGACCGATGTCGCCCGTCGGGGGACGGCCGGTCTCGAGGTCGACCACGAGTCCTGCCATCCGGTCGAACCGTGTGCTGCGGCGGAGCTCCTGAGGATCCCAGGCCTATGCGCCGTCATCCTCGGGCCAGGCCGTGTGCACGCTGATCGTCCAGGCGTCGCCGGTCACGGCGATCTCCAGGGCCTGGCCGGGGACGGGGAAGTGGTCCCCGTCGGCGCCGTCAGTCCCCGCCAGGGTGATCTTCGACCCAAGGGTCTCGGTGAGCTGCTCGACTCGGATCACCCACGGCCCGAAGAATTCCACGGCAATGCTCCCTCCTGAGGCCGGTCACACCTCAAGACCGGTGCGCCGGGTGAATCGGCTGCTGAAGCCGTCGAGACGGTTGTCGTCCGTGATCACTGCGAGTGCTCTGCGCCAGGCACCCAGCCGGCCGTTCCCGGGGTCGTTCCTGTCACCGAAGAGCCGTTCGACGTCGGCGCGCCCCGAGTCGTTGCGCTGACCCCAGTGCAGGACACCGCCCATGTTGGGGTTGAGCGCGAGTCGCACCGCATGGTCGATGAGTTCCTGCGTACCGGTCACGTCTCGCAGACCGGCGACCTCGATCGAGCACGTGGTTTCGTGCTGCTGCATGCCGAGCAGCGCATCGCTGCGCCCCGTGAAGCGCAGCGACACCCAGCCCACGCACGCCTTACCGCGGAACTCCTGATTCACTTCGAACGCGATGAGGGCGTCCACGAACGCGATCAGCCGGTCGTCCGACGCGTCGAAGAAGACCTCGACAGAGTCGACGTTCACTCCGCAGCTGCGGTCCAGGTAGTTCCAACGGTCCAGCACCGCGTAGCTGCGGGCCCCGAATTCCAGGTCGCCCTGCATCTCCGCGAACACCTTGTACGAGATCAGCTGCCAGGCGAACAGCCCGGCGGCCCGCTTCGCCGGGTCCGACTCGGAGGGGTCGAGCAGCGCGTTCCTGATGCCGTCCAGGTGTTCTCCGAGACGGTCGTCGGAGTCGAACGCGTCCAGCAGCGCTTTGAGTACGAGCAGGGCAAGCGCCAGCGCCGGCAGCAGGGCCAGCAGCCCGCCTCCGCCGAAGCCCGCGACGGCGGCCACGCCCGCGGCGACGACCGCACCGCCGGACTCGACGAGCTCCTCGATCTCCCGGTAGGCCTCCTCCAGCACACCCTTCAGGAAGCTGCCGTTCGAGCAGGCCCGGTCGAGGAAGCCGGGTCCCTCGGCCCGGTACGGATGGTCCTCGTCGGGGGTGTAGGGGAACGAGCGCCCGACGAGTTGGTACACCGGTGCCTGATTGCGCTGCTCCTCCACCGGGTTGTTCACCCGCGCGCCGACCCGTTGCGCGCGGCCTTCGGGCGCCGTGTCGAGGTCCATCCGCCAGCGCTTGGTGACGCCGACCAGGTTGCGGCCGAAGTTCAGGTGGGGAGTCAGGCTGACCGAGATCTGCAGAAACCCCTGCGGGGCACTGGTGTGCCCGGGGGCGGTGTCCGTGAAGAGCGGGCCCTGCCGCTTTCCGATCTGCTGCCGGACGTCCTGCCACAGGTGCAGCCGCCGACGCTCCCACAGCGCATACTGCGGCTCGGCGCGCAACACGACGGAATAGATGACGCCGAACCGGCCGGCCGACACGAGGACGGCGTTGAGCATGCGGTTGTCGGTTTCACGGATGACGGTGAAGTTGCCGGGTCCGCCGAGTTCCGGACGGTCGTACCGAGCAGTCAGCAGCGCGTCGTCGGTCAGCTGGGCTGCCCAGCGCTCGTCGACGCGCTCGATCCAGTAGTGCCGGCCGCCGTCGGCGACCAGATGGATGGCCATGACGGAGTCGGTGAGGGGGCCCTGGTCGAAGTCCCCGCCGTGGGTCCCGGTGCTGAAGGCCCCGACGACCGTCTGCCCCCCGGCACCCCCCAGCGTCGCGAACCCCCACGGGCCGGCGAAATGATCCACTCCGTGGTGCTGCTTCATGAACCCGCCCAGCGTGGACGGGTCCGTACAGGGATCCGTCTCGTCCAGTTCGGCGTACAGCTGGCAGATCCGCTTGCCGGCCTCCACGTGGCACAACGTGCCCATGCCGATGAAATCCGCACTCTTCATCCGCTCGATGAGGTCGGGATGTAGACACCCGGGCACCACGTCGTGCAACGTCCGGCCCAGTACCTGCCGAACGCCCCGCGGGTCGTGGGTCTCGATGAAGGTGTCGTCACTGATGGCGGCGCCGGAGAGCGCCCAGTGACTCCCCGCCGCCTTGTACCGGACGCCTGGCGGACGGTTCTTGCACAGCTCCACGAGTTCCGCGAGCGACTTCGGATAGACGATCTCCGTGACGGAGCTGAAGAGAGCGGTCCGGGGGTCGTCGTGTCTGCGCGTCCACGGCTTGTCGTGGTCCCTGTCGATCGCCATGTGAACCTCGCGGCTGTACTGGATTCGACGTCGATGCCGACCGTAGCGGGGGCAGCGGCCGTTCCCCCGCCGCCCACGCCGCGTCCGGCACCGCACGGGTGTCGAATGAACCGGTCCGTCGTCTGCCGCACCGGCGTGGCGGCACCGGCCGCGAGGTGCCGGGCCTCGGCTTGAGGCCCGCCGCGCGGAGTTGGTGCGCAGTACCAGCGGGCCCAGCGCCGTTACAGGCCGATGCCCGTTGGTGGGACGACCAAGGCGAGCTGGTCCGGATCGTGACCGACCTCGGGCACCGCGTCCTGATCGACCTCGAATCCTTCGGAGGCCCGCACTTCGTCGACCGAGGGACCCGCCATGAAGTGGTGGGCGTGCCGGCCGAGTACGGATTCCGGGCCGACCGCCCTGGCCCCCGTCACCGCACGCACCAGCTCCAGCGGCGGCCGGCGCTCGGCAAGCCGGTGTGTGTCCTGCTGGGGTCCGGATGCCATACCGGCGAACGCCAGCACCAGCAGCCCCACCGCGAACGCACCCCCGGCCACCCCTCGCCGGGCCCGCCCGCTCATCTCGATCATCCCGCCCCCTCGTTCGGAGGTTCGACCCTAACCCGGCGTAACGGAGCGCACCGCCCTGGCGGCCGACCCGCCGAGCAGAGCCCCGCAGGCTCCGCCGGGCGGCACTCGGGTGTCCGGCGGCACCGACCGCCGCGGGGGCGGGTGCAGACGGTTGGCCGGTCGGTCAGGCGGTCATGGTGAACGTGTCGAGATGTTCGCGGAGGAAGGTGTGCAGTGTCCTGGCGGGCCGACCGAGGATGGTCTCGACGGTGTCGTTGGGAGACTCCGGGCGTGCGATGGCCAGTTGCTGGATCTCCACCACGTGGCCGGCGAGCCAGGGCGGCATGTGCGCGGTGGACAGGAGATGGCCGTGGAACTCGCTCGGTGGCAGGTCGATGTAGCGGACGGGGCGGCAGGTCAGCTCGCCGAGTAGACGGGCGAGCTCGGGGTGGCTGAAGGCCCGTGGGCCGGTCAGGGTGTAGGTGGCGCCGGCAAGGCTGGGGCGCAGGAGGGTCTCGGCGGCGACGTCGGCGATGTCTCGGACGTCGATGTAGTTGCACGGTGCCTCGCGCATGGCCCCGACGAGTACGCCCTCGGCGATCGCTGGGGCGTTCAGGAGGAGCTTCTGCATGAATGCGTAGGGCCGGAGCAGCGTAGCCGTCATTCCGGTTGCCGCAAGGTGCTCCTCGACCCGCCAGTGGCTGCGCGAGATGGCCACCGGTGAGCGGGGCTCGGCTGCCGGGGCGGAGAGTTTGACCACGTGCCGTACCCCGCAGTGGGCCGCGGCGTCTATCACGTTGGTCTCCAACTCGGCCTGCCGCGGGCTGTTGGCCATGGCCAGGAACAGCTGCGTGGATCCCTCGAACGCGTCGCGGAGCGTGTGAGGGTCCGCGGCGTCCGCACGGACGATCTCGACTGGCGTGTTCGTGCCGATGGCGGCGCGCAGATGGTCGGGCGTACGGCTGACGGCGCGGCAGGGGGCTTCGAGTTCGATGAGCCGCCGGAGCAGGGCGCTGCCGGTGGCGCCGGTGGCGCCGATGATGGTGATCACGTTGTGCCTCTCACGGGTGAGGGGTCTGCAGAGTCGGACGGAAAGGGCTGGGTCAGGGCTGTTGCCGGGACGTCGTGCCGCGCCACCGCCAGGTGACGATGGCGGCGGCCAGACCGGCCGACAGCGGCAGGTCGATCCGCAGCCGCTCCAGCCATGCGGCACTGGGCACCGGTGTGTGCGACGGCAGCCAGTCGGTTCCGAACCATCCGGCCAGGCCGGCGATTCCGGCTGCTGTGATGGCGAGCCCGAGGGTGAGTACCGGTCGCGGCGCCGAGGCTGTCCAGCGCCTGGGTCGGCCACGGCGGTGCAGCCACGCGCCGACGACGCAGGCCACCAAGGCCGATGTGGCCCCGATGGAGGTGAAGGCGGCCCTGGTCAATTCGGGCCGGCCGCTGAGGAATCCGCCGAGCCCGGCGGTGAGCGCCGGGGCCAGGTAGGCGGTCGCGACCTCCTTCCACAGGGTGAAAGGACGCGGGGCGAAACCGCTCTGGGCAGTTCTGGGAGGGGGACTCATATGACTCCTCCAAAGCAAATCAGCCGTCCAATCAGTTGATTAGGTGGCTAACTACTAGGGTGTGGGAAAGGGTGCCGCGCCGCCGGGGCAGCCGCCCCCGCGCGGAAGTGGTGCCGAGCTATTCGGCAGTCAATGCGCCGATCCGCTGAGTGATCCGCTCCAGGAGGTCGAGGAACAGCACGCGTTCGTCGGCGGCCAGTCCGCCGACCAGCGCCTCAAGCCGTGCGAAGTGGTCCGCGGCCATGTCGCGCAACCGCCGGCCGCCGCGCGCCGTGAGTACGACCACTGCGCCCCGCCCGTCCTCCGTTGAGGCGCGGCGAGCCACCAGGCCCTCTCGCTCCAGGCCAACGACCAGGCCGGTCACTGTGGCGCGCGAGACGCCAAGGCTCTTCGCGAGCTGCGACGGCGACTTCTCCCCGTCACTGTCCTCGAGATCCACCAGGAGGCGGTAGCGTCCGGTCGACAGCCCGGAACGCGCAAAGTGCACTTCGGACGCCCGGTCCAGGCGCGCCCCGGCAACCATCAGGCGCACTGCGACAAGCACCGCCTGAGGGTCGGCCTCAAGCCCGTACCGCGCGATCTGCCTCCGCGCCTGTTCGAGCGTGGGCGCAGCGCCGGGGTTCGCATCCTCGTCACTCATGGCAAGTAATATGGCGGCTAACTACCTTCCGGTCAAGTCGCCGAGAGCCGCGCAGCCGAGGACCCGGACCGATCCGCAGAAGTCACCGCACCCCATCGGTACCATGCGTGGTCCGCGACGGCGCATCGGCTGCACACCCGCCGGTCTCGTTGAGCCGGCGGGTGTGGTTTTGTCGTGGCAGCCGAGAGGGCCAGGCGTCGTTGCCTGCCCCGGCACGGGTGGGAACCGATGACGCAGGAAAGGAGCCCCGCCGAAACCGAGCTACGCGCTCCGGGTCGGGAGCCAGGCGTCGATGACCTCGGCGACAAGGGCGGCGCCGCGGCTGTTCTGATGGATGTGGTCGGTCGTGAGCACGAGCCCCCGGCGCCGCGAGATCGCGTCGAGGCTGCGACGCAGCAAGGCGCGTTGGAGGAGGACGCCGACGCTCGCCGCGGGCGTCGGGTCCCGGTAGGGGACCGGCGACGGGTCCGCCCGGCGTAGTTCCTCGGCCTGGCGTTCGTGGAGCGGGAGGTAGGCCGCCTTGTTGGTGGAGGCGACCTCGGCGATCATGCGGCTGTACGCCTGTGATGCCCGCGCCGCGGCTCCGTCGAGTCGTTGGCCGAGGACCGGGAGGGACAGCAGGGCGATCGTCGCGTCCGTCTGTGCTCGCAGCCGTTCGACGACGGTTCCCAGGCACTGCTGGAACCAGTCGGCCGACGGGCGCTCGGGGAGTTGTTTGCGCTTCATGGCTCGCTCGACGGGGTAGCCGGCGAGGCTCGCTCGGGCGTCGTTGGTCCCGATCAGCACGGTGATCACGTCGGGTGCGTCCGCGACGACGGCGTCGAGGCGCCGTGCGAGGTTGTGGGCGAAGTCGCCGTTGACGCCGAAGCGGGTGAGCCGTACGGCGCCGGGAGGTCGGCGTCTTTCGAGAAGGTCCAGGTAGTCGACGCTGAGTTGGCCGCGGGTGAGGCTGTCGCCGAGGCACGCGACACGGGTCGTCACGGTGTTCCCGGACCGGACGTGCCGGCGTGCTCGGTCGGGCGCGTGTCGGTCCGGGGACGGTGGTCGGTGCCGAGGCCGGCGGTGATGGTCAGGATGGACGCCGGTCCCGCCATGTCGACCGCGTGCCATGTCCCGGCCGGGTTGACGGTGGCCTCGCCCGGCCCGAGCACGACCTGTTCGGGCACTCCGTCCACGTCGCGGGTGACCGTCACCGACCCGCTGAGGCAGACGACCAGTTCGTCGCCGGCGGGGTGGCGCTCCCAGTGGTCGCCGAGCCCCTCGCCGTCGAAGATCGTCACCATCCGGCCCTCGGCGCCGTCCGCCGCGACCGCGGCGCTGTAGGCATCGAGCACCTCCGGGTCCCAGGCGAAGCCCTCGACGGGTTTCGCTCTCGACCCCAGCCCGAGGTGCACGGGAGTGGTCCGAAGGTCGATGGCGTTGGGTTCGTGATTGACGAGTCTCATGCCGACGATCGTCACAGGGCGGCAACAGCGTGGTCTTGAAGGAAAGGGAACGGAAACCGATGCGATGGGCGGCGGCCGGTCGCCGACTACCCAGTCCCGAGCAGGACTTCGCCACGACGCCATGCTGTCGGCGATCGGCCCGTGAACTCGCTCCACTCCCTGACGAGATGGGCCTGGTCGGCGTAGCCGGAGAGGGTCGCAATATCGGCCCACGGAAGCGGGTCGTGCGTGGTGGCCAGTTCGTGCGCGTGCTCGAAGCGCAGAACCCGGGCGAAGGTCTTCGGCGACAGGCCCACCTCGCCACGGAACCGCTCGGTGAGGTACCGACGGCTCCAGCCCAGTTCCTCTGCGACCCCACCGACCTGGACGCAGCCCCGTGCGGCGACGAGGCGGCGCCAGGCCTCGGCCACCTCGGGACGCATCCGGGACACGGGGTCGCCGCCGACGCCACGACCAACAGCTCGCAGGAGCAACTCGTCCAGTACGGCGAACCGCGCCGCCCATGTCGATGCCGCGCGGAGCCGGTCGACCAGCTCGACGCCAAGCGCTCCCAGAAGCTCTTCGAGTGGGACCAGCCGGTGGGCGAGTGCAGCGGCGGGCATGCCGTAGACGGCCCGAGCCCCCAGCGGTGTCAGCGACACCTGCACGCCTTCCTGGCGTCCGTCGTGGTGAATCGCGACGGACCGGCGCATCAGACCGCCGGCCACACTGCCGAATCGGGTGACCGGTGACCCGTCGCCGACGCCCGCCGCCATCTCCAAAGGGCCGGACAGACTGATCACCGCAGTGAGGACGCGACTCGGCGGGCCGCAGTGCACCCCCGCCGGAAACCCACGAAGATCGAAACCGACATACGAGCCCATGTACCGCCGCAAGGCGGGCGCCGGACGTGCACAGGTCCTGGTGGCCTCATGGTCTTCCACCCTCGCAGTGTACGAACCGGCGCTTGTGCTCATCGTCCGTCCACCTCCCACGTGTTGAACGCGTGAGCAACTCGCCCCGACCCGAAGGTCCCGGGAGCGGGTTCGGGACTTGCGGGTGGCGATACCGTAGGGGAGACACACCAGTTCTGCATTCTGGAGCCCTCGATGAGCGAACAGGCGGCACCCGCCGGCACCGCCCGGCAGCAGCTGGAGCCCGCAGCCGCCGACGGCCTGCGCGCATTCGCGGCCAGAACCCGCGCCAACGCCGACCACCTCGCGGCCGTGCTGGAAGACATCGCCACCAACGGTCTTCCCGCGGTGGAGGACTGCACCCCGTGGGAGGAACTGCGCGAGGCCCACCTGGCCCGCCTGGCCGCCCAGCGCCCGGCCGTCGCCTGATGCCCGCCCCGCACGGCCCCCGCCGCGCCCGCATCGCCTTCTCCGACTCCGCCGCCAAGCAGCTGGAGGGCATCACCACCGAGGCCGGGCTCCATGCACTCGACCGAGCCCTGGTCGTCATCTCCGTGGACCCCGACATCGGCGAACCCATTCCCGGCGACACGACCGGCCCCCGGCTCCGCCAGTACACCGACGAACTCGAAGCCGTCCGCGTCCTGTACTTCACCACCGCCCTGCGCACCGTGGTGGTCGTGGCATACATCGAGGTCTGACGGCCCGGTACGAAGCCGGACCCGCCCGTCAGGCACCAGACCGAGCGGCCGCCCCTGCCCACGCCTACGCGCCCCCGGCGGAGCCACCCCCGTCGCCGAGGGCGGACAGGACCCGGTCAGGGGTCAGGGGCAGCTCGCGCAGGCGCCGGCCGGTCGCCCGGCTCACGGCGTTGCCGATGGCCGCCGCGGCGCCGACGATGCCGATCTCACCGATCCCCTTGCATCCCATCGGGTTGAGGTGCTTGTCGTGCTCGTCGATCCAGTGGGCCTCGATGGCGACGGGGACGTCGGCGTTGACCGGTACGTGGTAGGCGGCCAGGTCGCGTTCCGCGAAGTCGCCGAAGGCCGGGTCCAGGCCGCTGTGTTCGGTCAGGGCCATGCCCAGCCCCATCACCATGCCCCCGATGAACTGCGAGCGGGCCGTGCGCGGGTTGAGGACACGGCCGGCGGCGAAGACCCCGAGCATCCGGCGCACCCGAACCTCGCCGGTGACCGTGTCGGCCTGCACCTCGGCGAAGTGGGCCCCGAACGCGTGGCGCGCGTACGGGGACTTCTGCTTCGCCGACTGCGTGGTGTCCGCGGACGCCACGAGCCCCGTGTCGGGCAGCGGCCCGCGGTGGCGGGCCAGCCGTTCGGTCAGGGCGGTGCACGCGTCGTGCACCGCCCAACCCCAGGACGCCGTCCCGGCGGAGCCGCCGGCCACCGGGCCGGCCGGCAGCGCGCTGTTGCCGAGCGACAGCTTCACGGCGTCGAGCGGAACCCCCAGCGCGTCGGCGGCGATCTGGGAGAGGACCGTACGGGCGCCGGTGCCGATGTCGGTGGCGTTGACCTCGACGAGGTAGCTCCCGTCGGGTCGGGCGTGGGCCCGGGCGCCGGCCGGAGCGATGTACACGGGGTAGGTGGCCGCCGCCATGCCGCTGCCGATGAGGAGCGGCCCCTCCCGCCGGGGCGGCCGGCGCCCGGCCCAGCCGAAGCGGTCGGCGCCCTCGCGCAGACACTCCACGAGGTGGCGGCTGCTGAAGGGGCGGCCGCTGTCGGGCTCGGCGGCCGGGTCGTTGCGTACGCGCAGCTCGACGGGATCCATGCCGAGGGCATCGGCCAGCTCGTCCATGGCCGACTCCAGCGCGTACATGCCGGGCGTCTCGCCGGGGGCGCGCATCCAGGAAGGGGTGGGCACGTCGAGCGCGGCGACGCGGTGCGTGGTGCGGCTGTCCTGGACCGCGTACATCACCCGCGCGGGTACGGCGGCCTGCTCGACGAACTCGCGCACCCGCGAGGTGTGCGTCGTGACCTCGTGGCCGAGGGAGGTGAGCGTGCCGTCGGCGCGGGCGCCGAGCCGGACGCGGTGCAGGGTGGGAGCGCGGTGGCCGACGGTGGCGGCCATGTGCTGCCGGGGCAGGGCCACCGTGACGGGGCGTCCGCAGAGCCGACTGGCCATGACGGCGAGGACGACGTGGGGACGCGGCGTGCCCTTCGAGCCGAAGCCGCCGCCCACGTGCTCGGCCAGCACCGTAACCCGGTCCTCGGGCAGCCGGAACAGCCCGGCCAGGACGGCGCGTACCACCGTGGTGCCCTGGCAGGAGTCGTGGACGGTGAGGTGGCCGCGCTCGGTGTCCCAGTCCGCGGTGGCGGCGTGCGGCTCCATCGCGTGGTTGTGCAGCGGCGGCACCGCGTAGCGGACGTCGATCCGTACGGGCGCGGCGGCGAACGCCGCGTCCGGATCCCCCTGTTCGCGGTGCGCGGGGTAGCCGCCGTTGACCTCCTGCGGGGTGTAGAGGCCGGGGTGATCCTCGTGCAGTACGACGTCGTGCGGCTCCGCCTCGTAGGTCACGCGCACCGCGTCGGCGGCGGCGCGGGCCCCCTCCAGGGTGTCGGCGACGGCCAGCGCCACGTACCAGCCGCGGTGCGGTACCCGCAGGTCCTGGAGCAGCTGGAGGCCGGGATCGTCGGAGGGGCCCAGCCGCGGTGCGTCGTACGGGGTCAGGACGCCCAGGACTCCGGGCAGGGCCAGGGCGGCGGCGGTGTCGACGGCGGTGATCCGGCCGCGGGCGATCGTCGCGGGCACCGGCCAGCCGTAGGCCCGCCGCGGCAGGTGCCGCTCGGCGGCGTACAGCGCGGTGCCGGTCACCTTCTCCCGGCCTTCGCGCCGTGGGACGGGGGAGCCGAGCAGGGCCTCGACGGCGGTGTCGAGCGTGGCGGAGGCGGAACTCATCGTGCGTCCTCTGGTCCTGTCCTGTGGTCTGTGGAACCGGGATGCGTACCGGCCAGCGTGGCGATGCTGTCGCAGGCGAGGTTGCGGGCGAGCGGGATCTTGTACGCGTTGTCGCGCAGCGGCTCCGCCCGGGCGAGCTCGGCGTCGACCGCCGCGCGCACGGCGTCGGGGCGCGGCTCGGCGCCGGTCAGCTGCGCCTCGGCCGTGGTGGCCCGCCAGGGCCGGTGGGCGAGGCCGCCGAAGGCGAGGGCGATCCGGCGCACGAGGCCCGCGCCGGGGTCGAGGTCCAGTACGACGGCGACCGAGGCGAGGGCGAAGGCGTACGACGCGCGTTCGCGGGCCTTGCGGTAGGAGGAGACGGCGCCGGGCGCCGGGGCCGGCAGCAGCACCGCCGTGACGATCTCACCCGGGCGGATGACGGTGTCCTGCTCGGGGCGGTCGCCGGGCAGCCGGTGGAACTCGGCGGCCGCGACCGTGCGGGTGGCGTCCGGTCCCCCGTACAGCTCGACGCCGGCGTCCAGCGCGGCCAGGGCCACGGCCATGTCGGAGGGGTGGGTGGCGATGCAGTACTCGGAGTGGCCGAGGACCGCGTGGTCGCGGTGCACGCCGTCCCGCGCTCCGCACCCGGTGCCCGGCTCGCGCTTGTTGCACGGCTTGGAGAGGTCCTGGAAGTAGGCGCAGCGGGTGCGCTGGAGGAGGTTGCCGCCGGTGGTGGCGACGTTGCGCAGCTGGCCCGAGGCGCCGGCGAGCAGGGCCTGCCCGAGCAGCGGGAAGCGGGAGCGCACCCGGGGGTCGGCGGCCAGGTCGCTGTTGCGGACCGTGGCACCGACGCGCAGGCCCCCGTCGGGGAGGTCGTCGATCCCGTCGAGGGGGAGCCGGGAGATGTCGATCAGGGCGGTGGGGGACTCGACGCCCAGTTTCATCAGGTCCACCAGATTGGTGCCGCCGCCCAGGTAACGGGAACCGGGGTGCGCGGCGTGGGCGTCGACGGCCTCGCGGAGGCTGGTGGCGCATACGTAGACGAAGGGCTTCACGCGATCACGTCCGCACCGGTCCTGGTGGCCGCGGAGTCGGCGGCGGCCTCGGCGACGGCCCGGACGATCGCCGGGTAGGCGCCGCATCGGCACAGGTTGCCGCTGAGGCGTTCCCGGATCTCCTCCGCAGTCAGTGCGGCGGCCCCTGCCCGGGCACCGGCGGAGGTGACGTGCGACGGGTCGCCGGCGGCGGCCTCGCGCAGGGCGCCGACGGCGGAGCAGAGCTGGCCGGGGGTGCAGTAGCCGCACTGGAAGGCGTCCTGTTCGATGAAGGCGCGCTGGAGCGGGTGCAGGGCGCCGTCGGGCGCCGCGAGGCCCTCCGCGGTCGTGACCGCGCACCCGTCGAGGGTGACGGCGAACAGCAGACAGCTGTTGGCGCGCCGGCCGTCCACGAGAACGGTGCACGCACCGCACTGCCCGTGGTCGCACCCCTTTTTGGCACCGGTCAGGTCCAGGTGCTCGCGCAGGGCGTCGAGGAGCGTGACGCGGTGGTCGAGGTCGACGTCGTGACGGGTCCCGTTGACGCGCACGCTGACGCGGGAGCGGGTCTCACGGGCAGCCCCGCCCTCCGGCGTGCCGTGCGCCGGCCGGGGCGGCGGGCGGATGCGTGGGCCACGACGAGCTCCCTGTCGTCCGCTGGGGGAGGGGCGTCCGCCCCCTGCCCAGCCTGTCCCCTCTCACCTCCACCGGCGCCGCACACCTCCGGCACCTTGCCCGGGCCTCCCCCGTACGGCCGACGCGGATCAGACGGGAACCGGAGGAGACGGCATGCGCGGCCTCGGCGCGACCAGCCGCACCGCCGGAGCGGCCAAGAACGCCGTCACACCGCCGCCGGCAACCCTGATCCGTGCGGATGGGCTGGGTCCTTACCGGCCGTCGGGCGACATCCGCATCAGCTGCCCCTGCCTTTGCCCCCGGGCCCGGCAGCTCAAATCTCCCTCAGGAGTGACCGGTTCCTCTACCCGAGTCGATCAAGAGCCTCCTACGGTTGCGCCCACCAGGCCCCGCGTGGGTCTCTCGACCGTCCGGAGCCTTGATGCGTACGACCGTCCTCCTCCCCCTGACCGTCCTGGCGGGTTGCCTCGCCCTGACGTCCTGCACGGCCACCACCCCGAGCACCCGGGCGGATGCACCCGCCACCCCGGTTTCGGCCCCCGCCACCCCGGTTCCCGCGCCTGCCGCCGCGGCCCCCGCCGCCCGCACCACCCCGCGGGACGCGGGGCACCCACCGGCCCGCACCACGCTCACCAAGGCCCCCGCGTCCCACGGCCGCCCCCTCCTGACCGTCGCCCCCACCACCGGCTCCAGGTCCTACACCCTCGACGAGCTGCTCGCCCCGGGCGACCTCGCCGTCCACTTCGCCTGCGAGGGCCAGGGCAGGATCGAGGTCTCCCTCGGCCCCCGCGACGACGGCGCCTTCGGCGAACTGCCCACCGACGGACCGTCCGTGCGACCACGGGACACGGGCGTGGGCATGACCTCCGTCGAGCTCTGCTCACCCGGCCAGGTGACCCCTCGCGGGGACGTCATGGCCCTCTCCGCGCCCGCCCGCCTCACCGGCGTCACGGTCACCGCCACGCCCGGCGTCCACTGGGCCCTCACCCTGTCCCACGGCCCCGCCACGAAGCCTCCCACCACCTGACTGCGCCGGGTTCTCCGCTCACCGCCGCCGACAGAGGAACGTCCGGGAGGAAGGCCCCGGCACTGCCGGCCGTACCAGCCCTGGCCGTGACACTCTCCACCTCTTCCGGTGAGGGCAGGACCGCGAAGGCCATGCCCTGATCACCCGATGGCAGGCCGACACCGGCCCGACCGCACTCGCCGGCCCCGCTGAACGGCGGCGCACTTGCCCGCAGCCTGCATCCCCTGCGCGGGGTGGAGGTGAAGAAGGGGTGAGACGAGGGACGGCGAAGGAGAGATCGTGAACGACACTGCACCGCCCGGTGATCACCGATGACGAGGTGGGCGCCCCGGCACGACGGCGGACGGCCCTCGGGGAGGCTCTGTTCCCACACCTGGACAGCCGAACCGGCGCCGCTGACCGAGTCGTGCACGACGTGCGCGGCACGCGAACGAGCGCCGGCCGACCTGCTGCTCTGCCTGACCTGCGGCCATGTGGGCTGCAGCGACAGCTCTCCCGGCGCTCACGCGACGACGCACTTCGACTCCAGCGGCCACCCGGTGGCCCGCGCCCTGGCCCGTGGCCAGGAGTGGGCCTGGTGCTACGAGGACGAGGTGTACCTGGATCCGCTGCCGGGACGACCCGTGCCGCATTCCGCCCCACGGCCGCCCGAATCCGTCTGGGACTACCCCCGCCCGCCCGCCGTACGGGAGGACGACCGCCTCGTGCGGGTCGAGTGCGCGGGCCAGGTGGTGGCGGAGACCCGTAAGTCGGTCCGGGTACTGGAGACCAGTCATCCGCCGGTGTTCTACATCCCTCCGGCGGACGTCCGTACGGAGCTGCTGATCCCGGCGCTCTCGGGTCGGACGTGGTGCGAGTGGAAGGGCTCGGCCCGGTACTGGGACGTCGTCGTGGAAGACGACGTACGCGCCGGCGCCGCCTGGAGCTATCCCTCTCCCGAACCCGGCTTCACGGCCATCAAGGACTACTTCGCCTTCTACCCAAGCCGCACGGACCGCTGCACGGTCGCCGGAGAGGAGGTCACGGCGCAGGAGGGTGACTTCTACGGCGGCTGGATCACCTCAGAGGTGCTCGGGCCGTTCAAGGGCGGGCCGGGCACCCTGCTGTGGTGAGGCCGAGCCGCTGCTCGGCCTCACATCTCTCGTCACGCCAGAGTGGTGGTCCCCGGTTGGGTGGTGTCGGCCGGGGTGGGTTGGGGCAGGCGCGGCGGCGGGGCAGGGATGTCCTGGCCGCCGGCGCCTGCCGGCGGCGATCCGGAATCGGAAGGAGCCTGCTGATGTCGCACGTCAAGGAGTCGATCGAGGTTGATGTGCCGGTGACGACGGCCTACAACCAGTGGACGCAGTTCGAGTCGTTCCCGCAGTTCATGGAGGGTGTGGAGCGGATCGAGCAGCGGACGGACACGCTGACGCACTGGGTGACGAAGGTCGCGGGCGTGGAGCGGGAGTTCGACGCGGAGATCACCGCGCAGATCCCGGACACGAAGGTCGCCTGGGTGACGGTGGGCGGTGACACGGAGCAGTCCGGTCTGGTCACCTTCCGTCCAATCGACCCCGCGCACACGGAGGTGACGCTGATGATGGACTTCGACCCGGACGGGATGGCGGAGAGCATCGGTGACAAGCTCGGCTTCGTCGACCGGCAGGTCAAGGGCGACCTGAAGCGGTTCAAGCACTTCATCGAGGACCGCGGCACCGAGACGGGTTCCTGGCGCGGCACCGTCTGACCCGGCGCGGCGCGGCCCGGCACGCCCCCGAGGCGCGGCCCGAACTCCTGGACGCCCTCACCAGCTCTCGGAAAACGCCCGCAGCGCACCCACGGGATCGGGGCAGGGGATGCTCCCACCGGACGATGCCGTCCGGCGTGACGGTTCGCCATGTTCAAGCCCCCGGAACCGCTCGGCACCGCCGCACGTAATCGTGAGTACGCCCCGCCGGGCCGGCGCGGCGGCGGCAGCCAGGCGGCCCGGCGGACGATCTGCCGCGCCGTGCGCACCTTCCAGGGCGCCCCCCGCGCTGCTCCGCCGACCGGGGGCTTCCGCTGGGCGCCCCGGCCCCAGCCAGGCGGGGGCACGCCGGCCGGAACGCGACCGAGCCGGGAGCCGCCTGCCCGCAGACCGGTTCCGTTCCCCCGGCCGGCAGCCGGTCCGACGGCGAGGGCTGCCTCTGCGTCGTGCCGTCGCCGGGGGAAGCCGGCCGCGCGAGCCCACAGGGCTGGCCGTACTCTTTGGCCATGATCGAGATTCCTCCGCACACGCCCCGCGAAGCTTTCGAACTGCTCATGGCCGGCAACCAGCGCTTCGTCTCTGGCGCCCCGGAGCACCCCAATCAGGATGCCGCCCGCCGCACCGAGACCGCACCTTCCCAGCAGCCCTTCGCCGTGCTGTTCGGTTGCTCCGACTCCCGCCTGGCCGCCGAGATCATCTTCGACCGGGGCCTGGGTGACCTCTTCGTGGTCCGCACCGCCGGCCATGTCGCCGGGACAGAAGTGCTCGGCTCCATCGAATTCGGTGCGGCCGTCCTCAACGCTCCGCTGGTCGTCGTCCTCGGTCACGACTCGTGCGGCGCGGTTGCCGCCGCCTGCTCCGCTCTGGAGAACGGGCAGACGCCGGGCGGCTTCGTCCGGGACGTCGTCGAACGGGTGACGCCCAGCGTGCTGGCGGGCCGTGCCGCCGGACGCGACAGTGCCGAGGAAATCCTGGCCGAGCACATCGAGCAGACGGTGGACCTGTTGCTGGAACGCTCGCGGGTACTCGCCGACCGGGTGGCCGAAGGGCGCCTCGGCGTAGTGGGCTTGTCCTACCGTCTGGCCGACGGCAGTGCCCAGCTCGTCGTCACACGGGGCCTTGAGCCCGCCCTTCCCCCCGCCTCCTGACCCTCATACGGCAGGGGACCACCTGGGGAAGGTACGCCGGTCCGCCGGGCGGCGGTCGGTCCCGTTCGTGCCGAGACCGGCTCCACGTCTGCCTGGGAAAGGGCAGGCGCGGAGCCGGTGCTCACACCGAGGAACGGGGCCCTGCGGCTCGGCGGAGCCGATTGGCGATGGCCAGCCCCAGCCCGTGCTCCGCCGGAAGTGACGCGATGATGAGGTCGCATCCCTTCTCGTCGAGCTCGCGCAGGAACCCGTACAACCCCTGCGCGTAGGCAGCCGGCGAAGCGGGGACTGCCACCACGGCGTGTGCCTTGACCGGAACATCGGCGAAGGCGGCAGGCAAGAAAACGCCCACCCGATGGCCCAGCTCCGACGCGGTTTCCGCCTCGGCGACGACCTTCTCGGGCTCGACGAGGACGACTCGCGCACGTGGTGCGTAATGGGAGGGGTGCTGGCCCGGTACCCGAACCTCGCTGGTGGAGGGGACCGCGAGCGGATGCCCCAGCACCGCTTCCAGGTCCTCGCGCGTCACCCCGCCGGGCCGCAGGATGGTCGGGGTCTCCCCGGTGACGTCGACGATGGTCGACTCCACACCGACCTGGCAGAGGCCGCCGTCCAGGACGAAATCGACGGCGTCACCGAGCTCGGCGCGCACAGCACTGGCGCTGGTGGGGCTGACGGAGCCGAAGCGGTTCGCAGAAGGGGCCGTGACACCGCCGCCGAAGGCCGTCAGCAGCGCGAGGGCTACGGGGTGGTCGGGCACGCGCACGGCGACCGTCTCCAGTCCACCGGTCGCCTCCAGCGGCACGCGGGGGCCGCGGCGCAGGACCAGCGTCAGCGGTCCCGGCCAGAAGTGATCGGCCAGCACACGGGCCGCCACCGGCACGTCCTGCACCCAGGCGTCCAGTTGCTCGGCGTCGGCAAGGTGGACGATCAGGGGGTGGGAGGGTGGACGGCCCTTGACCTGGAAGATGCGCGAGATGGCGGCGGGGTCTTCGGCGTCGGCCGCCAGACCGTAGACGGTTTCAGTCGGCAGGGCCACCAGCCCGCCGGCGCGCAGCACACCGGCTGCCTTCTCGATGTCCTTGGTACTTGCTCTCACCCTCACAATCCTAGGGGCGTCACCAGGCGACGACGGCCACGATCCGGTCCACGGACACACACAGCGTTGCGTGCCGACGGGAGCGTTGACGGCCGGTGTCGTGCACCTACCCGATCGTGGCCGGCCGGTACACGTGTGCCTCCCGCGGACACTGGCTGGACGTCGACGCCACCGTGGCGGACAAGGGCATCGAGTCCACGACATGGACGCAGGATGGAGTCCGAGGCTGATCCACGTCATGAGCGTGTTGGCAGGCCGACCGCGTTGAACGGCCCTGGGGCTGGTCGCGTGCCAACCAGGGGAAATCGACCACACGCACTTCCAGAAGGACCGGGATCCGGGGTTCCGGGCGGGGTGGGATCCATGCGTCAGGCCTGTGCCCGGCGGGTGCCGGAGCGGAAGGCGGGGCGGGCGCGAAGCCCGGCGGAGGTGCGGCGTCAGGCGCGTTACCGGGCGGGCGCGGAGACCCGGCTGGCCGGGCGGCGGACTGCCCGCCAGTACCCCGGGACCGGGGCGCCGGCCCCGCCCTGCCCACTCGGGCCCCAGGCCCCGAGGCCCTCGCGAAGGTATCGGCCCGGCTGGCCCGGCAGTCTCTGGAGGTGGGGCGCAAGGACCCGTGGCTGGCCACTGCCCTGGCGCAGGGTGGCCGCCCGGCGCGGGCACGGGCCCGAGGTGGTGGCGGCGCTGGACGCGCTGAAGGAGCCGCACCTGCTGATGACCCTGAGGGGGCCGGCGGGCTCGGGCGCGTACCGCCATCTCCACTCGGCCGAGGGCACGCTGCTGGCGGGCTCCTCCGACACCGGCGCGGTCACCGTGTGGGACCCCGCGACCGGACGGCCCCGGCTGTGTGCCCGGCTGTCCGGGCCGGCCACGGGTCTCGCGTTCGCCCCGGGCGGCGGGCTGGTCGCCGCGGGGACGGCGGACGGCACGGTCCTGGTCTGGAGCGTGCGCACCCTGCGGCAGGTGGCCCGCTTGCAGCGGCCCGCCGGTGGCAATCAGGGGATGGTCTTCATCCGCACGCCCTCCGGGGTGCGCTTCGACCGTCGGCCAGGGCGGGAAGTCCTTCGGCAGCTGACGCCAGGCGCACCCGGCCCGCACCACGTAGAAGGTCGCGTCCACGATCCGTCGCCGCGGGTGCTTCTCCCGCTGACCGCCCTTCGGACCCACCGCGCCGGCGGGATCAACGGCTCCACCAGCGCCCACTGCTCGTCCGCCACGTCCGACGGATACCCACCCCCACAAGCACTCACACAGAGCTCGACGACCCCGCCAGCTCCGCGACACCGCAGACCTCAAACGCGGTCTCAGAATGGCGACATCACAGATGCAATCGCAGGAGCCGTTGTCAGCCCAGCTTGTAAATATCGTTGATGTTTGTAGTGCAGTGAAGGGTCACCGTGAAGCTTCCTGCCGACAACGACCAGTTAGTGTATGTGTTCGAGCCAACGCCGGGGGTGATTCCGGTTGCATATCCGGTGGAGTCGGTGTTGACGCCACCCACTGCTTGCATGGCGAAGTCCAAGCCCTTGGTGGCCGTAAACTCGACCCCCGGCGTGATTCGCCAACCCGAACCGCTGTTGTACTGCGTGTCATTCATGTAGGTCGGGTCGCCTTCGGGCGTCTGCGGGCAGTTGACCGCGGGGATGCTGCCGCTCCCCAACGCGCCAATGGCAGAGACGGAGGCCTGCGCGGTGTAGTCCTGGTCATCCGAGCCGTCGAGAGGCTGCAGCACACTGTGCCCGGAGCCTGCGACATGCCCTGTCCCCGTGAGGTTGTCGCGGCCGGCTGTGTTGTTGCTGTTGCCGAACACCGAGACGTTCCCGTCCCCGTTGTTGAACACCGCACTGCCCGAAGGTGTGGTGTCATGACCGTCCGCGGCCGCCACCGGAGACAACGAAACCACACCAGCCATAACAGCAGCCGCCGCCATTACTGCACCAATGCCACGCATGCACTACTCCCCAGTCACCAGACGCCCCGCCGACTCGAGCGCCATAGATGGACAGATCGCGCACGAGATGCTCATAGTTCATCTTTCGGAGGGTTCGCACGCCAACGGGCTAATCTCCGCCTAGTGTTTATAACCCCCGGACTCGCCGGTCCTGGAGGACAACCGCCGCTGGGGCACGGGCGTGATCGGCTCCCGAATGCTCATCATCACCCTCTTCCCGGTCATTTTTTCGCGGGGGCCATCCTGACGGGGACGCTCTCGTACGAAATGCCGCGCGGGGCACGGCGATTCACCCCGTCCGTACACCTCCCCGCACTTGGGATCCTCCTCCTCGGCCTGCTTCTCCTCCTGCCGACAGCCCTTGGCTGGGAGGCCGACGGCCTGGCCCGCCCGGCGGCCTTCCTGTCCTGCGTGACTCCGGGGACCGCGCTGGAGTGGATCTGGCGCTCGTCCTTCTAAGGGCTGTCCCGTAAATGATCTTCTGGCCGTCTCGGGCGTGGTGGGCCGCCGTATGGCCCGCTGGTCTATCCGGCGAGGGCGAGGTTGTGCATCCGGGCGATGCCGAGCATGGCGTGGTGGACGCCGTCGCCTTTGAGGCGGCAGTCGCGGAGGATCTTCCAGGTCTTCATGCGGGCGAAGACGTGCTCGACGCGGGCTCGGATCTGCTTGTGGGACTTGTTGTGGGCCTCCTTCCAGTCCGCGAGTTCGCTCTGGCCGCGCTGGCGGCGGTGCGGGATGACGAGTCCGGTGCCCGGGTATCCGCCGTCGGCGATCGTGAGTGTGTTGCCGACGGCGGCCTTGGCGCCGGATTCCTCTCATGCCTTGCAGTCGTTGCGGTTCCCGGCGAGCGGCCGGCCGACCGCGACGACCAGGCGGGTGTCGGCGTCGATGACGACTTGGTGGTTGGTGGAGTACCGGTAGTTTTTCGACCGCTCGGCGATGGTGTGGTCGCGGGTGGGGACCAGGGTGCCGTCCACGATGAGCACAGTGTCCTTGGCGAACCGTTTGCGGGGCTGGAGCGCGGCATCGGCCCGAGGTGATCGATGATCCGGTCCGCCGCCGACTTCGACACCCCGAACAGCGGGGCCAGCTGCCGCATCGTGAGGTTCGTGCGCCAGTAGGCCGCGACCAGCAGAGCCCGGTCTTCCAGCGTCAGGCTCCATGGACGGCCTTTGCGGACTGCCTCCGCGCCTTGGTGCCGCAGAACCGTCACCAGCTTCCCGAACTGCCGCGGGCTGAGCCCGGTGAACGGGGCTATCCAGTACGGTTCCGACGCCGTGATCACACCAGCCATATCAAGATCATCTCATCCGCGACCAGCGGTTCCTGGGCAGCTCTTGGGCCGCCCATAGAGTGCGACCATGGAAGAAGTCCCCTGGTTCGAGTACGACAAAGACGACCTGAACGTCGCGCAACGCGTGTTCGTAGACGTCCTCGCCGAACGTGCGAGCTCCTGGCTGGTCGACCCTCTCGACACAGTCGTGGTACCTCCGGCAAACGACTCCGGCCGCGAGCTGATCGTCTGGTTGGACATCGTCGATGCGCAACGCAACCAGGGGATCCTGACGGTGGGCGCCCACTTCAGCGGATCTGGCATCCACGCAGACAAACTTCAAAACCAGCACTTCTCGCTGCCCGAGAAGGCGACCGAGTTCACCTTCACAGCTGCCGGAAACGCGACAGAACTGGCAGAACGGACGGGTGCTTGGTTTGAGGCGATCCTTGCGCGTCCCCTGGTCCGCTGCGAATGGCAGCACGGGGGAAGAACGTACGCGGTTCGATACGAGTTCGCCGATACCGGCCGGGGCCTCGTTGAGGGCTTCGAAGAGGCACTCGCACCCCGCCGGCTTCGTGAACGACTCGCCGCAGAAGGCATTGTCCGAGGCCGGGGACGGATCAACCGCGCCGACCTGGGGGAACCAGACCTGACCACACCGATCAGAGGTAGCCACCCCGATCAGTAGTTACGGGACAGCCCTTGGCTGACTCCCGAACGACGCCGTCGGTATCCCGGGCGGCTTCGCGTTCCGGACCGGGCGGCTCTCACCGGCATCATGTACGTCGTGCGGACCGGCGTTGCCTGGCGCGATGTCCCGGCCGCGACCGTGGGCTGCTCCGGAGTCACGGCCTGGCGCCGTCTGCGGGACTGGACCGAGGCCGGGGTCTGGCCACGCCTGCACGCCGCCCTGCTGACCGAGCTGCGCCGCGCGGACGCGTTGGAACTGGACGACTGCGCCGTGGACGGCTCTCATGTCCGGGCCCTCAAAGGAGGGGACCATGTCGGGCCCTCACCCCTCGACCGTGCTCGCCCCGGTTCCAAGCACCATCTGATCGTCGACCGCCGCGGAACCCCGATCGCCGTCACGCTCACTGGCGGCAACCGCCATGACGTCACCCAGCTCGTGCCCCTGCTGGACGCCGTGCCGCCGATCCGGGGCCTGCGGGGGCGTCCCCGCAGCAAGCCCGGCGCCTGTACGCCGACCGGGGCTACGACTTCGACAAGTACCGCCGCCTGTTGTGGAAGCGCGGCATCGAACCCTTGATCGCCCGACGAGACGTCGCCCACGGCTCCGGACTGGGCAAGGGGCGCTGGGTGGTCGAGCGCTCCTTCGCCTGGCTCCACCAGTTCAATCGGCTCCGCACCCGCTACGAACGACGCGCCGATCTCCACCAGGGCCTGCTCGAACTGGCCTGCAGCCCTATATGCCTCCGCCGTCTCCGGACCTCATTCTGAAACGATGTACTGGTCGGCGCCGAGCTGCAGCTGCCGGTGGCGCGGTACTGGACAGCGAGTTGATCACCCGGGACACGGTGGCGGGGCGCCTGGCCGGCCCCGCCCGAGGGGGAGTCGGCCGGGGCCCGGCTGGTACGGCGGAGGGTTCGCCGCCCGCGGTCTAGTGGCGGAAGGTGTCCTTGACATCTTCCTTGGCTTGGCGGGCGTTGCCCTTGGCCTGCTCTGCACGGCCTTCGGCGGTCAGGCGTTCGTTGCCCACCGCGCGCCCCAGCACCTCCTTGGCCTTGCCCTTGGCCTGCTCGGCGATCGCCTTGCGTTTGTCCGTACCCGACATCGGGACCTGATGGTGTGAGTGCCCGGCCGTGGATCGTGGACGATGACCTGTGGGCGCTGATCGAGCCGTTGCTGCCGCCCTGGCCCAAGAAGGCTCCCGGCCTGCGGCCGGTGCCGGACCGGCAGTGCTTGCAGGGCATCTTGTACGTGCTGATCAACGACATCGCCTGGCAACTGCTGCCCCTGGAGTTGGGGTTCGGTTCGGGCCAGACGTGCTGGCGGCGCCTGGACCGATGGCAGCGGGCCGGGGCCTTCGACCGATTGCACCGGATCCTGCTCGCCGAACTGAACGCGGCCGGCGAACTGGACTGGTCCAGAGCATGCGTCGACGGCTCCCACGTCCGCGCGAAAAAGGGGGCGCGCCGACACCGGTCCGTCGCCGGTCGACCGGCGGAAAATGGGCAGCAAGCAGCATCTGATCTGCGACGGACGCGGCACCCCGTTCAAGGTCATCACCACCGCTGCCAACGTCAACGACGTCACCCAGACCCTGGGCCTTGACCCCGGGTTTTGGACACCGGAGACACTTGGATCTTGATGGTCCAGGAGAACGGAGTCCCTGTGGGGATGAAGCACCATCCCGTCGAGTTCAAGGCGGACGCGGTCGCGTTGTACCGGTCGAGGCCGGGAGCGACGATCAAGTCGGTGCCGCTGATCTCGGGGTGAACACCGAGACGCTGGGGAACTGGATCCGGGCCGCCGACGGACGTCGTTCCGGCGCCCATTCCTCGCCGCCGGCCGTCGTCCCGCCGGTGGTGACGCCGTCGAGGCGGAGCTGCCCGCTGCCCGCAAAAGGATCCGTGAGCTGGAGGAAGAACGCGACATCCTTCGCAAGGCGGCCCGGTATTTCGCGACGGAGACGCGCTGGTGAACCGCTTCCAGTTCGTTGAAGACCACCAGCGCCGTCACGGCGTGAAGCGGCTCTGCACCATCCTCGGCCTGGCCCGCTCCAGCTTCTACTACTGGCGCCGCACCGCGGCCGCCAGAGCGGCCAGGCAAGCCCGCGAGGCCGAGCTCGCCGCCCGGATAGGCAAGATCCACCAGGACTCCGACGGCACCTACGGAGCCCCCGAATCACCGCCGAACTCCGCGACGAAGGCGGCCCGGCGGTCAACCACAAGCGCGTCGCGAGAATCATGCGGACCATCGGGCTCGAAGGAGTCCGCCTGCGCCGCCGACACCGCACCACGCTCGCCGACCCGGCCACTGCGAAGGCACCGAACCTGATCCAACGTGACTTCACCGCTGCCCGGTGAACACGAAGTACGTCGGCGACATCACATACCTGCCGGTCAACGGCGCGAAGCCTCTCTACCTGGCCACCGTCATCGACCTCGCCTCACGGCGGCTGGCCGGGTGGGCGATCGCCGATCACATGCGAACCGAGCTCGTCATCGACGCCCTGGCGGCCGCCGAGCAAACCCGCGGCAGTCTTCAGGGAGCGATCATGCACACGGACCACGGGTCGCAGTACGCGAGCAGAGGATTCGCTGAAATCTGCAGGTCAGCCGGGGTCCGGCAGAGCACGGGAGCGGTCGGGTCCAGCGCGGGCAACGCCGCAGCCGAGAGCTTCAACGCCGCCTTCAAGAGAGAGACGCTCAAGGGCCGCAAAAGCTGGCCGAACGAGAACGAGGCGCGACTCGATGCCTTCCGCTGGCTGATCCGATACAACACTCGACGCAGGCACTCCCGCCTCGGCCAACGATCACCGATTGCCTACGAGAATGCCCTCCAACCAGCACCAACTACCCTGACCCAAGCCGCATAGACGTGTTCAGAATCCGGGGTCAGGTCGGTCGCCGCTGATCTGGGGGTCAACTCGGAGACATTGCGGAACTGGGTTCGGGCGGCCGGGGCGGGCCGGCCCCGGGGACGCCGGTCAGAGGCGCCGGCCGAGCCGCCCACGGCGCTGGAAGCGGAGAACGCCGCTCTGCGCAAGGAGGTCCGCGAGCTGGAGGAGGAACGCGAGATCCTGCGGAAGGCGGCGAAGTATTTCGCGGGGGAGACGCGCTGGTGAACCGCTTCCAGTTCGTCGCCGACCACCAGCGCCGCTACGGCGTGAAGCGGCTGTGCACCATCCTGGGCATCGCCCGCTCCAGCTTCTACTACTGGCGCCGCACGGCCACGGACCGGGCTGCCCGGCAGGCGGCCGACGCCCTGCTCGCCGCCCGGATACGGGCCGTGCACCTCGAATCGGACGGCACCTACGGCGTCCCGAGGATCACAGCCGAGCTCCGCGAGGGCGGCGAGAGCGTCAACCACAAGCGCATCGCGCGCGTGATGCGGAGCATCGGCCTGGCGGGCGTGCGGCTGCGTCGCAGGCACCGCACCATGGCCCCGGACTCGGCCGCGGCGAAGGCCCCGGACCTGATCGGCCGCGACTTCACCGCGAGCAAGCCGAACACGAAGTGCGTCGGCGACATCACCTATCTCCCGTTGGACGGTGGCAAGTTCCTGTACCTGGCCACCGTCATCGACCTCGCCTCGCGCCGGCCTGGCCGGCTGGGCGATCGCAGATCACATGCGCACCGAGCTCGTCACCGATGCGCTCGCCGCCGCCGAGCGGACCCGCGGCAGTCTCGCCGGGGCGGTCATGCACACCGGCCACGACGCCCAGTACACCAGCCGGGCGTTCGCCGACGCCTGCCGCCAAGCCGGCGTCCGCCAGTCCATGAGCGCGATCGGCTCCAGCGCGGACAACGCTCTCGCCGAGTCCTTCAACGCGACGTTCAAACGAGAGACGCTCCAGGGTCGAAAGAGCTGGTCCAGTGAGCGCGAGGCCCACCTCGACGCGTTCCGCTGGCTGCACTGCTACAACACCCGACGCCGTCACTCCCGCTTCGGGCAACGCAGCCCGATCGCCTACGAGACAGCGTCCGGAACAACATCAACTACGCTGTCATCAGCCGCATAACCCGTGTCCAGGATTCGGGGTCAAGGCCCATCCACCGTTGACCGTACAGACCCCCAACTGCACGTCCGTCGCGCAGAACCGGGCTCTGTGGTGGGAGACCAGCGTGGCCAACGAGACCTCGTTCACCACCGAGTACGGCCAGAAGCTCGTCCTGGGGCTCGGTTTCGGAGACCTCAAGTCAGGGATCGAGCTGGCGTTCTCACAGACGTACGGGCACTCCACCACGAACACGACCACCTTCAAGCAGCAGGACTCGGTGACGATCCCCGGGAAGTACCGGAGCGTGCTCTACAAGACCCCCACCTACCAGGTGCTGTCCGGCACCGCCACGGCACGGATCCACGACGGCGGCGCCCTGGTGGACCTGCCGTGGACGGTCAAGCAGGCGGTGAGCGACGGCTCCGACGGCCTGACCTGGGACGAGATCCCCCTCACCGCGGCCGAACTGCAGGACACCCGGCTCTGTCCCCTCTCGGACAGCGGAGTGACCAGGGCGCTCTGAGCGTGCCGACCCCCTGACGGAGCCGGGCCGGCCGCTCAGAGTCACCTACCGGTAGGGGGCCGGCGGGCCCGGCTCCGTCCCGTCATGACCGCCCATCCCCGCGCAGCTCTCGAGCGTACGCGCCATGCGGGGCGGTTCCAGTGGTACGTGATCCAGCGCCGAAGCCGCCGGCACCGGCCCGTGCACGAGGCCTCGCAGCGCTGCTCGGCCGCGTCCACGGGCCGGTGCCGGCGGGTTCGTCACCGCTCGGACCCCTCGGCCACGGCCCGCAGGGCCGCGCGCTGCGTCAGCCAGCCGACCTCCTGACCCCTTCGGCGTCGAGGACCGGCAGCACCCGGGCGTCCTCGCCGGAGAAGAGCGCCAAAGCCCTGCCGAGCGGGTCGTCGGCACCCAGCGTCGGAGGGAAGAACGCGGCCTTCCCGACGGGTTCCCGCGCGCCGACGCCCGAATCGAGGGCCGACGCGACGGCCAGCGCGTCGACCACCCCCCGGTACGCGTCGGTCGGGTCCGCCACAGGCAGGATCGCCTGCCCCGCCGCGATGAGCGCTGGCACCGCCGCTTCGAGCGGGGTGTCCGGGGGCAGGCCGGCGGGAACCGGCTCCATGATGGCCGAGACCGGCCGGCTCGGGGCCTGCGCGTCCAGGACGATGCCGCGGCGCCGGAGCTTGGCGGTGTAGACGGTGTCACGGCTGAGGAGTCGGCTCACGAAGGTGGCGACGGCCACGGCGGCCATGAGCGGCAGGATGATCCCGTACTCACCCGTCAGCTCGTAGACGATGACCACCGCGGTGATCGGGGCCCGTGCCGATCCGGCGAACACAGCGGCCATCGCGACCACGGCGTACACCGCGGGCGGACCGGTCACCGCGGCGGACGCGTGGTGCCAGGCAAGCCCGTAGGCGCTGCCGAGCATTCCCCCGATGAACAGGCTGGGTGCGAAGACCCCGCCCGAGCCGCCGATCCCGATGGTCAGACTGCAGGCGAGGACCTTCCCGACCAGCAGGACGAGCAGAAAGCCGATGGCGTAGCCGCCCTCGACGCCCTTCTGGAGGACGGGATAGCCCACGCCGTACATCTGCGGCAGTGCCAGCAGGATCGCCCCCAGCAGCACTCCGCCCACCGCCGGACGCAGCCACTCAGGCCCCCGCCAGAGGGCGTCGCACCCGTCCTCCACCCAATAGAGCACCTTGGTAAAGAGCACCCCCACGGCGCCCGCGACGGCGCCGAGGAGCAGGAACAGGCCGTAGGCGAAGACGTGGTCGACGGCCAGTGGGGGCAGGGCGAGGAAGGGTTCGTCACCCAGCACGGAACGGCCGATCACGCTAGCCGTCACCGAGGACAGGACCACCATGCCGAAGCTGCGCACGGCGAAGTCGCCGAGGATCAGCTCCATCGCGAAGAACACGCCGGCCAGCGGGGCGTTGAACGTGGCGGAGATGCCGCCCGCGGCGCCGCAGGCGACCAACAGCCTGGCGTGCGCTTCGCCGGCCCGCACCCACGACCCCAGGGAGGAGCCCAGGGCGGAGCCGATCTGGACGATGGGCCCCTCGCGGCCGACGCTGCCGCCACCGCCGATGCACAGGGCGGAGGCGACGGACTTGACCACGGCGACGCTGGAGGCGATCCGTCCGCCGCGCCGTGCCACCGCGTACATCACCTCCGGTACGCCGTGTCCACGAGCCTCCCGTGCGAACCGTTGGACCAGGGGCCCGTAGAGGAGCCCGGCGACCACGGGCGCCAGGAGCACGAAGTAGGGGCCGAGCCAGGGCATGTACGGATTGGCGGCCCTGCCCGCCGCGGAGTAGTCCGCGTGCCCCGTCAAGACCCGTGTCACCCCCTCGATCATCCAGCGGAACAGCACGGCCCCGTACCCGGCCCCGACGCCGGTCAGGATCGCGAGGGCGGCGAGCCCGCCGTGGGACTGCCGTAGCCAGCGCATGGCGGCCGGCAGCGGGGCCGAGGGGCCCGGTCCACTGTCCGCGGCGGGAGGGGAAGTCGTCACGGGGACAACTGTGGGCGCACGGCCGCGTCCCGGGCGTCCGGGACACGCGCTCAGGACGTGGTCCGCCCGGACACCGGCTCCGTCGGCAGCTGGAGGTCCGCATTCCAGCCGCACGAACGGTTCCGTCTCTCCGGGGAGTCGGGGGAGGCGGCGCCGTGTCAATCCCCTCGAATTGTGGAGTCCTTCCTATGCAGCCAGCCCCATGGTGAGGCCGGCCCAGTACTCGCGTTCGTAGTCGATTGGGCTCTTGAACCCGCACACGCTGTGTAGCCGACGGGTGTTGTAGAAGTCGGTGATCCAGGTGGCGACCTTGATCCGGGCCTCGGTCCGGGTCCGGAAGGTGTGCCGGTGGACGTACTCGACCTTCAGTACGCTGTTGAACGCCTCGCTGACGGCGTTGTCGAAGCACGAGCCGACCCGGCCCATGGACTGGGTGACGCCCAGCTGGCGGCAGGCCCGGGCGAACTTCCGGGACGTGTACTCGCTGCCGCGGTCGCTGTGGAAGATCACGCCGCGGACGTCGCCGCGGCGGGTGGCCGCCGCCATGTTCAGCGCTGCCACGACCAGGTCCGCGTCGTGGTGCGCACCCATCGCGTAGCCGAGCAGGCTCCGGGAGAACAGGTCGATGACCGTGGCGAGGTAAAGCTTGCCCTCCTCGGTGATGATCTCCGTCATGTCGTCCGCCCAGACGAGGTCGGGTTCCTCGGCGGTGAAGTCCCGCTTGACGACGTCCGGTGCGGCCGGCCGCTTCCCCGGCGTGGTCAGCCCGCTCCGGCGTCTGACCACCCGGGCGACGAGACCGAGCTCGGCCAAGCCTCGCCACGGTGTTAACCGACACGCGCCAGCCCCTGCGGATCAGCAGGATGAAGATCTTCGGTGACCCGTAGGTGCCGCCGGACTCGGTGAAGACCTCCTTGATCTCGTCGGCCACTCGTTGCCTGCGCAGTTCACGCCCGGTGGGTGGGCGGTCGCGCCACTTGTAGAACCACGACTCGCTCACGCCCAGAGCGCGGCACGAAACGGTGTGCGGGATGCCGTGCTCGGTCCTGTTGTCGCTGATCACCCCGGCCACGGCGGCCGGGTCCGCCGCAGCTACTTCACCCGCAGGACCATGCAGCGTTTGAGGACATCGCGTTCCGTCCCCAGCTCCTTGTTCTCCTTCTTCAGCGCCGCGTTCTCCGCCGTCAGCCGGGCGATCAACGCGTCCCTGGCCTCCGGCGTGCCCTTATCCGCCAGCTTCGCCCGCGAGACCCAGCTACCGCCCCTCGCGAAACTCCGCCGTGAACTTGCGACGCTTCTCCGCCATGACAACCAGCATCCCCTGCTGCCACGGACTCCACGCTACGAGGGGAACCTCACCGGAGACCTCGCGGCGCGTGTGAGACGCGTCCAGACTCACCGCAGCGGTGCGCGTCGACGGGAGAGACCGCGCCGTGTGCGCCCCGCCGCCTCCATGACCGTCGCGTAGGGCAACCGCCACGATCGTTCCACTCGCTCGACGCTGCGGCCCGTCCGCCGGTCGGGGCTTCCGAATGCCGGGTGTGAGCGGCTTCCACAGCAGACTTCCCCGCCGCCCTCCACGTGCTGGCGTCCAAAGCCGCGTCTTCGGGGAACCGCACCGGGTCCGCTTCGCCCATGCCCGCCTGGTGCCCTATCCCGCTGCCCGGCGCGGCCTCCCGCAAGAGCGTCAAACGCTCCGACCTCGCCGGGCACTGCGGCTACGGCTTCTGCGTGGGTCGTCCCCATCCCCCCCCTGCGTCCGCCGATCGGCGGATCTTGCCGACTCTCGGACTTGCCATTGTTGAGGCAGCATCCGCACCCCAAGCCAAGGAGTATCCGTGGAAGCGCAGCGCGAACTGTGGATCAATGCTGTTACCCATGTACAGGACGTCGACCTGTGCGACATGCCTCAGCAATGCCAGGTGTGTATGTCTCACGAACAGTCATTCCTCGTCATGGCGTGCACCGTCGACGCCAGGATCTGTTTCAACTGCATCATGGGGATGCAGACGAATCCGACCACACACGCTCTGCACTGCCCGTACTGCCGCGCGAAGGTGGAGGCACGCTACTGAGCTTGATCGAGCGGTGTCGGTGCCGTTCTCGTGGCATCCGACGTCACCTCAAGCCCGTCTGCACCGCGCCGACCGAGGACGCCGCCACCGAACGGTTCCTCGAGTTCCAGGAGAATGGGGACAGAAGTACGCGTTCGTGCGGTTGCGAGAGAACGCGTGGGCCGAGTTCGTGCCCTTCCTCCAGTTCGACACCGAGATACGGCGGATCGTCTGCACGACGAACGCGATCGAGTCCGTGAACGCCCGGATCCGCAAGGCAGTCCGGGCCCGCGGGTACTTCCCGAACGAGCAGGCCGCCGTCAAGTGCGTCTGCATGGCGATCATGAGCCTCGACCCCACCGGCCAGGGACGCAACGCTGGACTCAACGCTGGAAGGCCGCCCTCAACGCCTTCGATATCACCTACGACGGCCGACTCTCAGCCGCCCGCCGCTGACCACCTGACAACTCCAGAACCACCGTTTACTGGACAGACCCGCCCCCGGGAGGAACCGGGACCGGGTCACCTTCGATGGGAATCGAAAGCTTGATCTATTGGGTGTTGCTGGCAGCAACCTCATCGCGGTCTGGCTCTCTTCACCTGAGGAGGGCGGGGAGATCTCGGTCCGGATCGTTCGCCCGATAGGTGAATGGAAGCCGGGCCGGGCCGCGAAGTTCGACCTGTGCTACGAGCTCCTCCGCAACACTGAGTGAGCCTTTTCCAACCTGCTTCTGGAATGCGGCCGTTGGGCTGACAGACGGGTGAAGCCCCGGGTAGATGGGTTTTCGACCAAGAGAACCGTCTCCACCAGAGGCTTAATGTGCTTGTCTACCCGTCGGGCGTGGACGTGTCCAGCTCCGCCCTCCGCTTCCTCACGCAGCGGCTGCGGCGCCACCGCGCGCGATCGGCTCCCGTTGGCGGCGCCTGAGTGCCGGCCGCCAGGCCCTGCTCACCCTCGCCCATCTGCGGGTGGGCCACACCTACGCCCAGCTCGCGACCGGGTTCGGCGTCGGAACCACGACCGCGTACCGCTACGTCACCGAAGCCGTCGATCTCCTGGCCGCTCTCGCGCCCAGCCTCGCCGACGCGGTGCGGACCGCGTCGATGAAGGCGTATCTGATCCTGGACGGCACGCTCCTGCCGATCGACCGTATCGCCGCCGACGCGGCCGTTCTACTCCGGCAAGCACAAGAAGCACGGGATGAACGTGCAGGTCATTGCCGACCTCTTCGGCCGACTGCTGTGGGCCTCACCGGCCCTGCCAGGCGCCGTCCACGACATCCGCGCGGCCCGCGAACACGGCATCATCGACGCTCTCGCCGAGGCCGGCATCCGGTGCTGGGCCGACAAGGGCTACCGGGGCGCCGGCGGCACGGTCCGCATCCCGTGCTGGGGACGATGCGCGACCCTCTCCGCAGGGCAGCAGGCGGTGCACCGGTCCCACGCGAAGATCCGGGCCCTCGTCGAGCAGGCCGTCGCCCTCAAGTCCTGGCGCCTCCTCCGCAAACTGCGGTGCTCGACCACCCGGATCACCAGCATCGTCCAGGCCGTCCTCACCCTTCATCTGACCAGCTCAGAACGATGATGGAAAAAGCTCAAGGACATGGGGATGGGACCCGATAGGCTGCTTCACCTGGAAAGTGCCTCCGACAGGGGCGGGAAAAGGGACTTGCCCGATCACCTGTCGGACAGCCCGCTTCATGAAAGCGCGCGGTTAAGGCTCAGGGGCTGACTTGAAGAAAATTGCCGTTTACCAGATTTGCGTTACCGTTTACTTCAGTGACTGGGACGGTACCCCCATAGACGCTCAGCCCACCTCCGCCGTAGTTCAAGTTTCCGCCACCAGAATTGACGCACAGGTTCGTGACGATTCCGCCGGGGAGGATTTCCTGCGGCAGTGCGCCCCCATTTCCGTTGTAAAAGGCGTACGAGTTGCCAAGGGACACTACCGCATTCGGACTCGTGTTCTGGACGGTGATGCAATAGGGGTAGGTGAGCGCAGGATTGGGCGCCTGGGTCGCGGACGTTGCGAGGGTGTTGTTGGTGCCGGCAACAGCGCTATGCCCGGTGCCGCTCAGGTACTGAGGGTGATGGTCTCCGTTGACGATCGTGTTGCCATTCCCGGGAGCGTGAATGGCCACAATGCCGGAACCGTTGTTATCGCCATCTGCACTCGCTGTACCTACAGCAGCCATTCCTACGGCCATGACCACTACACCCGTCAGACCTGCTTGGGACAACTTGTTCACCGTGACACGCGCCTTTGCTCGACAGAACGCAGAACAGCAAACGTAGCTTGACGAAGACGAGAGGCCTGCTATTTATCCAAAAGAGCACGTGTCTACCCGCACAACCGGCCGGGGGCCTGTCAATCGAACGATTGGCTCTTACAAGATTTTCGTATGCGTTGATCGCTGCAACTTGCCGGTGGTGGCGGCTGTTTGGCGGTGGCAGGCTGGCTGTGTGTGTCGTGAGGGTGGGGGACCTGCTGCCGCAGCTGGCCGCGGTGCAGGTCGAGCGAGTAGAGGCCGGCGGGGACTTGCTGAGGATCACCGCCCGGACCGGGGACGACGCCCCGGTGGCGTGTCCGGGGTGCGGGCAGACTGCGGACTGGGTGCATTCGCGTTACGTGAGACATGTCGCGGATGAGACGGTGGGTGGCCGTTCGGTCGTGATCGATTTATCGGTGCGCCGCCTGTACTGCGAGAACGCCGACTGCCAGAAGGCCACCTTCGTCGAGCAGGTTCCGGGACTGACCCGGCGCTATCAGCGACGCACTCCGGCTGCGCAGACGATGGTGGACGCGGTCGCCGTGGCACTGGCCGGATCGGCTGGAGCACGACTGCTGAGCGTGCTGCACCACGCTCTGACCTGGGCAAGCGTGCTGAACTGCCTGATGCGCATCACGCTGCCCGACCGGCCTGCCCCGCGAGTATTGGGCATCGACGAGTTCGCCCTGCGCAAGGGCCACCACTACGCCACGATCCTGGTCGACGCCGCCACCGGCGAGAGGATCGAGGTGCTGCCGGACCGGAAAGCTCAGACGGTCACCGCCTGGCTGCAGGCCCACCCCGGCGTCGAAGTCGTCTGCCGGGACGGCGCCGGAGGCTTCGCCCAGGCCACCACGGCCGCCGACCCGACGATCGTGCAGGTGGGCGACCGCTGGCACCTGTGGCACGGCCTGGCCGAGACCGTGCTGAAGGAGGAGGCGCCCACAGTGCCTGCTGGGCCAAGGCCGGCCCACCGCTGAAAAGCGGCGCACGGGCCGCGACCACCCGCGAGCGGTGGCAGCAGGCCACGGCCTGCTGGATACCGGGGTCGGCCTGCTGGAATGCGCCCGGCGGCTGGGTCTGTCCCTGAACACCGTCAAGCGATACGCCCGCCACCCCGCGGTCCTGGAGGCGGATGTCGCTGATGGGGAGGGTGGTTGCGGTATGAGCAGCTTGCTGAGCTGGGGTGTTGCAGGTTGGGTGAGAACGGCTTTCGCGTGGCAGCCAAATATGTGGTGGTACGTCGCGGGGCTGTTCCGCGAGGTTGCCTGCCTCGCCCCTCCCTTGGAGGCCGTGCACCGCTTGGGGCTGTCCGTCGAGCACGGCTGGGAGGAGCTCTCTCTCCGGCAGGGGCTCTCCGGGCGTGGCGGGCGGCTGGCCGCCCACGACGTTGAGCTTCTGGATCGCCTTGCCGCGTGCGAGAGAGTCGGCAGCTCCGCCCGGATGGAGGCCTACCCCCATCGCCCCGCGCATTCATCGACTACTTTCCGTCACCACCGGATGTGAGACAGAGCCGTTCCTTTCACAGGCCCACGATGATGGAAAAAGCTCACACACCGGACCCGTTCACCAGGGTGCCCGGCCCGGAGTGCGGAACGGGGTGAGGGCTGCTCAGATCGACACGTCGTCATGCGCCGTCCAGAGGTGCTGTCGTGTCGATCAGAGGAGCAAGTGATGGTGCGTCGTATGCGAGTCGTGGGGCTGGCCGGTGTGGTGGCCACGATGGCACTCCTGGTGCCGGCCCAGTCGTCCCTGGCCGCGGAGGTGGAAACGCGTGGGGGCGGCAAGGCGAAGGTGATCAAGGTCACCAACCGGATCACCCAGGCTCGGGTGCTCGAGCTGGGAGGCCCGCAGCCGAGTGTGGGGAACGAGACGATCGGAAGCGGCGACATCCTCGATGCTCGGGGCAAGGTCATCGGCTCGTTTGCGGTGGAGTGCACCATCACGGAGCACGCACCGCCCGTCACGATGCTCCAGTGCCTCAGTGTGCTTGACCTGCCCGACGGCCAGATCATGTTCCACAGTCGCCAGAAAGCCGGCGCGACCCCGACTGCTGCGGTCACGGGGGGCACGGGAGCGTACGTCGGTACCGGGGGCAGCGCCACCTTCGTAGACCTCGTCAACCGCGAACAGGCCGTCACCATCACCCTGACCGCCAAGCCCTGACGGGACCTGTCCCCCGAGTGGTGGACACCTCTGAGCCCGGCCCCGCCAGGGGCCGGGTAGGAGCCATCTTTTATGGTGATGAAGGTCTACTCGCCCGAGGTCAAGGCGGACGCTGTCGCGCTGTACCTGTCGGATCCGGGCCACACCTTCGAGGGCATCGGCAAGGATCTGGGGATCAGCCGCGAGACGCTGCGTAACTGGGTGCGGGCCGAAGGGGCCCGGCGCGGTGAGAGTGGCACGACGAGCACGAACACGAAAGGCGTCCCGGTGAGCGAGTGACGAGGCAGGAGCTGGAGGCCGAGATAGCGGCCCTGCGTGCGGAAGTGAGGGCCGCGCGCAAGGAGAACCAGAAACTGGCCACCGAACGGGACATCCTGCGCAGGGCGACGAAGGTTTTCGCACAAGAGATGACCTGGTGACCAACCGCTTCCAGTTCATCGAGGACCACTGCAGCGCCTGGGGCGTGAAGCGGTTGTGTGCCGTGCTGGAGGTCCCCAGGTCCAGCTTCTACAAGTGGCGGGCGGGCCGCGCGGCCCGTGCCGCGCGTGAACGGGCGGACGCGGCGCTCGCCGGGCGAATCCGGGCCGTCCACACGGAGTGGGACGGGCACCTACGGCCGCCCGAGGATCACCGCCGAGCTGCGCGAGGACGGCGAGCGGGTGAACCGCAAGTGCGTCGGACGGGTGATGCGGAAGTACGGCATCGCCGGGCTGCGGCTGCGGCTGCGCAGGCGCCAGGTCACCACCGTGCCCGAGCCGTCCGCCGCACCTGTGCCGGACCTGCTGGGGCGCGACTTCACCGCGAGGGCCCTGAACACGAAGTACGTCGGCGACATCACCTACCTGCCGGTGGGCGACGGCGAGTTTCTGTATCTGGCGACCGTGATCGACTGCCTCTCACGCCGTCTGGTGGGTTGGTCGATCGCCGACCACATGCGCACCTCACTGGTCGCCGACGCGCTCCGGGCAGCAGCCCGGGTCCGCGGCAGCCTGGCCGGCGCCGTCTTCCACAGCGATCACGGAGCCCCATACACCTCCCGTGAATTCGCCGGTAGCTGCACCGAGTTGGGGGTGCGGCAGTCCATGGGCGCGGTCGGTACCAGCGCGGACAACGCGCTCGCCGAGTCGTTCAACGCCGCCCTCAAACGCGAAACGCTCCGTGGCGCCTGCCGCTTCGACGGGGCCCACGCCTGGCGCCTGGCCGTCTTCCGCTGGACCACCCGCTACAACACATGCCGACGCCACTCGGCGAACGGACAGCAGGCGCCGATCGCGTACGAACAGCAGCCAGCTACCCTGACACTTGCCGCATAACGAAACGAACACCCCTCGGGGACAAGGCCCGCTCGCGCGGATCAAGACGGTGATCGGCCGGCGCTTCCAGCTGACGTACACGGTTCAGGGCGTTCGGAAGCTGCTGGTACGCAACGGCTGGTCCTGCCAGGTCCCAGCCCGACGCGCGATGGAGTGGGACGACGAGGCCGTGGCCGGGTGGGTCAAGGAGGTGTGGCCCTGCGCGGAAGGCTCGCGGCGGCCCGTGGAGCCTGGCTCGTCTTCGAGGACGAAGCCGGATTCTCCATGACGCCGCCGCAGGCGAAGACCTGGTCCCACCGCGGCCGGACCCCGGTGGTGAGAGTCCGCGGCCGTTCCCGCAGACGGATTTCCATCGCTGCGCTGACCTGCCACAAACCCGGTCAACGGTCCCGGCGCACATCAGCAGCTCGGCGGCCCGATCGTGCTCGTCTGGGACAACCTCAACGCCCACAAAGCCGCCGACCTGCGGGAATGGGCGGCAGCCCAGGACTGGCTGACCATCCACTTCCTGCCGCCCTACGCACCCGATCTCAACCCCGTCGAAGGGATTTGGTCCCTTCTGCGACGCGGCTGGCTCTCCAACGTCGCCTTCAGCACTCCCGAACACCTCGTCCAGCGCATACGACGCGGCCTACGGCACATCCAGTACCGCAGCCACCTCGTAGACGGCTGCCTCGCCGAGACCGGCCTGACCATCAGACCCGCCTGATCAGCAGCACGACATTACGAGTTCAACCTCAGTAGCGCCCCGCCGCCGCGGCCTGGGAGTTTCTTCCCGCTCATCCGTGCTCACTCCTGCGGCCCTGGCCGGCGTCGACCTTGTACTGCTTCACCCAGCGACAGAACCGACCGAGGACGCCCCTTGGTACGAACAAGTGATTCGTCACGGGACTGCGGATCGCGTCCCGTGAGGCGGCTCCGCGGAGCCGCCTCACGGGGGTACTTGTCGACAGCTCCGGCCGAGCCCCGAAGACACGGGCTTACGGACAGTGACCAGACCCCCTGGGGTGACCGTGCGAAGCGAGAGAGATTCCCTCACCATGACCCGTCCAGAATCACCTTCCTGGCTCAGGGGCCGCCTGTGGGCGCTCCCCCTGATCCTTGCATTCCTCGTGGCCGGAACGGGCCTGGGGCCCTCGGCATCGGCGTCCGGCAGCAGCACCGCGGCGCGGTTCAAGAGTGTCGGAGACATGACCCAGGCCCGGTACTTCCAGGCTGCTGCACTCCTGCGCAACGGCAAGGTGCTGGTCACCGGCGGCGTGGGGACGGCGTCCGCAGATCTGTACGACCCCGCCCGCCAGACCTTCACCGCCACCGGCGCACTGTCGACAGCACGCTTCCTCCACACGGCCACCGTGCTCCGCAGCGGCAAGGTCTTGATCACCGGCGGCCTGCTCGACGGCAACACAGTGCTGAGTTCGGCAGAGCTGTACAACCCTGCCACCGGATCGTTCGAGGCGACCGGCTCCATGACGACCGCCCGGGCGGCTCAGACGGCCACGCTGCTCCCCAGCGGCAAGGTCCTGGTGACCGGAGGGGCGGACGACACCAGCATCCTCAGCTCCGCTGAGGTCTACGACCCCGAAACGGGCACGTTCTCGGCCACGGCCGGAAACATGAGCGTGGACCGTGAGTCTCACACTGCCACCCTCCTCAGCGGTGGGAAGGTCCTCATCACCGGTGGTGACAGCGACTCCGGTGAGCTGTCCTCCGCAGAGCTGTACGATCCCGCCGACGGCACGTTCTCTCCCACCGGCAGCATGGCCGCGGCCAGGGAGTTCCATACGGCCACCCTGCTGAGCGACGGCCGGGTGCTCATTGGCGGCGGAGACAACAGCACCGCGGGCGCGCTGGCGACGGCCGAGTTGTACGACCCCAGGACAGGGGCGTTCCAGAACACGGGCAGCATGGCGAGCGCACGTAGCGTGCACACCGCAACGCGTCTTCGCGACGGCAAGGTTCTGCTCGTCGCCGGAGGGTTCGGCAACGTCTTCCTGACGTCCGCGGAGCTCTACGACCCGCAGAGAGGCTCGTTCAGTTCGGCCGGGTCGCTGGTGCAGCCCCGCGCTGGGCATACCGCCACGGCAGTGGGCAAGGGCGCTGTCCTCATCGCCGGCGGCGGAAACTTCACCGCCGTTCTGGACACGGCCGAGCTCTACAACGGGCACAGCCGCTGACGCGCCGTTGACACCCTGGACGACGGCGTTGGCCATGGTGATGGGTTGCGAGGCCAAGGAGGATTTCGCCGCGCAGCACCATGTACCAGCGTCTTCGTCGCGGCGGCCTCGGCACACGACAACGCCGCCTGCACTCCCTGCTCGACCAAGCCGCAGAGCGGTGCGGAATGTGCCTCGAGAGAGACTTGGTCGAGCAAGGCTTCAAGGATGCCGTCATCGTTCACGGCGCACTGCTGGACATCGACGTCGAGGCCATCGCCGCAACCCCGCTGACCAGGGCAAAGGGTCCGTACCGCAACCCAGGCGGCGGGAGTGGTCGATCAGACAAGCGACACGCCTATTCTCCATCGGCGTCTGAGCCGTGAGACGACCACAGGCCCAAGACCTACGCCTCACGGGTTTACTGGGCCTCCCCCCACCACGCCCCCGGCCCGCCGCCTCGCCACCCACGCCGGCCTGGTGCCGCGGCGTGTACCTGGCGCGACATGCTGCCGCGGTTGCTGCCGCCGGGAGCCGGGCCATGCGGTGGAGATCGCGCGGGAGCTGCGCAGATTAAGGTCGAGCCCGGTCCGCGCGTATGGCGCAGGAGTTGGCGGAGCTCGCCGAGATCCTGGCGCCTGTGACCGAGGGGAGCTGACCATGGGTGCATCCGCGCCGCTGTCCGAAGCCGAGATCCCGGAGGCGCTGGGCGGGCTGCCGGGGTGGGAGCGCCGAGGTGATCGATCACGTGCACGTATTCGATCCGCTACCACGCCGCGGTCGCGACGATCGCCGACCGGTCCCGGCGGATCCAGCGCCATGCGGATCTGGAGCTGCGGATGGACCATCTGACGGCAACGATCACCACGCGCGATACGGGCTACGTGCTGACAGAGCTGGACTTCGATCTCGCACGCCGGATCGACGCGATCGTGGGCCCCGCATCAGGCTCTAGCGGCAACGCCGTTCAGTTAACCTCGACGTTTCAGTTGCGGCTGCTGGGTAGCCGAGCAGGGTCGTTGGGGGCGGCGCTGGTTGGTGGGCATGGTGAGGGCCCGGCGCGGTGGTCGGGTTCTCCAGGGTTCCTCGGGTCGTGGGTGGTCTGGGGCATGCCGGTCAGCTGGCCGGGCGGGGCAAGGCCGCGAGTCGGTGGAAGGCGGCGGCGAGTTCGTGTCTCCAGGGCCAGGTGGCGGAGAGTCGCAGGTGGAGGCGGCGGCCGCCGCGGGTGAGGCGGGTGGCGACGTGCAGGAGCCGGTAGCGGAGCTTCTTGGTTTCGGCCGTGGCGAGTTCGCCGTCCAGCAGCAGGACGCGGGCCTTCCCCCGTGATGGTGGACGCGCTTGGTTGATCACGCGGCGAGCGTGAGCTTAGCGGCGTGGTGTCGTCGTTCGTATTCGTTGGGACTG
>NZ_JBITRX010000004.1:0-481611 GCF_044540325.1 Streptomyces sp. NPDC086023
ACCGGCCCCAAGCCCGTCACGTCAGGCGAACCCCAGGATCTGAAACAGAACACGACTCACGAGGCGAGCCCCGACCTCAAAACCAGGTCACTAGGCCAGGCCCAGCTCGTCGAGCTGGTACCCGGTCAGGTACGGCAGCCCGGCCTCGGCGATGGCGCCGGCCGCACCGCGGTCCACGATCGTCGCGACGGCGACGACCTCGCCGCCGGCCTCGCGGACGGCCTCGACCGCGGTCAGCGGCGAGCCGCCGGTGGTGGAGGTGTCCTCGACGACCAGGCAGCGACGGCCCTTGACGTCGGTGCCCTCGATGCGGCGCTGCATGCCGTGCGCCTTCTGGGCCTTGCGGACCACGAAGGCGTCCAGGCGCTGACCGCGGGCGGCGGAAGCGTGCAGCATCGAGGTCGCGACCGGGTCGGCGCCGAGGGTGAGCCCACCGACGCAGTCGAAGTCGAGGTCGGCGGTGAGGTCGAGCATGACCTGCCCGACCATGGGCGCCGCCTGGCCGTCGAGGGTCACCCGGCGCAGGTCGATGTACCAGTCGGCCTCGCGGCCGGAAGAGAGGATGACCTTGCCGTGCACGACGGCCTTGTCCTTGATCTGCTGGAGCAGCTCACCACGTACGTCACTCATGCCTTTGAGCTTAGGCCCTGTCTTCCCACCCCGGTCCCGTACCGATCCCGCCCGGAACCGCCGCTAGAGACGCCGCCAGGACCACACGGTCTCGATCTCCAACGGATCGACGGGCGTCACGAGCCGGGGCAGCGTGTTGAGCCCGTTCGGCGGGCCCGACTGCGGCTCCACGCACACGGCCTCGGCCTGCTCGTCGTACACGACCACCCATTCGGCCCGGCTCCGCACCGTCAGCTCCAGCTGCCCGGGCCAGGTCAGCGTGACGCGGACGCCCTCGGGCATCCCGAAGCAGTCGTCCCAGGGGCCCGGCAGCGGATCGATCCGCCGACCGGTGGGCAGGTGGTCGTCCCCGCGCTCCTCCTGCCAGGCGGCGTCGAACTCCACCCGCGCGTCCTCGCCGCCGATGTTCCGCAGGAACCAGGGGTGCCAGCCGGCCTGCGCCGGGAAGGAGTCCTGGTACGTCTCCACGCCGAGGGCGAGGGTCAGCGAGTCCTCGGCCAGCTCGACGCGCTGCGTCACCCGCCCGCTGTACGGCCAGGGGTCGGCCAGGTCGTACGTGAACGCCGCCGACGCCTTCTCCGCCGAGGCCACCCGCCAGGCGGCGTCCCGGGCGAGACCGTGGATGGCGTGCGGGGGTGCGTTCAGCGGCATCTGGTGCTCGGCGGCCCCGTCCCGGAACCGCCCGTCCCTGATCCGCCCGCACCAGGGCACCATCGGAAACGCCCCGTACCGCTCGCCCTGCCGCAGCAACTCGGTCCCGTCGACCCGCAGACTCGCGATCCGGCACCCGTTCCCCTGATTGACAACCAGATCCACGCCGCCGGCGCTCAGTTCGGTCACTTCGCTCATGCCCCGACCCTACGACCGATCCCCCGCCCCGGACCCGGCACACGGGGTTTCCGAGCACCCGGAGCCCACCCACGCGGGCCCAAAACCCAGCACTCAACCGCTCCGCACCACAGCCGCGCACATCCCACCAGCGCCGGGACACAGCCCGAACCGAGGCCCCCGACCGCGCACCCCGCAGAGGCACTGCCCCCGGGGCCCCGGGGCGCAGCCCCACGCGGGTCCGGGGCGCAGGCCCACGCAGGCCCGGGGCGCCACCCCGCGCGGGTCCGGCGCAGCCCCACGCGGGCCCGGGCCGCAGACCCACGCGGGTCCGGGCCGCAGCCCCACGCGGGTCCGGGGCGCAGCCCCGGTGAACGGGAGAAGGGCGGGACCGGGGCAAGTCTCAGCAGGCCGGCGGGACGACCCGGCGGAACGGCCCCAGGCGGCTGCCGGCGCGACCCGCACAGGGGTCGGGGACCGGGCGCAGCCCCACGCAAGCCCGGGGCGCAGCCCCGGTGAACGGAAGAAGGGCGGGACCGGGGCACAGCGGCAGCAGTCCCGGACCGGGAGGTCAGAGGCGCCGGCGCCGAAGCGACCGCGCCACCACGACCGCCCCCGCCAGCGCGAGCGCAGCGGCCGGCGCGACCCACCGCAGCGCCCCGCCCGCGCCCCCCGCCTCCGGCGCCGGAACCGGCGCGTACCGCCCGCGCGGCGGCGCATGGTCGACCTCCTCCGCGCTGCGCCCGATCATCGTGCGCCGCGCATGGGCCGCCTCGGCCGGCACCCGCGTGCCGAAGTCGTCTTCCAGGAAGGGATCCAGCGCCGGGTCGAGCGCCGACGGCGGCACCTCCGTCTCGAACACCGAGGCCGGCCCGGCAGCCCCCGCACCCGGCTCCCGCTCCCGCTCCGGCCCCGGCTCTGACGTCGCCCCGCCACCCGGCGCCACGGCCGCCTCGTCCCCGAGCGCCGAACCCACCCGGTCCAGCAGCCTGCGCACCGCCGCGTCGGCGGCCTCCGGCGCGAACTCGGCGGCCCTCCCGGCCACCTCCGCATCCCCCGCGAACTCCAGCCAGGTGCCCTCGCCCTCCGCCCGCAGCGCCACCCGCAGGGTGACGGACACCGAGCCGGAGCCGCGTACCTCCCCGCCCTCGGCCACGGCCACGAACCCGGCGTCACCGGCCTCGACCACGGAGACCACACCCCGGTACGTCACGGTGCTGTTCCCGACCCGGACCTTGAGCCGTCCGCCGAACGACCCGCCGCCGGCACCTGCACCGGCACCGCCACCTGCACCGTCCCCGGCGTCAGGGGCGGCCACCGCATCCCCCGCGTCCCGCTGGAGCCCGGGCACGCAGCCCGCCACCCGCGCGGGATCCCGCAGCACGGCTCGGAGGTCGTCCACGGCCACCGGTACGAACACCTGATGCTCCATGACAGCCGAGCCTACCCACGGGGACGCCCCGCGCACCCTCCCGCGCACGGGCGACCCACCGGTCGCGGCCCCGACCGCCCCGCACCCACCCCGGCCGAGCCGCTACGTGTACCGGGGATGCGGCAGCGTGGAAGCCGGCAGCCCCGGCATCCTGGCCCGCTCCGCGTCCCGCGAGGCCGCGTCCAGCGCGGCGTCGGAGAGCGAGCGCAGCGCACCCGCGTCCCGCCGCACCCCCAGCGCGGGCGGACGCCCGGGCCCGGCCAGTACGAAGCCCCAGTCCACCGGCGCCCCGCCGCGCCCGGTCGACCGGTCGGGTCCCGCCTCGAACCCCGACAGCCGGCCCCCGGCCGTGTACGGCCGGGTGGCGAGCCCCGCGGCCCGCAGCGTCGCCTCGACCGTCCAGTACGTGTGCGGCCGCGCCGACAGCGACCCGGCGTGCACGACCGCACGGCCCCCGGGCCTCAGCGCCCGCGCGACCAGCCCGTAGAACTCCTGCGAGTACAGCTTCGTGCTCGGCGTGATCCCGGGATCCGGCAGATCGGACACGACCACGTCGAAAGCGGCCCGGACCTTTCCGGCACCGGAACCGGCACCCGCACCCGCACCGGAACCGGCCACCGCACCCGCACCCGCACCCGCACCCCCCTGCTCCCAGGCACCCTCTCGGTCCCCCTCCTCCCCCTCCCGCAGCCACTGGAAGGCGTCCGCCGTCACCACCCGCACCCGCGGGTCGTCGAAGACGTGCCCGTTCAGCTGCGAGAGCATCGGGTCCGTCCGCGCCAGCCGCACCACCCCCGCGTCCAGCTCGACGACCGTCACGCGCCGCACGTCCGGGTACCGCAGCACCTCGCGCGCGGCCAGCCCGTCCCCGCCGCCCAGCACCAGCACCCGCTCGTGCGGTCCGTTCATCGCGGGGTGCACGAGCGCCTCGTGGTAGCGGTGCTCGTCGTACCCGCTGACCCGCAGCCGCCCGTCGAGGTACAGGTCGAGCGACCGCGGTGACCCGCGCGAGGGGCCGGTGACCACCAGTTCCTGTACGTCGGTCTGTACGGCGACCCGCACCTCGGCCCCGTACACCGCCCGCCGCGCCACCCGCTCGAAGTCGTCGGCCAGCACGGTGGCAGAGGCGAGGACGGCGAGGACGCAGAGGTTCGCCGCGAGCAACAGCCAGCGCGCCCGCCTGCTGAGGTCCCCCCGGAACAGCCACAGCACGAGCGCTCCACCGACGGCGGCGTTGACGGTCCCGGTCAGCATCGCGCCGGTGAGCTGCCCGAGCACGGGCAGCAGCAGGAAGGGGAAGGCCAGGCCGCCGACCAGGGCACCGACGTAGTCGGCGGCGAAGAGGTCGGCGACGGCACCGCCCGCGTCCTGCCGTCTGACCCGTTGGATCAGGGTCATGAGCAGCGGGATCTCCGCGCCGATGAGCACCCCGATCCCGAGGGAGAAGGCCACCAGCGCGGGCCTGGACTCGCCGAGCCAGGCGAAGCACGCGTACAGCGCTGTCGCGGACAGGCCGCCGACGAGCGCGAGCACCGCCTCCACCGCCCCGAAGCCGACGGCGGGCCGGGCCCGCAGCCGCTTCGCGAGGAGGGAGCCGACGCCCATCGCGAAGACCATCACGGACAGCACGACGGAGGCCTGGGTGACGGAGTCGCCGATGAGGTACGAGGCGAGCGCGAGCAGTTCGAGCTCGTACACAAGTCCGCAGGCCGCACAGATGAACACGGTCGCCAGCACCAGCAGCCGTCCGGTCCTGGGCCGCACGGGCAGCGCCGCCGCCGGACCGGCCTCCACCTCACCGGCCCCTTCCGGAGCTGCCTTCACCCGAACGGCCCCTTCCGGACCGATCTTCACCTCACCGGCCTCCACCTCACCGGCCCCCACCCGAGCAGCCACACCCGCCGACTCCTCCGGAACCTCAGCCCCGTCCGCGCCCACGGCCACCGGCTCAGCTCCCGCCACGGGCACGGGACCCGCCACCGGCAGCGGATCCGCCACCGGCACGGCATCCGCCGCGGGCGCCGGGAGCCCGCCGCGGGCGGCAGGAGCGCACGGGGCCTCCCCACCACAGGCAGGGGAACGGTCGATCATGAACCGAACCGTACGTCACTCCATGCCCACACCCCGTCACCCACATGGGTGCAACTGGCGCACTGTGTCAGCCAGTTGGCGGATCGTTTGTGCGGCGGCGCACCCCACCCCGCGCCGAACCCGGCCCCCCGCACCACCACCGGCACGCCGCCGCACGCCACCACCACCGGCACGACCGTCACCACGCCATCACCCACCCGCACCGCACCTCAGATCAGCGTGGCCGTCATCCGCACCCCCACGCGTGTCCGCGTGGCCACGAGCTGGCCCTCCTGCGGGTACGCGTGCCACGTGCGCCACCGCACCTGGCCCTCGTACCGCTGCGCCAGCATGGCCGTGAAGGCGTGCGGGCTGCCGGGAAAGGTGCCGGCCAGCCCGTTCGGGTGATCCGCGACCAGCGCGAGCAACTCCTGCGCGCGCCCCGCGAACGAGCCCTGCGACAGCGTCTCGACACGCGCGGCGAACTCGTACTCCCAGGCGCCGATGCGCTTGGCGACCCCGAGCGGCAGCGGCGTACTGCTGCCGGGCATGCAGGCGACCGTCTCGGAACAGACGACCTCGCCTTCTTCGAGCAGCACCTGATGAGAGGCCCCCAGCAGGCGCAACTCCACTTTGGCGCCCGCGAGTTCGAGGTTCATTACGGCGAGGGCGGGCAGTGGTTCACGGCCCAGGGCCCAGGCGAGGTCGGCGGCACGCGTGTCGGTGTACGTGGTCTTGAGGGTCGTGAGCATGAATCGGCTCCGCAAACGCGCGAGGGAGGTCGGCCGGACGCGCCCCGGCCGGCCGTGCGGCGGATGGGGGTGTCACCGGCTCGTCCACAGGAAAGCCCTGGGAGATCCGAGGAGGCCCGAGGAAGTCCGAGGACTGGTCTACTCAACCGAGGGAATCATGAAAGGCACGGCGGACACAGCGTTTTTACCCAACTTGACGTGGTTTACATCCCCTCGGGGGCTACCCAGTTCACCTGTTCAACGCGACAGAGCCCGGCGGAAGTTGCACCGCCGGGCCCCTGGACCCTGCCGGGTCGCGCGCGGCCCCTCAGGACCCGCCGCCCCCGCACCCTCCTCCCCCGCCCCCGCAGGACGAGGACGAGCCGCCACAGGAAGAGGAGGAACCGCAGGACGACCCCGTGCCGCACGACGTCCCGGCGCCGTGGGAGCCGGAGTCGGCCCACCAGCTCCCCGAACGGCGTCGGCGCGGCCGGCCCTGCGCCCCGCTGCGGGCCATCACCCAGACGAGCCCCGCCACCAGCAGTACCAACAGCACACCAAAGGCCAGGAACATGATCCTCGCCCCCTTCTGCACTCGCTCGGTCCCCCGAGTGCGGGATCCCCGCGTCCCGCGTACCCGGGGTGTCCCCCCGCGCGCCTCGGCCCAAAGCGCACTTGAGCAAGTCCAGAGGTTCCGCGCAGGATGGCGCCCATGACCGCACCTCACGGCACCCCGCCCGGGCCCGGATCCGCCGCCGGCCGCCGCCCGTTCCTCAACCGGCGCCTGGCCTCCTTCGGCACCACGATCTTCGCGGAGATGTCCGCGCTCGCCGTCAGCACCGGCTCCGTCAACCTCGGCCAGGGCTTCCCCGACACCGATGGCCCGGAGGAGATCGCCGAGGCCGCGGTGCGCGCCGTCCGCGAGGGCCGCGGCAACCAGTACCCGCCCGGCCCCGGCATCCCCGAACTCCGCCGGGCCGTCGCCGACCACCAGCGCCGCTTCTACGGGCTCGCATACGACCCGGACACGGAGGTGCTGGTCACCGCCGGCGCGACCGAGGCCATCGCAGCCTCCCTGCTGGCCCTGCTGGAGCCCGGCGACGAGGTCGTCGCGCTGGAGCCGTACTACGACTCGTACGCGGCCTGCATCGCCATGGCCGGCGCCACCCGCGTCCCGGTCACCCTCCGCCCCCACGAGGGCGCCTTCCGGCTGGACCTCGACGAGCTGCGCGCCGCCGTCACCCCGCGCACCCGCCTGCTCCTCCTCAACACCCCCCACAACCCCACGGGCACCGTCCTCACCGAGGCCGAGCTGCGCGCGGTCGCGGAGCTGGCCTTGGAGCGGGACCTGCTGGTCGTCACGGACGAGGTGTACGAGCACCTGGTCTTCGAGGGCGCGCACGTCCCGATCGCGTCGCTCCCCGGCATGCGCGACCGCACGGTCACCATCTCCTCCTCCGGCAAGACGTTCTCGTTCACCGGCTGGAAGGTCGGCTGGATCACCGCCTCCCCCGCGCTGACGGCGGCCGTCCGCACCGCGAAGCAGTTCCTGACCTTCGTCTCGTCCGGACCGTTCCAGTACGCCATCGCCGAGGCCCTGGCCCTGCCGGACGCGTACTACGAGGGCTTCCGCGCCGACATGGCCCGCAAGCGCGACATCCTGGCCGGCGGCCTGGAGGCGGCCGGCTTCGAGGTCTTCCGGCCCGCGGGCACGTACTTCATCACCACCGACATCACCCCGCTCGGCGAGCGGGACGCCCTGGCCTTCTGCCGCGAGCTGCCGGCCCGCTGCGGCGTCGTCGCCATCCCGAACTCGGTCTTCTACGACCACGAGACCGCGGGCCGCTCCCTCGTCCGCTTCGCCTTCTGCAAGAAGGACGAGGTCCTGGAAGAAGCCGCCACCCGCCTGCGCAAGCTGTAGCCCGCCCGCGCGGACCCCCGCCGGCGGAATGACGAAAGCCCGGCCGGGGGCCGCGGTCGTCGTGACCGGGGCCCTCGCCGGGCTGTCGTACGCCCACGGGACCTGCCTGGCGCTCAGCGCCGGGGTCCTGCTCCGGGCGCGGCCGCTCAGGCCTCGTCGTCGCCCTCGGGCTCGTCGCCCGCGGAGTCGATCTCCTTCTCCAGGCCGAGCTGCTCCACGAGCCACTTGTCGAACTCGATGGAGGCGCGGACCCAGCTGACGGTCGAGGAGACGAAGTGCTCCAGGCTGACGCCGGTGCCGATCAGCATCTGCGCCTCGCCGATGAGGCGGACGGAGCCGTCGTCGTGGGTGTGGGTGTAGACCTTCGGCCACAGGGTGCGGCGGTTCCAGTCGTCGATCGACTCGAGGAGCTGCGGACGCTCCTCGATCGCGTGCGGACGGTCGTAGAACGTCCGGACCGAGAACACCTGCTGCTCGTCCTCGCCGCGGAACATGAAGTACGTGCGGAACTCCTCCCACGGCGCCGCGAGGTCACCCTCGTCGTCGACGACGTACTTGAGTTCCATCTGCTCCAGCAGCTGCTTGACCAGGTCCTGGTCGGGCACGACGGGACCCGCCGGTCCAGTGGCCTGCGGGTCGGGCTGGCCCCCGAAGTTCGGAATCGAGGCCGGATCGATGCTCACCGTGATTTCCCTTCGTGCGGATACCGCCATCCTCCCCCATCACGCCCACCCCATGGCAAGCCCAGCCGCCGCGATCCGCTGCGGGCGGAACCCGTCCGCCCCCGAGAGGTGCGCGAAGGGGCGGCGGGACCCCGGAGGGTCCCGCCGCCCATGGCCGCTGAGCAGGGACGATCAGGTGGCGCGGCCCACGATCAGGCCGTCGCCCGCCACGTCCACGCGGACCGTGTCGCCGTCCTTGATCTCGCCGGCCAGGATCTCCTTGGCCAGGCGGTCGCCGACGGCCGTCTGGATGAGGCGGCGCAGGGGGCGGGCGCCGTAGGCCGGGTCGTTACCCTCGTCGGCCAGCCAGGCCAGGGCCTCCGGCGTGACGTCGAGGGTCAGGCGCCGCTCCGCCAGCCGCTTCGCGAGACGGGCGATCTGGAGCTCGGCGATGTGGGCCAGCTCGTCCTTCGAGAGGGCGGAGAAGACCACGATGTCGTCGAGCCGGTTCAGGAACTCCGGCTTGAAGGAGGACCGCACCACGTCCAGGACCTGCTGCCGCTTCACCTCGTCCGAGGTGCCGGGGTCCATCAGGTACTGGCTGCCCAGGTTGGACGTCAGGATCAGGATGGCGTTGCGGAAGTCCACCGTCCGCCCCTGCCCGTCGGTGAGCCGCCCGTCGTCCAGCACCTGGAGCAGCACGTCGAAGACCTCGGGGTGGGCCTTCTCGACCTCGTCCAGCAGGACCACGCTGTACGGGCGCCTGCGGACGGCCTCGGTGAGCTGGCCGCCCTCCTCGTAGCCGACGTAGCCGGGCGGCGCGCCGACCAGCCGGGCGACGCTGTGCTTCTCGCCGTACTCCGACATGTCGATGCGGACCATGGCCCGCTCGTCGTCGAAGAGGAAGTCGGCGAGGGCCTTGGCCAGCTCGGTCTTGCCGACGCCGGTGGGGCCGAGGAAGAGGAAGGAGCCGGTGGGCCGGTCCGGGTCGGCGATGCCGGCGCGGGTGCGGCGTACGGCGTCCGAGACGGCGCGTACGGCCTCGCCCTGGCCGATGAGCCGGCGGCCCAGCTCGTCCTCCATGCGGAGCAGCTTCTGGGTCTCGCCCTCCAGCAGCCGGCCGGCCGGGATGCCGGTCCAGGAGCCGACCACGTCCGCGATGTCGTCCGGGCCGACCTCCTCCTTGACCATCGTGTCCCTGGCGGCCTCCTGCTCGGCCTCGGTGGCCTCGGCCAGCTCCCGCTCCAGGGCGGGGATCTCGCCGTACAGCAGCTTGGAGGCGGCGTCGAAGTCGCCGTCGCGCTGGGCGCGCTCCGCCTGTCCGCGCAGGTCGTCGAGGCGCTCCTTGAGCTCGCCGACGCGGTTGAGGGACTGCTTCTCCTTCTCCCAGCGGGCGGTCAGGCCGCGCAGCTCCTCCTCCTTGTCGGCGAGGTCCTTGCGCAGCCGGTCGAGCCGCTCGCGGGAGGCGGGGTCGGACTCGTTCTTCAGCGCCAGCTCCTCCATGCGGAGGCGGTCCACGGCCCGCTGGAGCTCGTCGATCTCCAGCGGGGAGGAGTCGATCTCCATGCGGAGGCGGGACGCGGCCTCGTCGACCAGGTCGATGGCCTTGTCGGGGAGGAAGCGGGAGGTGATGTAGCGGTCGGACAGGGTGGCGGCGGCGACGAGGGCGCTGTCGTTGATGACGACCTTGTGGTGGGCCTCGTACCGGCCCTTGAGGCCGCGCAGGATGGCGATGGTGTCCTCGACGCTGGGCTCGGCGACCAGCACCTGCTGGAAGCGCCGCTCCAGGGCGGGGTCCTTCTCGATCCGCTCGCGGTACTCGTCGAGGGTGGTGGCGCCGACCATGCGGAGCTCGCCGCGGGCCAGCATGGGCTTGAGCATGTTGCCGGCGTCCATGGCGGAGTCGCCGCCCGCGCCCGCGCCGACGACGGTGTGCAGCTCGTCGATGAAGGTGATGATCTGTCCGTCGCTGTCCTTGATCTCGGCCAGGACGGTCTTCAGGCGCTCCTCGAACTCGCCGCGGTACTTGGCGCCCGCGACCATGGCGCCGAGGTCGAGGGAGACCAGGCGCTTGTTCTTCAGCGACTCGGGCACGTCGCCCTTCACGATGCGCTGGGCGAGGCCCTCGACGACGGCGGTCTTGCCGACGCCGGGCTCGCCGATGAGCACCGGGTTGTTCTTGGTGCGCCGGGACAGGACCTGCACCACGCGCCGGATCTCGTGGTCCCGGCCGATGACCGGGTCGAGCTTGCCCTCGCGGGCGGCGGCGGTGAAGTCGGTGCCGAACTTCTCCAGGGCCTTGTACTGGCCCTCGGGGTCGGGGGTGGTCACCCGACGTCCTCCTCGTACGGATTCGAAGGCCGCCAGCAGCTTCTTCGCCGTCGCGCCCTCCCGGGTGAGCACCTCGCCTGCCGCGCCGCCCTTGGCGGCCACGGCGATCAGCAGGTGCTCGGTGGACAGGTAGTCGTCGCCGAGGTCCTTGGCCTGCTTGTCGGCCTCGGCGAGTACGGCGAGCAGGTCGCGGCTGGCCTGCGGGGGCGCGACGGTGGAGCCGGTGACGCTGGGCAGGCCGGCCAGCACCTTCTCGGCGCCGGTGCGCACGGCGGCCTGGTCGGCCTCCACGGCGGCGAGCAGGTCGGTGATGTTCTCGTTGTCGGTCCCCGAGAGCAGGGCCAGGAGCAGGTGCGCGGGGGTGAGGTCGGGGTGGCCGTCCTTCACCGCCCTGCTGGTGGCGGCGTTGAGGGCTTCCCGGCTCTTGTTGGTCAGCTCGGCGTCCACGTGCGGCTTCTCCTCTCCGGGACGATCGGCAGGTACGACCCGGGGTCCCGGCCTTCCGGGGACCCGCGGATCGGTCTGACTTCATCAACGGATACAAAGTTGAGTCTGTTCCGCTCAACCAATGAAGTTGAGTCTAGCCGACTCAAGCCAGGGCTCAAGCCCTACGCTGCGGTCATGTCCCTGGATCCACTGAACCCGACGCCCGAGTACCTCGCCTTCTGGCGGGAGCGCCACATCTGCACCCTGACGACGTCGCGGCCGGACGGCACGCCGCACGTGGTCCCGGTGGGCGTGACGTACGACCCGGAGGCCGGCCTGGCGCGGGTGATCAGCAACAAGAACAGCAAGAAGGTCCGCAACGTGCTGGCGGCGCAGCCGGGCGGCGCCCGGGTCGCGGTCTGCCAGCTGGAAGGACGCCGCTGGGCGACCCTGGAGGGGCGCGCGGTGATCCGTACGGACGAGGAGGCGGTGGCGGACGCGGTGACCCGCTACGCGGAGCGGTACGGGCGCATGCCGTCGCCCAACCCGGACCGGGTGGTCATGGAGATCGCCCTGGACCGCGCGATGGGCCGGGCCTGAGGGACCGCACGACGGCCCCGTGGGGGCGTGCGACGGCCCTGAGGGGCCGCACGCCGGGCCTGGACGGCCGGCCGCCGGGCCCGCACAGCGGCCCGGCGGGTTTCGGTACCGGAAGGACCGGTACGCGCCACATGCCCCGTTCTTTGGCCGGTCCGCGGTATGGACGCGGACAGCACAACGGCGCCATCGTGTTCAGGTCCACGATGGCGCCGTTGTGTGGGGGAAGCGCCTAAAGCGATCTGCAACGACGGGGGAATCGCTTCAGGCACTGCGGGGGGTGGCGGAGGTGAAATCGGGCTCGAAGAGCTGGTGGTCACGCTGATCGAGATTGACGAAGACCATGCCGTAGCGGACTTCGCACCGCACGGGCTGGGGCGCGCCCCGCGGCCGGCGCAGGCAGCGGTACGCCCGCACGTCCTCGTCCTCCTCGCGCACCACGACGATGGGCTGGCCGAACAACGTGACCATCAGTGAGTCGCCGGCGTGGGGGATCGCCGTGACGAGATCGATGAACTGCCAGCCGGAGCGGTACGCGGAGGCCATTTCCCGGCGGAAGGAACGGTCGTCAGGAGTCATCACGCCACCGCCTCGGGGAGCGAGTTCCACCCGGTGTCCGCCTTGGTACCCGTCGGCGCGGTGGTCCAGCCGGTGTCGTCGGCAGCGCCGGCCACCACGGCACCCGTCCCCCCGGACCCGACACCGCCGCCCAGAGCCCCGTAGGCCACAACCGTGGAGAAAACAACGGCAAGCGCCGAGCGAAGCATTCTCTTATACATGGTCGGCTTCGTCCTCACTTGATGGAATCCTCTCCCCCGCGTGTCAGACGATGGCTCATTCAGGCACGTCCGTGCCACAAGGACGATGCATCATGTTCTTGCATGTTCAGGACCCTGGGGGGTGGAGATTTGCCCAGCATCACCACAAAGCCGACACATCCCCACTCGGTCACGGCCCTGTGCGACGACGGCGTGCGGTTGTACGCCACCGCGCTCAGCACCGGACGCATCGCCCGCGCAGAAGTTGAAAGCGCTCCTTGCCTGCTGGAATTCGCGCTGCTCCATCCGGATCCGGATGACGCGAACTCCCTGCGGCCGGTTCCCCCGTCCGTCGCACTCGCGCAGCGCCTCCACCCGATCGAACGCGAGATCCAGGACCGGCGTCGGCTGTCCGTAGAACTCACCGACACTTTCGAGCCGTTCCTCGCCATCAGCGCGCAGACGCCCTCCAACACCCACGCCATCACCGTCCTGGAGGGATTCGACCGCATCAACGCGGCGCTCAACATCGCCACCGCGGAGTGCCACACGGAGGTCCTGACGGTACAGCCCGGCGGCCCCCGTCCGTCGCTCGCGCTGACCCAGGCGCTGGAGCGGGACGCGCCGCTGATCAACCGCGGGGTCAGCATCCGCACGCTCTACCAGCACACCGTCCGCCACAGCCAGGGAACCCTCGCCTACGTGGACCGCATCTCCTCGGGGAAGGTGGAGATCCGCACGCTGGAGGAGCTCATCGAGCGGCTGATCATCTTCGACCGGACGGTGGCCTTCATCCCCGCGAGCGACGACCGCCGGGTCGCCCTGGAGCTGCGCCACCCGGGCCTCGTCGAGTACCTCATCAAGGTCTTCGAACAGCTGTGGCGGCGCGCCGTGCCGCTGCGCGAGGAGGTCACCTACACCCCGATGCCGGACGGCATCACGGGCGTCCAGCGCTCCATCGCCCAACTCCTCGTCGAGGGGCACGTGGACGAGGCGATCGCCCGCCGGCTGGGGATGAACGTGCGCACATGCCGGGCGCACATTGCCAAGCTGGCCAGCCATCTCGGCAGCGGGAGCCGGGCGCAACTCGGTTACCTCATCGCCCAGTCGGGCATCCTCGACGCGCCGGAGAGCTGAACGGCCCCCGCCCGCAGGGGCAGGGGCCGATCTTGGCCTGAAATCGCCTACTCGGAGGGGCGCTTGGGGCGCCAGACCACCAGCGCGCTCGTGTGCTGCACGTCCTGGTACGGGACCAGGTCGCGCCGGTACGACGCGTGCACCTGCGCCTCGCGCTGCTGCATGGCCGCGGCGGCGCCGTCCAGCGCCGAGGAGAGCTCGGCGACGCGCTGCTGGAGCGCGGCCACCTGGTTCTCCAGTTCGATGATGCGCTTGATGCCCGCGAGGTTGATGCCCTCGTCCTGCGACAGCTGCTGCACCGTGCGGAGCAGCTCGATGTCACGGGCCGAGTAGCGGCGGCCCCGGCCGGCCGTGCGGTCCGGGGAGACCAGGCCCAGGCGGTCGTACTGCCGCAGGGTCTGCGGGTGCAGGCCGGAGAGCTGGGCGGCCACCGAGATCACGTACACCGGCGATTCGTCGGTGAGTTCGTACGGGTTGCGTCGTCGGCCGTCGCCGTTCATGGCGTCACGCTCCCTTCGCGGCCTGGAACAGTTCTTCCCTGGGGTCCTCGTCCGCCGTGGCGTCGCGGTACGACTCCAGTGCCTCGCGCGCCTTGTCCGACAGCCGCGTCGGTACGGCGACCTCGACGGTGACCAGCAGGTCCCCGCGGGTGCCGTCCTTTCGGACCGCGCCCTTGCCGCGCGCCCGCATCGTACGGCCGTTCGGCGTGCCCGCCGGGAGCTTCAGCGTGACCGGCGGCCCGCCGAGGGTCGGCACCTTCACCTCGCCGCCGAGCGCGGCCTCCACGTAGGAGACCGGCACGGTGACGGTGAGGTTGTCGCCCTTGCGGCCGAAGACCGGGTGGGAGTCCACGTGGACCACCACGTACAGGTCGCCGGCGGGACCGCCGCGCTCGCCCGGCGCGCCCTTGCCGCGCAGCCGGATCCGCTGGCCGTCCAAGACGCCCGCCGGGATGCGGACCTGCATGGTGCGCGAGGAACGCGCCCGGCCGCTGCCCTTGCAGACCTCACAGGGGGTCTCGGCGATCAGGCCGCGCCCCTTGCAGTCGACGCAGGGGTCGGTGAGGGAGAAGCCGCCACCGCCGCCGCGCGAGACCTGTCCGGTGCCGACGCAGGTCGGGCACACCCGGGGCGTGCCGTTCTTGTCGCCGGTGCCGGAACAGGCCTTGCAGGGCGCCTGGGACGACATCCGGAGCGGGACGGTCGCGCCGTCCACCGCCTCCGTGAAGCTGAGGGTGACCTCGGACTCGATGTCCTGGCCGCGCCGGGGCTGCGTACGCGTGCCCGCGCCCGCACCCCGGCCGCCGAACAGGCCGCCGAAGACGTCCCCGAGTCCGCCGCCGAAACCGCCGGCCCCGCCTCCGGCCTGGGCACCCCCGAAGAGGTCGCCCAGGTCGAAGTTGAAGGAGCCGCCGGCCCCGGGACCGGGACGGAAGCCGCCGTTGCCGAAGAGCGCGCGGGCCTCGTCGTACTCCTTGCGCTTCTTGGGGTCGGCGAGGACGTCGTTCGCCTCGGAGATCTCCTTGAAGCGCTCCTCGGCCTCCGCGTTGCCCTTGTTGGCATCCGGGTGGAACTCGCGCGCGAGCTTCCGGTACGCCTTCTTGATCTCGGCCTCGGTGGCGTCCTTGGGGACGCCGAGAACCTTGTAGTAGTCCTTCTCCACGAAGTCCTTCGTGCTCATCGACGTCCCTCCTCCCGCGTGCGGGTGCTGCCTACTTCTTACTCACTGTCCTGCTCGGAGTCTTCCGACTCCTCCGCCTTGGCCTGCGCCCCGGGCTGGGGCTCGGCCACCGCGACGCGCGCGGGGCGGATCGTACGCTCGCCGATCCGGTACCCGGGCTGCAGGATCGCCACGCAGGTCGTCTCGGTGACGTCCGGCGCGTACGAGTGCATCAGGGCCTCGTGGATCGTCGGGTCGAAGGGCTCGCCCTCCTTGCCGAACTGCTGGAGGCCCATCTTGGCGACGACCGTCTCCAGGGATTCGGCCACCGACTTGAAACCGCCCACCAGTTCGCCGTGTTCCCGGGCGCGCCCGATGTCGTCGAGCGTGGGGAGGAGCTCGTTCAGGAGGCTCGCGACGGCGATCTCCTTGACCGTGATCCGGTCCCGCTCCACGCGGCGGCGGTAGTTCTGGTACTCGGCCTGGAGCCGCTGGAGGTCCGCGGTGCGCTCGCCGAGCGCCGTACGGGTCTGGTCCAGCTGGGCCACCAGGGCCACGTCCGTTGCGTCCCCGGCCGGGGCCGCCGCCTCCTTGGCGGAGTCGGCGGCCTTCGGCTCGTCGGGCGTGCCGTCGGCGGGGACTTCGGGCTTCTCATCGAAGCCCGGGGTCTCCTCCGACATCAGACCTGGCCGCCCTTCGGCTTGTCCTCGTCGATGATCTCGGCGTCGACGACGTCGTCGTCGGCGGCCTGGGCACCGGCGTCACCGGCAGCGGCACCGGCGGCACCCTGCGCGGCCTGGGCGTCGGCGTAGATCGCCTGGCCGAGCTTCTGGCTGACCGCGGCGACCTTCTCGGTCGCGGTGCGGATCTCGGCCGTGTCCTCGCCCTTGAGCTTCTCCTTCAGCTCGGCGAGGGCGCCCTCGACCTCGGTCTTGACGTCGCCCGGGACCTTGTCCTCGTTGTCCTTGAGGAACTTCTCGGTCTGGTAGACGAGCTGCTCGCCCTGGTTGCGGGTCTCGGCGGCCTCGCGGCGGCGGTGGTCCTCCTCCGCGTACTGCTCGGCCTCCTGGCGCATGCGGTCGACCTCGTCCTTGGCGAGCGAGGAGCCGCCGGTGACGGTCATCTTCTGCTCCTTGCCCGTGCCCAGGTCCTTCGCGGTCACGTGCATGATGCCGTTCGCGTCGATGTCGAAGGAGACCTCGATCTGCGGGACGCCACGGGGGGCCGGCGGCAGGCCGGTCAGCTCGAACATGCCGAGCTTCTTGTTGTACGCCGCGATCTCGCGCTCGCCCTGGTAGACCTGGATCTGCACCGACGGCTGGTTGTCCTCGGCCGTCGTGAAGATCTCGGACCGCTTGGTCGGGATCGTGGTGTTGCGCTCGATGAGCTTGGTCATGATGCCGCCCTTGGTCTCGATGCCGAGGGACAGCGGGGTCACGTCGAGGAGCAGGACGTCCTTGACCTCACCCTTGAGGACGCCGGCCTGGAGGGTGGCGCCGATGGCGACGACCTCGTCCGGGTTCACGCCCTTGTTGGCCTCCTTGCCGCCGGTCAGCTCCTTGACGAGCTCGGCGACGGCCGGCATGCGGGTGGAGCCGCCGACGAGGACGACGTGGTCGATCTCGGACAGGTTGATGCCCGCGTCCTTGATGACGTTGTGGAACGGCGTCTTGCAGCGCTCCAGGAGGTCCGCGGTCAGCTGCTGGAACTGGGCGCGGGTCAGCTTCTCGTCGAGGTGCAGGGGGCCCTCGGCGGAGGCCGTGATGTACGGCAGGTTGATGGTCGTCTCGGTGGAGGACGACAGCTCGATCTTCGCCTTCTCGGCGGCCTCGCGCAGACGCTGCAGGGCCATCTTGTCCTTGGACAGGTCCACGCCGTGGCCGTTGGCGAACTGCTTCACCAGGTAGTCGACGACGCGCTGGTCCCAGTCGTCACCACCGAGGTGGTTGTCACCGTTGGTGGCCTTCACCTCGACGACGCCGTCGCCGATCTCCAGGAGGGACACGTCGAAGGTGCCGCCACCGAGGTCGAAGACGAGAATGGTCTGGTCGTCCTTGTCGAGGCCGTACGCCAGGGCGGCCGCGGTGGGCTCGTTGACGATGCGGAGGACGTTCAGGCCCGCGATCTCGCCGGCCTCCTTGGTGGCCTGGCGCTCGGAGTCGTTGAAGTACGCCGGCACGGTGATGACCGCGTCGGTGACCTTCTCACCCAGGTAGGCCTCGGCGTCGCGCTTCAGCTTCTGCAGGATGAAGGCGCTCATCTGCTGCGGGTTGAAGTCCTTGCCGTCCAGGTTGATCTTCCAGTCGGTGCCCATGTGGCGCTTCACCGAGCGGATGGTGCGGTCCACGTTCGTGACCGCCTGGCGCTTGGCCACCTCGCCTACGAGGACCTCGCCGTTCTTGGCGAAGGCGACGACGGACGGCGTGGTCCTGGCACCCTCGGCGTTGGTGATGACGGTGGGCTCTCCGCCTTCGAGAACGCTGACGACGGAGTTAGTGGTGCCCAGGTCGATGCCGACCGCACGTGCCATTTTTGATTCCTCCATGACTTGAGTGGAACAGACTCAAGGATGCCGTACCGCTGCGCTGGCGTCAACAGACCTGAGCCCATGCGGCTCAACTCTTACGCGGCCCTTACGCTCACCCCACCGACGGGGTCCCGGGCCGAAGCCCGTGCTCCGGGGACACGGGGCACGCCCGACGAAGGCCGGCTGCGCACCCCCCGCACAGGCCGGGGGCACCCCCACGACCCGGCGCGCAACCCCCGAGCAGGCCCGCGGCAGCCCCGCGGCCTGGCCCGCAGCACCCGGGCCGGGTCCGGGGGCGGAGCCCCACGGGGGCCGGGCGGGAGGTCCCGCGGCCCGGCGCGCAGCGCCTGGGCGGGGGCCCGGGGCACAGCCCCGCGGGGGTCCGGGGCACAGCCCCGCGGGGGTCCGGGGCACAGCCCCGCGGGGGTCCGGGGCACAGCCCCGGTGAACGGGAGAAGGGTGGGGCCGGGGCATCTTTCCGCCTGCGCTCCCCGCGGCTCGCACGCGGACCCGGGATCCGGGCGGGGGCTCGGGCTCGGGCTCGGGCCGCAGCCGCGGGGACGGGTGCGGACCGGAACCGGCAGGGCAGCAGCCCGGCAGCGCAGCAGCCCGGCAGCGCAGCGGCCCGGCAGCGGGGGAGGATTCGGCGGCCGTGCGGGGGACCCCGCACGCGCGGCGCCCCGGCCCCGCGGAGCGGACGCGGCAGGGTGCCCCTATGCCCGCGCTCCCGCTGCCACCGCTCCCGGCGTCACTCCCGCGCCCCCGGCCCGGCACGGCCAAGCGCGGCACCGACCTGTTCGGCGCAGGCGTCGCGCTGGTCCTGGCGGCGCTCCCCCTGCTCGCCGTGGCCGCCGCGCTCGTCCTCACCACGCGCCGCTCCCCCCTCGTACGGGAAGAGGTCGCCGGCCGGGGCGGCACCACGTACCACCGCCACCTCTTCCGCGGGGCGCCCTGGGTCACCCGGTACGCCCTCGACGGGCTGCCCCAGCTGTTCGACGTGCTGCGCGGCGAGATGTCCCTGGTCGGTCCGCGTCCCCTGCCGCCCGGGGACGGGAACCCGCGCGAGCGGACCCTCGTACGCCCCGGCATGACCGGCCTCTGGCAGGTCAGCGCCCGCTCCGACCTCCCTTGGGAGGAGATGGGCCTGCTCGACCTGCACTACGTCGAACACCACTGGCTCGGCATGGACCTCGCGATCCTCGCGCAGACCCCCCGCGCCGCCCTCCGCGCCCGCCGCCCCGCGGCCGCCGCGCCCCGCGCCGAGGTGAGGGCGGCCTGAGCGACACAGATCACCGCCTGCACGACTACAGTGCGGCGGTGGGGGGCGGTAATCTCAGCTTGACTGAATAAGTTACCGCTTAGTAAGTGCCCGCCCGAGGAGCCCCCAATGCAACTCGCCGCGATCATCGTGTCGCTGGTCCTGACCGTGGTCGGCGTCGCGCTGCTCGCCCGAGCCGTGGCGTCCATCTACCGGTTCGTCAAGATCGGCCAGCCCGTACCGGCGGGCAGCCGCACGGACCGGCCGAAGGAACGGACGATCACCCTGGTCCGGGAGTTCCTGGGCCACACGCGCATGAACCGCTGGGGCATCGTCGGCTTCGCGCACTGGTTCGTCGCGATCGGCTTCCTGACGCTGCCGCCCACCCTGGTCCAGGCGTACGGGCAGCTCTTCCAGGCGGACTGGCTGCTGCCGATCGTCGGCGACTTCCTGCCGTTCGAGCTCTACACCGAGTTCATCGGCCTGATGACGGTCGTCGGCATCGTCGTCCTCATGGTGATCCGGCTGCTGTCGCTGCCCTCCCGGGCCGGCCGCAAGTCCCGCTTCGCGGGCTCGAAGGCCTGGCAGGCGTACTTCGTCGAGTACGTGATCCTCACCATCGGCCTCGCGATCCTCACCCTGCGCGGCCTTGAGGGCGCCATCCACGGCGTCGATCACTACGAGGCCGCGTACTTCGCCTCGTACCCGCTGGTCGAGGCCTTCAACGGGCTTGAGCTGAGCACGCTCCAGAACCTCATCTACGCCGTCGCCATGGTGAAGATCAGCGTCTCGCTGATCTGGATGATCGTGGTCTCGCTCAACACCAACATGGGTGTGGCCTGGCACCGCTTCCTGGGCTTCCCGAACATCTGGTTCAAGCGCAACGCCGACGGCGCGACCGCGCTCGGCGCGCTCCAGCCGATGACCTCGGGCGGCAAGGAGATCGACTTCGAGGACCCGGGCGAGGACGACGTCTTCGGCGTCTCCCAGGTCGAGCAGTTCTCCTGGAAGGGCATCCTCGACTTCTCCACCTGCACCGAGTGCGGCCGCTGCCAGTCGCAGTGCCCCGCGTGGAACACCGGCAAGCCGCTCTCGCCGAAGCTCCTGATCATGTCGCTGCGCGACCACGCGCACGCCAAGGCCCCGTACCTGCTGGCCGGCGGCGGCAAGACCATGGAGGGCGAGGAGAAGGCCACCGAGGAGCAGCTGAAGGACGTCCCGGCCGCCGCCCTGGCCGAGGCCGAGCGCCCGCTGATCGGCACCGCCGAGGAGAACGGCGTCATCGACCCGGACGTGCTGTGGTCCTGCACCACCTGCGGTGCGTGCGTGGAGCAGTGCCCGGTCGACATCGAGCACATCGACCACATCGTCGACATGCGCCGCTACCAGGTGATGATCGAGTCCGCCTTCCCGTCGGAGGCCGGCACGATGCTGAAGAACCTGGAGAAGAAGGGCAACCCCTGGGGTCTGGCCAAGAAGCAGCGCGTCGAGTGGACGAAGGAGGTCGACTTCGAGGTCCCGATCGTCGGCAAGGACGTCGAGGACCTGTCGGAGGTCGACTACCTCTACTGGGTCGGCTGCGCCGGCGCCCTGGAGGACCGGGCCAAGAAGACCACCAAGGCCTTCGCGGAGCTGCTGCACATCGCGGGCGTCAAGTTCGCGATCATGGGCGGCGAGGAGAAGTGCACCGGTGACTCGCCGCGCCGCCTGGGCAACGAGCCGCTGTTCCAGCAGCTGGGCCAGGAGAACGTCGCGATGCTGAACATGGCGTTCGGCGAGGACGACGAGGACGAGTCGACGAAGAAGCCGAAGTCGGCGAAGAAGATCGTCTCCACCTGCCCGCACTGCTTCAACACCATCGCGAACGAGTACCCGCAGCTCGGCGGCGACTACGAGGTCATCCACCACACGCAGCTGCTCCAGCACCTCATCGACGAGGGCAAGCTCGTCCCCGTCACGCCGGTCGACGGTCTGATCACCTACCACGACCCGTGCTACCTGGGCCGTCACAACAAGGTCTACACGCCGCCGCGCGAGATCATGTCCGCCGTCCCGGGCCTGCGCCAGCAGGAGATGCACCGCCACAAGGAGCGCGGCTTCTGCTGCGGCGCCGGTGGTGCGCGCATGTGGATGGAGGAGCGGATCGGCAAGCGCATCAACACCGAGCGCGTGGACGAGGCGCTGTCCCTCAACCCGGACATCGTCTCCACCGCCTGCCCGTTCTGCCTCGTCATGCTGACCGACTCGGTCAACGGCAAGAAGAACGACGGCCAGGCCAAGGAGTCGCTCCAGGTCGTGGACGTGGCGCAGCTGCTGCTGGACTCGGTGAAGACCCCGGTCGAGCCGGAGTCGGACGGCGAGGGCGTCTCCGAGCCGGAGCCCGAGCCCGCGAAGTAGCCGCGTAGCCGCACAGCCGCTCCATCGCACAGCCGAAGGCGAACGGCCGGTCTGCCCCCCGTGGCAGGACCGGCCGTTCGCGTGTGCGGGGGCCGGGATCAGCCCTGGTGGCGGGCGTCACAGAAGGGCGAAGCCCAGGCCCGCGGCACCCGCGGCGGCCATGCCGCCGCCGGCGGCGACCAGGACCGGGGCGTCGGAGCCCTTGGCCTCGACGCCCTGGGCACCGGCCTTCACGCCGCCCTTGGGCAGGACCTGGGGGGCCGTGGCCTCCTTGACCTGACGGGCGTCCGTGGCGCCCTTGGCGTCCGTGGCGCTCTTGGCGTCCTTGGCCGAGGTGATGACGGCGGCCTTGCGGCCGGTCCTGCGGTCGACCTTGTACTGCTCGACCAGCCTGCCGTGGAAGTCGTACACCCAGCTGTCGCCGCCGTTGCGGCCGTCGATCACCACGAACTTGGCGCGCTTGCCGTCCTTGACGATCTTGTAGGTCCAGCCGTCGTTGACGGTGCTGGGGTGCTTCGGGTCGAGGGTGCCGAGGTGATTGCCGTTCGGCATGGAGATCACGGCACGGGGGCCGTTCGCGCCCTTGATCAGCTTGGCGATGCGGCCGTCGGGCATCTTGACCACGGCGACGGAGACGGCCGGGACGGTCTTCTTCTGGTGCTTCTGGTGCTTCTGGTGCTTCTCGTGCTTCTCGTGCTTCTTGTGCTGCGGCTTCTGCTGCTTCTTGCCGCCCTCGACCCACGAGGTCACGGTGCCGTTGGACTGGAGGACCACGTGCAGACCGTTGTTCTGGCCGTAGGCCGGCCGTCCGCCCGTGGAGACGAGGGTGTCGACCGTGACGCCGTCGGCGGAGATCACGGCCTCGAAGTGGTCGGGGCCGATCTTGTGGACCTTCGCCACGGAGCCGTCGGCGAGGCGGACCGTGGTGACGAACTGACGGACGTTGTCCCTGCCCTTCTCCTTGCCGGGCAGGACCTCGGGCTTCGCCTCGTCCTGGGTCCCGTCCTTGCCCGGGAGGACCTCCGGCTGCCCGTCCGGGTTCGCGGGCTGCTCGACGCCGGGGGCCACCGGCTCGCCGGCGGCCGGCGAGGCGGCGAAGGCAGCGTGGGCCGGGAGGGCCAGGGCGACGACCGCCCCGGTGGCGACGGCAGCGGTACGGACGGTGCGACGGATGACGCGCATGACGGTTCCTCGTGACTTCGTTGGGTGCGTGACCTGCGGTTCTTCGCTTTCCAGGCCCCTTGCGGTGGCGACAGATGCGAAGTTACGCACCATTTGTCTGGACCATCCGTCGGGAACGTAACGGCCGACCGCAGACTCCCCCACGACACCGTAAATGCCTCTGATCCCCATAAAACAGACCCGAGGCGGACCCCCATGACCCTCCCAGGGTCCCCCTAGGGGATGTCACAGCTCAGCCGCAAAGGCTCCCGGTTCCGGCCGCCCGCCCACCCTCTCCGCGACGACCAGGTACTTTCGATCACGTGGCTGGATTCAGGATCGGACGCGGCCGGGACAACCGCACCCCCCAACAACCCCCGCGGCAGCAGCCGTACGGACAGCAGCATGTGCCGCCGTACGGGCAGCAGCCCTACCCCCCGCAGCAGCAGTACCCCCCTCAGGGGCCGCCGCAGCACTGGCCCCAGCAGGGCGGCGAGACCATGGGCGGCCAGGGCGAGCCGGAGTACTTCGACCCGTACCACCAGGCCCCCCAGGGCGGCGGCTACGCCCCCCAGGGCGGCCCGCAGTACGGCGCCGGGCACGGTGACCCGTACTCCGCGGACAACCCCGGTCACACCCGGGCGTTCTCGATCGGCGAGGAGCCCTACGGCGGCGGCGCGACCTACCAGGCCGGCCAGGCGGCGCCCCCCGCGGGCCCCCGGCTGCCCTGGAAGCAGCTCCTGAGCGGCATCGTCCTCCGTCCGGGGCCGACCTTCCTCCGGATGCGGGACTACCCCGTCTGGGGCCCGGCGCTGACCGTGACGTTCCTGTACGGGCTGCTCGCGGTCTTCGGGCTGGACGACACGCGCGAGGACGCGATCAACTCCACCCTCTCGAAGGCCGTCCCGATCGTGCTGTCGGCCGGCGTGGCCTTCGTGGTCTGCGGCCTCATCCTCGGCGCCGTCACCCACACGCTGGCCCGCCAGCTGGGCGGCGACGGCTCCTGGCAGCCCACCGTGGGCCTGTCGATGCTGGTCATGTCCATCACGGACGCCCCGCGGCTGGTCTTCGCGATGTTCCTGGGCGGCGAGCACGCCCTGGTGCAGGTCCTCGGCTGGGCCACCTGGGTGGCAGCCGGCGCGCTCTTCACGTCGCTGATCAGCAAGGCGCACGACCTGCCGTGGCCGAAGGCCCTCGGCGCCTCGGCGATCCAGCTGGTCGCCCTGCTGTCGATCATCAAGCTGGGCACGCTCTAGCCGCGCCCCCACGAGCCACACGAAAGGGCCCCCGCCGGATTCCGGCGGGGGCCCTTCGTGCGTCCGGGGAACGGGACTCAGGCGTCCAGCACCTGGCCCTCGCGCTTCACGACGGGCGGCTCGACGCTCCACGGGAACTCGATCCAGTCGTCCGTGCGCTTCCACACGTACTCGCACTTCACCAGCGAGTGGGACTTCTCGTAGATCACGGCGGACCGGACCTCGGCGACGTTGCCGACGCAGAAGTCGTGGACCAGCTTCAGGGTCTTGCCGGTGTCGGCCACGTCGTCCGCGATCAGCACCTTCTTGTCGGAGAAGTCGATCGCGTCGGGCACGGGCGCCAGCATGACGGGCATTTCGAGGGTCGTTCCCACGCCGGTGTAGAACTCCACGTTCACGAGGTGGATGTTCTTGCAGTCCAGGGCGTACGCCAGGCCGCCGGCCACGAAGACGCCGCCGCGGGCGATGGAGAGGATGATGTCCGGCTCGTAGCCGTCGTCGGCGATGGTCTGCGCGAGCTCGCGCACGGCGTTGCCGAAGCCCTCGTACGTCAGGGACTCTCGCACTGCGCTCATACCGGCCTTCACTTCCTGACTTCGGTGCGGTGGAAGTTCACGAAGGACCGCGAGGCCGTCGGGCCGCGCTGGCCCTGGTAACGCGACCCGTACCGCTCGCTTCCGTACGGGAACTCCGCGGGCGAGCTGAGCCGGAACATGCACAGCTGCCCGATCTTCATTCCCGGCCAGAGCTTGATCGGAAGCGTGGCCAGGTTCGACAGCTCCAGGGTCACGTGACCCGAGAAGCCCGGGTCGATGAACCCGGCCGTCGAATGCGTGACCAGCCCCAGCCTGCCCAGGCTGGACTTCCCCTCCAGTCTGGAGGCGATGTCGTCCGGCAGCGAGATGACCTCGTACGTCGAGGCGAGGACGAACTCGCCCGGGTGGAGGATGAAGGCCTCGTCGCCCTCGGGCTCGACCAGCCGGGTCAGATCGCTCTGCTCCTCGGCGGGGTCGATGTGCGGGTAACGGTGGTTCTCGAACACTCGGAAGAACCGGTCGAGACGCACGTCGATGCTGGAGGGCTGCACCATCGATTCGTCGAACGGGTCGATGCGCACCCGTCCGCTGTCGATCTCGGCCCGGATGTCCTTGTCTGAGAGAAGCACGTCCCGAGGATACGCAAGGCGCGCGGCCCCGCCCCAATCAGGACAGCCCGCGCGCCTCCCACTGTCAGCCGCTACCGCTTCACCGGCACCGCGTGCCGGAGCCGTGCGCAGCGCGGGCAGCGGATGAGCCGCCCGGGCCCGATCCGTCCGGCTCCGAGCTGCTGCATCGGGAACGAGGCGGTGCTGAATACGTGCCCTTCGGCACAACGGACGACGGTGTGCTCCATCGAGTCCCTTTCCCCAACGAGCCGACTGCGACGAATCGCCACATTAGGGGATGAACCACTGAGCGCTCCACGCGCCGCTCCGCCCGCCCACGGTACGCCTCAACTCCCGCCCCGCGCATGCCTGTCCCCCACCCCGAACAACACGAAGGCCCCGCGGCTTCTCCGCCGGGGGCCTGGCATGGGGTAGAGTATGCGACGATGCATCACACACAACCGATGCACCATGCGGATGTAGTTTAATGGTAGAACATGAGCTTCCCAAGCTTATAGCGCGGGTTCGATTCCCGTCATCCGCTCCACGACAAAGCCCCAGGTCAGCGACCTGGGGCTTGTTTGTTGTCTAGACCTCTCAGGGCCCGCGTGCCATTCGCGTGCCATAAGTGCCGTAACGGGGCGTCAGATTGGGCGCCGAATCGTCACTCGCGGCCACCGGGCGCCGAGCCGTCTCGGATTCCGAGACGCATTTCGTGTGACCTGCACCACACACGCAGGGGTGCGGCCCCGGCTGCCTGCCGGAACCGCACCCCTGTACTTCACCTCCGCCGGGCCGCTCCCGCAGGAGCCGCGAGCGGGGGAACGATCCTGCGGACAGTGGCGCTCGCGCCGGTGCCCGACCCACGACCCGCCGACGTGCGCTGGCTGCGGACGGTGGCGTCGATGTCATCGGCGAGCCTGCGCTGATGCTCCTTGGTGGAGTGCTGATAAATCAGCTGCGCCCGCTCGGACGACTGGCCAGCTCGCACCATCAGGTCCTTCAGCTTGGCCCCGGTATCGGCGGCGAGGGTGTTGCCGGTGTGGCGCAGGTCGTAGAAGCGGAAGCACTTCGGCATGCCGACCGCGTCGCGGGCCTTGCGCCACTTGCGGCCGAAGGTGGTGCCCCGCAGCGCCGCACCCCTCTCCCCCACGAAGACCAGGCCGTCGGGCCCGTCCTTGGCGAACCATTCCAGGTGCCGGCGGACATCGAGGAGCACGAAGGACGGCAGCGCGATCTCCCGTTTGCCCGCACGGGACTTGGGATCCCCGATCACCCGGCGGCCGGTATTCAGCTCCGGCGCGGCACGCCGGACCCAGACCGAGCCAGCATCGAGGTCGATGTCGGCGCGTCGCAGCTCGGCCAGCTCCTCCGGGCGCATGGAGGCGAAGGCGCCCAGCAGAACCATCAGCCGCCAGCGGATCCCGATGGCCTCGGCGAGCGCAAGGACCTGATCGACAGTGGCCACCGGCCGCTCGTCCGCGTCCTCGCGGCCCGCTCCGCGGATGGAGCAGGGGTTGCGCCGTATCAGCTCGTCCTCGACAGCCGTCTGCATGATGGCCTTCAGCAGCCGGTATGACTTGGCGGTGGTGGTGTCACCGGTCGCCTTGAGCCGCTCCGCGCGCCAGGTCCTGACCTTGGCAGGGCTGATGGTGTTGACGTGCTGCTCACCGAAGGTCGGCTCCAGGTGGAGGCGCAGCAGCCTCCGGTACAGCTCCTCGGTAGTCGGAGCGATGCCGCGCTCATCGATCCAGCGCTTGGCGTACTCGGCGAACAGCACCTCGCCGGCCATCGGGTCGATCCAGTCGCCTCTGGCCTGGTCGGCCTGGATCTGGGCGAGGAACACCTCAGCGTCGCGCTTGGTCTCGTAGGTCTGCGGGGCCGCGCGCAGGATGCCGCCTGCGCCTGGGTAGCGGGCCTGGTAGCGGCCCGAGGGCAGTTTGCGGATCGCGCCGAAGCTGCGGCGCGGTGCCCTTCTGCGGGATCGCGTCACTCAGACCACCAGCCCGAAGCGCGCCTGTCGGCCCCGCAGGGGTTCGACGGTCTGCTCCTCGATGTACGCGGTCAGGACGCTGTCGGCGATGCGGACATGCTTGCCGAACTTGGCGTAGCCGATGCGACGTTCGGAGATGAGGCGCCGGATGAAGCGCACGCCGGTGCCGAGGCGTTCGGCAGCCTGCTCCACGGTGAGGAAGGTGTCGGGGATGGTCACCTCCTTCGCGGTGCGGGGACGCTGGGCGGAGATGTGGGGTATCGCCGTGTGGCGCAAGCAGTGCTCCATATCTGGCCTCGGCTGGGTGAACTTGGGCGGGGGCGGCAACCCCCTGATAGCCGGGCCGGTGTGTCGTTCAGGGACGGGACAGGCAGTAGAGCCGCGGTCTGGGGGTTTGCGGGCCCAGGGCGGCGTCTGGAGCGGTCGGCGGCTACCGGCCGGGTGGCGGGCCGAACTGCTCCTGGTTGATCTTCATGGTGTTCTCGGCGATGGCGTTGCTGACCATCACGTCGGCCTCCTCGCGGATCTCTGGGTGCTCGGCGAGGTAGGCGGCCAGTTCATCGGTGGCGCGCCTGTAGGCGTGCTGGGCGCGCTGGGCGGTCGCGTTGGTGGCGATCACCGCGTCGATCAGCTCCAGGGCCGGGCCAGCGGCCAGCGTGGGCGGGCCGACCAGGTTGGACAGGGACAGGTCGAAGATCTCCGCGAAGCCGATGGCCTCGTCAAGGTTGATGCGGCGCTTGCGGTTCTCGATGCGCCACACGGCCGACGGGTTCATCTCGTAGCCGGCCTCGTTAAGCAGGTCGGACACCAAGGTGGTGCTCCAGCCCCTCTTGTCGCGCTCGACCTTGATCCGTGTGGCGACGTTGTCCTCGCCTCTGAGGAGCACACCCTCTGGTGCCTCCTCGTCGTGTTCTTGGTGATCGTCTTGGGCCATCACACCTCCGCGTCGGGCAGCCGTCGGTACCGAGTCGTAGCGACAGGAAAAACCATACCATGCAATCTGCGCTAGGCAGAGCTTCCTACGTGTCGCAGATTATGGTATGGTTTTGCAGTGTCACCGCATACTTATACATGACCGCTGGAGGACCGCATCGGCCGCAGACACACAAAAAGCCCCTCGGTGAACAGACACCGAGGGGCTCAAAGCGCAAACCTCACGCCGCCCATCCCTGAACGACTGGCTGCAAGACCGGGATTGCCGTCCCGTGTGGCCCACAACCTGAGGAGCTCGTCACCCAGTATGACGGAACCCACCCCGAGCACGCCATCCCACAGCATCGCTCCCACCACCTGGCCGGCGGTCGCTGTGCCCGGCCAGCCTGGCGCCCACCTGCACGACGAGCAGGACTGGCAGCCCAACGCGGCCACTCAGTCCCCCGCCGAGCCGATGCCTCCCGCCGCCCCTGTGATTCCGGCCTCGGAGGGGGCGGCGATCCTGGATGAGCTGCGGACCACGATCCGCCGCTACGTGGTCATGCCCAGCGAGGAGGCTCTGACCGCCGCCACACTGTGGGCAGCGGCCACCCACTTGCAGACGGTGTGGCAGCACGCCCCGCGCCTGGCGGTGGTCGGACCCGCGAAGCGGTGCGGGAAGTCCCGGCTGCTGGAGGTCCTGATCGAGGCGGTCCACGATCCGCTGATCACGGTCAACGCGTCAGCGGCGGCGATCTTCCGCTCGATCGGCGACGCGAATCCGCCCACGCTGCTGGTGGACGAGGTCGACACGATCTTCGGGTCGGCGAAGGTCGCGGAGAAGAACGAGGAGATGCGCGGCCTGCTCAACGCGGGCCACCAGCGCAACCGCCCCACCCTGCGCGTGTCCGGCCCGAACCACGACGTGCAGAAGTTCTCCACCTTCGCCATGGCCGCCCTGGCCGGCATCGGGGACCTGCCCGACACGATCATGGACCGGTCCGTGGTCATCCGCATGCGCCGCCGCGCCGACGCCGAGAAGGTGACCGCCTGGCGCTACGGCCGCGACGACCTGAAGGTCAGGGCACTGCGGGAGCGGCTCGCGGCCTGGCTGACCAGCGTCCGCGACGAGGCCATCGCCCTGGAGCCCAAGCTCCCAGTCGACGACCGCGCCGCCGACACCTGGGAGCCGTTGATCAGCGTCGCCGACCTCGCGGGCGGACGCTGGCCGATGATCGCCCGCACGGCATGCAAGGCCATGACGGACTACGAGTCCGGGAGGGACCAGGACGGCGGGCTGAAGATCCGCATCCTGACCGACGTCCGCAAAGCCTTCGCCAGCGTGGGCAACCCGACGGCCCTTCGGACCGCCGACCTGCTGAACTTCCTCAACGCCGACCCTGAGGCGCCATGGGCCGAGATCAGCTCCGCCGGGCTCACCCCACTGAAGCTGCGGGCCCTGCTGACCGACTACGGCATCAGCTCCGGCAACCGCCGCTTCCCCGGCGGCAACCAGGCCAAGGGCTTCACCCTCGCGCAGTTCACCGACGCCTGGACCCGGTACTGCCCGCCGGAACGCCATGCCCCCGAAGCAGCACCCGCCCCCGGCGCGTAACCCGTCGCGACTCGTCCCACCCGTCCCCGCGCAGGTCAGCGCAGGGACGGGTCAGGACCCTGCAACGGGTCAACCCGACATCACCACGCAGCTGACCTCGCCGAACACGGCAGGCGCGGCTCGCAGCCGCCCTCCGAGGACTCTCGGAGCGGCCTGCGGACCAACACCCGTACCGACCCGTCCCCACTCGTCCCACCGACCGTCCCCGAGCCGGACACTCCGGCCCTCGCAACGAGTCGGGCCGACATCAGGCGCCCACCCGTACCTGCCCTGACCAGCAACGGGACGAGTGGGACGAGTCCACGCCCTTCACGGCCACCCGCCCCCGTGCCCGCCTCCACCCTGGAGACCACCCCTTGCACTCCCCTGCCCCAAGCGCCCCGGCAGCCATGCGCAGCATCCACGCTGGCATCGCGGTACTCGCCCCGGCCGCCGAGGACGAGGCCCCCACACAAAGCCACGATCCCGGCGATGCTCGCCGAGCACCCACACCCGCTGGGAGCCGTCGAGTGACCCGCAAGGGACGCATCACCCTCGTCCTCGGCCTGGTGGCCGTCGTCCTCATGGCCTTCCGCGTCTCGTGGAACGCACTGTCCGACGTGGCCCGCGCCATCGGCGCAGACTCCACCGCCGCCCTGCTCTACCCGATCGTGGTCGACGGGCTGATGGCCCTCGCCCTGGTCGCCACGCTCGTGCTGACCGGTCCCGACCGGACGTTCGCGCTACGGGTCCTGGCGGCCTACACGATCGCCAGCCTCCTGCTGAACTACGTGCACGGCCTCGTCCCGGCCCTACACACCACCGCAGTCCAGTGGGGCCGACTGACCGACTGGGACTCCGCGAACTGGGCCCTCGTACTGCTGGCGACCTCGCTCCCGGTCGGGTCGATCTACTTCGGATCCGACCTCGTGGCGAAGGTGCTCCACCACAACCCCGAGTCGGCCGACCCCGCAGAAACCGCCCCCGACCAGTCGGTTATCCAGCAAGCCGACGAGTCGGCCGGCGAGCAGGACGCACGGTCGAGGTCTGACCAGGCCCAGTCGGCCCCCGAGCAGCCGACCGAGTCGACCTCCACGAAGGGGGCTGAGGCGCCCTCGACGGGGCCGACCGAGGCCGACAAGTCGGCTCCCGCCGCCCGACCGGCCCGGTCGGCTGCCATGGCGGAGTCGACCGGAGCCGCCCCGCGCCGGGCGACCGGCCGGGTACCCGTAGCCGCCAAGCCGACCACCGGCCGCACCCGCACAGACGCCGCAATCCTCGCCGAGGCACGCGCCCTGACCGCCGACTGGAGCGACAAAGAGCTGACCGCCGAACATCTGCGCCGCGCACTACGGATCGGCCCGACCCGCGCCCGCCCCCTGCGCGACCAGCTGCAGGCCGACCGGACCGGCCAGGCCGACCCCGTCGCGGACGACGGCTTCGAGGCCGGGCCGCTCGACGGAGTCGGCGAGGCCACCTCGCCCACCGGCGCGGTCTGACCCCCTGCAAGGCAGCGAACACCCGCCTCCTTCCGGCTCATCCCGTGGCCCCGTGCAGCCGAACACGGGGCCACGCACAACCAAGCACCCCCGCCAACACCCCACGGAGAACCGATCCATGCACAACCCGAACCACGAACTCCCCACCGTCCAGCAGCACATGACCACTGCCCCCAACGGCCCAGCAAGGTATGGCGTTGGACCGTCCAAGGGCCGGTCCAACGCAGCCTCCGCCCCGGGGGTGGCGGAGGAAGGGCTCCGGCGCGAGGGCGCACCGGAGGGGGAAACGACCGCCGCCGTGCCCATGCGAGCCGCCGACGAAGCCGCGCTCCGCCGCATCGCACGCCGTCGCGCCCGTGAAACTGAGCAGCGCAAGAAGCGTGTAGACGTCCGCTACAGCATCGACGAGCACACCGAGATCCGAGCCCTGGCCCAGAGCATGGGCCTGGCCGGCGCCCACCTCGTCGGCGCCATCGTCATGGCCTTCATCGACGGTGATCACACGCTCCCCGGCCAACGCAACGCCTTCGACGACCTGATCGACGAACTCGCCGCCCTGCGTTCCGAGATCGGCTACATCGGCCACAACCTCAACCAGATCACCAAGAAGCTGAACTCCGGCGACCGTCCACACCCTGGGGATATCGCTGTCCTCGCCGCGGTCGGGGATGTTCTCGACCGCGCTGGCGCCGCCGCCAAGGCGATCGACACCACCTCGTTCCAGACCGCCGTCGCGAAGGCGGTCTGATTGATCGCGAACATTGTCAAGCCCGGCCGCAACACCCGAGGCGTCCTGAACTACCTCTACGACACCGTCCGCTCCAAGGACCACACCGACCCCCACCAGGTCGCCTCCTGGGACGGCTTCGCCCCCGACCCCGGCCGCGACCCGAACGCCACCCTCGCCCAGCTCGCCACCGCCCTCGACCTCCGCGTCAAGCAGGCCGGCGACCGCGCACCCAAGGCCCACGTGTGGCACTGCTCGATCCGCGCCGCCCCTGAAGACCGGATCCTGTCGGACGACGACTGGGCCACCATCGCCCGCCGCGTCCTGAACGCCACAGGCATCGCCCCCGCCGGCGACCCTGACGCCTGCCGCTGGGTCGCCGTCCGCCACGCCGACGACCACATCCACATCGTCGCCACCAAAGTCCGCGGCGACCTCCGCCAACCTCGCAACTGGAACGACTACCCGCGCGCTGACAAGGAACTCGCCGCGATCGAGAAGGAGTACGGCCTGCGCCAGGTCGTACGCGGCGACCGCACCGCAGCCAAGCGGCCCACCCGCGCCGAGCAGGAGAAGGCCCGCCGCAACGGCCACGCCACCACGCCCAGAGAGAGGCTGCGCACCACCGTACGGACGGCACTGGCCGCAGCCGCCAGCACGGAGGAGTTCTTCCAGGTCCTGACCGGCGCCGGGGTGCTGGTCGATATCCAGCACTTCCCTTCGGGGGACGTGCGCGGCTACAAGGTCGCTCTTGACGGCGACACCAACAAGGAGGGGCAGCCGGTGTGGTTCTCCGGCTCCGTCCTCGCCCCCGACCTGTCCTACCCCAAGATCGCAGAGCGCTTCACCGACGCTCCGGCGCCGCCCAGCCCGCGGGCTGGCCACAGGCGTCCGGCGTGGCAGCAGGTCACCGACGCCACCGACCTCATCCCCGACCTCCTCACCCGAAGCGACGACGGTGCCGCGCAGGCACACATCGCCGTCCTCGCCGAAACCCTCGACGCCCTCCCGCTGATCGCCCCCGACGACCTACGGCCGCAGCTCCTCAAGGCTGCAGCCGCGTTCGAACGCGCCAACCGCTCCCGCATCCGCGCCCGCCACGAGCAGGCGCACGCCAACCGGCGGGCCGTCAAGGCGATCCTGCGGGAACCCGCCCCGAAGGACGCAGCCGCCCTGGCGATCATGCTCGACGTGATCTGGCTCGCGGTCATCGCGGCCCGGCACTGGCACCAGGCACGGCAGCACGACCAGCAAGCCGAAGCCGCCCGCCAGACCGCCGAGCACCTGCGCGCCGCCTACCAGCAAGCCTCAGCCCAGCCCACGGCCGTGATCGCCCAGCGGGGCCAGCTCCTGGCCGTACGGGTCCGGGAACGGCAGGTGGCCCTCCTGCGCCAGGTCCTGCCGGGACTGGCGGAACAGATCCTGGCCGAGCCCGGCTGGCCCGCCCTCGCAGCCACCCTCGCCGACACCCAGGCCGCCGGCCACAACCCAGCCGTCCTCCTGGCCGAGGCCGCCACCCGAAGGGAACTCGACACCGCCACCGCCATCAGCGACGTCCTCGTCTGGCGCCTCCGCCGCACGGCCGACCTGCCCACCACCGACAACCCCGACACACCCACCCGAGGCAACCGTCCCGCCTCGACCCCGGCTCCCGCCGCGCAGCCCGCGAACCAGGCCGCGAACCGTGCCGCTCGTAGGCGATGAGCCGGCGAAGCCGTCGGAAGGTAGCCGACGATCCCCGGTTAGCCAAACCGGGGAACCTCCAGACCATTGATGCCAGGGCCCCACGCCCAACCCCACCCACCCAGGCCGCACGGCACCTTCATGCCGTCGGCACCCCCACCCCCGCAAGGAGCACACCCTGAAGGTCCACCCCTTCGCCGATTCCCTCCCGATGCTCGACCAGGACGAGCTGCTCGACCTCGCCGAGTCCATCAAGGCCGAGGGCCTACACCATCCGATCGTCCTCGACCGCGACGGCATGCTCATCGACGGCCGCAACCGACTCGCCGCCTGCAAGATCGCCGGAGTCGAACCCCGCTTCACCACCGACGACAGCGATCCGCTCCGCTTGATCGTCTCGTACAACGTGATCCGCCGGCACGTCAGCAAAGGCCAGCAGGCCATGATCACCGCGATGGCGTGTTCCTTTTCGGGACACTCCCTGCGCACCCTGGCCAAGCACCACGGCCTCAGCCGCAGCCGCCTCTCCGCCGCCAACGTCGTCCTCCAGCACGCCCCCGACCTCGCCGAACGAGTCCGCGTCGGAACACTCGGACTCGACGCCGCCCACACAGCCGCCCTCGAACGCAAAGCCCACATCGAAGCCAGCACCGCCCAGCACGAACAGCTGCGCCGGCACGCCCCCGACCTCGCCGAGCAGGTCATCGAAGGCCGCCTCAGCCTCGACGAAGCCCGCCTCCGCCAGGTGGTGAGGGACACCGACACCATCCGCGCCGCCGACGGGGACACCGCGCCCGCCCTCACCCAGCTCGCGGATCGCGGAGAGATCACCTGGGACCAGGCGGCTCAGCGCGCCGAGCAACACCGCACGGACCGGCATGAGGCCATCCTTCGCGCACAGCAGGCCCTCCAGCTCATCGCCGAGAACTGGACCACCGTCCACGACCTCACGACCCGGCCCGGCACCCCGTACACCCAGGAGATCATCGACGGCCTCACCCCCGAAGCCCGAGCCCTCATCACACAGCTGACGACCCGATCCTGACCCCGTAAGCACCCTGGGGGCCAACGGCGAAACGCCTTGGCCCCCAGAGGCGTTGTGACGTCGACAGCCCGTATCGACACCCAGCGCGCCGATCAGCGGAAGAGCCAGATGCAGTCAGGCAGCCCGGCTATTCCCACAGGCACCACGTCGGCGTAGACCTGCCAGTCGGCCGCCTCTATGACTTCCTCGTGGGCGTCGTAGGGATGGCCGTTGACGGAGATCCGGTGGACGCCGTTCGGGCGGTAGCCGAACTTTCGGGACACCGCCCGGGAGGCAGCGTTGTCGGCGAAGGCGGTGGAGGTGACGCGTGCGGCGCCGAGGCCGTCGAAGGCGAGGGCCAGGGCGGCGGCGCGCATCTGGGTGCCGTAGCCCTGGCCTTGGAAGCGGCGGCCGAGCCAGAAGCCGGTGCGGGCCTCGCCGGTGGTGGCGAAGTCACGGGCGGAGAGGTTCTGCTGGCCGATGACCTGGCCGTCGTGGAAGACGGCCAGGAGGAGGCGCCAGCTCTCGCGGGTCCAGTCGCCTCGCGCCCACCAGTGGTTCTGTACGACGTTCCTGGCCCTCTCGGCCGGCGGGGCGGACGCCCAGGGCTGCGGGAAATACACGGCGCCGTCGGGGACGACCCCGTCGGCGGCCACCTGGGCGAGCACGTCGAGATCGTCGTCCGAAGGGAGGCGCAGGACGAGGTCTGCGGTGGTGAGCTGTAGGGCGGTGAGGGGCCAGTGGCGCATGCGTGGGCTCCGAGGGGTCAGGGCCCGTCGAGTCCGAAGACGGTGCCGAACGGGTCGATGAGCTGGCAGATGCGTCGGCCTGGCTCCACGTCGAGGGGGCCGCGGTGGTGGGTGCAGCCCGCTTCCAAGAGGCGCTTGCGTTCGGTGTCGAGGTCCTCGACGGACCAGTACGGGACGGTGCTTCTTCCGTGGGCGTTGGCTTTGGGGGATGCCTGGTGGAAGCCGAACTCGAGTCCGTCGAGGTCGAGCCAGGCGTAGACGGCGGTGCCGTTGATGTCGAGCTTGACCTCGGTTTCGAAGATGTCGCCCCACCAGCGGGCGGCGGCTTCGGGGTCGTCGACGAAGACCATGACGGTGCGGATACCGCGCACTTGGGATTCTCCTTGCGTCGGGAAGTGGCACGGTACCGCTGGGGTGGTCACTCGTGGGCGCCGTGCAGGGAACGGAGGCCGGTGGCTGCGGCGAACGCCGTCAGGGCGCGTATGAGGTCGTGATCGTTCCAGTCGGCGCCGAGTTCGCGTGCGTGGTGCAGGTAGGCGTGGCGTACCCAGCGCGGGGAGGGGTGTCCTTGCTGGGCCGCCATATGGGCGAGGGTGATCAGGTCGGGCAGTCCGGTGATGTCCGGGCGGAGGGTTTCTGCGTCGATGAGGGCGAGGTGCCCGTCGGCGCGGCGGCGGACGTGTTCCGGCTTGAGGTCGAGGTGGCCGAGCGGTACGTGACCGGGTCCGTGGACACCGGTGACGAGCTGGAGGAGCCGGCGCCAGTCGCCGGGGCGGGTGATCCAGTCCGGGGACTGGGCCTCCAGGGCGGCTGTGGTTTGCCAGAGAACCATGGTTTCGGCGACCTCGGGCTGCCAGCGGGCGGACGCGGTGTGGATGCGGGCGACCGCCCGGACCAGCTCGTCGAAGGCGTCGGTGCCCGGAAGGGTGACCTCCTCGTCGAGGTGGTCGACCAGCAGGGTGCGGGAGGTGTCGCAGGCGCGGTGGAGGTCCGGCAGGACGTTCTCGTCGGCCAGGAGTTCGTAGGCGAGGACTTCGCCGAGGTAGCCGGCCTCGTCCGCGTGGCGCTTCAGGACCCGGCGGGGAGGGGCGCCGAGGGCGAAGACGGCTGTGCGGTAGCGGGCGGTCAGGCATTGCACCGGTCCCGGCTCGCCCGCGTGGTGGCGAGCGAGGATCACGTACGCCTGGCGCTCGGCGGTGGCGGGGTCGGTGGTGAGCGGGTTGGCCAGCCACCCGTCGGGCCGCGTGCGGGCGGCGCCGTCCAGCGGCCCGGCGGGGGCAGTGGTCATGCCGCTGTCTCCTGGGAGATGCCCAGGGTGGCCAGGCTGTGGGCGTAGCAGCGGGCGGCGAGGTCGGGCCGCTGGTGCTCGCCGTAGATCGCGAAGAGGGCGTAGACCGGGGAGTCGAGGTTCTCGCCTATGTGCCAGCCCTGGTACGAGCCGCCGACGACGTCCCAGATCTGGGCACGGCCGAGGAAGACGGCGGCGAAGTCCTGGAAGTAGATCTCGACGCCGAAGGGGTGGGCGGCCATGGCCTCTTCCCGGCTGGTCGTGGCGATCTTGTCCCATGCAGGGCCGGTGATGTTCCAGGCGTACGAGTCGATCTCGCCGGGCCGGCCGGGCGGGTCGAGCAGGCGCAGGACGGCGCGGTGCGCTCCGAGAGGGCCGGCGAGGTAGTCGTGGATGCTGGTGGCCAGGGCGCCGGTACGGGTGGCGATCAGCTCCCGGGCGAGCCGGGGCAGCTCCTCGGCCACCAGGGCGTCGGCCTTCTCCCACTCCTCCTCGGCCAGGGCCGGAGTGACCGGGGTCGGCTCGACGTGCTGCGGGGAGTCGAGGAAGCCGGCGAGTGCGGCGAGCGCGGACTTCTCCGCCACGGGGTCGGGTGTGACCCAGGGGACGCGGGAGGTGGTGAGCGGGCCGTCGCCCGCCGGGACGGTGAGGCGGTCGCCGGGGCGGGGGCCGTGGACGCGGAAGAGGTGCTGGAGTTCGTTCGCGGTCGCGGCCAGGGCCTTGTGGTCGGCGTAGAGGAACGGGCCGTGGGGGCTGCGGGGCGCGGTGAAGCCGTTCCCGCACAGGGCGACGTCCCGTACGCCGTCCAGGGGCTTGAGGTAGTCGATGAGCAGGCCGTTGAGGATCTGGAGGCCGGTGGTGCGGTTTCGGGGGCCGTCCATGCCGGGCAGCAGGTTGTTGTCCGCGCCGAGGGCCCCGTACGGGACGGTCTGGGCGTTGTTGGAGACCACAGCGAGCCGGGGCGGAGTGAGGGTGCCCTGGGCCAGCTGCTCGATGTAGAGGTCGGAGACGTCGGCGTCGACGCCGATGAAGACGTCGTTGTCGGTGGTGCCGGACAGGCGGACCAGGGGCTGGGAGACACGCTTCTCCCAGAAGAGGGTGCGGGCGCCGGCGGGGTAGAGGGTGATCTCGATGTCGCCGACGTTCAGCGGCTGGGTGTGGTCCACGCGGTGCACGGTGAACCCCAGGGCTTCGATGGCGTCGGTGACGGCGGCCGGGGTGGTGGTGCCGGTGTAGACGGGCACCGTGCGGGCGAGAAGGTCGAGCGAGGGGAGGTGGAAGTGGTCCAGGTGCTCGTGGCTGAGGATCACCGCGTTGGGGGTGGGCATGCCCTCGATGTCCACGGCGCGGGGCGGCCAGATCTCGAACTCCAGGCTCCCGGCGCCGAAGGCGGGCGCGAGGATCGGGTCGAGGAGGACGGAGGAGAGGCCGTCGGTGATGTGCCAGGTCTGGTGGCCGAGGAAGGTCAGTTCCAGGCCGACGGGGGCTGCTGCCATGACGAACTCCTTTGCGCGGTCAGGAAGGGTGCGGGGGTGGTGCGGAGGGGGACAGCGGACGTCCCCCTCCGCACCTGTCTGCGGACCGGCAGGGCCTACCGGTGGTAGGTGGTCGGGGAGTTGTGGGTGGTGCCGGTGGCGGCGAACGCCGTCACGCGCTGCTGGAGCCGGCGGACCGCCTCCGCGCTCACGGGCGCACTCGGCTTCGTCTGGGGCTTGGGTCGGTTCATGACGTGCCTCCATCACTTCAGTTTCTCGACGGTGCGGATGCAGCCGCCGCGCCCCGCCGCTGCAAGCGGCGGGTGGTCAGTGTTCGGTGGCGGACAGGAGACTGCCGACGACGGCACTGCAGAGGATCACGTAGACGATCACGGCGATCCGCTGCCTCACTGCTTCACCACCAAGTCCGGGTCCTTCGGCGCCTGGTCGACGGCTGCTCTGTTGCGCCGCTGCCGCACCTGGCGCTCGATCAGCAGGACACGACAGACGCGGGCGAGGGCCCGCATGTGAATCCAGGCCCCGAGCCGCCCCTCGCCGGGCCCGTGCGACAGGAGAAGTTCGGCATCCGTACAGGCTTGGCTGCCACCGTCCCGCTCGCAGAGCAGGAGCTGGAGGTAGCCGTGCAGAAGGGCCGTGGCCTCCCGTACGTCACCGCCCTGTATGCGGTAGGTGTCGGGCGTGAGGACACGCACGCACAGGGCGCGCATGGTGTCCGCGGGTACTGACGCCTGAGTCGCAGCCCTCGTCGTCATGCCGGGTGCCCCGCAGCCGCCTCCCGCATCCCAAGCGCCCGGTCCATCTGCGCGTACAGGACCTCCAGCTGGGCGGGGGCGAGGACCAGGGTCGTGGTCTCGGTGGTGCCGTCGAGACGGTGCAGCGCGATCGGCAGCGTGGCCTGCTGCTCGACGTGGTTGTACGTGATGTCGCGCCGGACCGGAGTTGCGTGGGTGATCACGAGGGCTCTCCCGGGGCTGTCTGGGCGGGGGCTGGAGTTCAGTCAACTCCGGCGCCAGGTCACCGAACAGGGCATTCCACTAGGCACGTTGTAGGCACGAGCTAGGCAGAATCCCGCTAGGCTTCCGGGCGCCCAACTCGACCAGCGGACGGCGGGATGATGGCGAACGAGATCCTGCGCCGACTGAGGCGCGAGCAGCGATGGACGCAGGCGCAGGCGGCCCAGCGGGTATGCGCACAGGTCCAGGCGGCCACGGGCCGTGACCCAGAGCTCGATGCGAACTGGATCTCCCGGCTGGAGCGCGGAGCGATCACCTGGCCCTCAGGCGACTACCGGGCCGCGCTGTGCGCGGTGTTCCAGGTCGGCAGCGAGGCAGAGCTGGGCTTGCACCCGAAGGGAGAACCAGCTGGCACAGCTTCCGCACAGGACGCCTCATCGGCGCCCGCCGATGACGTGAGCAGCCTCTATGCCGACACAGAGCTGTCTGCCCGGCTCGCCCGACACGCTGCCGCGACAAACGTCAATGGCTTGGTACTGGAGCAGTTCGACGCCGACGTGGAACGGCTTGCCGGGAACTTCGTCAGCCAGCCACTGTCCCTACTGGTCCCGGAGATCCGCACCCTGCGCACGGACGTGTTCCGATTACTTGAAGGCCGCCAGCACCCCGCTCAGACACGGCACCTGTATGTGCTCGCAGGATGGTTGTCCGGCCTCGCGGCACACGTCTCCCTCGACCTCGGCCACCAGCCCTCCGCCTCCACCCACGCCCGAACCGTCGTGCAGTGCGCGGACATCGCGGAACATCCGAGACTGCGAGCATGGGCCCGCTCCTTCCAGTCCCTGGCTGCCTACTGGACAGGCGACTACCGGCGCGCAGCAGATCTGGCACGGGCCGGATGCGAGGACGGCCGAGGGCCTGGCTCAGGGACGCTGATGGCACGGCTGCTGAGCCTGGAGGCCCGCGCCCTCGCAGCCGGCGGAGATGGCCGCAGCGCGTTGCGGTCCCTCGCACTGGCTCATGAGGCCCGCAGCAGCGCGGAACGAGACGAACTGCCTGGCGTCTTCGCCTTCCCCGAGGCCAAGCAATGGGCCTATACAGGCACCACGCTGCTGGCCGTCGGCAGCGACGAACAGGTCCAGCGGGCGATAGCCGCGTCCAACAGAGCAGTGGAGCTGTACCAGACCGGGGCTGAAAGCGACCGGTCTCCCGGAGATCTGCACGCCGCGCATCTGGACCTGGCCACCGCATACCTGGCGAGCGGCGAGGTGGAAGGAGCCGGTACGGAACTCGCCGCCGTTCTCGGCGCGGATCAGTACACCGCGAGCATCACCATCAGGCTTCGCAAACTGGACACGCTCATCGGCAGCGGGCCGTACCGTGACTCACGGCCGGTGGTCGATCTTCGGGAGCACATCCACGAGGTGACCGCCCGACCCGCTCTCGTCAGCACACCCACGGAGCCGCGATGACCACCCAGCCAACGAACGACCCGTCCGTGACCGACCGGCGCCTACTCTCCACCCAGGCGTACGGCACCGGCCAGCACCTCGCAGCCCGCCAGTCCCTGTACCAGTGGCAGACCCCGCGGCACGACCTGCCCGGCCTCGTCGTGGCAGAGCTGGCCGGCATACGCGGTTCTGTCGTGGACGTCGGCTGCGGCAACGGCAAGTTCGTGCAGCGGATTCGCGACGAACGGCCGGACTTGACCGTCCTCCCCATGGACATCTCCCCCGGCATCCTGACCGGCATCGCCGGAGCCGTTGCTGCGGACGCCCAGCAGCTCCCCATCGCGGACGGGGTCCTGGGCGGAGTCTTGGCGATGCACATGCTGTACCACGTGGAGGACCAGGCACGCGCCGTCCGAGAACTGAGCCGAGTCCTGACCCCCGGCGGCATCGCCATCGCCTCCACCAACAGCCGCACCGACAAGCGCGAGCTCGAGGACCTCTGGCGACGAGCCGCCGGCGACGTCCTCGGCATCCCGGAGGGCCCCGCCCGCGTACAGCTCTCCGCCCGCTTCACCCTGGAGGAAGCCCCTGCCATCCTGGCCACCGCCTTCGAGGACGTACGGACGATCCCGCTTCCGGGAGTGATCGAAGTGACCGATCCCACACCCGTGGTCGCCCACCTGTCCTCGTACGAGGCGTGGGCCGACCAGATGGGCGTGCCGTTCAAGGAGACGGTCGAGCGCGCCCGAGAACGGGTGGAGGAAACCATCCAGGCAGAGGGCGCATTCGGAGTCACCTGCCTCGGCGGCATCCTCGTCTGCCGATGAGCAGCGCGGCCCTGTCGCGGTTGCCCTCCACGAGCACGGCACGTCGACCGCCACCGATGGGGGCCGTGCCATAACGTGCCAGTAGGGGCGGTAAACAGCGGACAACAAGGGCTCCTACGAGGCAGCCAGAACGGGGCCGTCGGCGGCCGTTTTCGCAGGTCAGAGCCTATGCAGGCATCCGAGTGCCGGGTGATTCCCAAGCTTATAGCGCGGGTTCGATTCCCGTCATCCGCTCCACAGCAAAGCCCCAGGTCAGCGACCTGGGGCTTGTTTGTTGTCTAGACCTCTCAGCCCTAGGCGTGCCCTCCGCGTGCCCCATCTCCCGCAAATGCCCTGCCCAGAGGGCCGATGGCGCACCATTCGCACCACCTCGGCCCCCAGGCGTCTCGCATCGCGAGACGCATTTCATATGACCTGCGCCACTCGCGTTGCCGGTGTGGGGAATTCGCCTTCCCAAAGCGACAGTTGATCGGCCAGCCCGTGGGCAGCGTCTGAATCAACGACGCGCGGGCTCTACGTCGGTCGGCGCGGTGTCGTCCGTCCGGTGGAGGTGGGCGTCCACCGAGTACACACCCGCTCCGACGACGAGCAGGAAGAGGCTGCCGCACAACTGGGCGAGATCGGTCCGGGATTCGTGGATGAAGTCCCACCAGCCCGACTTGCCGTCGAACAGCAAGGCGTCACCCCAGAGGATCGGCAGCTTGGTGATCAGCAGCGCGCCGAGCATGTTCACGATCATCGGGAGGGTCGCGAGCCGGGTGAGCAGTCCGGCCAGGATCAGGGCGCCGCAGGCGATCTCGAAGATGCCGTCCAGGGGCGCGAGGAAGCCGGGCGCCGGGATGCCCGCCTTGTCGAAGCGGCCCGTGCCCAGCTGGTCGGGGTAGAGGAACTTCTGGATGCCCTCGAAGAGGAAGACCGCGCCGACGTACAGGCGGATGAGAACCGGCGCGGCGGGCGCGTCGGTGGAGATCAGCTTCGCCTGCCAGGTGCCGAGGTGTGCCATGCGGCGATGCCCTCTCCCGACGGGGACGTACCGGGTGCCGAGATCCTCTCGCGAGACAGGAGGGCAGTCACGGCAATCCACCGGCGGGGAGAGCGCGTCGTGGTGCGGTTACGCCTTGCGGGCGGTCACCGCGCGGCGTACCCCGTAGGCGGCGGCGCCGGCGGCCAGGACCGCCGCTCCGGAGATCACTGACGAGGCGGGGAGGGCGAAGGCGAGGACGAGGCAGCCGGCCAGCCCGACGACGGGGATGATCCGTGCCGGTCGGCCCTCGTCGGGGGTGAGCGTCCAAGCGGAGGCGTTGGCGACGGCGTAGTAGGCGAGCACTCCGAAGGAGGAGAAGCCGATCGCCCCGCGCAGGTCGGCGGTCGCTGCGAGTACGGCCACGACGGCGCCGACCACGAGTTCGGCGCGGTGCGGGACCTGGAACTTCGGGTGGGCGGCGGCCAAGGCGTGCGGCAGGTGCCGGTCGCGGGCCATCGCCAGGGTCGTACGCGAGACCCCGAGGATCAGGGCGAGCAGCGAGCCGAGCGCCGCCACCGCGGCGCCCACCCGTACGACCGGCACCAGCCAGTCCGCGCCCGCGGCCCGTGCGGCATCCGACAGCGGGGCAGTGGCGTCGGCCAGCCCCTGCGGGCCGAGCACAAGCAGGACGGAGACGGCGACGGCGGCGTAGACGACGAGCGCGATGCCGAGAGCGAGCGGGATGGCCCGCGGGATGGTGCGGGCGGGGTCGCGGACCTCCTCTCCGAGGGTGGCGATGCGGGCGTAGCCGGCGAACGCGAAGAACAGCAGGCCCGCCGCTTGGAGCACCCCACTGAGGGTCGCGTCGTCACCGATGTCCAGCCGGGCAGCGTCCGCGTCGCCGGCGGTGAAGGCCGCGACCACCACGGCGGCCAGCACGGCCAGGACCACGGCGACGATGACGCGGGTGAGCCAGGCGGACTTCTGCACCCCGGCGTAGTTGACGGCGGTCAGCGCCACCACGGCCGCGACGGCGACGGCGTGAGCCTGGGCGGGCCACACATAGGAGCCGACGGTCAGCGCCATGGCTGCGCAGGAGGCGGTCTTGCCGACCAAGAATCCCCATCCGGCGAGGTAGCCTCAGAACTCGCCCAGCCGCTCACGCCCGTAGACGTAGGTACCTCCGGAGGCGGGGTAGCGGGCGGCCAGGCGTGCTGAGGACATGGCGTTGCAGTACGCCACCACCGCCGCCAGCGCCAGGCCGAGCAGCAGCCCCGACCCGGCCGCACCGGCCGCCGGAGCCAGGGCCGCGAAGATCCCCGCCCCGACCATCGACCCCAGGCCGATCACCACGGCGTCGAACACACCCAGGTGCCGCTTCGACTCGCCCGTGCCCGCAGGCCCCGACACCGCACCCATCACTCGCTCCCCAACCACACTCCGGCAGACGTACCGGCGCACCGTATAGGAACAAGGTGACGAGACGGGGACGGCCACCGGATGGGCGAGGACGGCAACGTACCGCCCTCACCCGTCGTGGATGACGCTTCGAGCGCTGCGGTGGCTCGGTCCAGGCCGTGGTTCCTACGATCGTCCGGCGTTGAGCATCTGCCGCATCTGGGCGATCTCCGCGGTCTGCGAGGTGATGATGGCGTCGGCCAGACCCTTGGCGGGGCCGTAGGCACCCTGTTGCTTCTCGGTCTTGGACATGTCGATCGCGCCTTCGTGATGCTCGATCATCATGGTCAGGAACATGGTGTCGAAGGCGTTGCCCTTGGCGTTGCCGAGCCGGTTCATGGCCTGGTCGTCCATCATCCCGGGCATGCCGGAGTCGTCATCGCCGTGGCCCATGCCGTCCATGCTGACGCCGGAGGGGACCTTCTCACCCCATGCCTTGAGCCAGCCGGACATGGTCTCGATCTCCGGGGCCTGCGCCTTCTTGATCTCTTCTGCGAGTGCCTTGACGTCGGCGGATGCGCCGTGGGAGGCGACCATGTCGGACATCAGGATGGCCTGGCGGTGGTGGGGGATCATCCCCTGCGCGAAGGTGACGTCCGCCTGGTTGTGCCGCTCGGCCTCCGACGCCGCCGGGGCGGCCGTGGTGGCAGGAGCGGTACCCGCCGTGTTCGTGGTGTCGTCGCTGCCGCACGCGGCCAGGACCAGGCCGGCGGCGACCGCCGTGGCCGCCAGGGCCGCGCGGCGTGGCAGGGATCGGTTCGTGTTCATTTCGCTGGGCTCCAGTGATCGGATACGGGAGGGAAGGGCTGGGTGGCGGTCTGTGGCCTGCGCCCTCGGCGCGTGCCACAGGAGGAGCCCCTATATCCGCAGGATCTGGAGTTCGGCGAGCAGGGGTGGCGCCCGCCCTCCGGCGGGCTCGTGGGCCAGCGCGAGCGGCAGCGCGGCCGGGGTGTCGGCGATGCCGCTCGGCAGGCCGGTGAGGGGTGCGGTGTCCGGCGCGGCGACCCCGGGGGATGCCGGCAGCGCCGCAGATGCGCACATCTGGTCCACATGGCCTCCGTGACGGGTCATACCCGGGTCATCGTCGGGGCAAAGGTACTGCGGGCCAGTCGGCGCTGCCGCCACGTGGTGGGACATGTGCTCGGTGGCGCCCGTCGACGGCAGTGCGGCGGCAGTGCCCAGAGCATGCATGCCCAGCAGCCCGAGCGTGACCCCGAGAACGAGCAGCAGCCTGAGCCTCGGCATCGGCTGGGGCTGCGGCGGAGTGCGTGGCTCGCGGACGGTCACATTTCCCACCGTAGGACGCACTCGAACCCGGCGCAGGGCGGCCTCGGCCCGGTCACCGGCCATGGTCATCGCCTCCGTCCGGCGGCTTCGCAGGAATCGGGCGGGGCAGGCGGAGGCGTTTGAGGGCGAGGGCGTTGACGGCGACGATCACGCTGGATCCGGACATGGACAGGGCGGCGATCTCGGGGCGGAGGATCAGGCCCGTGGCGGGTTCGAAGACTCCGGCGGCGATGGGCAGGGCGATGGCGTTGTAGCCGATGGCCCAGCCGAGGTTCTGGCGCATCTTGCGCAGGGTGCCCCGGCCGATGCGCAGGGCGGTGGGGACGTCGAGGGGGTCGGAGCGCATCAGGACGAGGTCGGCCGTCTCGATGGCCACGTCGGTGCCGGCGCCGATGGCGATGCCCAGGTCGGCCTGGGCGAGGGCGGGGGCGTCGTTGACGCCGTCGCCGACCATGGCGACCTTGCGGCCGCCGCGCTGGAGCTCGGCGATGGTGGCGGCCTTGTCGCCGGGAAGGACCTCCGCGATGACGGTGTCGATGCCCAGGCGCCGCGCGATCCGTTCAGCGGTGGCCTGGTTGTCGCCGGTGAGCATGACGACCTCGACGCCCAGGGCGTGCAGCTCGGTCACGGCAGCCTCGGAGGTCTCCCGCGGTGCGTCGGCGATGCCGATGAGGGCGGCGGCCACGCCGTCGACCGTGGCGATGACGACGGTGCGGCCGGTGGCTGCGAGCTCGTCCCGCCGGGCGGCCAGCGGGCCGAGCTCCACGTCTTCGCGTTCGGCCAGTCGGCGGTTGCCCACGGCGATCCGGTGGCCGTCGACCACGGCGGTCGCCCCGTGGCCGGGCACGTTCTCGAAATGCCGCGCCTGGGCCGGCCCCACGCTGCGCGACTCGGCGTGGCGTACGACCGCCTCGGCCAGCGGGTGCTCGGATTCCCGCTCGACCGCCGCGACCAGCCGGAGGATCTCGTCCTCGTCCCGTCCGGGTGCGGTGATCACCTCGGTGACCTCGGGTTCGCCCTTGGTGAGGGTGCCGGTCTTGTCCATCACCACGGTCTGGATCCCTGCGGACGTCTCCAGGGCCATCGCGTTCTTGAACAGGACTCCCCGCTTGGCCCCCAGGCCGGTGCCGACCATGATGGCGGTGGGCGTGGCCAGGCCCAGTGCGTCCGGGCAGGTGATGACGACCACCGTGATGGCGAACAGCATGGCCTCGCCGAAGGGGCGGTTGGAGGCCAGGAGCCAGACGGCGAGGGTGAGCGCGCCGCCGACGAGGGCAACGAAGACCAGCCAGAACGCGGCTCGGTCGGCGAGCCGCTGGCCCGGGGCCTTGGAGTTCTGGGCCTCCTGGACCAGCTTGACGATCTGGGCCAGTGCCGTGTCCGCGCCCACCCGGGTCGCCCGTACCCGCAGGGTGCCGTTGGCGTTGAGGGTCGCACCGACCACGGCGTCGCCCGGCGCCTTGTGCACCGGCAGGCTCTCCCCCGTCACGGTCGACTCGTCGACCTCGCTCTCGCCTTCCTCCACGACCCCGTCCGCGGCGATCTTCGTGCCGGGACGCACGAGTAGCAGGTCACCGACGGCCACCTCGGCCGTGGCGATCTCGACCGGCTCGCTGTCCCGCAGGACGACGGCCTTGGGCGGGGCGAGGTCCAGCAGGGTGCGGATGGCGTCGTTGGCGCCACCGCGGGCCCGCATCTCGAACCAGTGGCCGAGCAGGACGAAGGAGGCCAGGACGGTGGCGGCCTCGTAGAAGACCTCGCCGCCGCCGGTGAGCGTGACAATGAGGGAATAGAGCCAACCCGCGCCGACGGCGACCGCCACCAGCACCATCATGTCCAGAGTCCGGGCGTGCAGGGCCCGTACTGCGCCGACGAAGAAGATCGAGCACGAGTAGAAGATCACCGGCAGGCTCAGCAGGAGCGCCCACACGTCCTGGCGGAGCCCGAACGGCACGGGCGCGTGCCAGCCGAAGACCTCCTCGCCGATCGGGGACCAGATCACGATCGGAATGGAGAAGATCACCGCGACGAGGAAGCGGTTGCGCATGTCGGCGGCCATCGCAGCCATCGACATCCCCGCATGACCGCCATGGCCCATCGCCTCATCGGACGGTGGCACGCCCTCCGGTTCGTGCCCCGCGTGCGCGGGACGCACGACTTCGGCTGCCCTCGCGGGACCGGGCGGATCCGGCTCGTCCATCGGGTCACAGATGTGCGCCGGCACCGACTGGCCGGCGCAGTGGTAGCCGCACTCGGTCACCCACCCGCGCAGCTCGGCGAGCGAGGTCCGCCGCGGGTCGAAGACGACGTTGGCCGACTGCGCCACCGGGTTGACCTCGACGTCCAGTACACCGGGCCGACGGCCCAGCACAACGGCGACAGTGTTCTGCTGGGTGGCGCGGAGAATGCCCCGCACGTCCAGTACCGCCGTGCTGCGTTCCTTGCCCGCCTCGCTCGGCTCGGGGTCCCGCGGGTCTCGCATGCCCGTTCACCTCGGTACGTCGGTGGCCCCTACTCGGCCAGAGCGCTTCCCCTCGCCTACCAGCAGCCTGTGCCCGCTGCGGCGGCCCTGCAACGGCAGAGCGGCCGCCCGAAGAGCTCCGCGACCTCCGTAACAGTGATGTCGGTCCGGCCGTGCGCAGTCTGCCCCGGCGCGCTGCAGGGCGGGGCGGTCACTTCCGTCCGAGCCGGGTACGGCGGTCATGCGTGCGGTCCACGTCGTGCATGTCGTGACCGCCGCTGTTGTCGCGCATGCCGCGCATCATGAAGAACATCATCAGCGGGCAGGCAGCGATGATCGCGAGCCAAGCCAGGGCCGCCAGCGGGACTCCCAGTGCGACGGCTCCGACCAGGACGATCGCCGCAGCGACGGCGTAGAGGCCGTAATTGCGCTTGGTGTTCACAGCATCCCCCTTTCCTCAGAGGGAAGAGCGGGCACCTTCATGATTGCGGATCGGGCCCACCCTGGCGCAGGGCACCGAGGCGGCGACGGTAGTCGTCCTCGCCGATCTCCCCACGAGCGAGCCTGACGGCCAAGACCTGCTCGGGATTCGGCGTCGCAGGGACGTGAGTGTGCTCCTGAGGGCGGGCCGACGAGGTACCCGACTCTCCAGGACCGGCAGCCGCAGAGGTGAGGTAGGGAGGCGGAACGTGGCGGATTCAGCCGGGCAATTCTTGTGATCTGACAGGTGCCGCCAGATTCCCCGGATACCGCACCGCTCCTCCGGCGGCGGCCTTCGCCCGCCCGGTCCGACAGACGCGGGCCCATGCCCCACAGGGTGCCCGGGCCCACGAGGGCCACCTGGCGTCGCTGATCCATCGCCGCAGCGTGACGTGGGTGGAGTCGCCCAGTCGACACAGGGCCTCGGTGGCATCCACGTCACCCGGCAGGGGTGCGGTGCCGACGGTGGTGAGAGCGGCATGCAGCTCCAGACGGCGGCTCGTCGGCTCCGGCGCGGGCAGAGGGTGATCGCCGGGCTCCAGTTCACCGCAGGCCGTCGGAGTCTGGTCCGGCAGATCGTCGACGATCGCGGCAGGAAAGCGGTACGGGTCGAGATCCCACAACGCCACGGTGCCGGTGGTGAAAGCCTGAAAACCAGCCACGAATGCCTCCTCGGCCGTCGTGCCACTGTGCTGGAAGACTGCAAGCAGGGCGGAGGCAATTGCGGCGCACGACGTACTCCACTCGAATGTCCCGTACGACATCTCGCTGCAAAAGCGATAAACCAACCGGTATGCGCCGCTGCGCGACGGCAACCTCGCGGCTCGCTCGACACCGACGCCGATGCCGACGCCTCGCGAGTTTGATCCGGCCGTCCAGCCACAGCCACCCACCCCGACGGAGCAAGCCGCCCACCGCAGGTTCACAGGCACCTGGACCTGACCACCCCGAACCACTCCTCCGGCCGAAGGCCGCGGGCGGGGCACCCGACACCGGGACAAACCACCCGCCGGCCTCCCGCTCACCCCTGAAGGGACCCCACCACCAGGGAATCCGCCGATTGGAAGCCGAAGAGGAAGAACGCGGCTGAGCCGGAACGGCCCATGTCCCCCTGGCCCGCCTCGGTCGGCAGTCGTAGACTTGAGCGTGGATCGAGCACTCTCACGTGTGAGATCCGGAAGGGCGGCCTCGGCGGAGTGAATGCGCTGGGGCCGTTGTGACGACCACCGACGTGGAGCCGCTCACCTCGACAACCACGTTGACGAGCGGGCCGGCGGGACGTCCCCCGCGGGGGCGTCACCGCGCTCGTCAGCTGAAGCCTGACGCGCAACCGGAGCAGCCCTGGGACGACTCGGGGGGAGACTCGCACACGGGACTCGGCAGGCCTGGAGCAGCTCTCCTGGAAGCTCGGCCCCCGGGAAATCCGTCACAGGGCCCGTCGCGTCGACCCGTTCCCGCCGGTGATGGAGCCGCCGGCCGTGTTACCGGCACTGTTGCCCGACGTGTTACCACCAGTGGAGTTCCCGGCGGTGTTGCCCGCGGTGTTCCCGGACGTGTTGCCCGCGATGTTCCCCGAGGTGCCACCGCCCACCAGGTTGACGCTGGGCCCGCCGATGAGGGTGCCGCCGATCAGACCCAGAGTCGTACCCGTCGTCGCGCCGGTGGTCCCGCCGGTCGTCGCGCCGGTCGTCGTGCCACCGGTAGCGCACGCGCCGAGGAAGATCCTGTTGGTGTCGACCGCCTCGCCCCCGTCCAGGTTCGCGGCGGATTCGCCGAGCCGACGGAAGACCGGCTGCCGCATGCCCCTGCCCCAGGCCGTAGACCGGGGCTTCGTCGTTGTCAGCCCGTCAGTTCCGCGGCTCGGTCCGGCGCACCACCTCAGCCGGGCGTACGGACTGCCGGGGCCCGCTCCGGCCGTCCCCGAGGTCACCGGAGCGGGCGGTGACGGGCGGAGCGGCGGGTGCGCAGGGCCAGGTAGAGGAGGTCTGCCACGAGTACCGCGATACCGATGAAGAGCAGGAAGAGGAGTCCGTCGGCGACGACGCCGATGAGGCCCAGGATGATCGCGACGATGATCAGGGCGAGGAAGAGTGTCATGGGGCCGCCTCCCCGGCGGTCGGGTGCTCAGCGTCGGGCGAGTTGTCGTTCGCCGTTCGCACCGGGTTCGTAGGTGAGGCCGTAGTGGCGGAAGACGGCTTCCTCCTCCTCGACGGGCAGGACGTCGTCCGTGCCGATGGAGGGGCTCCGTTTCACCAGTTTCCTGTCGTGGGCGACCCGCACGTACCCCGGCCCCACCGTCGCCCCTTCCAGGGGGACGAACACCAGGCGGTGCCGGGTGGGTAGGCCGACGCGGACCGTGGCCATGGCGGGTTCGTCGGTGCTGGTGTCGACGTAGACGGATTCCAGTTCGCCGATCTTGTGGCCGCCGGGGTCCACCACGGCCTGGTTGCGCCACTCGCGGATGTCCGCCGTCTGGATCATGTCTCTCCTCCCTGTTCGGTCGCCGGTGGGGGAAGTGCGGCGACGAGGAGCTCGGTGGCCTGCGTGATGTTGTCGGCGTGGACGGCGCGGGCCATGGCCGTGCGGGCGGCGTCGGGCTCCGTGTCCGGCGGCACCACCATCAGCGCGAAGTGGTCCTTGTCGCCACGGGTGATCAGGACGGTGTCGTCGCCGACGGGGAAGGAGTCGAGGTGGACGACCCGGGCGTCGATGACCAGCCGGGTCGGGATCGCGTCCCACGTGGTGGCGTCCAGACCGACCCGGGTGATGGGTCCGAGGTGTTCCGTCAGGGCTGCCACCAGCGCGGGAACCTCTTGCTCCACGTCGCGAGTGCGCGGCCACCACGCTCCGTCGAGGACGCCCTGCCGGGAGTGCGTCGTCTCCAGCCGGAGCAGAGCCGTACCGGGCCGCACCGCCTGGTGGATCTCGTCCGGCAGGAGCAACGGGGACGGGATGTCGGAGTCGGTCATGGTGGATCCGCTCGTCTACGGGTGAGCTGCCGCGGCCCGCCACGGCCGCAGCCGGAAGCTACGGCAGGCCGCCGGTGGGGCGGCTGTGCCGTCATCTCACGGTAACCCCGGCCCCCGCAGGTCCGCCCGTCGCCGCACACTCTTCGGCATGAATCGGAAGTACCTCCCCGTATCAGGCCGAAAACGGGCTGATCAGACGTATCCTGGAAGTACCGGAAGTACTTCGAGCACCAGCTTCCACGCAGGTGTCATTTCCGGGGAACACGAAAAACCGGGCTGCCGACGGGCAGCCCGGGGGCAGGTCCGCCATGACCACCACCCCCGACAGGACAGCGAACCGCGCCCTCACCCCAGGACTTCCGGCCCGCTTGTCGCTCACCCCGAAGACCACCCTCGCCGGTCGGCTCGACGGCGCCTGGTGGCCCCGTTCACGCGATCTGGCAGCCGAGCTGCCGGCGCTGGCCGACGCCCTCGAAGGACGCTGGGGCCGCATCACCCGCGTCCTGGTGAACCCCGACCACTGGCCCGTCGTCCCGCACAAGGTCGCCGTCACCGGCCACGTCCTGCACGTGGGCTGGTTCACCGAGCAGGACCCGGACAAGGTCATCCTGTTGTCCTACACGACAGGCCGCTGCGACCTGCTCGTCATTCCGCCCGAGACGGAACCCGCCTCCGCGGCCCGGCTGATGACCGCCGCCGGACTCCCCGGCAGCACCCTCACCGCGGGCTCGCTGATGTCCGACGAGGCCGCGACCGGCCGTCGTATGCGGGAGGCACGGAGCAGCGAAGACGCCTGGGAGACCGACGGCGGGGCCGCCCCGACGCCCCAGCCCCACCCAGTGGCGCACCCGGTCGTCGGCGCGCGGATGATCCCGCTGCCGGGACACACCGGGAGGTGAGGACATGGAGACCGTGATCATCCTCCTGGCGGGCGCCCTCCTGATCGCGCTCGGCACACGCCTGATCCACCGGCTGAACGCCCAGCACGAGGCACGCATAGCGGCCCATCACTTCGGCGACCCCTACCCCTCCCTCAGCCGTCCCCCCGGCCATGGCAACCCCAGGCCGCCCGAGCGAATCTCCGATCGTCGGCCTACGGGCACCTGGCCCTGACCTGCCTGACCTCAGACCAGTCCTCCGGCCGAAGGCCGCGGGTGGGGCACCCGACCCCAGGGACAACCCACCCGCCGGCCTCTCGCTTTGTCCCGAACGGAGCACACCCTCTTGGACCTCACCGAGAACGAACCACTGCCGCAGGGGGGTTACGCCGAGATTCGTATCGTCTCCGACACTCCCGAGGCCGCCCGCGCGGTCGCCGAAGTGATCCGCCGGTGCTTCGCCGGGGCGGAACAGCGCAGCTACCCCGTGCCAGGTGGCGGCACACGGCTCCACCTCACCGTCGACACCGAGACCGCCGCCGGACCCGCCCACACCTGGCTCGCCACCAGCAGACCGCCCACCGGCGCCGGCCCTCACACCGAGGAACCCTGACCGGCCACGAACGACCACCACGCGACGACAGGACCACCCGGCCATGGCGACACTCCACGAGCGGCAGCGGTACCGCCGGCAGATCCTCCAGGCCCTCTACACGGCCGCCGAAGGCAACCGTCTGCTCGGCATCACCGGAGCCGCGCTCAACCACGACCTGCACATCCCGGAGCAGGACCTCGCCGCCGCCTGCTCCTACCTCGCGGGCGAGGGACTGGTCATTGTCGACTGGGAGCCGGGAAACACACCCGCGATGGTCTCGCTCACCCACCAGGGCATCCGCCTCATGGAAGCGGAGGAGGAGGAAGAGGGCGACTGAGCGGATTCGCCTCCGGACCCGGCGGGTCGGCCGGATGCGGCCGGTGCCTCCGCACGGTGGCCGGTGGCCGGGTGGCGTGGCCTGCCACCGAGAAGCATCCTGGAGGCCACGTCTCCGGCGCGGGCCGTTCCGGTACCCGGTCGCGGCGCGGTCGCGGCACCCCCCCGTACGGCAGGTCCGGGCGAGGTCATCGCCGCTGGGTTGAAGACAACGGGATGGCCCTTGGAGGGCTCGGGAAGCCCGATCGCTCGGAGAGCTTCGGGGAGGGGCTCCTGGGAACGATCCTGGACCGGGCGCACGAGCTGCCGCCCGACCGGGTCGGGCTGGTCGTCGCCGAGGCGGTGGGCCGGCTGGGCGGCAGGAATCCGCAGATCCTGCTTCAGGACTATCAGCAGCAGAGGCTTGTTCCCCTGCTCGCCGAAGGGCTGACGGGCGGCGAGCCGCTGTCCATCGACGGCTCGGATGCCGGCAGGTGTTTCCTCACGTCGCTCCCAGTCGAGCCGGCGACGGCCGACGGAGTACGCGTCCACGCACCGCTGCTCGGCGGCGGCGACCAGGCCGGGGTGCTGGCCGTCACCCTGGACACGGTCGACGACGACGTCCGCCGCATCCTTCGCCGGATCGCGGGCCTGGTCGGCGAACTCCTGCAGACCGAGAACGGCTACACCGACCTCTTCTTCCGCACCCGCCGCAGCGAGCCGATGAACGTCGCCGCGGAGATCCAGTGGTCGCTCCTGCCACCGCTGACCATGACCATGCCGCGCGTCGCCGTCGCCGGAGTCCTGGAGCCCGCCTACGACGTGGCCCCGGAAGGATCGGCGGCGGAGTACCCGACCACCCGTCGCAGGGCCGTAGTCCATCTCTCCTCTTCTCCTCGTGTCGCGGGCCCGGCAAGGGCACCGGATCGACGACCGTGACGGCTCCCGACACGGCGCGAGCGCCCGGCCGGTGCGGCAGTCGCCCGGCCTCGGGTGAGGAGGACACGCATCACCCGCCGAGGTCGACAGCGACCGTCAGGCCCGACGACGCCGGCAGGCCCGGCGTCGTCCTCCGGGAGAAGGCCGCGCTTCCTCTGAGCCCTGAACGGAGCCGTGCCATAACGTGCCAGTAGAAACGGTGAACAGCGGTCACGAGAGGCTTCGGCGAGTCGACCGCCCCCGTGGCCGCCAATGACCGTTCTCGCAGGTCAGCGGGTATACGCCTGCCCAAGTGCCGGGTGATTCCCAAGCTTATAGCGCGGGTTCGATTCCCGTCATCCGCTCTTCAACGAAGGCCCAGGTCACAGACCTGGGCCTTCGTCCTTGTCCAGATCTCTCAGGGGTCTCCGCGCCCTCCGCGTGCCCCAACTCGCAGGAATCTCCTGCCCACAGCGCCTTCGCGTGCCACCGGCCCCCCTACTCCGCGAGCCACTCAAGGTGCCGCTCGACCTCGACGGAGAGGATGGCCGGCAGGTCGCCCACTCACCCACACCCCAGCCGCTGGACTTGGTGTCGCCCTCGACGCAAGGTCTTTCCTTTCGGACGAGGCTCTTAATGACAAGTAGCTCTTGCGATTTATCGGCGTGGGGTCCACACTGCTCCTATGACCGACAAGCCCCGCGCCCGAGCTCCGCAGGCCGCCCTGACCGACGCGCAGAAGCTCGAACTGGATCGGGCGAAGAAGGCCGCCGACGATGCCGTCGCGCACTTCCGTGAGACCGCGGGGCGTATCGCCGTAGACCTCGGCCGCGGCGGAGCGCCGGCCGTCGCCCGGCACATGGAGTGGACACCCCAGTACGCGTCCACCCTCGCCGCCGCCTACAAGGCCAAGCAGGCCGCCCAGGGCAGCGAGACCGAGGATGTGGCGGCATGACGACCGCCCCCAGGCCGTCCGGCATCCCGCCCATGCCCGAGCGGAACACGAAAGCATTGCGCACCGCGATCGCCGAGCACACACCGCAGCTCCTCGCCGACTTCGACGCCCACTGGAAGTGGGCCATCGGCGACGCACACGACATCGCCCCGGTACCGGCGTTCCTCGCCCAGTGGTGGGCCGAGTTTGCCATCGCCCGCGATCCCTCACTCGACCGGCACATCCACGACCTGGAAAGCCGGGCAGCCGACGCGTCGACGAACGCCGAGGCCACGCAGTTGCTCACGCAGGCCGCGCACCTTCGGCGCGAGGCGGGGAAGGCGGAGCCCGGCCAGTGAGCGACTTCATGGGGCCGCCCTGGCAGATGGACTGGGTCGATACGGCCCGGACCGCCCGCGACTCCCTACCCAAGCCGGTACGCGACCTGATCGACGGCATCCGAGCCGAACTGGTCACCGTCGAGGACCCCTATTTCCGCGGTACCGACAACATCCCGGATCTCCCACCCGGCTGCCGTATCGCCCCGCTTCGGTCGACGGTGCCGAACGGACTGTACGTCTGCTACTTCGATCACGGCCGGGGCTGGATCCACTACACGTTCACCCGCCGCACCGCCGACCCGCAGATCATCGTCGAGGAGGTGTTCTGGCAGTGACCTGCGACAGCACCCTCACGGATCCAGCCGGCGCGGAAGCCGTGCCACAACGTGCCAGTAGGGGCGGTAAACAGCGGTCAATAAGGGTCGCGCCGAAGCAGCCATAACGGCATCGTCAGCGGTCGTATTCGCAGGTCGGAGACTGTGCACCTACCCAAGTACCGGGTGATTCCCAAGCTTATGGCGCGGGTTCGATTCCCGTCATCCGCTCTTGAAGGAAGGCCCTGGTCAGAGACCTGGGCCTTCTTCGTTGTCCAGACCGCCGACGGCCGCCGTCCGGTCAGTCGCCTTTCACGCTGAGGCCGACGGGCGGAGAGCGGATCGCGTGCTCCTCGGCGCTGGAAGGATGCCCGGCCTTCCGGCGCTGCCCATGGGGGAGGGGCGTCCTCCGTCCGCCTCGCTTCGCAGTCGACATGATGCGGGGTGTCGCTGTGCGTGTCAGCGTGATCCGAGAGGAATCCGCACCCCGTCATCAAGAGGAGTCGCCGTCATGGACGGTAGGCAGGACAAGCGTCAGGAACCGGGCAAGGGCCACGAGGCGCAAAAGCACCATCGCTCCGGAGACCCCGCGCGGCCCCGGCCGGGTAAGTCGTCCCGCGAGAAGGGACAGAAGCCCGGCCCGGAGGAGACCTCGCGCCGCCGTGAGGACGACCTGCTGCGCGAAGAGGACCTGCACGACGAGGGGCTCTGACCAGCGCACGACTCGCCCACACGCCCGGCGCCCGGCCGACGTGAACGCAAGTGACTGGGATACGCCGTTGGGGCGAAGCCTCCGGCCGGCGGGATACCGGGCCGGGCCCGACAGGGGAGACCCAACATCGTGGCAAACCGTGGAGCAGGAAACGTCATTCCGTACGAGGTACAGGGCAGCGGTCCGGAGCAGGTCATCGCACTCCACCACTGGCTCAGCGACAGGTCGAGTTTCGGTCATCTGCGGCCGCACCTGGACGGAGGCGCGTTCAGCTACGCGTTCGTGGACTGCCGTGGGTACGGCGAGGCGATGGACACCCCCGGCACATACACGATGGAGGAGGTCGCGGCGGACGTCCTCGCCGTGGCCGACGACCTCGGCTGGGACACCTTCTCGGTCATCGGTCACTCCATGGGCGGCAAGGCGGCCCAGCAGTTGTTGCTGGACGCCCCCTCACGGATCCGCTCGATCATCGGCATCTCGCCCGTGCCCGCGTCCGGGTTCCCGCTCGAAGGGGAGATGTGGGAGCTGTTCAGCGGGGCGGTGGAGGATTCCGGCAACCGCAGGGCGATCTTCGGTGCCCTCACCGGCAGTTGGCACGACGACGCGTGGACGCCAGGGTGAGCGGCTCGGAACGCTCCTCGCAGGCGGCCCTGCGCGCGTACCTCGAATCCTGGACGCGCGGCCCCGACATCCACGAGCTGGTCAAGGGAAACGCGACGCCAGTGCTCGTAGTGGCCGGTGCGAACGACCCGGCGATGGGCCCCGACACCATGCGATCCACGTGGCTGCAGTGGTATCCGAACGCCGAGCTCGAGGTCCTCGACGACGCCGGTCACTTCGCCCCCGACGAAAGTCCGCAGGCCCTGGCGACGGCGGTCGAGAGGTTCCTCGGCAGCTAGACGGCCGGCCGAGCGTACGGACCGCTGGGGCCCGCTCCGGCCGTCCCTCGGGTCATCGGAGCGGGCGGTGGCGGGCTGAGTGGCGGGTGCGCAGGGCCAGGTAGAGGAGGTCTGCCACGAGTACGTCCACCACGGCCTGGTTGCGCCACTCGCGGATGTCCGCCGTCTGGATCATGCCTTTCCTCCCTCTTCGGTCGCCGGTGGGGGAAGCGCGGCGACGAGGAGCTCGGTGGCCTGGGTGATGTTGTCGGCGTGGACCGCGCGGGCCATGGCGGTGCGGGCGGCGTCGGGCTCCGTGTCCGGCGGCACCACCATCAGCGCGAAGTGGTCCTTGTCGCCCCGGGTGATCAGGACGGTGCCGTCGCCGACGGGGAAGGAGTCGAGGTGCACGACCCGGTCGTCGATGACCAGCCGGGTCGGAATCTCGTTCCACGCGGTGGCGTCCAGGCCGACCCGGGTGATGGGTCCGAGGTGTTCGGTCAGGACGGACACCAGCGCGGGAACTTCCCGCTCCACATCGCGGGTGCGCGGCCACCATGCCCCGTCGAGGACGCCCTGCCGGGAGTGCGTCGTCTCCAGCCGGAGCAGAGCCGTACCGGGTCGTACCGCCTGGTGGATCTCGTCCGGCAGGAGCAAGGGGGGCGGGATGTCGGAGTCGGCCATGGTGGATCCGCTCGTCTGTGGATGTGGCGCCGCGGCCCGCCACGGCCGCCCCTGAGGAGCGACAGGCCGCCGGCGGGGCGACTGTGCCGTCATCTCACGGTAACGCCGGCTCCCGCAGGTCCGCCCGTCACCGCACACTCATTCGTTCGAACCGGAAGCCCCTCCCCGTATCAGGCCGGAAATGGACTGATCAGACGTACGCTGGAAGTACCGGAAGTACTTCGAGCACCAGCTTCCACGCAGGTGTCATTTCCGGGGAACACGAAAAACCGGGCTGCCGACGGGCAGCCCGGGGGCAGGTCTGCCATGACCACCATCCTCGACGGGACAGCGAACCGCGCCCTCACCCCAGGACTTCCGGCCCGCTTGTCGCTCACTCCGAAGACCACGCTCGCCGGTCGGCTCGACGGCGCCTGGTGGCCCCGTTCACGCGACCTGGCAGCCGAGCTGCCGGCGCTGGCCGACGCTCTCGAAGGACGCTGGGGCCGCATCACCCGCGTCCTGGTGAATCCCGGCCGCTGGCCCGTCGTCCCGCACAAGGTCGCCGTCACCGGCCACGTTCTGCACGTGGGCTGGTTCACCGAGCAGGACCCGGACAAGATCATCCTGCTGTCCTACACGACCGGCCGCTGCGACCTGCTCGTGATTCCGCCCGAGACCGAACCCACCTCCGCAGCCCGGCTGATGACCGCCGCCGCCCTCCCCGGAAGCATCCTCTCCGCAGGTGGGCTGATGTCTGACGAGGCCGCGACCGGCCGCCGTATGCGTGAGGCGCGCAGCAGCGAAGACGTCTGGGACACCGACGGCGGGGCCGCCCCGGCACCCCAGCCGCACCCAGCGGCGCACCCAGCGGCCCACCCCGTCGTCGGCGCGCGGATGATCCCCCTGCCGGCGTACATGCAGGTGACGACATGGAGATCATGATCACGCTCCTGGCAGGCGCACTTCTGATCGTGTTCGGCACACGCCTGATCCACCGGCTGAACGCACAGCACGACGAACGCATAGCGGCCCGCCACTTCAGCGACCCCTACCCCTCCCTCAGCCGTCCCCCCGGCCACAGCCACCCCAGGCCGCCCGAACGGATCGCCGATCGTCGGCCTATGGGCACCTGGCCCTGACCTGCCTGACCTCAGACCACTCCTCCGGCCGAAGGCCGCGGGTGGGGCACCCGACACCCGGGACAACCCACCCGCCGGCCTCTCGCTTTTTGTCACGAACGGAGCACGCCGTCTTGCACCCCACCGAGAACGAACCACTGCCGCAGGCCGCACACGCCGAGATCCGTATCGTCTCCGCCACGCCCGAGGCCGCCCGCGCGGTCGCCGAAGTGATCCGCCGGTGCTTCGCCGGCGCGGAGCAGCGCAGTTACCCCGTGCCAGGCGGCGGCACACGGCTCCACCTCACCGTCGACACCGAGACCGCCGCCGGACCCGCCCGTACCTGGCTCGCCACCAGCAGACCTCCCACCGGCACCGGCCCCCACACCGAGGAACCCTGACCGGCCACGAACAACACCAAACGACGACAGGACCACGCGGCCATGGCGACACTCCACGAGCGGCAGCGGTACCGCCGGCAAATCCTCCAAGCCCTCTACACGGCCGCCGAAGGCAACCGCCTGCTCGGCATCACCGGAGCCGCGCTCAACCACGACCTCCGCATCCCGGAGCAAGATCTCGCCGCCGCCTGCTCCTACCTCGCCGGCGAGGGACTGGTCACGGTCGACTGGGAGCCGGGAAACACACCCGCGATGGTCTCGCTCACCCACCAGGGCATCCGCCTCATGGAAGCGGAGGAGGAGGAAGAGGGCGGCTGAACCGGTCCGCCTCCGGTCACCTGCAACCCGTGTCCCCACACGGCGTCCCTGTGGCGTGACCTGCCGCCGAGGAGCATCCTGGAGGCCACATCTCTGGTGCGGGCCGCTCCGGTACCCGGTCGCCGCGCGGTCGCGGCATCCGCCCCGTACGGCAGGACCGGGCGAGGTCATCGCCGCTCGGTTGGAGGCAACGGGATGACCGTCGGACGGCTCGGGAAACCCGATCGCTCGGAGAGCTTCGGCGAGGGACTCCTGGGAACGATCCTGGACCGGGCGCACGAGCTGCCGCCTCACCAGGTCGGGCTGGTCGTCGCCGAGACGGTGGCCCGGCTCGGCGGCAGGAATCCGCAGATCCTGCTCCAGGACTACGGGCAGCAGAGCCTCGTTCCCCTGCTCGCCGAAGGGCTGACGGGCGGCGAGCCGCTGTCCATCGACGGCTCGGAGGCCGGCAGGTGTTTCCTCACGTCGCTCCCGGTCGAGCTGGCGATGGCCGACGGAGTACGCGTCCACGTACCGCTGCTCGACGGCGGCGACCAGGCCGGCGTCCTGGCCGTCACCCTGGACACGGTCGACGAGGACGACCGCCGCCTCCTGCGCAGGATCGCGGGGCTGGTCGCCGACCTGCTGCAGACGAAGAACGGCCACACCGACCTCTTCTTCCGCACCCGCCGCGACGAGCCGATGACCGTCGCCGCGGAGATCCAATGGTCGCTCCTGCCACCGCTGGCCATGTCGATGCCCCGCGTCGCCGTCGCCGGAGTCCTGGAGCCCGCCTACGACGTGGCCGGCGACAGCTTCGACTACGCCCTGAACGGCGACACCCTTCACCTCGTCATGATCGACGCCATGGGGCACGGCCTGGACGCGGCCACCATGGCGACCGTCGCCATCGGCGCGTACCGGCACGCCCGCCGCATCAGCGTCGAGCTGTCCGAGATCTACCTCTTCATGGACCGGGCCATCGCCGAGCAGTTCGCCCCCGACCACTTCGTCACCGCGCAGATGCTGCGGCTGGACACGACCACCGGCCGTCTCCAGTGGGTCAACGCGGGACACCCCGCCCCCGTCCTGATCCGCGAACACCGCGTCATGGGCCGCCTGGACAGCCCCACCACCCTCCCCGTCGGCTTCGGCGGAGCCCAGCCACGGGTCAGCAGTGTGACGCTCGAACCAAGGGACCGCGTCCTCTGCTTCACCGACGGCCTGATCGAGGAGCACGAGAGCGGGCAGGAACAGTTCGGCGAGGACCAGCTCATCGACTGGGTGAACCAGCTGGAGAAGGCGGACCGAGGAGTCCGCGCGGTGGCACGGGACCTGTCCCACACGCTCAAGCGGGCACGCGGCGAAGCCACCTCGGACGATGCCACTCTCGTCCTGGTCGAGTGGCGTGGCTGATCTGGCGTCGTGCCACAACGTGCCAGTAGGGGCGGTCAGCAGCGGACAACAAGGGAGTCGAGGAGGCAGCGAAGAAGCGGTGCCAGGCTAACGTTTCCGCAGGTCAGGGCCAATTCGAAGGCTAAGTGCCGGGTGATTCCCAAGCTTATAGCGCGGGTTCGATTCCCGTCATCCGCTCTTCCGCGAAGCCCCAGGTCAGAGACCTGGGGCTTCATTGTTGTCTAGACCTCTCGGACCGGGCGCAGGACCAGGTCACTGATCTGGACGTTCGTCGTGCGTATCTTTGCCGCAGCCTCGGCGATGGAATCTCCCACGCGAGGCCGGAAAGGGGGCGGCGTGCGGGACACCGTGGCACGAGGGGCGATGGACACGCTTGAGGAGCATCGGGGAGAAGTGACCGGGTACTGCTACCGGATGCTCGGGTCGTACGCCGAGGCCGAGGACGCCGTGCAGGAGACGATGGTCCGGGCCTGGCGGAACGTCGAGCGGTTCGAAGGACGTTCTTCGCTTCGGTCGTGGGTCTACCGCATCGCCACCAACGTGTGCCTGGACGCCCTGGCCGCAGGCAGGCGGCGGGCTCTGCCGATGGACCTCTCGGAGCCTTCACCCGGGGCCTCGGCCCCCGGCGTCCCGGAGGATGCCGCCGTGTGGATCGGGCCCTGTCCCGGCGGGGACCCTGAGTTGGCGGCGACGGCGGGTGAGTCGGTGCGGCTGGCGTTCGTCGCCGCGCTCCAACACCTGCCGCCCAAGCAGCGGGCCACGCTGCTCCTCCGGGACGTGCTGGTCTTCTCGGCCCGCGAGGTGGCCGAGCTGCACGGCTCGACCGTCGCCTCGGTCAACAGCGCCCTGCAGCGGGCCCGAGCCACACTCGCCGCACACCGTGGCCCCGTCAACGGCCCCGGCACCACGCCGACCGACGCCGTCCGCCGCATGCTGGCCGAGCGGTACGCCATGGCCTTCTCCCGCTACGACATGGAGGAGCTGGCCATGCTGCTCCACGTCGACGCCACGCTGTGCCTGCCCCCGTACGCGAAGTGGATGCGTGGGATCCCCGACATCCAGGCGTGGCTGACCGGCCCCGCCGTCGACTGCCGCGGCTCGCGCCTGATCCCGACCACGGCGAACGGCACCCCCGCCTTCGGGCAGTACCGGCCGAGCCCCGACGGAACGGGCTACGAACCCTGGGCGCTCCAGGTCATCGAGTTCTCCGGCCACCACATCACCGGCATTAACGCCTTCCGCGACGTCGAGCGCCTGTTCCCGCTCTTCGGCCTGCCGGCACGTATCGGTCCCGACTCTCCCGCTGAGCGCCTGAAGGACCCTGCATGAGTTGGTCAGAGCACACCGTCATCCGTGAGAGCGTCCGCATTTCCTGCCGCGACTGGGGCGGATCGGGGGCACCGGTCGTCCTGCTGCACGGGCTGGCCGGCCACGCGGGCGAATGGGACGCCATCGCCCGCGACCTGAGCCCCCGATACAGGGTTGTCGCCGTCGACCAGCGCGGCCACGGTGCCAGCGAGCGCCGTCCGCAGGACGTGTCCCGGGCCGCGTACGTCGCGGATGTCGTCGCCGTACTCGAACAACTCGGCCTCCAGCAACCCGTCCTGGTGGGCCAGTCGCTGGGCGGCCACACGGCCATGCTCGCCGCCGCCGCACACCCCGAGCTCTTCCGTGCGCTCGTCCTGGTGGAGGCCGGGCCGGGCGGGCCGAACCGTGAGGTGCAGGCGGAGATCGGCGGTTGGCTCGATTCCTGGCCCCGGCCGTTCTCGTCGCGGGAGGCCGCCGTCGCATTCCTCGGCGGCGGTCCGGTCGGCGAGGGCTGGGCGGCCGGCCTGGTGGAACGCGACGGCGGCTGGTGGCCGCGCTTCGACTGCGACGTGATGGTCGGGTCGCTGGCGGAGATCGCCCAGCGGTCCTTCTGGGACGAGTGGTCGAACGTGACCTGCCCGACCCTGGCCGTCCTCGGCCAGTCCGGCATCATCTCGCCCGCGGAGATCGACGAGATGCTCCGGCGACGGCCAAGGACCGTGGCCTTGAGTGTCCCCGGGACGGGACACGACGTTCATCTGGAACGGCCGGACGTCCTGCGGCGCGTACTCCATGGGTTCCTTGGGGACGTCACGTGATCTTCCGCCAGCCGGACGGCGGGAGCACGATCCCGTTCACTGACCGCTGTTCTCGGCGAGTGTGTGTGCGACGAGGGCGTTGGCGTGGCCGTGGCCCAGGCCGTGCTCCCGCTAGCGGTTCGCCGGAGCGCCGGCCAGCCGGGCCGTCACCGCGGTCAGCCACAGCAGGCCGAGCCCCGCGCCGACGGTGAAGGCCAGGACGGAGGCGGCCGAGGCCATGAAGCCCGCGAGGACGACCACCGGTACGAGGCGGGTGGCGACGGCCCAGCCCTGCATGCCCCCGGCGGCGAGCGGACGGGCCAGGACGACGAGCGCCGCGCACAGGGCGAGGTAGCCGACCATCCCGCCGAACATGTGGACGGCGCCGTGCCCACTCATCACGGTCGCCTCGGGGGCACCGACGGGAAAGCCCGCCCCTGCGTCGGCCGGGAAGGCCGCAGCGACCCAGAAGGAGACTGCGAACACGCCGACCAGGACCGGGCCCCAGGTCCCGCCCGGCGTACCGCACAGCACCCGCCGCAGTCCCGCCGCCCCAGCGAGCAGCAGCGCGCCGGCGAGCACGAAGTTCACCGTCTGGATCCATCCCGCCTCACCGAGGGCGAGCTGGCTGATCGCGTTCCGCGTGAAGTCGAAGCCGTCCCGCACCACGCCTTGGGCGAGTCCGGCCGCCAGGAACAGCGGGCCCGCCACCATGCCGCCGCTCGCAGTCCACCGCGCCGCCGGGCGCGGTGCGGGCGCGCTGGAGACGATGTCGTGCGGGGCGGTCAGCGTGTGGGTCATGGCGGGCCTTCCTTCCGTCGGCGGTTTCGCTTGTATGACCGACGGCAAGAGGCGAAGTCATCGCTTCTGGCGATGTGCGCTGGATCACATGCACCTCTGGACCGCTTCCCCCACGCTCGCGTCACCGAGAAGGGCGTGCCACAACGTGCCGGTAGAGGCGGTAAACAGCGGACAACAAGGGGTTCGAGGGAACGACGAGATGGCGACCGTGAACCAGCGTTCTCGCAGGTCAGGCACCCTTTACCCGTCCAAGTGCCGGGTGATTCCCAAGTTAGGGCGCGGGTTCGATTCCCGTCATCCGCTCCATAGCAAAGCCCCAGGTCAGCGACCTGGGGCTTGTTTGTTGTCCAGGCCTCTCCGGGTCCGCGTTCCTGTTCGAGAACAAGGGTGCCCGGTTCTACGCCCACCGCACCCGACTCGCATTGCGGATTTGTTGATATCTGCGTTCGCGGACGGAGATTTTAGCCAGCCCCCCGGGGAGGGTTTTTGTCGGCGACACACGGGAGTGAAAAAGCGAACCCGCACCGGCTGCACCGGCGTGCTACTGTCGAATCAGTTGCAGTTTTGGTACCCGAATTTTCAGGCGCCCCGTCGGCCCTCATGCCATACGGATGCGTTTTGCATTCCGGTCATATCCGGAGGGAATCATCGCGGCGACACGGCGTCCGCAAGGTGCGGATGCCGCTGCACTGCCCCAAGGAGATATGACATGGCCGTTGGCACCGTGAAGTGGTTCAACTCGGAAAAGGGTTTCGGCTTCATCGAGCAGGAGAGCGGCGGCCCTGACGTGTTCGCCCACTACTCGAACATCGCCTCCCAGGGCTTCCGCGAGCTCCAGGAGGGGCAGAAGGTCTCCTTCGACATCGCACAGGGCCAGAAGGGCCCGACGGCCGAGAACATCGTTCCCGCCTGACTCTGACGCGTCATACGTAGCTGGGGCCCGCATCCTTCGGGGTGCGGGCCCCAGCTGCATTCATTTTCCGGGACTTCCGCGCACACTCGAACAGCCGAAGCCCGCTTTCAGCGCTCCCCCCTTAAATTCTGCCCCCCCCCGGCCGAACCGCCCGGCTCTCGCATTCCATTCAGCCGGTTCTCGCAATTCCGGCACCTCTCAGCCACTGTCGGAGTTTCCCGGTACGTGCCACATCACGAAAGGTTCTGAGTGAGCCCCACACGCACGAACGGCCGCCCCTCCCGCACGCGCCGCAAAGGCGGCCACGCATACGACTCCCCCGCCGGAACCGGCCGGGGCGGTCGTTCCGGTTCGTTCGGTGCGAGCCGCACGGGAGGCACGAGCCGGTCGGGCGGAAGCGGCGGCCACCGGGCCCCGGTACGGGGGGAGTTCGCCCTGCCCGAGACGATCACCCCGGCGCTGCCTCCGGTCGAGAGCTTCGCCGACCTCCCCCTGGACAAGCGCCTCCTGGCCGCCCTCGGCACGCAGGGCGTGTCCGTCCCGTTCCCCATCCAGGGAGCGACGCTGCCGAACTCCCTGGCGGGCCGCGACGTGCTGGGCCGGGGCAGGACGGGTTCCGGCAAGACGCTCGCCTTCGGCCTGGCCCTGCTCGCCCGTACGGCCGGGCAGCGCGCCGAACCCCGTCGACCGCTGGCCCTGGTCCTCGTCCCGACCCGGGAGCTCGCCCAGCAGGTCACGGACGCCCTGACCCCGTACGCGCGGGCCGTGAAGCTGCGCCTGACCACCGTCGTCGGCGGAATGCCGATCGGCCGGCAGACGAACGCACTGCGAAGCGGCGTCGAAGTCGTCGTGGCCACCCCCGGGCGTCTCAGGGACCTCATCGACCGCGGCCACTGCCGGCTGGACGAGGTTGCGGTCACCGTTCTGGACGAGGCCGACCAGATGGCCGACATGGGCTTCATGCCCCAGGTGATCGCGCTGCTGAACCAGGTCCGGCCCGAAGGCCAGCGGATGCTGTTCTCCGCGACCCTGGACCGCAACGTCGACCTTCTCGTGCGCCGCTACCTCACCGACCCCGTCGTCCACTCCGTCGACCCCTCCCAGGGCGCGGTCACGACGATGAAGCACCACGTCCTGCACGTGCAGGGCGCCGACAAGCAGCGGCTGATCACCGAGATCGCAGCGCGTGACGGCCGGGTGATCATGTTCTTGGACACCAAGCAGGCGGTGGACCGCCTCACCGAGGACCTCCTCGGCCACGGCGTGCGGGCAGCGGCGCTGCACGGCGGCAAGTCACAGCCGCAGCGCGCCCGTACCCTGGCCTGGTTCAAGAACGGGCACGTCTCCGTTCTGGTCGCCACGAACGTCGCGGCCCGCGGAATCCACGTCGACCAGCTCGACCTCGTCGTCAACGTGGACCCGCCCACCGACCACAAGGACTACCTCCACCGCGGCGGCCGTACCGCCCGGGCCGGCGCGTCAGGCAGCGTCGTCACCCTGGTCACCGCCGGCCAGCGCCGCGCCATGACACGGCTCATGACGGCCGCCGGGATCGTGCCCGACACCACTCAGGTCCGCTCCGGCGAGGGCGCGCTCGCCCGGATCACGGGCGCGCGCACGCCCTCCGGCGTTCCTGTGAAGATCACCCCGCCGCCCGGCGAGCAGCGCGAGCGCGGCACTGCTTCACGCAGCCGGCGCAGTCCCGTCCCGGCGTCCCGGCGCGCCCCCGCACGGCGGCGTTCCGCCGGCGCGGCCGCCTGAGCCTCGTACGACAGGGAAGCCGACCCGTCCCCCCAGGAGGCATGGCGTGACCCCAGTCCAGATGAAGTCCCGTCCGACACACTCGGCCCAGACGCACCCGTCGGTGGCCGATGCCATCGACCCGGCCGCACCGCAGGTCTGCGACGACATGACCGTGGAGGTGGCCTTGGCCGTCATGGCCGGGGCCCGAACCGGCCACCTGCGCGTCTGCGACAACGACGATCAGTGCACCGGCCTGGTGACCGGGGCCCAGCTCGCCACCATCCGTGACAGCACCGCCTACACGGACCGGCTCCGGCTGCGCGACCTCTCCGGCCGCGGACCGTCGGACCACTACTCCACGGCTCCCGGAACCAGATCCGGCCCTGCCCCTTCCCCTCTCCCCTTGTGAGGCATCGTGCGCTGTGTCATCGCCCGTTTCCCCTTCAACCTCACCACGAGCGGCGTCCTGGAGTCCATGAAGGGCATCAGACCCGAGGCGATCACCGGCGAGTCCGTGATCATCGGTCGCCGCGCCTACCCCGTCAAGCAGGTCGGCCAGGTCATCACAGGCCAGGACCGCCGCGACTTCACCGCCCGTGAAGTCGTCCGCGCCATGACCGGACTCGGCTTCACGTGTCACACCCTCCCGCAGAGCGGCGCGCCCGCCCCCCACGGCCTCGACCCCGTCCAGCGCGCCTCTGCGGCGCTCGGCGCTCCGAGTGCCTGACCGTAAACCGCGGGCGGGCTTGAGGTGACGCCCGTCGATGTACGAAAGGACCCCACCGACATACGTGTCGGTGGGGTCCTTTCGTACATCGACGGGGTGACTTCTGCGGAGGCGGGGTCAGTGATCGGAGTAGCTGACGTCGCCCATCGTCCAGGCGCTGATGTCCGCGATCGAGACGCGGTACATCCCGCCCGTCTCCGGGATCCCCACCGTGCCCTGGAGGATCCGCGCCAGGTGGAAGTGCAGGTGCGTGGGCGGCCCGTCCTTCGCCGCCGCGGCGGCGAAGACGGCGGAGAACTCGGCCAGCCGGTCGGAGTCCGCCAAGACCTCCGAGACCCGCTGCCGCCACACCGCTTCGGGTGCCAGCCGACCTGTGATGACAGCGCCCCCCGTCACGACGGTCAGGGACATCTGGTTGCTCTGCCCGGACTCCACCAGCCTGGCGACGTCAACGAGCAGCTCGTCAATCTTCGACATGGAACCCGATCCTACGGGGCGCCCCACCCCCGCCACAGGTCGTCCTCCCGGGTGGGAAGGCCAACCGGGGGAGCGCACAGGTGCAGGGGCCGCCGCGCCTTCGCGACGACGTCGCAGTCCCCACCGGGAACCTTGCCTGTGTGACCGGGACAAGAAAATCTATCTTCGCCGCAGTAGACATCGGATCCTTACCGGGCTATGTTTTCCTTCGTAGCCAGAAGAGACAAGCAAGGCCTGGCAGAGACGAACTGCCGGCAAGCAGCACATGTAGTCGCAGTGAGCAGGACGGTGCGGCGGTGGAGTTTCGAAGCCAGGGCTTTCGCAGGACGGTGACGAAACTGACGGCCGGACCGGGCGGCCCGCAGTGATCAGGGGCCTCCGAGAGCGGTACCCAGCAGTACGCAGTACCCGCAGGAAGAAGTCGATCAGCAGGGAACGAACGGAGGAACACGGCGCCATCAGGATCGCCCGGGCCGGAAGTGTCGAGTCCGGGTACCGCAGGACATCGTTAGCGAGGTGGTCTTCGGTCAAGCAGCTGCGATCCCCGCACCGACGGCAGTCACCAGGCCGGGTGTGCGGACACAGAAGGCCGGCGCTTCATCAGGGCCGGCAGGTGGTGTAGAAGTTCCTTCAGGGCCCTGGTGCCAGTACTGGCACCAGGGCCCCTCTATGCGTTTCACGGAGAGGTGCAAATGACAGCAGGCGACTCGTACGACCGTCTCGACGACGACGACTACCCCGCCTACACCATGGGCCGGGCCGCCGAGATGATCGGCACCACCCAGGGCTTCCTCCGCGCCATCGGCGAGGCCCGCCTGATCACTCCGCTGCGTTCCGAGGGCGGCCACCGCCGCTACTCCCGCTACCAGCTCCGCATCGCCGCCCGCGCCCGCGAACTCGTCGACCAGGGAACCCCGATCGACGCCGCCTGCCGGATCATCATCCTCGAAGACCAGCTCGAAGAGGCCCAGCGCATCAACGCCGAGTACCGCCGCGCGGCGGCCGAGGGACAGGCGGGCCGGGGACGGCTTCCCGCCGACGGCTGAGCAGGGACCCCGCCCCGCGTCCCAGTGGAGCGGGCGGCGGGCGGACCGGCGCATGCGACCGGCGGCCCTTGGCCGCCCCCGCCGTCGCCGGGTGGCAGCGGTGTGGCGTGACCTGCCGTCGCGGAGCATCCTGGAGGTCGCACAGCTGGCCGGACAGGGCCGGTCACCGACGCCCGATCGGGAGGCAACGGGATGACCGCCGGACGGCTCGGGGAGCCAGCCCGCTCGGAGAGCTTCGGTGAGGCCCTGCTGGGCGGACTCCTCGACCGTGCGCGCACGCTGCCGCCCCACCTGGTCGGAACGGTCGTCGCCGAGGCGCTCGGCCTCCTGGGGGGCCGGAATCCGCAGATCCTGCTCCAGGACTACGGGCAGCAGAAGCTGGTCCCCCTGGCCGTCGAAGGACTGACCGGCGGCGAAGCCCAGCCCATCGACGGCTCGGCGGCGGGACGCTGCTTCCTCACCTCACGCCCGGTCGACCTCGTGCAGGCCGACGGCGTGCGGGTCCACGTGCCGTTGCCGGCCGGCGGCGAACCAGGCCGGCGTCCTGGCCGTCACCGTGGACGCGTTCGACGACGACGACCGCCGCCTCCTCCGCAGGGTCGCGGGCCTGGTCGCCGACCTGCTGCAGACGAAGCACCACCAGACCGACCTCTTCTTCCGCGCCCGCCGCGCCGAACCGATGAGCGTCTCCGCGGAGATCCAATGGTCCCTGCTGCCCCCGCTGTCGATGGTGATGCCGCGCGTCGCCGTCGCCGGAGTCCTGGAACCCGCCTACGACGTGGCGGGAGACAGCTTCGACTACGCCCTCAACGGAGACACCCTCCACCTCGCCGTCATCGACGCGATGGGCCACGGCCTGAACGCGGCCACCATGGCCACCGTTGCCATCGGTGCGTACCGGCACGCCCGCCGGATCAGCGTCGAGCTGTCCGAGATCTACCTCTTCATGGACCGGGCGGTGGCCGGGCAGTTCGCCCCCGACCACTTCGTCACGGCGCAGATGCTCCGGCTGGAGACGGACAACGGCCGCCTCCAGTGGGTGAACGCCGGCCATCCCGCTCCCATGCTGATCCGCGGGCACCGCGTCGTACGCCGCCTCGACAGCCCCACCACCCTCCCGGTCGGCTTCGGAGGAGCGCAGCCGCAGATCAGTGAAGTGACCCTCGCGCCCGGAGACCGCATCCTCTGCTTCACCGACGGCCTGATCGAGGAACACAAGAGCGGGCAGGCGCAGTTCGGCGAGGACCAGCTGATCGACTGGGTCCATCGGCTGGACCGGGCGGACCGGGGCGTTCGGGCCATGGCACGCGACCTGTCCCACACGCTCAAGCGGGCCCGCGGCGAAACGACCACCGACGACGCCACGCTCGTCCTCATCGAGTGGCGCGGCTGACGGCGGACGTCGCCGGGCATGTGGAGGCGGCGACGGTCACGCGGCGGCCCCCGGCCGTTGCGGACCACGAGCCCGCCGGAGGCCGCCGCCGCCCCGGTCAGGTGCGCCGGGAGGCGAACTCGGCGACGTACGTGCGCTGGTCGGGCAGGAAGCCGGGCGCGAAGAGGGAGCGGGGGGCGAGGAGGGCCGTCGCGAGGGTGCGGAGTTCGTCGCGGTCCACCCAGGGGTGGGTCAGGCCGTGGGCGGCCTCGGGGTAGTGGGCCACGCGCAGGGTGGCGGGCGGGAGTTCGCGGCGGTAGACCGCTTCCGTCTCCCGTACGTCGACGTTCAGGTCGTGGCCCGCCAGGACCAGGAGGACCGGGACGCGGCGGGCGGCCAGGGCGCGGAGGTCCCCGGTGGCGTCCGAGGTCCAGTTGCGGGAGACGAAGCGCCAGCGGGCCGCGGTCATGGCCCCGTCGTCGGGCACGGCCGCCCGGTACTGCGCGTAGGTGCCCCGCGCGCGGAGCACGCGCAGCCCCGCCTCGCGCCGGGCCAGCGCCGCCGCGGCCTCCTCGGGCGGGGCGCCCCGGTCGCGCAGCTCGGCCAGAGTGTTCCAGCGGCCCTGGCGCAGCCAGTTGACGGCCGGCGAGACCGCGATGACGAAGCGGACGCCGGGCGTGCGGGCGGCCGCCTTCGGCAGCACCCAGCCCGCCTGGCTCGCGCCCCACAGCCCGATGCGGCCGGCGTCGATGCCGGGCCGGGTGCGGGCCCACGCGACCGCGTCGGCGGTCTCGGCGGCCCGGTCGTCCATGCTCTGGTCCAGCCAGTCGCCGGCCGAGCCGCCGACGCCCGGCTTGCTCCAGGACAGCGAGGCGTACCCGGCGCGCGCGAAGGTCTCCCACAGCGGCCGGTAGAAGCCGTCGTGCGTGGCGTCGACCGGGCCGTCGCCGTGGACGAACACCACCAGCCCGAAGGGGCCCTCCCCGTGCTCCGGGGTGGCCAGCACCGCGTCCAGGTCCCGGCCGCCGGCCCGGAGGGTGATCCGCTCCTCGCGCAGGTCGTAGCTGTTCCCCAGGACCACGGCCCCCGCCAGGCCCACCGCCGTCAGCAACACGGCCACCACCGTCCAGAGCGTCCACCTCCGGACCCGCGCACCCAGGTTCCTCCGTCGGGTCATCGACCCCGCCCCCATTCCTATCCGCTCAAAAACTATCGTTCTCAGATCGGTCGTATTAAGATTGATAGCATGACGGAGTCCGGTGGGCGAGAGCGAGTGGAGATCCGGCGCGGCTTCCCGGAGGGGGCCGAGGACCGGATCGCCGAGCTGTACTGGGAGGCCTTCGGGCGCAAGCTGGGGGCCGCGCTCGGGCCCGAGGAGCAGGGGCGGGCGTTCCTCGCCGCACACCTGGTCCCCGACCGCACCCTGGTCGCCCTCTCCGCCGGCCGCGTCGTCGGCGTCGCCGGGCTCAGGACCGGCACCCGGGGCATGAGCAGCGCCGGAGCGGGCGACGTGCTGAAGGCGTACGGGTGGCTCGGCGGCCTCCCCCGGCTGGCCGCGCTCGCCCTGCTGGAGCACGCGGCGGCACCCGGCGAACTCGTGCTGGAATGCCTGGCCGTCGACGCCCGGCGCCGCGGCCTCGGCACCGGGGGCGCCCTGCTGCGCGCCTGCTACGCGTACGCCGCCGAGGCGGGCTGCAGCCGCGTCGGCCTCCAGGTCGTGGACGGCAACCCGCGCGCCCGGGCCCTCTACGAACGCGAGGGGTTCCGCGCCGTCGGCACCCAGCGCACGCCGTTCCTGCGCGAGCTGATGGGATTCTCGGCCGTGACCACCATGCACCGCCCGATCACCCCCGGAGCCGCCCCGTGACCCCCGACGTGCCCCGCCCCGAGATCCCGACCCGGCTGCTCGTCCACGCGCTGGTGCGCGCCGACGGCAGCGTCGACGCCGGGGAACTGTACGAGGTGGCGGGCGCGCTCGGGATGACCGACCAGCAGGTCAGGCTGTGCGTCAAACGGCTGGTGGCGGAGGGCGCGTTCACCCACGAGGGCCGGGGCCGCAAGGCGGTGCTGCGGGCGGTCGCCGACCCGGGGACGGGGGCGCTCGCACCGGACGCGGAGTTCGTCGCGTACGCCTACCGCCAGGACCGGGGCCTCGAACCCTGGGACGGCCGCTGGCACCTGACCGCCTTCGCCGTGCCCGAGGCCCGGCGGGCGGCGCGCGACGCGCTGCGCGACACCCTGCTGCACCTGGGAGCGGCGCCGCTGCAGGGCGGGCTGTACGTCGCCGCCAACGCCATCGAGGAGTACGTCGCCCCCGCGGCCGAGCGCCTCGGCATCCGGTCCTCCGTCACCCTGCTGACCAGCACCGATCTCCGGGTCGGCGAGCTGGAGGACCCGGTGGCGGTCGCCGCGGCGCTCTGGCCGCTGGACGGGATCGCCGAGCGGTACGCGTCCCTGGCGGCGCTCGCCGGGCACTGGCTGTCCCGCATCGGGGCGCTCGGCCCCGTCGAGCGGCTGACCGCGGCCGTGGAACTGGCGGCGGAGTTCACCCGCGCCATGGAACCCGACCCGCTGCTGCCGCCGGAGCTGCTGCCCTCGCCCTGGCCCGGGTCCCGGGCCCGCGCGCTCACCGCCCGCGCCTGGCAGCTGCTGGAGGACGGCACCGGTGAGGAGCCGCGCCTCTTCGGCCTCTACGCGGACGCGCTGCGCGGCGCCACCACGGCGTAGGTCAGCACGGCCAGGGCCGCGAAGGCGCCGATCACCAGCGCCATCGGCAGCGCGGAGGCAGCCCCGCCCAGCCCCACCAGCGGGGCGGCCACCCCGCCGAGGGCGTACTGGCACAGGCCCAGCAGCGCCGAGGCGGTGCCGGCACTGCGCGGCCGCCCGTCCAGGGCCAGGGCGGCGGTGTTGGGGCCCAGCAGCCCGATGCTGGAGACCACCAGCAGCAGGGCGGGCAGCACGGCGGCCGGCCCGAGCCCGGCGAGCGCGGCGGCCAGCAGCAGCGCGGCCCCCGTGGCGCACATCGCGACCCCGTACCCGACCAGCCTGCGGACCGGAGTGCGGCGCAGCAGGCGGGCGTTGAGCCGGCCCATCGCCACGATGCCGAGCGCGTTGGCGCCGAAGACCAGGCTGAACTGCTGCGCACTGAGCCCGTAGACCTGCTGGAGCACGAAGGGCGAGCCGGCGATGTACGCCATCAGGGCGCCGAAGCCGAAGGCTCCGGTGAACGTCTCGCCGAGGAACCGGCGTTCGCGCAGGAGCGCCCCGAACCCGCGCACGGTGCGGCCCAGTCCGCCGACGGCCCGCGCGCCGGGGGGCAGGGTCTCGCCGAGCACGAGCGCCGCACCGGCGAGGATGCCCGTCCCGATCAGGGAGAGGGCGACGAACACCCCGCGCCAGTCGGTGAGCCGCAGGATCTGGCCGCCGACCAGCGGGGCGAGGATCGGCGCCGCGCCGTTCACCACCATGAGCAGGGAGAAGACCCGGGCGGCGGCGGTACCGGAGTAGAGGTCGGAGACCACAGCCCGGGAGATCACGATGCCGAAGCCGCCCGCGAGGCCCTGCACGAACCGGAGGCCGGTGAGGGCCCCGACGGAGGGGGCGAACGCGCACAGGAGCGAGGCGAGGGCGTAGCCGGCCAGCCCCCACAGGAGCGGGCGGCGGCGGCCGAACGCGTCCGCGAGCGGGCCGCCGGCGAGCTGGCCCAGGGCCAGGCCCAGCAGGCAGGCGGTCAGGGTGAGCTGGGCGTCGGAGGCGGCGGCGCCGAGCTCCTCGGCGAGCTGGGGCAGGCCGGGGAGGTACATGTCCAGGCTGAGCGGCCCGAAGGCGGACAGCGCCCCGAGCACGAGCACCATGCGTACGCCCGGCCGCGCGGCCGCCGGCCGGTCGGCGGCGGCTTCGGCCCGGGAGCCGTAACCAGCACCGTAACCAGCACCGGAGCCGTAACCGGACCCGGGACCGGTCCCGGAGCTGGTCCCGGTGCCGGGCTCGGAGCCCGGTTCGGCGCCCGGTTCGGCGCCCGGTTCGGAGCTGGTTCCGGCACCCTGGAGACCGGCCGGGCGGGGGCGTATGACACTCATGCCCGTAAATATACCTGCGTAAGCAGGTAGTTTTTCAAGGGTGCCCGCGGAGCCGGTCTCCGGGCGGGGGGTCCGGATGGCGGAGGATGGGCGCATGGGAGAGACCACCGCCCCCGGCGCGGAGATCGACCGGCTCGCCGAGACCGACGGCGTGCGCCTGCTGGGCCACCTGAGCCGCGTCGTCCACCTGCTGCACAACCGCACCCGGCCCGTCATGGCCGCCGCGTCCGGTCTTGAGGGGCCGGAGTTCGAGCTGCTGCTGCGGCTGTGGCAGCAGCCGGGTCACACCGCCCAGGCGGCGCCGCTGGGCGAGGCGATCGGACTCACCTCCAGCGGTACGACCCGCCTGGTGGCCCGCGCCCTGGCCAAGGGCCTGGTCAGCCGCGAACCCGACCCCTGCGACGGCCGGGCCTTCCTCCTCCGGCACACGCCACTCGGCCGGGAGAAGCTGCACGCCGCGCTGGACGCGCACGCGGCCCAGCTGCGGGAACTCCTCGGCCGCCGGCTCCCGCCGGAGCTGACCGCCCGGCTCATCGAGGACCTGGCCGCCTTCGACGCGGCGCTCTGACGGCCCGACCCGGCCTCCGCACGATCACTCCGGCGGCTCCGGCGCCTCCTCCAGCCCCCGCGTCGCCGGCCCCTGCAGCAGCGTGCCGTCGGCCGCGAATCGGGAGCCGTGGCACGGGCACTCCCAGGTCCGCTCGGCGGTGTTGAAGCCCAGCTCACAGCCCATGTGCGGGCACCGTACGTGCGACCGCCCGGCCACGTAGTGCCGGGCCACCGAAGCCTGGGAGCGCAGCACCGACGGCACGTCCCGGAAGGGCAGCCGCCGCCGCGGGTCCAGCAGCTCCGTCCACGCCGGCCGCGGCGCCCCGGTGACGTGCGCGGCCAGCAGCGGCCCCGCCGCCACCCCGTTGGTCAGCCCCCAGCCCCCGAAGCCGGTGGCCACGAACACGTGCTGGGTGTCGGGGTGCTCGTGGCCCACGAGCGGCAGCCCGTCCACCGAGTGCACGTCCTGCGCCGCCCAGCGGTACCAGGGTTCGGCGATCCCGAAGCGGGCCGCCCACTCCCCCAGCCGGGCCAGCCGCGCGTCCGTGTCCGGCGCGCCGGGCTCGAAGGCCTCGCCCGTGACCACCAGCAGCCTGCGCCCCCCTTCGTACGGGGCGGTCCGCACCGAGCGGACGCCGTCCTCGGGCGTGAGGTACATGCCCCGCGGCGCACTCTCCGCGTCCACCGGGGCGGCCAGCACCAGTTCCCGCCGCACGCTCAGCCGGGCCAGCAGGGCCGTGTGCGCGGTGACCGGGAATCCGGTGGCGACCACCACGTCCCCGGCCGACACGGTGCTCCCGTTCTCCAGCCTCAGCAGGCAGTGGGCCCGCTCGTGCACCTCCGCCACCCTGCTGTGCTCGTAGATCCGCGTGCCCCGCGTGCTGAGCGCGGCGGCCAGACCGAGCAGGAAGCGCCGCGGGTGGAACTGGTACTGGTCCGGCACCCGTACCGCCCCCGCCACCTCGAAGGGCAGCTCGGTCTCCGTCACGAACGCGGCGTCGAGGCCGGCCTCGCGGGCCGCCTCCGCCTCCGCACGCAGCTCGCCGACGCCGCCGGGGTCCGTGGCGTACGTGAAGGCCGGGGCGCGCTCCAGTTCGGCGTCGATCTCCAGCTCGGCGCACAGGGCGGCGACCCGCTCCATGGCGTCCTGCTGGGCCGCCGCGTACAGCCCGGCGGCCTCCGCCCCGTGCTCCTTGCGCACCCGGTCGTACGTCAGGCCGTGCAGCGCGGTCAGCTTCCCCGTGGTGTGGCCGGAGACGCCGCGCACGATGCGGTCCCCCTCCAGTACGACGACCTCGGCCCCCGCCGCGGCCAGCTCCCAGGCGGTGCAGAGGCCCGCGATGCCCCCGCCGATGACGGCGACGTCCGCGGTGCGGTCGTGGTCCAGGGCGGGATGGCCGGTGCGCGGGGTGCTGGACACCCAGTACGACGGCCCCATGTCGCTGCTCATGAGCAGCACGTACCCGTACCCCCGCCGTAGAATCCGAAATGCACCTGTAGTGGGTGGATTGACACGGAAAAGCACCGAGACGGGGCACCCGAGGACCGGGCAACACGGGGACGCGGGTCCGAGACCAGCCGGGGAGCCGGGATGTCGGTCCCAGAGAGCGGGCTGGCGGCCGCGGTCGCCGAGCTGACGGCGGAGATCGCCGCCATGCGCTCCGAGCGCGCCCGGCGCAGGCTCGTCGACCTCGCGACCGGGGTGCTGGTCAGCCAGCTGCGCATCGCCCCGGCGGAGGCCGGGGACCACCTGACGCGCCTGGCGGCGTCCACCGGCCTGGGCCTGGACGACATGGCCGCCGACATCGTCAACGGCGCGGCCGGGTCCCCTGCGGCCGCCCCCGGGGTGCCGGCCGCGTCCACCGAGCCGCCGCCCGCGGAGGCCCGCCGGATGCGCCGCGGTGTCGCGGCGGTCCTCTCCAACGACACGGCCGCCGACGCGGCGACCGCACTGCTGGAGAACAGTCTGAGCGTCCTGGGCGTCCGGGCGGTGTTCCTGTGGCGCCGCACCGGGACCGACTGCCTGGAACTGGCCGGCCAGGCCGGGGCGGGCCCGCAGGAGGCGCAGCACTGGCACTGGGTCCCGCCGGAGGGCGAGGGCCCGCTACACCGCGCACTGCGGTCGGTCGCCCCCGTCTGGCTGCCGGGCGGCACTCCGGCGGACCGGGCCGAGCGCCTCCCCGGCCCCTCCCGGGAGGCCGCCCGGGCCCTGGTGCCCCTGGCGCGCGAGGGGCAGGTGACCGGGCTCGCGCTGGCCGTCTGGCCCGGGCCGGCGGAGCTGTCCGAGGAGGTACGGCGCACCGTGGCCGCCCTGTGCGCGCCGGCGGCGTACGTCCTGGACGCGACGGCGCCGCGGACGGCCGCGCCGCCCGTGGTCACCGCCCTGCTGGACGTGCTGGAGCGGCCGGGGGCGGTACTGGGGCCGGAGGGCGTCGTCGAGCACCTCAACCCCGCCGCCCTCAAGTCCCTCGGCGGGAACAGCCACCTCGGGCGCCCGGTCGCCCAGGTCTTCCCGCACACCCACGCCGGCCTGCTGGCCCTCGCGGAACGCGCCGCCGCCACCACCGCCCCCCAGGCGGCCCCCCGGCTCCCGGCGGACGGCGCCGAGGCCGTCATGGGCTCCGTACGGGTGGTGCCGATGGGCGAGGGACGCTCCGTGGTGCTGTGGCGGACGACGGAGGACCGGGGACCGTCGCTGGCGCGGGCCCTCGGGCGCCTGGAGCGGCTGGCCTCCTTCGAGGACGACCTCGTCGGCGGCGGCTCCCGGTGGAGCGAGCAGGCGTACGCGGTGTTCGGCCTGCGGCCCGGCGACGACCCGCCTGTTCCGCTGCGGGCCCTGACGCCGCTGCTTCACCCGGAGGACGTGCCGGAGCTGGAGGAGCTGCTGGCCACCCTGACGAAACGCCACGAGGGCGGGCACGCACTGGTCCGGGTGGTGCGCGGTGACGGCGGTGTGCGCCACGTACGCATCGCGGCGGAGCCGGTGCTCGGCGGCGGGGTGCCGATCGGCGTGGTGGGCGTCTTCCAGGACGTGTCCGCCCAGCACCACACCGAGGTCGCGCTCAGCGCCACGTTCGACCAGCTGAACGTGGTCCAGGCGGACGCCGTGCTGCGCAACCGGCTGGTGCTCCGGCTCCAGCACGCGATCGTCCCCGAGGCGCCCACCCTGGAGACGGTGCCCGGGCTCCAGGTGGCCGCCCGGTACCGGCCGGCCGCGGAGGAGTACCGGGTGGGCGGGGACTGGTACGACGTCCAGACGCTGCCGGGCGGGAAGGTCCTGGTCACGGTCGGGGACATCGCCGGGCACGGCATCGCGTCCGCCACCTCGATGATCGCCCTGCGGGGCGCGTTGCGCGGGCTGGCCTTCGCCGAGCGCGCGCCGGGGCGGCTGATGGCCTGGCTCAACGAGGTCACCCTCCACACCTCCAGTCAGCCCACGGCCACCGCGCTGGCCGCCCTCTTCGACCCGGCGGACCACTCGCTGTGCTGGACGAGCGCGGGGCACCCGCCGCCGTTGCTGCTGCGCAACGGCCGGGCGCGCTTCCTCGCCGGGCCGCACAACGTGCTGCTGGGCGCCCTGCCGGGGGCGGAGTACGAGGACGCGAAGGCCCAGTTGCGGCCGGGCGACACCCTGCTGCTCTACACGGACGGCTTCGTCGAGCGCCGGCACACGAGCCTCGACGACAGCCTGGAGGCCTTCCGGCGCACGGCGGAGCGGCTGGGCCCGGGACCGCCGGACGAGCAGGCCGATCACCTGATGACGGGGGTCATCGGCGACACGGACGACGACACCAGCCTGGTCGTGGTCCGGGTCGCGTGACCGGCCGGCCCGGGGCGGGACGGGGTGCGTCAGGCGGTGATCCAGTCGCTGGTCGCGATGACCGGGGTGACGCCGTCGCGGTGGATGGTGCCCTCGATCAGGCCGTACATCCGGTCGGCGGCGTAGTAGACCTCGTTGTCGTTCTTGAGGCCGAAGGGCTCCAGGTCCACCAGGAAGTGGTGCTTGTTGGGCAGGTTGAGGCGGACCTCGTTGACCCGCGGGCAGTGGTCGAGCACGCGCTCGGCCATCTGGTTCAGGGTCTGCTGGAGCGAGTACGAGTAGGTCTCCGCGAAGGCCTCCAGCAGGTGCCTGCGGACCTTCTTGTACGACCGGTCCCAGTCGTGGCCGGCGTCGTCGGCGGCCAGGTGGGAGTGCGCCCAGCGGGCGGTGACCTTGGTGGCCAGGATGCGGTCGTACGCCTCCTGGAGGGTCGTGTACCTGTCCTTGATGTAGCCGTGGAACTCGGAGTCGGTCGAGTTCATCACGGTCAGGTCCTTGAGGCCGGAGACGACCTGGAGGCCCGTGGTCTCGCTGTAGGTGATCTGCGCGGTGCGCACCTCCTGGCCCTTGCGGACGAAGGAGTGCTGCTCCTTGCGGGTCGGCACGGGGATCCGGTCCCAGGCGAACTCCTCGATCCGGATCTGCGCCTCGCGGATCGGGGACTGGGAGGAGACGAAGTGCTTGGCGAGCAGGATGCCGAAGGCCTCGGGCGACTCGACGCCGTGCTCCTTGGCGAAGGCGTAGACCGTGTTCTTGGTCGTGTCCGTCGGCAGGCAGTTGGCGTTGTCGCCGGTCAGGTGCACGTCGCGGAACTCGCCGCGCAGGGCGACCGACACGTTCAGGTCGCGGATCTCGTGCCAGGACCCTCCCCCAGACTCCGTCTGGGAGGTGCCCCCATTGCCCTTGCGGGTGACCTTGACGATCCGGTTCTCGGCCTTGCCGTACTGGTTCTGGGACAGGACGTGCTTGCTCATGCTCGGGTGTCCTTCGGGTACGCGGAGTCCATGGGATCCCGTACGCCCGGCGTCCGGCGTCCGTCCCGGAGCCCTTTTCCGCGGACGGCCGCCCCCCGCCGTTCGGTCCCGGGGGACCGCCCCGGGACTGACGTGCATCCCGGTCCGTAGGTGGTTCACCGGATTGCAACACGCGTGCCGCGGGTTCGTCCCCGCGCGGATCGTCCGAGAGCGGGGGCGGTTCTTCGGCGGAACCGCCGACACCTCCGCACGCTCCGCGCGGGGCGGGCCCGCCGCTCAGTCCACGTGCGCGTCCGTGACGGCCAGGGCCTCGTCGAGGATCTCCAGGCCGGTCCGCGCCTCCGCCTCGGAAATGGTGCAGGGCGGGGCGATGTGGGTGCGGTTCATCGTGGTCAGCGGCCAGAGGCCGCGCTTGCGGCAGGCCGCGGCGAAGGCGTTCACCGGGGCGTTGGCCTCGCCCGTGGCCGCGTACGGCACGAGCGGCTCCCGCGTCTCGGGGTTCCGTACGAACTCCAGCGCCCAGAACGCGCCCGTGCCCCGCACCTCGCCGACCGACGGGTGGCGGGCGGCCAGCTCCCGCAGGCCCGGGCCCAGCACCTCGGCGCCGATGCGGGCGGCGTGCTCCACGATCCCCTCCTCGGCCATGGTGCTGATGGTGGCCACGGCGGCGGCGCAGGCCAGCGGGTGGCCGGAGTAGGTGAGGCCGCCGGGGTACGGGCGGGTCGCGAAGGTCTCCGCGATCCCGGCGGAGATCGCGACGCCGCCGAGCGGGACGTAGCCGGAGTTGACGCCCTTGGCGAAGGTCAGCAGGTCGGGGATGACCTCCCAGTGGTCGGCGGCGAACCACGTGCCGGTGCGGCCGAAGCCGGCCATGACCTCGTCGAGGACGAAGACGATCCCGTACCGGTCGCACAGCCGCCGTACCCCGGCCAGGTAGCCGGGCGGCGGCACGAGGACGCCGGAGGAGCCGGGGACGGTCTCCAGCACGACGGCGGCGATGGTGGCCGGTCCCTCGAAGACGATGGTGTCCTCCAGGTGCGCGAGGGCCCGCTCGCACTCCTGCTGCTCGGTCTCGGCGTGGAAGGGCGAGCGGTAGAGGAACGGCCCCCAGAAGTGGACCGTGCCGGCCGTGCCGGTGTCGGAGCCCCAGCGCCGCGGGTCGCCGGTCACGTTGATCGCTCCGGCGGTCGCGCCGTGGTACGAGCGGTACGCGCTCAGGATCTTGGGGCGGCCGGTGTGCAGCCGGGCCATCCGGATCGCGTTCTCGACCGCCTCGGCGCCGCCGTTGGTGAAGAAGATCTTGTCCAGGTCGCCGGGGGTCCGCTCGGCGATCAGCCGGGCGGCCTCCGAGCGCGGCGCCACGGCGAGGCCGGGGGCCAGCGTGCAGAGCCGGCCGGCCTGCTCCTGGATCGCGGCGACGACCTTCGGGTGCTGGTAGCCGATGTTGGTGTAGACGAGGGCGCTGGTGAAGTCGAGGTAGCGGTTGCCCTCGTAGTCCCAGAGGTGGCTGCCCTCGGCCCCGGCGATGGGCAGCGGGTCGATGAGGGCCTGGGCGGACCAGGAGTGGAAGACGTGGGCCCGGTCGGCGGCGCGGACCCGGTCGCGCTCCGCGCGCAGCCGCTCGGCCCGTGCCGCGGACGTGGGCCCGGACGCGGCGCGGCTCTCGGTCATGCAGTGCTCCCGTGGTCGTGCCGGATGGAGCGGGAAAGCATAGTTCATCTACCGGCAGGCGGAAGTTTCATTCCGTGGAATGGAAACACGGAAGCAAGTGTTCCGCGCCCGGCAGCCCGAATGAGACCCGGGGCCCGGGGGTAGCGGCGCTGTGTATCGGGTTGCATACCGGGGCAAGGAGGACGCCATGGCCACCGATATGGCCCAGCTCATCGGGTACCGGGTCGAAGCATCCGACGGACACATCGGGAAGATCGACAGGCACTCCGAGTACGTCGGCCGGCAGTTCGTCGTGATCGACACCGGACCCTGGATCTTCGGCAGGAGCGTGGTCGTCCCCGCCACCCTGGTGGCCCGGGTGGACGACGAGGCGCAGACGGTCCACCTGGCGGCGACCAAGGACGAGATCAAGGACTCGCCCGACTTCGAGAGCGGGCAGCACGACGACGACGTGGCCTTCATCCGTCTCGTCGAGCAGTACTACGCGAACCGCCACATGTGACCCTGGACCCGGTACCTGGACGACGGAGCGGGAGGGCTTGCCATGGTGTCGGCAGCGGCCGGAGGGCCGGAACCGGAGAGGCGGAGCGGCGGACGCTTCGCCGTGGAATCGCGCCCCGTGGACGGGGCCGTGGTGCTCTCCCTGGCGGGGGAGCTCGACCACGACACGGCGGAACCCCTGCGCGAGGCCCTGACCGCCGCCCTGCGGACCGGGGCGCCGCGCCTGCTGGTGGACTGCGCGGAGCTGAGCTTCTGCGATTCCACGGGCCTGAACGTGCTGCTGCGCGGCAGACTGGAGGCCGAGGAGGCCGGAGCCCGGCTGGAGCTGGCCGGACTGCCGCGGCCGGTGGCCCGGATGTTCCGCATCACCGGCGCGGAGCAGGTCTTCCCGGTGCACGCCGACCTGGCGACGGCACTGGCGGACGGACGGGGAGGCAGCGATGAGTGACGTGGACCCGTACCCGGGCCCACCCGCGGCGGCCCGCCCCGGCGAGCAGACCCGCCGGCTGGTGCTCCGCGGCACGCGGGGCGTGGTCACCCGCTGCCGCGACTTCACCCGCGAGGCGCTCGCCGACTGGCACTGGATCCCGTCCGTCGACGGGCCGGCGTACGCCGACCTGCCCCCGGAGCAGGAGGAGCGCTGGGCCGTCGTCGAGGACGTGCTGCTGCTGGTCTCCGAGGTGGTCACCAACGCCTGCATGCATGCGGGCGGCCCCAGCGAGCTGGTCCTGCACCACACCCCCGAGCGGCTGCGCGTCGAGGTCACGGACGGAAGCCCCGAAGTGCCGCGGCTCCGCCCGGCCGGCGACCCGGCCCAGCCGGGCGGGCACGGGCTGGTCGTGCTCCAGCGGCTCGCCCGCGAGTGGGGCTGGCGCCCCGTCGGCAGCGGCAAGACCGTGTGGCTGGAGGTGCCGTCACCGCTGCGGTACGGGGAAGACGGCCACCGGTCGCCCGGGGACCACGGGCAGGACCTGCGCGGGCCGGGACCTCACCCGGACGGCGACGGCCGCGGAGGCGGTGCGCCCGGCCTCACGGGGCGTCGTCCCGGGGCGGCGGGTCATCCGTCAGCAGACCGGAACGCAGCGCGCCCAGCGTCCGGCTGAGCAGCCGAGAGACGTGCATCTGGGAGATGCCCAGCCGGGCCCCGATCTCGGCCTGGGTCAGCTCCTCGCCGAAGCGCAGGGAGAGGATCTGCCGGTCACGCTCCGGAAGCTCGGCGAGCATCGGCTTCAGCGCCTCCAGGCACTCGATCCGCTCGTACGCCGCCTCTTCCTCGCCCAGTGACCGCTGGACCGTGCCCGGGTCGGCGTCCTCCTGCACCGGCGCGTCCAGCGAGCGGGTGGAGTACGCCTGGGCCGCCCGCCGGCCCTCCGTGAGCTCGTCCTCGCTCACTCCGAGGCGTGCGGCCAGCTCCGCGTCGGTGGGGCCCCGGCCCAGGTCCTGCTCCAGCTGGTCGGAGGCCTTGGCCAGGTCCAGGCGCAGCTCCTGGAGGCGCCGCGGGACCCGTACGGCCCAGCTGGTGTCCCGGAAGAAGCGCTTGATCTCGCCGGTGATGGTCGGCAGGGCGAAGGAGGTGAACTCGGCCCCGCGGTCCACGTCGTAGCGGTTGATCGCCTTGATCAGTCCGACGGTGCCGACCTGGATGATGTCCTCCAGCGGTTCGCTGCGGCCGCGGAATCGGCGGGCGGCGTACTTCACCAGGCTGAGGTTGAGCTCGACCAGGGTGTTGCGGACGTACGAGTACTCCGGCGTGCCCTCCATGAGCGTCGCCAGACGGCGGAACAGCACCACCGACAGGGTCCGTGCGTCAGCGGTGCTGACCTTCAGCGGATCCTCCGGGATCTCCGCGGACAGTCCGGCGAGGGCTTCCCGCGGGACGTCCTCCCCGGCTGCGGGGCCGAGGTGGGCAGGGAGCGGCTCCTTGACGGAGCGCGGTGCGGCGCGGTCCATGGCGTTCCTCCGACGGGGTCGGCGGTCGGCAGTTCCGACCGGTTTATACCCGGCGTACGGGCCACCGACCCCTTCTCGTGACAAAGTGGAACAGTCGATGGCATACGAGGTCATTCATGGCTGAATCGGATAAGGCGCTGGAAGAGCTGCTGGCCGGGCTGACCGCCGTCCGGGACGGCGACTTCTCCGTCCGGCTCGCCGAGGACGTGCCGGGTCTGCCCGGCGAGATCGCCGCCGTCTACAACGGCATGGTCGGCCAGCTCTCCCTCGTCACCAGCGAGGTCACCCGCGTGGCGCAGGAGGTCGGCGGCCAGGGCCTGCTCGGCGGGCACGCCCACGTACCGCGGGCCGGCGGCGTCTGGAGCGAGCTGACCACCGGCTTCAACAGCATGGCCGACAACCTGACCTCCCAGGTCCGCAACATCTCGCAGATCGCCCAGGCCGTGGCCCGCGGCGACCTCACCCAGAAGATCCGCGTGCAGGCCAGCGGCGAGATCCTGGAGCTGAAGGAGACCATCAACACGATGGTCGAGCGTCTGTCGGCGTTCGCCGAGGAGGTCACCCGCGTCGCCCGCGAGGTCGGCACGGAGGGCAACCTCGGCGGCCAGGCCACCGTCCACGGCGTCTCGGGGACCTGGAAGGACCTCACCGACAACGTGAACTCGATGGCGACGAACCTGACCAACCAGGTGCGCAACATCGCGCAGGTCACCACCGCCGTCGCCCAGGGCGACCTCACGAAGAAGATCGACGTCGACGCCCGCGGCGAGATCCTGGAGCTCAAGACCACCATCAACACCATGGTCGACCAGCTGTCGGCGTTCGCCGCCGAGGTCACCCGCGTCGCCCGCGAGGTCGGCAGCGAGGGCCGGCTGGGCGGCCAGGCCGAGGTCGCGGACGTCTCCGGCACCTGGCGGCGGCTGACCGAGAACGTGAACGAACTGGCCGGCAACCTCACCCGCCAGGTCCGCGCCATCGCCGAGGTCACCAGCGCCGTCGCCGAGGGCGACCTGACCCGGTCCATCGCCGTCGAGGCCCCCGGCGAGGTCGGCGAGCTGAAGGACAACATCAACGCCATGGTCGAATCGCTCCGCGCGACCACCCGCGCCAACGAGGAGCAGGACTGGCTCAAGACCAGCCTCGCCCGGGTGTCCGGCCAGATCCAGGGCCTGCGGGACCTCCCCGCCGTCGCCGAGCTGATCATGCGGGAGGTGCCGCCGCTCGTCTCCGCCCAGTACGGCAGCTTCTTCCTCGCCCAGCCGGGCTCCGCGGGCACCGAACTGGTCGCCATCGCCTCGTACGGCCTGCCCGACGACCCCGCCGACGGCCCCCGGCGCTTCCTGCCGGGCCAGTCGCTGGTCGGACAGGCCGCGCTCGACCGCAGACCGCTCGTCGTGGAGGACGTACCGCCCGGCTACGCCACGGTCGCCTCCGGCACCGGCGCCATCGACCCGACCACCCTCATCGTGCTGCCCATCGTGGGCGAGGACCAGGTGCTGGGCGCGCTGGAACTGGCCGCGCTGCGGCCCTGGAGCCCGGCGCACCGGGACTTCCTGGAGCAGTTCGCCGAGCTGGCCGCGGTCAACGTCGGCTCCCTGATCGCCAACGCCCGCACCGACGAGCTGCTCGACCGCTCCCAGCGCCTCACCGTCGAACTGCGCGCCCGCTCCCAGGAGCTCCAGGTCCGGCAGGCCGAACTCCAGCGCAGCAACGCCGAACTGAAGGAGAAGGCGGCCCTGCTGGCCGACCGCAACCGCGACATCGAGCGCAAGAACCTGGAGATCGAGCAGGCCCGCCAGGAGCTGGAGGAGCGCGCCCAGCAGCTCTCCCGCACCTCGATGTACAAGTCGGAGTTCCTGGCCAACATGAGCCACGAGCTGCGCACCCCGCTCAACAGCCTGCTCATCCTGGCCCAGTTGCTCGCCCAGAACCCCGACGGCAACCTCACGGAGAAGCAGGTCGACTACGCCACCGTGATCCACTCCGCCGGTTCCGACCTGCTCCAGCTGATCAACGACATCCTGGACCTGTCCAAGGTCGAGGCCGGCAAGATGGACGTGCACCCCGAGCCGGTCTCGCTGAGCCGCCTGCTCGACTACGTGGACGCCACCTTCCGCCCGGTGGCCGACGAACGCGGCCTCGACTTCCGGGTCTCGGCCGCGACCGACGTCCCCGACGAACTGGTCACCGACGAGTCCCGGGTCCGCCAGGTGCTGCGCAACCTGGTGTCCAACGCCCTCAAGTTCACCGAGACCGGTCGCGTCGAACTCGGCGTCGAGGTCCCGGACGCCGACCAGGTCCCCACGGAGCTGCGCGGCGCGGGCCGCCTGCTCGCGTTCACGGTCACCGACACCGGCATCGGCATCCCCCAGGACCGGCTCGACTCCGTCTTCGGCGCCTTCCAGCAGGGCGACGGCACCATCGCCCGCCACTACGGCGGCACCGGGCTGGGCCTCACCATCAGCCGCGAGGTGACGCTGCTGCTCGGCGGCGTGATCACCGTGCGCAGCACCGAGGGCGAGGGCAGCAGGTTCACCCTGTACCTGCCGATGCGCACCGGCCGGGACGCCGCGGCCCGGGCGCCCGAGGAGTCCGGGACGGCGGCCGAGGACGCGGGCCCCGAGACGGGTACGACGACCCTGGCCGGGCGCACCGTCCTGGTCATCGACGACGACCCGCGCAACGTCTTCGCGCTCACCGAGATCCTGCGCGGTGCCGGGATGGAGGTCCTCAGCTCCGGCAACGGCGAGGCGGGCATCGAGCTGCTGACCGCCCACCGGGAGGTGGAACTCGTGGTGATGGACCTGATGATGGCCGGGCTCGACGGGTACGCCGCCACCCGCGCCATCCGCGCGATGCCCGAGTTCGCCACGGTGCCGGTCGTGGTCGTGACGGCCAAGGCCATGCCGGACGACCGGGCCGAGGCCCTGGCCGCCGGGGCCACCGACTACGTCACCAAGCCGGTCGACCCGGAGCGGCTGCTGGCCGCCGTGCGGACCTGGCTGGCGGCGGACTGAGGGCCGTCGAGCGGCGCGGCGGCCGAGCGTGGTTCCTATCCGGCCGAGCCGAGCCTGAGGTTCCACCGGCCCGCGCGGCCGCTGAGTTCCGTGGTCGTGCCGGGGCGCGCGTCCAGCCGCCAGAAGACCGCCGGCGGCAGGCCGAGGGCGTGCACGACGGCCGCGCGCACGAAGGCCTGCTCGGCCTCCACGCGGTGCGCACCCGGGACCAGTCCGGCCAGCCAGTCCCCGGCACGGGCGACCAGCTCCTCCACCGATTCGCCGCCGGGGGGCGCGTACGCCGGGTCGGTGAGCCAGCGGTGCACGGCGGCCGGGTCCTCGGCGGCCACCTCGTCCAGCGTGCGCCCGGCCCAGACGCCCGTACGGAGCCCGAACGCGCCTCCGGCGCCGAACCGCCCCTGCCGCGCTTCCCCGTCCAGGGGCGGGGTGACCAGCCGAACTCGTACCGATGGGGGGTTCATAAGCGGAGCATAAACGCGGTACGGTCTCGGACGACATGACGACGGTATGACGGAAGCACCGGTGAGAATCCGGCACGGTCGCGCCACTGTGAATCCCCTCCCCCGGGCGGGGTAAGTCAGACCCGTAGCCGTCGTTGAGTGCACCACTGACCGGGACGCGTGTTCCCTCTGGAGGTACTGCCATGGCTCAGACCGCCGTGCCCGCGACGACCGAAGTCGCCCCCATCGCCCCCATCTCCCTGAAGACGCTGGCTCCTTGGGCCGTCTTCTTCGGCGTCGTGATGCTGGTCCTGCTCTACTTCGTCGGTGCCGAGCAGGGCGCCACGTCGGTCATGCAGGGCGAGACCATCCACGAGTGGCTGCACGACGGCCGCCACCTGCTCGGCTTCCCCTGCCACTGATCCACGGCAAGGAATCCGATCGTGAACTCTGTCTCCGTACGGGCCCTGCTGGTCCGCGGAATGCTGGCGGGACTCGTCGCGGGCGCGCTCGCGATGCTGGTCTCGTACTTCCTCGGTGAGTCGAAGGTCGACGCGGCCATCGCCATCGAGGAGGCCGGCGCCCACGCGGCGGCGGCCGGCCACGCCCACGAGCACGCCGAGGAGGTCGTCAGCCGCGCCCTGCAGTCCACGGCCGGCCTGGCCACCGGCGTCGTGCTCTACGGCGTCGCGCTGGGCGGCATCGCGGCGCTGGTCTTCTGCTTCGTCCTGGGCCGCATCGGGCGCTTCGGGGCGCGGGCGACGGCCGCGCTGGTGACGGGCGGGGCCTTCGTGGCCGTGACGCTCGTGCCGTTCTTCAAGTACCCCGCCAACCCCCCGGCCGTCGGCGACCCCGACACCGCCGGGAAGCGCACCGTGCTCTACCTGCTGATGATCGCGCTGAGCGTGCTGCTGTCGGCGGGTGCGGTGATCCTGGGGCGCCGGCTGGCGCCCAGGCTCGGCAACTGGAACGCCTCCGTCGCCGCGGGCGTGTTCTTCGTCGCCGTGATCACCCTGGCGTACGCGTTCCTGCCCGCCGTCAACGAGGTGCCCGCGGACTTCCCGGCCACCCTGATCTGGCAGTTCAGGCTCGCCTCCCTGGCGATCCAGGCCACGCTGTGGGCCGCCTTCGGCGTGGCCTTCGGCATCCTCGCGGAGCGTGTGCTGGAGCCCGCGCCGGCCGCGCCGGCCGGCAACCCCGCCGGGAATTCCGCCACAACTGCCGCCTGAGGAGCTGTTTCTGCCTTCTCAGGACTACTTCACACGCTGCCCCTTCGGGTACAACGGCCCTGTCACAAGGGCGAGTTATCCGGGGGGCGGCGCCGTGAACGAACCTGTCACGCGACAGCGGGTCTGGTACTGGTACGGCTGGACGGGCTCCGCGCCGTTCTGGCTCAACGCGTTATTGCTGGGGCTCGTGCCCTTCCTGCACGTGCTGCTGGTCCCGCAGATAGCGATCATCACCACCCTGGCCGCGCTGGGCGGACTCGTACGCCAGCTGGTCTTCCACGACTACGGCCACGCCGGGCTGCACCTCGCCGCGCTGGTCCTGGGCGCGCACGCGGTGGTCCTGGGGTTCATGGTCAGCACCTAGGCAGTGGCTGCCGGGCCGGGTCGGCCCGCCGCGTCCGGTGCGGTGCGTACGACGACCTGGTCGCCCCGCGGCCCGAACAGGTGCAGGATCTCCACCGCCTCCCGGCCCGCCGGGCCGAACCAGTGCGGCTCCCCCGTGTCGAACTCCGCCACCTCGCCGGGCCGCAGCGTGAACTCGGCGCCGCCCAGGATCAGCCGCAGCTCCCCGGCCAGGACGTACAGCCACTCGTAGCCGTCGTGCGTCACCGGCTTCGGCTCACGGGGTGCCAGCACCTGCTTGAACACCTGCACCCGGCCCGGGTACTGCGTGAGCGGCACCAGGACGCTGCCCGCGCTGCGGTGCAGCGGCCGCAGGTGCACCCGGGGGTCGCCGCTGGCCGGCGCGGCCACCAGCTGGTCCAGGGCCACCCGGTGGGCCCGGGCGAGCGGGATCAGCAGGTCGAGGGTCGGGCGCCGCTTGCCGGACTCCAGCCGTGAGAGCGTGCTCACCGAGAGGCCGGTCGTCGCGGCGAGCGCCTCCAGCGTGAGCCCGCGGTGTCGGCGCAGGGTGCGCAGCCGGGGGCCGATGCCGTCGAGTACCCGCTCAAGCTCCTCGTCCACGGCCCCATTGTGGAGGCCCGTCGGGCCGCCGGCCGTGCCGGTTTTGCGGTTTCCGCAAAGATGCTCGGCCGGTGCGGCGGGGCGGGCGGAGCCTGGCCGGGCAGACGAACCCGGAGCCGAGAGGCGGAGCGCAGCCATGACGACCCATTCCCCCGGGCCCCTGAACGGTCCGCCGCCGAGGGCCGTGACCGCGGCGGCCGCGGCCCCGGCCGCCGGTCCGGCGCTGAGCAGGCGGGGCCGGCGGACCGTGCTGGCGGTCTGCTGCCTGAGCATGTTCCTGGTGGGCCTGGACACCACCATCGTCAACGTGGGCCTGCCCGCGATCGGGGCGGGCCTGGGGATGGACACCCGGGGCCTCGAATGGACCGTGGACGCCTACACGCTCGTGCTGGCGAGCCTGCTGATCTCCGCCGGCGCGCTGGCGGACCGGTTCGGCCGCCGCCGGGTGTTCCGGCTCGGGCTCACCCTCTTCGGCACCGCCTCGCTGCTGTGCGCCGCGGCCCCCTCCGCAGGACTGCTGGTCGCGGGCCGCGCGGTGCAGGGCGTCGGCGCCTCGATGCTCAGTCCGGTGGCGCTCGCGATCGTGGTGAACGCGATGCCCGACCCGAGGGAGCGGGCGCAGGCCATCGGCGTGTGGGCCTCGGTGTTCGGGCTCAGCATGGCCGCGGGTCCCGTGACGGGCGGCGCGCTCGTCGAAGCGCTCGGCTGGCGGTCGGTGTTCTGGGTGAACGCCCCGGTCGTCGCGGTGGCGCTGCTGCTGAGCGTGTTCTTCGTACCGGAGTCGCGGGCACCGCGGGCCCGGCGGCCCGACCTCCCGGGTCAGGTGCTGCTGGCCCTGCTGGTCGGGGCGGTGGTCGGCGCCCTGATCGAGGGGCCGCACCTCGGCTGGGCCTCGCCCGTGGTGCTGGGCCTGTACGGGCTGGCCGCCGTGTCGGGGGCCGCGTTCGTCCGGGTGGCGTCCCGGCGGCCGGAGCCGCTGGTGGACCTGGCGCTCTTCCGGCGGCCGGCGTTCGCGGGCGCGGTGGTGGGGGCGGTGGCCGTGTTCACCGCCCTGAGCGTGGCTCTGCTGCTGACCACCCTGTACCTCCAGGAGGCGCGGGGGTGGACCCCGACGGCCGCGGGGGCGGCGACCCTGCCGATGGCCCTGGGGGCGACCGTGTGCGCGCCCCTGTCGGGCCGGCTGACCGGGCGCCGCGGGCCCCGCCTGCCGCTCGCGCTGGCCGGCGCGTTCATCGCGGCCGGCGGGCTGGTCCTGCTGGTGCTCCCGGCGGACACCGGGGTGCCGGCGCTGCTGGTGGCGTACGGGCTGATCGGCACCGGCTTCGGCTTCGCCAACGCCCCGATCACGAACACCGCGGTCAGCGGTCTGCCGCCGGACCGGGCCGGGGTGGCCGGCGCGATCACCTCCACCGCGCGCCAGCTGGGCTCCGCGGTCGGCATCGCCGTGGCGGGCGGCCTGGTGGCGTCCGCCGCCCCGGCCGGACTGGCCTCGGCCTCCCGCCCCGGCTGGGCCCTCGTCAGCGCCTGCGGGGCCCTGCTGTCTGCTCTGGCGCACACGACGGCCCGCCGGGCGCGCGCGACACGCCCGGCTGCGGTCACGGGGGGCGATCACCCGAACGGCCGCGCGTGACGGTCCCGTCACCCGGACGACCGCACATGGCGTCAACTGCGGTGACGTACAGGGGCCTTGCCGACACGCCGGGTCGGATACCGCCAACGGCCGCTGTTCCGGCGGGTGGTGACGGGCGGGCGGGGTCTTCCCCGCGCCGGGCCGCAGCGGCCGGCGGCCGCGCCCACGGGCCGCCGCCGGCCGCTGCCCGACCGGACGCGTGCCGTCCTCCCATCGGGGGGTTCTGCGCCACGTCGGGCACGGGAGCCGGGCGGCGCGGGAAGCTCCTGTGCATGAGCGGGACGCGGTACGTGCTGACGAAGGCCCTGGTGGCGGTCTGCCTCGTGCTGCTCACGCTGTCGGGCGGCGGCACCCCCGCCACGGCCGCCCCGGCCGCCCCGGCCGGCGCGTGCCCCCCGGCCCCCGCGGCTCCGGCCGCCCCCGCACCCGCCGCACCGGCACTCCCCCTCGCCCCGGCACCGGCCGAGGCCCCCGGTACACCCGGCGGGCCCGGCGAGGGTTCCGGCGAGCCGGTGCCCGGGGACACGGAACTCCGCTTCGCGGTACGCCATTCCCCGCGCGGTACGGAGCCGAGGGCACCCGGGGGCCGGCCGCCGGGCGGCATCCCCGCCCCGGAGCCGCCGGCCGGCGGCGCGCTGCGCGAGCGGACCGTCGTACCCGGGCCCGGCGCATCCCTGCTCACGGTGAGGTGTGTGGTCCTGCGCTGCTGACGGCACCGGCGTCAGACGCGAGCACCCCCGTCACCCCCCACACCGTGAGGACGTCCGTCATGCCCTTCGACCCCTTCGCGGCGCTCCACGCCATGCTGCGCGCGGAAGCCGCCCGATCCACCCCCCGGCCGCAGAAGCCCGCCGGGACCGGTTCCGAGCCCGAGCCGCGCCCCGCGGCCGGGACCCGGCGGGACTCCGTGCAGCGCGGGACCGCGCCGCAGGACTGACCCGTAGGCCGGACCTGCACGGCAGAGCGCCGGTTCCCGCGCCCTCGGCAACGGAGAGTGGTCATGTGTGAGGTTCGACCACGGGGCGCGGGAACCGGCGCCTGCACACCATGGTGCGCCGGGCGGACCGGCCGGGGCATCGGGCTTTCGTCCCGACCCGGGCGGCCGAAAGTACGGGCCTACGGTTCGTGCTGGTAGAACCAGTAGAAGGCGGCGACGCCGACGCCGAGGGCCACCGACAGCGCGACCACGACCGTGCGCCAGATGCTGTCGCCGGTGAGGCTGTAGAGGTAGCCGATCGAGATGCCCGCGAAGGCGAACCACAGGGCGGCCCGGATCTCCCTCATCACGTTCCTGCCGTACCTGAGCAGCAGGAACATCAGCCCTGCGAACAGGACCCCGCACAGGATCCCGTAGAAGACGTTGGCCGCGTCCACGGGACCGGTGTCGCGCTGCATGAACGCTGCGTAGATCCCGTACACGAGACCGCACAGCAGCGGGCCCAGCCAGGTCCCGGTGTGGATCTCACTCATCGTGCCCATGTGCCGTCTGGCGGCGCTGGGTGCGGCATGTGCCATCGCGGGCTCCTTTCGCAGGCCGCTGGCCTCCCCCACCCTCAAGGGCACACCCGCGCCCGGGGACCGGCAAGTGGATCTCCGTCACCCGTGCGCAGCAGCTCCGGTCGCGCCACGCCCGGGGGGCCGCGTTCCCTGGTGCCGTGCGGACTCGGGCGACGGTGGTGCGGGCGGTGTGGAGCGCGGTGGTGATCGCGCTGCTCGCCGTGCTCGTGCCGCTGGGCGCCGTGGCGGTCTGGGCGGACCGGGTGCTCGGCGACGAGGAGGAGTACGTCGTCGTCATGGCCCCGCTCGCGGAGGACGGCGCGGTACGCGGCGCCGTGGCCCGGGGGGCCGCTTCGGCGCTGGCCCGGCAGATCGAGGCGGGACCGGTCGAAGCCGGCGCGGAGCGGCTGCTGGGCGAGGCGACCTCCTCCTTCGTCGGCACCGAGGCGTTCCGTACGGCGTGGAACGCGGCGAACCGGGCCGCGCACACCGCGTTCACGGACGCCCTCGACGGGGGCTCGGGCGACACCGTCACCGTCGACCTCGCGCCGGTCGTCGCGGAGGTGAAGGCGGACCTGACGGCCGACGGCGTGCCGTTCGTCGACCGCATCCCGGTCGCCCGCACCGCGATCACGGTCATGGAGTACGAGAACCTCGGCACGCTCAGGAGGGGCTTCCACGTGCTGCAGAACGCCGGAGTCCGGCTGCCCGCCGTCACCCTGCTGCTGCTCGGCGCCTCGGTCGTGTTCACCCGGCGGCGCCGGGCCCTGCTCGTGGCCGCCGGGACCGGTTTCGCGGCCGGCGGGCTGCTGCTGGCGGGGGCCGTGTCCGTGTGCCGCCGGCTGACCCTCGACGACCTGCCGGCGGACGTCGACCGGGCGGCCGCGGGGGTGGTGTACGACGCGCTGACGGCCTTTCTGCGGACCGGTGCCTGGGCGGTGCTGGGGGCCGGGCTGGTCCTCGCGCTCGGTGCCTGGCTGTCGGGTCGGCTGCCCTCCCGCGAGCGGGGACGGATTTCCCCAAGGGTGTCCGGAAGGGTCCCGCATACCCCATAAGCTCGGTTGTGTTGAGAGAAGGAACGATTCGCGAGCTGCGCTACGGAAGCGGAATGAGCACGGAACAGGCACGGCCCGAACGCTCCACACCCCACGCCCTGGCCCCGCCCTCCTGGCTGCTGGAGGGGCTGCGGCCCAGTTCCGCCCCCATCCCCTGGGCGGCCGTCGTCCGCGCGGGCATCGCCCTGGCCGCCCCGCTGGCCGTCGGTTTCGCGCTGGACGAGCCCGAGTACGGCGCGCTGGTCTCGATGGGCGCGCTGTCCGGGGTGATGGCCGACACCGCGGACGCCTACCGGATGCGGGTCTACAACATCGCCGTCCCACAGCTGTTCGGCGCGGTGGGCGTCGCGCTCGGCACCCTGGTCTACGGGCACGGCTGGCTGGCGGTGGCCGTCCTGACGCTGGTCGCGCTGGTCTCCGGGATGATCTCGTCGATCGGCACGGTGGCCTCCGTGTCCGGTCTGCTGCTCCTGCTCAACGCCGTGGTGGGGGCCGGCCTGGCGCTGCCCCGGCCCTGGTGGATCGCGCCGTTGCTGCTCTCCGCAGGCGGCCTGTTCGTGCTGCTGCTGTCCCTGCTGGGGTGGCCGGTGCGGGGCCGGGCGCCGGAGCGGGCGGCGGTGGCGGCGACGTACCGGGCGCTGGCGGACGCGCTGGAGGCCGCGGGGACGCCCGGGCCCGCGTACGAGGAACGCCGCCAGGCCGTCACCCAGGCCCTGAACCACGCCTACGACCTGGTGCTGGCCCGGCGGGCCCGGGTGCCCGGGCGCAGTCCCTCGCTGGTGCGGATGCTGGCCCAGCTCAACGTGGTCATCCCGATGGTCGAGGCCGCCCCGGTCGCGCACCAGCGCGGCAGGCCGCTGCCCCCCGAGATCCCGGCCGCGGTGCGCGAACTGGCCGACGCAGTCGAGGAGGAACTCACCGGCACCGGAGAACTCGACCTGGGGCTGCCCGCCCCCTCGGGACCCTCCGAGCGGGCCATCGAGTCGGCCCTGCACCACGCGGCGGCCATCGTGCACACCCCCGACCCCGACCTGTACAACGTCGACGACCGGCTCGGCCGCCCCGCCGCCCTGCGCATCAGGGCGCGGCACGCCGTGCGGGACGTGATGCTGTCCGGCGACTCCTGGCGCTACGGGCTGCGCCTGGCCCTGTGCATCGGACTGGCCCAGTCGCTGGTCTCCCTGGTCGAGGTCGAGCGCTCGTACTGGGTGGCGCTCACCGTCACCTTCGTCCTCAAGCCGGACTTCGGCTCCGTCTTCTCCCGGGCCGTGCTGCGCGCGGTGGGCACGGCGGTGGGCCTGGTCCTGGCGGCCGGAGTGCTCGGCGAGGTGCCGCGCGGCTGGTGGGACGTGCCCGTGATGCTGGTGCTCGGCGCGCTGATCCCGGCCTTCTCGGCCAAGGGGTACGCCTTCCAGACCGCCGCCATCACACCGGTGATCCTGCTGCTCTCGGACCTGCTCAACCACCAGGGATTCGACCTGATCAGGCCCCGGCTGATGGACAGCCTGATCGGCTGCGCGATCGCCCTGGTCGCGGGCTACCTGCTGTGGCCGGAGAGCTGGCGGACCCGGATCGGCGACCGGCTGGCCGACACGGTCGACGACGCGGCCCGGTACGTCGAGCGGTCCTTCCGCAGGGACCTCGGCGACGATCCGGACGCGCTGCGGGCCGCCCGGGTGTCCCGGATCCAGGCCCGCCGTCGGATCTACCGCGACCTGTCGTCCGTAAGGTCGGAGTTCCAGCGGGCCCTGACCGAGCCGCCGCCCGCCGGGACGCGGGCCGCCGCCTGGTGGCCGCTGGTGGTGGCCGTCGAGCGGATCGTGGACGCCACCACGGCCGCCCGGGTGCGGGTCAACCACGGGGCGGAGCCACCCCGGCCGGAGGAGGTGGAGCGGATCGCCGCGCACCTGCGGGAGCTGGCCTCGGAGGTACGGGACGACCTGGCGGCGCTCCCGGTCCGGCCGCGCCCGGAGGACACCGACGAGGAGGGCGTGCTGGGACCGCTCCGCCAGGAGGTCGCGGCCGCCCGGGCGATCGCCTCGGACCAGGTCTGAGCGCCGTGTCCCCCGAACGGGCCCGTCGCCCACGCCCGGCCCGCCCGGCCGGGGGACCATCGGAACATGTGGCACCCCAGTGAGCGCGTCCTCGGTCCGGTGCTGCTGGCCGTGCCGCTGTGCCTGGCCCTGGCGGGATGTGCCGACGAGTCCGGGCTGCGCAGCCGGGGCAACCTCGGGGAGGTGCACGCTCCGGAGAGCCTGTGGACCGAGATCCGCCCCTCGCCCCCGGGGCCGGGTGAGCGCCCCGGACAGCCGGCCGTCGTGCCCGGCCTGCCCCGGGTGCCGGGCGGTGACATGCGCGGGACCGACATGCTGAAGGTGGTGCGGGCGGACATCGGCTCGGCCGTCCGGGAGGACGGGGGCACCGGGCGGCTGGTGGACGCCCGGGCGGTGCAGCGGCTGGCGCTCTGCCCCGGGAGCGGGGACCCGGACGCCGGGTGCCCGGTGCGCCGGGCGGTCTTCCACGACCTCACCGGCGACGGCAAGGACGAGCTGATCACGGCCGTGGACGTGGACGGGCGGCTGAGCGAGCTGCGCGTCTACACGGTCCGGGACGGCCGGGTGACGCGCGTGCTGTCCCGGCGCGCGGTCCTGGAGGGCGTCGAGGTCGCCGCCGAGCACCTGGCCGTACGGGAGCCGACCTCCAACCCGAAGCTCGTCGCCGTCTCCGACTACGTCTGGGAGCCCGAGAGCGGCAGCATGGCCCTGTCCCAGCTGAGCCTCGACGAGTGCCGCCTGCTCAAGGAGGCGTCCACGCCCTGCCCGCCGAGCGAGATCTGAGCGGGGCGGCCCATGTGGACCAGCCTGCGCTGGAAGATCGCCGCGACGACCACGGCGGTGTGCTGCGCCGTCGCGGCCGTCCTCGGGATCCTCGTGCACAACGTCGTCGCCCGGCAGATCTCCGGGGAGGTGCGCAAGGAGGTGGACGAGAAGCTGGAGCACGCCATGGGCCACTACCAGTACGGCACCACCCACGGCGACGTGAACAGCTCGCTCGACCCGCCCGGGCTGCCCCGCGACCTCGCCGAGCTGGTCGCGCGCGGGGAGACCGGCAGCATGGTCGGCACGGCCGGCGGCAAGCCCGTGATGTGGGCCGCGACCCCCGCCGACGGCAGGCCGCTGGCCGTCTGGGTGCCGTACGGGGAGACCCGGGACCGGCTGAACTCCGTCGACGCCGCCATCCTCGCCTCGGCCGCGCTCGCCGCCGGGCTGGTGGCGCTGGCGGGCCTCTTCCTCGCCGACCGGATCAGCCGCCGGCTGGCGCTCACGGCGGCGGTGGCCCGCCGGATCACCGAGGGCGACCTGGACGCGCGGGCCGGCTTCCCGACGGAGGGCGCCCGGCGTCACCGGGACGAGGTGCGGGACGTGGCGGTCGCCCTGGACTCGATGGCCGAGGCGCTGAAGGACCGGCTGGAGGCGGAGAAGAGGTTCACCGCCGACGTGGCGCACGAGCTGCGCACCCCGCTGACCGGTTCGATCGCGGCGGCGGGACTGCTGCCCGAGGGCCGCCCGAAGGAGATGATCGACGACCGGCTGCGGGCCCTGCACCGGCTCACCGAGGACCTCCTGGAGATCTCCCGGCTGGACGCGGGCGTCGAGCAGGCGGACCTGGCGCGGATCCAGCTCGGGGCCACCGTCACCCGGATCGTGGCGGCCTCCCGGCTCGAAGCCGAGGTCAGGGTGGTGCGCGAGGCCGTGGTGCTCACCGACCGGCGACGGCTCGACCGGATCCTGGTCAACCTGATCGCCAACGCCCACAAGCACGGGGCACCGCCGGTGGTCGTGACCGTGACGGGCCCGGTGGTCGAGGTGCGCGACCACGGTCCGGGCTATCCGCGCGAACTCGTGGACCGGGGGCCGCAGCGCTTCCGCACCGGGGACCCGGGGCGCGGGAAGGGGCACGGGCTGGGCCTGACGATCGTGGCGGGCCAGGCGGCCGTCCTGGAGATCGGGCTCGACTTCTCCAACGCGCCGGACGGCGGCGCGGTGACCACCCTGCGGCTGCCGGTCCGCGTGCCGCCCGAAGGGAGCTGAGCCGGGGTGTGTTTCACGTGAAACACACCCCGGCTCACTCAACTACCGGATCAGACGCCGATGTTCTTGCCGTCCTTGCGCCAGACCGCGACGACCGCGGGGCGGACGATCTTGCCGGGTCCGTCGGGCCAGACCGACATCGGGTTCTCGACGGAGGCGCCGTCGAGCTCGCCCGGGTGCTGCACGGCGACCAGGACGCGGCGGTCCTGGACCAGCGGGCCGCAGGTCTCGGCACCGCGCGGCACGGTGAGGAACTGCTTCAGCTCACCGCGGCGCTCGCCACGGGTGGCCACGCCGAACAGGCCGTCGTGGGTGCCGAGCTGGTTGCCGTCCGTGGAGATCCACAGGTTGCCGTGCGAGTCGAACGCCACGTTGTCCGGGCAGGAGATCGGGCTGACCTTCTCCTTCGGGAAGCCCGCGAAGTAGGTGGCCGGGTCGTTCGGGTCGCCGGCGACCAGGAACAGGCGCCAGGCGAAGCCGTCCGAGGCCGGGTCGTTCCAGTTCTCGGCGAGCTCCAGGATCTGGCCGTGCTTGTTGGCGTTGCGCGGGTTGGCCTCGTCCGCCGGGGCCTTGCCCGCGGCACCGCGGTCCTTGTTGTTGGTCAGCGCGACGTAGACGCGACCGGTGCGCGGCGACGGCTCGATGTCCTCGGGGCGGTCCATCTTCGTGGCGCCCACCTTGTCGCCGGCCTGGCGCGTGAAGACGAAGACCTCTTCGGCGGTCATGCCGTCGACGTGCGAGACGGCACCGTCGGCGGTGGCGGTGGCCAGCGGGATCCACACGCCGGTGCCGTCGAACTCGCCGTCGTTCGGAAGCTTTCCCGTGCCGTCGATCTGGGCGGCCGGAGAGTCGCCGGTGAGCTTGGCGACGTACAGCGTGCCCTCGTCGAGGAGGGTCAGGTTGTGCTCGCGGGCGGCGCGGGACTTGCCCTTCTTCATCCGCTTGCTGGAGACGAACTTGTAGAAGTAGTCGAAGCGCTCGTCGTCGCCGGAGTAGACGACCGGGCGGCCGTCCTCGGTCAGGCGCGGCTGGGCACCCTCGTGCTTGAAGCGGCCGAGCGCGGTGTGCTTGCGCGGGGTCGACGTCGGGTCGTACGGGTCGAGCTCGACGACGTAGCCGAAGCGGTTGACCTCGTTGGGCTCCTGGAGCACGTCGAAGCGCTTGTCGAAGCGCTCCCACTTGCGCTCGGAGGCGGCGCCGCCGACGCCGTAGCGCTTCAGGCGGGCGGCCTGGACCGGCTCGGTCACGGCGCCGCCGTTGGCGAAGTACTGGTTGAAGTTCTCCTCGCCGTGGAGGGTGGTGCCCCACGGGGTGGTGCCGCCGGAGCAGTTGTTCAGCGTGCCGAGCACCTTGGTGCCGGTCGGGTCGGCGGAGGTCTTCACCAGGTCGCTGCCGGCCACCGGGCCGGTCAGGCGGAACTCGCTGGTGGCGGTGAGGCGGCGGTTCAGCTCGTGGCGGCGGACCGGGGTGAGCTTGCCGCTGCGGTGGTCCTCCTGGACCACGACGACGCCGAGGCCGTGCGCGGCCCAGGCGATCTCGACCTGCTCGCGGGTCGGGTTGTTCGCGTCGTAGTTCGCGAACATCAGGACCTCGTCGGTGTACTCGTGGTTCGCGACGAGGACCTGGCGGCGCGCGTAGGCGTCGTCCAGCGGGAGCAGGGCGAGGAAGTCGTTGTTGTAGCCGAACTGGCCGGCCTGGGCGGCTGCGGTCTGGTTCTTCTCGTCGAAGGCCGGGGCCCCGCGCAGGATCGGGTCGCCCCAGCGGATCACGACGCCCTGCTCGTAGCCGGCGGGGATGGTGACCTGGTCGTCCGTGTTGGGCGCGACGGGGGCGAAGCGCAGGCCCCGGGCGGCACCGGCGTCAACGGCGGTGGCGGCCCCGGTACCGGTAGCGGCGCCCTCGGCGGCCACGGCCGGGGTGGCACCCTGGCCGACGACGGCGGTGGTGCCGGCGGCGGTGGCGACCGTCACGACGGCGGCGGCGCGGAGCATCGAGCGGCGCGAGAGCGCACCGGCTATGACGTCGCCGACGTACTCGTTGTCGCTGGTGTTCGGCACCTCGTGGAAGCAGGCGTCACCACAGCGGAAGCGGCAGGTGAGCGCCGAGCGGCCACCCGCGTGCGGGGTGCTGATGAGCGGCAGGAGCTTGCGCACGTATGTCCTCCGGTGAATACACGGCGACGCTCACTGCGCCGACATCGTGTCGGAACGAATCCAGCCGCGACGGTAGGACGCAGTTGCGCCACGGCGGCGGCGGGCGGATGAACGGTGGGTGAATCCGGCACGAAGGGGCGGAAGTTCACTCCGGCGGACCTTGGAACGGGCGCGTGGGGCCTCCCCTCCCTTGTTACGGGGAGCGGTCCCGATAACCTTACGTGTCCACTCTGGTCAGGGATCTTTCGCCAATTCCCCCGCAGTACGGACAAACATCGCACCCCCAGCTCATGCGAAAGGCCTCGCTCATGGGTATTCGGAGTTTGTTGCGCAAGGTGTTCGGCCGCGAGCGTGCGGAGTCCGTCACCGCCACGGGTACCGATCAGCCGGAGCGAGCCGAACCGATGGTCCCGGCCCAGTCCCCGGCCTCGGACAAGGCCCCCCTGGACGCGGCCGCGGAACTCGTCGCGGCGTCCTTCGACAACCCCACCGTCCCCTCCCAGTCCGCACCGCGCGACTCCGACCCGGTGCCGGTGGGCGCCCCGGAGCAGCGCGCCTCGCTCGGCGTCGCGCCCCCGGCGGACGCCACCGTCCCGGAGGCCCGGCGCGAGTCGCCGGCCCCGGCCGCTGCCGCTGCCGATGCCGATGCCGCTGAGGTTGCGGAGCCGGAGCCCGCTGTCGCCGAGCCCGCGCCCGAGGCGGAGGCCTCCGTCGCGGAGGCCGAGCCCGAGCCGGTCACCGAAGAAGAGCCCGTCACCGCCGAGGCCGAGCCGGTCGTGGAGGCGGAGGCCCCGGTGGCCGAGGCCGAGCCGGCCGCTGCCGAGCCCGAGCCGGTCGTGGAGACCGAGCCCGTCGCTGCCGAGGCCGAGCCCGAGCCCGTCGTGGAAGCCGAGCCCGTGGCCGAGGTCGAGGCCGAGCCGGTGGCCGCCGAGGTCGTCGAGGGACCCGCGCGGACCCTCGCGCAGGTGCGCGCCGCGTCCAAGGAGCTCGCCGACCCCTACAAGGCCGCCGGCAGCGTGCTGCGCGGCCGTGGCGCCGCGGGCGCCCGCGCCAAGGTGTACCTGGTGCTGGACCGCTCCGGGTCGATGCGCCCGTTCTACAAGGACGGCAGCGCCCAGTACCTCGCCGACCACGCCGTCGCCCTCGCCGCGCACCTGGACGAGGACGCCACCGTGCACACCGTGTTCTTCTCCACGGACATCGACGGCACCCACGACCTCACCCCCGCCAACCACGCGAGCGTGGACGAGACCCACGCGGGCCTCGGCCGCATGGGCCGCACCAGCTACCACCGGGCCGTCGAGCAGGTCCTGGAGCACGTCGGCGACTCCGACGTGCCCACCCTGGTCGTCTTCCAGACCGACGGCGCCCCGGACGCCAGGCAGCCCGCCCGGCAGGCCGTGGCCGACGCGGCGAGCTCCGCGAAGAACGTCCACTGGCAGTTCGTGGCCTTCGGCGACCACGACAACAAGGCCTTCGACTTCCTGCGCAAGCTCGACGCGGACGCGGACAACGCGGGCTTCTTCCACGCGGGCCCCGAGCCCCGGGAGCTGACCTCCGCCGCGCTGGTCAAGGGCATCCTGGGCGACTTCCTGCGCTGATCCGGCAGGAGGCGTCACGGCACGGCACAGGGCCCGGAACCGACCTCGACGGTTCCGGGCCCTGCGCGTTTCCCACCTCACCAAGTGGTCCTAGAAGAGCAGCTCCCCGGCCGGGTAGCCGCTGCCGGTCCGGACGCGGGGCGCGTAGCCGCCCGCCCCGTCGCCCCTGTAGAAGTACAGGTCGCCGGCCGCGTCGCGGCCGAGCAGGTCGGCCCTGCCGTCGCCGTTCACGTCGCCGGGCGAGGTGAGGGCGGTGTAGACGTCCCAGTTGGTGCCGATCCTGACCCGGGTCTCGTACCCGCCCTGCCCGTTGCCCCGGAACAGCCACAGGTCGCCCGCGGCGTCGCGGGCCAGCAGGTCCGCCCGCCCGTCGCCGGAGAAGTCCCCGGGGCTCAGCAGGGCCTCGTACCCGGCCCAGCCGGCGCCGATCCGGACGGGCGCGGCGTAGGAGTGCGCACCGGTGCCGGCGTGGAGCCACAGGTCGCCCGCCGTGTCACGGGTGATCAGGTCGGCGCGGCCGTCACCGTTGGAGTCGCCGGGCGCGAGGATCCGGTCGTACGCGCCCCAGCCGGTGGCCGCCTGGACCCGGGTGGAGCCCGAGTACGTGCCGGCCGCGTCCGCCGGGTAGTGCCACAGGACGCCGCCCGCGTCCAGGGCGGCCAGGGTGGTGCCGCCCGTGGGACGGACCACCTGGCGCATCCCGGTCCAGCCGGTGCCGGTCTTGCAGGCGCCGGAGAGGGTGCCGTCGCCCTTGCCCGTGTACCGGAAGAGGGCGCCCGAGGCGTCGCGGCGGAAGAGCGCCCCGCCGGCGGGGGCGAAGGCGCCGCAGTCGGCCCAGGCGGCCGCGCCGCGCACCATCCGGTGGTCGGAGACCGCGGGATCGAGCGGCAGGGCGTCGCCCTTGGGGGTCTTGAAGTGGGCCCGGCTGAAGAACACGTAGTCGAGCTTCTTGTCCAGGCGGGTGGCCTCGCCCGACCGGCAGCGGGTCTGCGTCCCCGGCGTGCAGGCCGCCGGGTCGAAGAACTCCGTGTCGGTCTCGTCGGCCTCCACGAAGGTGCCCTCGGCGGCGTCGCCGATGGTCTTGTCGTAGAAGGGCCGCAGGGAGGTCGTGCGGGGCGTGTGGTTGAAGTCGCCGCCCAGCACCACGGGGGTGCCCTGGGCCTGCCACGCCTCGGCCTGGGCCGCGAGCTTCTCTGCCTCCGGGGCGGCGAGCGTGCCGTCGTCCCAGTAGAGGTGGACGGAGCAGGCCCAGTTGGCCCGGCTCTGTATGTAGTTCCGGACGCAGGGGATCCTGATGGGCTCCGCCTCGCCGCCGACCGTCAGGTCGAGGTCGGCGGTGGCGGTGACCGGGCCCTTCACGAGGACGGCGTTGCCGTAGTCGGCACCGCCGCAGACGGTCGCCTTCCCGGAGATCGTCGGCGTGTAGTGGCCCTTGAAGCCGAGCGGCGCCAGGCGGGAGAGGATCTCGTCGTACTGCGGCCGGCAGACCTCCTGGAGGAAGATCTGGTCGGCGTTCCAGGTGCCGACGGCGGCCTGGGACACGACGCTGTCGATCCGCTTGGCGTTGTCGTGGTCCGCGCCGACGCACATGTTGCCGCAGATGTTGTAGCTGACGAAGCGCAGGGGCGGGGCGGTGGCCGCGCCGACCGTGTCCGCCTGGGCGGGGGCGGCGAGGCCGACGGCCGCGGTGAGGGCGAGTACGGCCGAACCGAGGGCTGTCCAGGCGGACGCGGTACGGCGGCTCACCAGTTCGTACCGATCTGGACCGCGCTGCCGCCGGTGAACGACGGGCCGGAGTAGCGGTACAGGTTGCCGGTGGAGGCGTTGACGGCGACCAGGTCGCCCTTGCCGTCGCCGGTCACGTCGCCCACGCCGGCGAGGCCGCGCATGGAGTCCCAGTTGGTGCCGACCTTGACGCGGGCGGCGCCGCCGACGAAGTTCGGGCCCGAGTAGCGGTAGAGGTCGCCGGTGGCCTTCTCGACGGCGACGAGGTCGGCCGTACCGTCCCCGGTCACGTCGTCGACGCCGACGACGGTGGAGTAGATGTTCCAGCCGGTGCCGATCTGGACGCGGGTGCCGCCGCCGAAGGAGGGGCCGGCGTAGCGGTACAGGTTCCCGGTGGCCTTCTCGACGGCCACGAGGTCGCCCTTGCCGTCGCCGGTGACGTCGCCGACGGCGGCGATGTTCGTCATCGAGTCCCAGTTGCTGCCGATCTTGACCTTGGTGCCGCCGTTGTAGTTGGGGCCCGAGTAGCGGTAGAGGTCGCCGTTGTTCTTGTCGACGGCGACCAGGTCGCCCTTGCCGTCGCCCGTGACGTCCCCGACGCCGACGATGTCCGAGTACGCGTTCCAGCCGAAGCCGATCTTCACGCGGCTGCCGCCTCCGTAGCTCGGGCCGTAGTAGCGGTACAGGTCGCCGGTGGCGGCGTCGACGGCCACCAGCTCTCCCTTGCCGTCGCCGTTCAGGTCGCCGACGCCCGTGAGGTTGTTCATCCTGGCCTGGGGCAGCTCGGGTTCGGACGGGTACGGGTCCGCGTGGTCGGAGCCGAGGCCCGCGGCCGGTCCGCAGTGCGGCCAGGCGCCCTCGCCCTGCTCGGCGAGGACCTTCTCGCCGATGCGTATCTGCTGCTCCTTGGTGGCCTGGTGGGCGTACGAGGCGTACGCCGTGCCGCCGAAGGCGTCCCAGGTGGACTTCGAGAACTGCAGGCCGCCGTAGTAGCCGTTGCCGGTGTTGATGGACCAGTTCCCGCTGCTCTCGCACTGGGCGACCTTGTCCCAGGTGGCCACGGAGGCGGCCGAGGCGGGGGCCGCCGTGAGCAGGGGGAGGGTGAGCGCGGCGACCGGGGCGGCCACCAGGGCGAGCAGGGCGGACTTGTTGCGGGTGAAGACGGACATCTCGGGGGCACCTCTGGTGTCGTGGCGTCGGGGCGACGGGGCGTCAGGGCCTGCGGGCGGCTGTGCGCCGGGGTCGGCGGGGACCCGGGAGGGCACGGCGGGGCCGGGGGGCCGGCCCCGCCGTGCGGGAAGGCGGTGCCTTCCGGGGTGCCGCCTGTCGGATCAGGCGGTGCGGGCTACCACTTGACGCCGATCTGGACCGCGCTGGAGCCGGTGAAGCCGGGGCCGGAGTAGCGGTACAGGTTGCCGGTGGAGGCGTTGACCGCGAGGAGGTCCGGGACGCCGTCCTTGTCGAGGTCGCCGGGGCCCGTGAGGTTGATCATCGAGTCCCAGTTGGTGCCGATCTGGACGCGGGTGCCGCCGTTGAAGTTCGGGCCCGAGTAGCGGTACAGGTTGCCCGTCGAGGTCTCGACCGCGACGATGTCGGCCTTGCCGTCGCCCGTGATGTTCCCGACGCCGACGATGGTGGAGTAGATGTTCCAGCCGGTGCCGATCTGGACGCGGGTGCTGCCGCCGTACGACGGGCCGGAGTAGCGGTACAGGTTTCCGGTGGCGGTCTCGACGGCGATGATGTCGCCCTTGCCGTCGCCGGTGATGTCGCCGACCGACGCGATGCCGTGCATCGAGTCCCAGTTGGTGCCGACCTTCACGCGGTTCGAGCCGCTGTAGGACGGGCCGTAGTAGCGGTACAGGTCGCCGGTGGAGTTCTCGACGGCGATGATGTCGCCCTTGCCGTCGCCGTTCTGGTCGCCGACGCCGACGATCGTGCCCATGGTGTCCCAGTTGGTGCCGATCTTGACGCGGGCGGTGCCGCCGGTGAAGTTCGGGCCGGAGTAGCGGTACAGGTCACCGGTGGCGGAGTCGACGGCTATCACGTCGCCGACGCCGTCGCCCGTGATGTCGCCGACCGCGGTCACGTCGGTCATGCCGGTGTCCTTCACCGTGGCCGGGGACTCCGCGACCTTGTTGTAGCGGTACGCGGACATGCCCTCGCCCTGCATGTAGCTGCGGGTGACCTTGATGTGGCGGGCGTTGGTGCCCGGGCGGGCGTGCTCGTAGATCCACATCTCGGTGTGGGAGGAGTCGACCCACTTGTCGAAGAGGACGACGTGGGCGTTGACGTTGTTCAGCGCGTCGCCGGGCAGCAGCTGGTCGTAGCCGGAGAGCTTGGTGGAGTAGTCGGGCAGCGTCCAGGTGACCGCGCTGGTGTTGAGGTGCCAGGCCATCGAGACCAGGCCGGAGCAGTCGGTCCGGTAGTAGCGGCCCTGCGGGTCCCTGGCCGTGGCCCCCTGGTTGTACGGGACGGCGTTGTCCACCCAGAACTGGGCCCGCTCCAGGATCTCCTGACGGGTGATCTGCCCGCCGACGGTCGAGGTCGCGGTCTCCGCGGTCACGGCGGCCGGGGCAACCGCGGGGCTCGCGGCCTGGGCCGGGGACAGGCCGCCGAGGGCCAGGGCGCCGAGCGAGGCGGCGACGGCGGCGGCGGAGGCGATGCGACGGGTCGAAAGAGTCATGGACATGACAGAGGTCTCCTGGTGAGGAATTCGAGGTGAGGTGAGGTGTGAGGTGAGGTGGAGCAAGTCGAGGTGGCGGGGTCGACCGGTGCCGGAGCCGGCCGGCTCGGGCGCCTCCGGGCAGCGCGCACCGCGGCGCCGGCCGGCACGCGGTCAGGCGTGCGGAAGGGACCGGGCGGCGCCGGGAGGGCCGTGACCCGCGTTCGGGGAGAGGGGGAGAACCGCACCGGGACGGAGCCGGTGCACCGAGGGGACCGGGGCGTCAGCGCGCCGGTCGGCGGCCTGCGGCCGCGGAGAGGTGGATGCCCGTCACTCCGCCGGTTGCAGGGGGGTGTAGCCCTGCGCGGCGAGCGGGGCGGAGGCACGGCCGAGGAGCGCGAGCGCTCCGCACGGGACGCCGGTGCCGTACGCACTGCTCAGCAGGAACACCGCCTCCAGACCGACCCAGTGGGGCCGTACCCGGATGTGTTCGAGCCGGTCGGCGGGGTCCGTGTGGGCCCAGAGCAGGTCCTGGACGAGGTCGGCGCGCTTCCGGCTGCCGTCCACGTCCGCCGCACCGAGCAGCAGCGCCGTGACCATGTGCATGAGGATCAGTCCCAGCCGATCACACCCGCGCCACCGCCGGCGACCGCCGTCGAACCGGCCGGGGCCGAGTCCCAGCCGATGACCGGCTTGCCGGCCGCGACAGCGCCGGGCTTGGCGGAGTCCCACCCGATGACCCCCTGGGCCGCGCCGGTGCCGGCGGCGGCGAGGAGAACGGTGAGAGCGGCGGTGGCGAGGTGCTTGGACATGGACATCGGATCCCCCTGAGGTGCAGACATTACCGTCAACTTGGCTTCTTCTCCCGAGGCGTTGGGCTGTTTCCGGTGTCCCGCCGCCCTCTCGGTGATCACCATCCTGCAGGGGTCGGGAACCCTCCGGAAGGCTTTCCGGGTGGCACCAAGAGGGCTGGCACGGAGGTGCCACCTCGCCCGAACCTCCTTGCGGATCGGTGGCCGTATGCCGACGATGGGCCGGGGGACGATCAAGATCACGGCGGGCTTCCGGATGCGCGCCGAGGACCCGGGGGTGGGGAGAACATGCTGGAAGTGCTGGGTCTGGGGGCCTCGGCGGAGTCCGTGTACCGAGGGCTGCTGGAGCACCCGGGTGCCGGCGTCGCCGAGCTGTGCGAGCTGCTGGGGATGCCCGAGACCGAGGTACGGGACGGTCTGGACCGGCTCATCGACCTGGAGCTGCTGCAGCCGTCGCGCGACGTGCCCGGCCTCCTCCGGGCCCTCACCCCGGACGTCGGCCTCGAACTGATCCTGCGCCGGCAGGAGGCCGAACTGGTGCGCCGCCAGCAGGAGCTGGCGGCCGGCAAGGAGGCGATGGCCCGGGCCGTCGCCAGCTTCTCCGGACTGCGCGCCGGCACCGAGGTGGACGGCGCCGAACGGCTCATGGGCCTGGACGCGATCCAGCGGAGGCTGGAGACGCTCGCCCGGGACCTGCGCCACGAGTGCCTGGCCATCCAGCCCGGCGCCCAGTCGCAGGCCAGCCTCGACGCCTCGCGCCCCCTGGACCAGGACGCGCTGGCCCGCGGCATCAGCCTGCGGGTCATCCACCAGGACTCCGCCCGCAACGACCCCCCCACCCGGGCCTACGCGCGCTGGATCACCGAACTGGGCGGCGAGATCCGCACCAGCCCGGTCGTCCCGCCCCGGATGCTGATCTTCGACCGGACGACCGCGCTGGTCCCGATCGACCCCGCCAACAGCAGGCTCGGCGCCCTGTGCACCAGCACGCCGGGCATCGTCAGCTCCCTGATCGCCCTCTTCGAGCAGACCTGGGAAGCGGCCGTCCCGCTGGGCGCCGACACCCGCGCCCGCGGCGACGAGGACGGCCCGTCCCCGGCCGAGCTGGAACTGCTGAAGCTGCTCGCCTCCGGCCTGACCGACGAGGCCGCCGGCAAGCGCCTCGGCGTCTCGCTGCGCACCGTCCGCCGCCAGATGTCCGCCCTCATGGAACGGCTGGACGCGGGCAGCCGCTTCGAAGCGGGCCTGAAGGCGGCCCAACGCGGCTGGCTCTGATCACCGGACGGTAACACTTGGAAGCCGGGCCCCGCGGCGTACAACCCTGCGGGGCCCTGGCGGGTCTCCTGTGCGAAACCAATCGACTTCGTTCACGGGGAACACATGCGTCGCTCCTTTTCCGTCCGCTCCCGGCGCTCTCTGGCCACGTTCGTAGCGCTGGCCGCCGTTGCCGGTGCCGCACCGGTCCTCGCGTCCGGCACCGCCGTCGCCGCCGACCTGGGCCCGTGGTCGCAGGCGTGGAAGGTCAACGGCACCAACGCCCCCACCCACCCGATGGACCTCGTCAGCGCCCCGGACGGCTCCGCCGTCGCCCTGTGGCGCTGGAAGGACACCGAGACCTCGCACTGGAAGCTCTACGCGGCCCGCCGCCCGGCCGGTGCGAACTGGACGGGCCCCCGGCTGCTGGCCACCACGCCCACCGAGCTCGGTGCCTGGGACGCGCACCTCACGGTCGCCGGCGGCCGGGCCGTCGCGATCTGGACCGAGTTCCCCGACGACCTCGGCCCGGGCAGCGAGACCCGCACCGCCGGCCGGGTCGTGACCGCCACGCAGAACGCCGACGGCGACACCTGGTCGACGCCGCAGCCGCTCGTGGACAAGGACGCGAACGTCGAGCCGGGCGACACGAGCCTGGCGGCCGGACCCGACGGCAGCGTGACCGCGGCGTGGAACGCGCACCCGCTGGGCAGCGGCAAGCCGGAGGTCTGGACGGCCACCCGCACACCCGCCGGCGTCTGGTCCGCTCCGGTCCAGGTCAGCACCGCCGCCGCGGACGGCCAGGGCGGTACCGCCGCCCCGCGCGTGACCGTGGACGCGGACGGCACCGCCGTCGTCGCCTACCGCCAGGAGGACGGCGAGGGCAGCAGCATCCGTACGACGAGCCGCGCGGCCGGCGCCGCGTCCTGGACCACCCCCGCCCCGGTCGCCACCTCGGCCGGTTCCCTCGGCTTCCCGCGCCTGGCCACCGCCGCCGGCAAGGTGGCGCTGACCTGGAGCGAGTCCGACCCCGAGTCGGGCAACGCGACCTTCCACTCGGCCGTCGCGGCCGACCCGGCCACCGGCTGGACCGAGACGAAGCCGTTCACCGCCGGCGGGAGCACCGGCACCCCCGAGACCGTCCTGGAGCCCGACGGCGACCTGACCGCGGTCTGGGTCGACTACCGGGATGCGGACTCCTTCGGCACCCGCACCACCACCCTGGACCACGCCACCGGCACCTGGTCCGCGGTGCAGACGCTCTCCACCCGCTACGTCCCCGAGCAGTTCGACGTGGCCATGGGCACCGACGGGACCGTGCGCGTCCTGTGGACACAGGAACAGGCCGACGGCACCGGCCGCGAGCTGTTCCAGGCCGCCCGGACCGGCGACAAGTGGTCCACGGCGAGTGCGATCAAGGGCTCGCAGGGCGACACCGCGTACGGCCAGATCACCGCGGACGGCAAGGCCAACTCCGTCGCCGTCTGGTCCGGCGACAGCGGAACCGCCGAGTACCTCTGGTACGCGTACACCACCGAGTACGTCCCGCCGCTGGCCGTGGTCTCCTCGACCGTCCCCGCGACGATCCCGCTCGCCGGCACCAACACCAGCAGCAAGCCCTGGGCCGCGGTCTGGACCGTCAACCACTCCTTCAGCAACTACACGTTGACGGTCACCGACCTGCGCGGCAACGTGCTGAAGGCGCTGAAGGGCGTCACCAGCACCAACAAGATCGAGCCCGGCTGGAACGGCCGCACCACCTCCGGCGCGGTCACCCCCAACGGCCCGGTCAAGTGGACCCTCAAGGGCACCGCCGCGGGCGGGACCACCGAGGTCGCCCTCGCCTCCGGCAACGCCACCGTCACCGGCGGCGGCGCGGTCTACCGCGACTTCGGCAGCGCCTCGGGCACCCCGGACGGCTTCGGCGACGCGGTCGTGACGACCACCAACGGCGGCATCCGGTCCATCTTCGGCGACCGCGCCACCGGCGCGTTCAAGGGCTCGGCCACCGGCTACGGCTGGCCCGCCGGCATCCGCGTGGTGCCGGTCAAGGACATGAGCGGCGACCGCTGCAACGACTTCCTCGTCCGCAACTCCAAGGGCGAGCTGCGCCGTTACACCCCGGCCTGCGGCAAGCTGCCCACGCCGGCCACCACCAGCCGCCTGATCGGCGGCGGCTGGAACCAGTACGACGTCCTGACGTCCACCACCGACGTCACCGGCGACGGCCGACCGGACCTGGTCGCCCGGAACGCCTCCACCGGTTACCTGTACCTGTACGCCCGCACCAGCGACGGCGTCTTCGCCCCGCGGGTCCAGCTGTCCGGCGGGTACAAGCAGTACAAGAAGGTCGTCGGCGCCGGCGACCTGAACGGCGACGGCAAGGGCGACCTGCTGCTGCAGGACTCCTACAACAACGCCTACCGGATGTACGGCCAGGGCAACGGCACCTTCTCGAACCCGGACTACATCGGCGCCAAGTGGGGCGTCTCGTACAACTCCGTGGTCTCGGCCGGCGACTTCAACGGCGACGGCAAGGACGACCTGCTCGCCCGCGACACCTCCGGCAACATCTGGCGCCACTACGGCACCGCCAACGGCGCCCTCGGCGCCGGCGTGAAGATCGCCACCGGCTGGCAGGTCTACGGCGGCCTGGTCTAGCAGGACGCGCCGGGGGCCGTACGTCCGTACGGCCCCCGGGCAAGCCGAAGGGGCCCGGGATCCTGAGCGGATCCCGGGCCCCTTCGTACGACCGGTGTGGCCGGCGTGACCGGTACGACCGGTACGACTACCGCGCGGCGTCCGGGTGGACGGCCTCGGAGACCGGGCGGTCGCCGGTGGCCTTCTTCTCGACCGGCTTGCGCAGGGCGATGTTCAGCTCGCGCAGGCGGGCCTCCTCCAGCTCCGTCGGCGCGCCCATCATCAGGTCCTGGGCGTTGCCGTTGAGCGGGAAGGCGATGGTCTCGCGGATGTTCGGCTCGTCGGCCAGCAGCATCACGATGCGGTCCACGCCCGGGGCGATGCCGCCGTGCGGCGGGGCGCCGTACTGGAAGGCGCGCAGCATGCCCGCGAACTCGGTCTCGACGGTCTCCTTGGAGTAGCCGGCGATCTCGAAGGCCTTGAACATGATCTCGGGCTCGTGGTTCCGGATGGCACCGGAGGAGAGCTCGATGCCGTTGCAGACGATGTCGTACTGCCAGCCGAGGACGTCCAGCGGGTCCTGGGTCTCCAGGGCCTCCAGCCCGCCCTGCGGCATCGAGAAGGGGTTGTGCGAGAAGTCGATCTTGCCGGTCTCCTCGTCCTTCTCGTACATCGGGAAGTCGACGATCCACGCGAAGCGGAACACGCCCTCCTCGAACTGGCCCGCGCGCTTGGCCGCCTCGACACGGACCGGGCCCATGATCTTGGAGACCTCGTCGAACTCGCCGGCGCCGAAGAACACGGCGTGGCCGGGGGCCAGGCCCAGGCGCTCGGTGAGGACCTTGACGTTCTCCTCGGTGAGGAACTTGGCGATCGGGCCGGTGAGGGCGTTCTCCTCGCCCACGCGGACCCAGGCCAGGCCCTTGGCGCCCAGGGAGACGGCGAAGTCGCCCAGGCCGTCGAAGAACTTGCGCGGCTGGTCGCCCGTGTCCGGCACGGCCAGGGCACGGACGTGCTTGCCGGCGAAGGCCTTGAACTCGGAGTTCTCGAAGACGTCGGTGATGTCGACGAGCTCCAGCGAGGTGCGCAGGTCCGGCTTGTCGTTGCCGTACTTCAGCATCGACTCGCGGAACGGGATGCGCGGGAACGGGGAGCTGACGTGGCGGCCGCCGCCGAACTCCTCGAAGAGCTCGGTCATCAGCTTCTCGACGGGCTGGAAGACGTCCTCCTGCTCGACGAAGGACATCTCGATGTCGAGCTGGTAGAACTCGCCCGGCGAACGGTCGGCGCGGGCGTCCTCGTCGCGGAAGCAGGGCGCGATCTGGAAGTAGCGGTCGAAGCCCGAGATCATCAGCAGCTGCTTGAACTGCTGCGGGGCCTGCGGCAGGGCGTAGAACTTGCCCGGGTTCAGGCGGGACGGGACCACGAAGTCGCGCGCGCCCTCGGGGGAGGTCGCGGTCAGGATCGGGGTCGCCATCTCGTTGAAGCCGAGGGACACCATCTTGTGGCGGATCGCGCCGATGACGGCGGAGCGCAGCATGATGTTGCGGTGCATGCGCTCGCGGCGCAGGTCGAGGAAGCGGTACTCCAGGCGGCGCTCCTCGTTCACACCGTCGTCGGTGTTGATCGTGAAGGGCAGCGGGGCGGCGGCGCCGAGCACCTCGACCGCGGCGGCCTCGATCTCGATCTCGCCGGTCGGCAGCTCGGGGTTGATGTTCTCCGCGCCACGGGAGACGACCTTGCCGTCGACCCGGACCACGGTCTCCTTGGAGAGCTTGTCCAGGACCTCGGCGGCCGCGGTGCCGGGACGGGCGACGAGCTGCGTGATGCCGTAGTGGTCGCGCAGATCGATGAAGAGGATGCCGCCCAGGTCTCGACGATTGTGCAGCCAGCCGCTCAGCCGGACGTCGGTGCCGACGTCAGAGGCGCGGAGCTCGCCGCAGGTGTGGGACCTGTACCGATGCATCGTTCATCCAGTTCTTCGCGACAGCGCGTCTTTCGCGACGCGATAGCAGGGTGTGAGTCAACCCTCCCAAGGTTACCGCCCGGGCGCGACCGGCACGGCGGGCCGCCGCGGACGCCCCCCGTCCGGTACGGCCCCGCCCCCGCCGGGGTGCCGCGACAGGCCGTGCGCGCCGATGACCTGTAAAGATGAATCAATGCGCACCGAGGACGTCCTGGCCGCGATCGCGACCGGCCTGTGGCGGTGGGACAACGCCTCCGGGACGGTCACCCTCGACGGCGAGGCCGCCCGGCTGCTCGGGCTGCCCGCGGAGCCCGTGGAGCTCCCCGAGGTCGCCGTCCGCTCCCGCTTCCACCCGGTGGACTGGAACGAGATCAACGGCATCGTGAACCTGGCCGTCGCCGAGGGCACCCTCGCCGAGGCCCGGCTGCGCATCATGGACGAGGACGGCCGGGTGCTGCGCACCGTCCGCAGCCGCTCGAAGCCGCTGGCGAACGTCACGCCCGAGGGGCGCCAGGACTACCAGCTGATCGGCACGATCCAGGAGATCGCCGAGCCGCAACCGGGCACCACCGCCGCCCACACCCCCATCACCGGCGACTGGCGCCGCTCCCGCGAGGCCTTCCTGCTGGACGCCGGCCGGGCGCTGGCCGAGGCCAGGTCCACGGCCGAGGTGCTGCGGGTGGCCGCCTCCCTCTCTATGCCGGGCTTCAACCCGGACGGGCTGGCCGTCTTCGGGGTGGCCGGGGAGCGGCTGTCGATCATCGGGCACCACGGGCACCTGCCGGGGGACGAGATCCCCTTCAGCGACATGCGGCTGGACACGGACTACCCGGCGGCCGAGGTCGTGCGCACCGGGCGGGCGATCTACCTGCCCACGCCGGAGGAGTACCGGCGGCGCTTCCCCGCGACCTGGCCGCTGGCCCAGCGCTTCGGGCGGATCTCCTGGGCCTACCTGCCGCTGATCGTCGCCGGCCGGACCATGGGCGCCTGGATGGCCGCGTTCAAGCACCCGGTCTCCTTCTCCCCCGACGAGCGCTCGGTGCTCACCACCGTGGCCCGGATGCTGGCCCAGGCCCTCCAGCGGGCCGGCGTCGCGGAGTCCGAGAAGGAGCTGGCCACCGGCCTGCAGCGGTCGATGATGCCCACCCTCGGCCCCTCGATCCCGGGCATGCAGGTCGCGGCGCGGTACGTGCCCACCGGCGGCGGCCTCCAGGTGGGCGGCGACTGGTACGACATGATCCCGCTGCCCTCGGGCCGCTTCGCCCTGGTCATCGGGGACGTCCAGGGGCACGACGTACGCGCGGCCGGGCTGATGGGCCAGCTGCGGATCGCCGTGCGCGCCTATGCCTCCGAGGGGCACCGCCCCGACGCGGTGCTCTCCCGCGCCTCGCGCTTCCTGGCCGGACTGCACGCCTCCTCCGAGGAGGAGGCGGAGCCGTACGACGACGCCGACTTCCGCAGCCCGCGCTTCGCCACCTGCCTGTACGCCGAGTGCGACCCGGAGACGGGGGTGCTGGAGGTCGCCCGGGCCGGCCATCCCGAGCCGGCGATCCGGATGACGGACGGCACCGTGCTGATGCGGCCCACGGCCGGCGGCCTGCCGCTGGGGATCATCCCGGACACGGACTACCCGACCACCCGGTTCACGCTGGAGCCGGGCGAGACGATGATGCTCTGCACCGACGGCCTGATCGAGACCGGCGGACACGACCTCGACACCGGCTGGGCCCGGCTGCGCGAGGTCCTGGAGGGCGAGACGCACCGGGCGGAGAGCCTCGACAAGCTCGCGGACGCGCTGGTCTCCGCCGTGCACGGCCCGTCCTCGCACCACACCACCGGACCGCTGGCCGACCGCCGCGAGGACGACATCGCGGTGGTCCTGCTGTGCCGCGAGGGCCCCGGCTGCGGCTGCGGCGAGTCCGTCTCGCACCCGTCCCGGCCGGCCCGCCGCACCATGCTGACCGTGGCGCAGGCCGAGCCCGAGCGCATCGCCGGAGCGCGCCGGCAGATCCGGGAGCTGCTGCACGACTGGGCGGACGCGGATCAGGTGGACTCGGCGGTGCTGATGGTCTCCGAGATGCTCACCAACGTGCTGATGCACACCGACGGCGACGCGATGCTGCTGGCCGAGGCCAGCGGCGAACTCGGTGCGCGGCGGCTGCGCGTGGAGGTCGCCGACGGCAGCGACGAACTCCCCCACAAGCGCCAGCCTGGCGAGATGGCGAGCAGCGGCCGGGGCGTGCTGCTGACGGAGATGCTGGCCGACACCTGGGGCGTGGACCCGCGCGGCGAGGGCAAGTCGATCTGGTTCGAGCTGTACGAGCGCTCGAAGCCGGCCGAGGACGCGGCACCGGACGCGACGACGGGCGAGAAGCCGGACGCGAAGGCGGTGTGACGGCGGACGCAGGCCCCGACCGGCCCTGAGCGCACCGTGGTTGGATGACGGGATGCCGAACAGTCCCCTGCTCCCCGACCCCGTGCGCCGCGTCGCCGCCTGGTGCGCCGTCTTCCTCCTCGTCACCGGCGTGGCCGCGGTCCTGGTCTGGCTGTGCATCACCTTCAAGGCGGCCGTCACGCCCGTGCTGCTCGCCGTGCTCGGCGCGGCCCTGCTCAGGCCGATGCACAGGCGGCTGATCCGGATGCGGGTGAACCGTTCCCTCGCCGCCGCGCTGACCTGCCTCGCTGTGGTCGCGGTGGTCGGCGGGGCGACGTACGTGGTCGTGCTGGCGCTGATCGAGACCGGCGACCAGATCGTCCTGTCCCTGCGCAAGGCCGGCGAGGACCTCCGCGAGCACTTCGGGGCGGCCGGCACCTCGCTGTCCGACCTGGCCAAGAACTCTCGGGAGCTGCTCTCGAAGTTCGGCGGCACCGCCGCCTCCGGCGTGATCACGGGGCTCAGCGTGGTGGGGCAGGGGTTCGCGACCGCCCTGCTCGCGATGCTCCTGATCTTCTTCTTCCTGCGCGACTCCCACCGGGCGGCGACCGGCCTGCGCTCCCTCGTGCCGAGCCGCTCGGGCGACCTGATCGAGGCGATGGGCCGGCGCGCCTTCGAGGCCGTCGAGGGCTTCATGCGCGGCACCACCTTCATCGCCGCGATCGACGGCGTGCTGATCACCATCGGTCTGCTGATCCTCAAGGTGCCGGGGGCGGTGGGCCTGGGTGCGCTGGTCTTCGTGACGGCCTACATCCCCTACCTCGGCGCGTTCCTCTCGGGCGCGATCGCGGTGCTCGTGGCCTTCGCCGACCGGGGCTGGGTGGTCGCGCTGTGGACCCTGGGCGTGGTGCTGGCGGTCCAGGTCATCGAGGGCAACGTGCTGCAGCCGGTGGTGCAGAGCCGTACGGTCCAGATGCACCCGGCGGTGGTCATGCTGGCCATCACCGCGGGGGCGAGCGTCGCGGGCATCCTCGGCATGCTGCTGGCCGTCCCGCTGACCGCCGCGGCCTTCGGCGTCGTCTCGGAGCTGCGGGCGCGGTACACGAACACGCCCGGGCCGGTGCCGGACGAAGTCGGGTAGCCCGGGCGACAGGAGCCGGCCGCACGCTTGCGCGTGCGGCCGGCTCCGTTGCATTCCGTTGCGTTCCGTCCTGCTCCGTTCCCGCGGGACGTCAGTCCTCGTCGGCCTCACCCGTGCCGCGGTGGCCGAGGCCGGTGCGGGCGGTCGTGGGGATGACGCCCAGGCGGCCGGCCTGGAAGTCGTCGAAGGCCTGCTGGAGTTCGGCGCGGCTGTTCATCACGAACGGGCCGTAGTGCGCCATCGGCTCGCGGATCGGGCGGCCGCCGAGCAGGACGACCTCCAGGTCCGGGGCGTTGGAGTCCTGACTCTCGTCGGCCCGCAGCGTGATCGAGCCGCCCTCGCCGAACACGGCCGTCTGGCCGGTGTGGACCGGGCGCCGGTCCGTGCCGACGCTGCCGCGGCCGGCCAGCACGTACGCGAGGGCGTTGAAGTCCTCGCGCCAGGGCAGCGTGAGCTGCGCGCCGGGGGTGACGGTGGCGTGGATCATCGTGATGGGGGTGTGGGTGATGCCCGGGCCCTGGTGGCCGTCGAGCTCGCCCGCGATCACGCGGAGCAGCGCGCCGCCGTCGGGGGTGCTGAGCAGCTTGACCCTGCCGCCGCCGATGTCCTGGTAGCGCGGGGGCATCATCTTGTCCGAGGCCGGGAGGTTCACCCACAGCTGGAGGCCGTGGAAGAGCCCGCCGCTGACGACGAGGGACTCCGGCGGGGCCTCGATGTGGAGCAGTCCGGCCCCGGCGGTCATCCACTGGGTGTCGCCGCCGTTGATGACCCCGCCGCCGCCGTTGCTGTCCTGGTGCACGAACGTGCCGTCGATCAGGTATGTGACGGTCTCGAAGCCGCGGTGAGGGTGCCAGGGCGTGCCCTTGGGCTCGCCGGGCGCGTACTCCACCTCCCCCATCTGGTCCATCATGATGAACGGGTCGAGGTGGCGGTAGTTGATCCCGGCGAAGGCACGGCGCACCGGGAAGCCCTCGCCCTCGAATCCACCGGGCGCGGTGGTCACGGCCAGCACGCGCCGCGCCTCCGTCCCCTGTCCGGGCTCGGCGACCCGGGGAAGCGTCAACGGGTTCTCAACAGTCACTGCAGGCATGGTCCGGCCTCCTTCTGCCTCGAGTTTAGTTGAAACTCGAACTTTCTGCCATCCCTGCAACCCGAATGGCCCCGGAGGAATTTCCTCCGGGGCCATTCTGGGCGCTGACCTGGGCCTCTTACGGCAGGCAGTGGGGTGCCTGGACTCGGCCGGCCGGGTCAGCAGGCCTGCCGGTCAGGTGTTGCAGGCCGGGTTGGTGTCGCGGCACAGGTGGGCCGGCGCGGCGGCCGCCTCGCCCGCCGCGACCACTCCGGCGCCCAGGGCCAGCGCCACCGCGGCCATCAGTGCGGCCGCCTTCGCGCGGATCGACGTACGCGTCATCTCTGCCTCCTCCGGTCGACGGGCGGGGGCTCCCCCGTTGGCTCCCCCGTGCCCTTTCACCCGCCCGGGCCCCCGTGCGTCGGAGGGGCCAGGGCGGGCGGGCCGGGGGTTCCCCCGAACTCCCCCGGCACACCGATCTTCCGGCCGTCGGCGGTGGGGCCGCGATGGTTTCGGTTCTGACCGAAACATGGCGAAGAGTGGCGGGGAGGGCCCCAGCGTGGCGGGGATGGGGGCGGCGGGGATGGGGGCGAGGCGGCCGGCCGGGTCAGGCGCCGCTGTGCAGGAGGTCCACGCCCAGGCCGGTGACCGAGTGCAGGACCGCCTTGCCGTCGCGCTCGGTGGTGATCAGGCCGGCCGCCCGCAGCGTGCGGGTGTGCTCCGAGACCGAGGGCAGGCTGATGTCCAGGTCACGGGCGAGTTCGCTGGTGGTGCGCTGCTGGACCAGGGACTGCAGCACGGCGGCCCGGGTACGGCCGAGCAGCGCGTCCAGCGCCCCCTGCGCGGGTTCCGCCGCGGCCAGCGGGAGCGGGGTCATGGCCGGGTACAGCAGCAGCGGCGGGCCGTCGCCCTCCGCCGCAAGCAGCGGGCGCCCGGTCCAGAAGGCGGAGGGCATCAGCGTCAGGCCGCGCCCGTCCAGCCGTACCTCGTAGTCCGGGGGCAGGCCGACCTCGAAGGCGGTGCCGTGCCAGCGGGCGGCGGGGTGGGTGCTGGCGAGCGCGGCCCGGATGCCGTGGGTGGCCATCAGCCGGGTGCGCCAGGCCACGTCCGCCCGGAAGGACTGCCGGACGCGGGCCCAGTGCGGGACGAGCACGGCGTCGTGCGCGGCCCGCAGCGCCCGCTCCAGGTCGTCCCAGGCATCCGCGTCGCGGCCCCACAGGGCGCGCAGCCAGGAGGACGTGCCGGGCGCGCGGGCGGCCGTACGCCGCAGGGACTCGGGCGTGAGCGTCCCGGCGGCCCCGCGGACCCGCTCCAGGCCCTCCTCGAAGCCGTGGGTGAGCGGCTCGACGAAGGAGGGGTTGTCACCGTCGGGCCCGAGCAGGTCGAAGAGCGGGCGGACCCGGGCCGGCAGCTCGCGGCCCAGCCGGCCGCGCCAGCGGCCGAAGACGGCCTGCTGGTCGGTGCGCTGCCAGGCGACCAGCGCCAGGGCCAGCTCGACCAGGGGGTACGGCTCGGGCGCGAACGTGACGCCGAGCAGGTCCTCGGCAGTGAAGTGCACCCGCAGCATGAGCCCCCCTCGGTCCCCGCCGCGCGCCCCCCGCGGCCAGGCGGCCTGCCGGACCCGCCGCCGTCCTGGCGGACATGATGGAACCCTTCGACGTCCAGGACAACAGCGACCCGTCGGACATCGGCCATCTGCCGCCGGGCGGCTGCGCCGGCCGCGCCGGGAGCCGTCTAGCCGTACATGCGGCGCATCGCGTAGTCGACCATCTGCTCCACGGCCTTCGCGTCGAAGACCATCCGGTGGTCTCCCTCCATGTCGAGGACGAAGCCGTATCCGGTGGGCAGCAGGTCGATCACCTCGGCGCCGGTGATGACGAAGTACTTGGACTCCTTGCCGGCGTACCGGCGGAGCTCCTTGAGCGTGGTGAACATGGGGATCACCGGCTGCTGGGTGTTGTGCAGCGCGAGGAAGCCCGGGTTGTCACCGCGGGGGCAGTAGACCTTGGAGGTCGCGAAGATCTGCTGGAAGTCCTCGGCCGCGAGCTGGCCCGTGGTGAAGGCGCGTACGGCGTCGGCGAGCGACGGCGGCGAGGGCTCGGGGTACAGCGGCTGCTCGGCGTACCCGCCGGCCATCTGCCCCGGCATCTGCTGGGCCATCTGGGGCGGGGGCTGAGGGGCCGCGTACTGCTGCTGGCCCGGCACGTTCTGGTCGTAGCCGTACATGGCCCAAAGAGTAACGAGTCACAGATGGCCCGATAGGGGTTGCTTCTTATTACCGGTGGGTAGCATCATCGTAGCTACTTGCTGGTAGATGTAACCGACCCTGCTTACGGAGCCGTCGCCATGGGGCACTACAAGTCGAATCTCCGCGACATCGAGTTCAACCTCTTCGAGGTCCTCGGCCGCGACAAGCTGTACGGCACCGGCCCGTTCGCGGAGATGGACACCGAGACCGCCAAGGACATCCTGTCCGAGATCGCGCGCCTCGCGGAGAACGAGCTCGCGGAGTCCTTCGAGGACGCCGACCGCAACCCGCCCGTCTTCGACCCCGAGACCAACACCGCCCCGGTCCCGGCCTCCTTCAAGAAGTCGTACAACGCCTTCATGGAGTCCGAGTACTGGCGCCTCGGCCTCCCCGAGGAGATCGGCGGCACCACCTCCCCGCGCTCCCTGATCTGGGCCTACGCGGAGCTGCTGCTCGGCTCGAACCCGGCCATCTGGATGTACTCCTCCGGCCCGGCGTTCGCCGGCATCCTCCACGAGGAGGGCAACGAGGCGCAGAAGAAGATCGCGCAGATCGCGGTCGAGAAGCGCTGGGGCTCCACCATGGTCCTGACCGAGCCCGACGCGGGCTCCGACGTCGGCGCCGGCCGCACCAAGGCCATCCAGCAGGAAGACGGCTCCTGGCACATCGAGGGCGTGAAGCGCTTCATCACGTCCGGCGAGCACGACATGGAGGAGAACATCCTCCACTACGTCCTCGCGCGCCCCGAGGGCCACGGCCCGGGCACCAAGGGCCTGTCCCTCTTCCTGGTCCCGAAGTTCCACTTCGACTGGGAGACCGGCGAGCTGGGCGAGCGCAACGGCGTGTACGCCACGAACGTCGAGCACAAGATGGGCCTCAAGGCCTCCAACACGTGCGAGATGACCTTCGGCGACCAGCACCCCGCCAAGGGCTGGCTGATCGGCGACAAGCACGACGGCATCCGCCAGATGTTCATGATCATCGAGTTCGCCCGCATGATGGTCGGCACGAAGGCCATCGCGACGCTCTCGACCGGCTACCTCAACGCGCTGGAGTACGCCAAGGAGCGCGTCCAGGGTCCCGACCTGGCCAACTTCATGGACAAGACCGCGCCCAAGGTCACCATCACGCACCACCCGGACGTCCGCCGTTCGCTGATGACGCAGAAGGCGTACGCCGAGGGCATGCGCGCCCTGGTGCTCTACACCGCCTCCGTCCAGGACGAGATCGCCGTGAAGCAGGCGGCCGGCGAGGACGCGTCCGCGGCCATCGGCCTGAACGACCTGCTCCTGCCGATCGTCAAGGGCTACGGCTCGGAGCGCTCGTACGCGCTGCTCGCCGAGTCCCTCCAGATCTTCGGCGGCTCCGGCTACCTGCAGGAGTACCCGATCGAGCAGTACATCCGGGACTCCAAGATCGACACCCTCTACGAGGGCACCACGGCCATCCAGGGCCAGGACTTCTTCTTCCGCAAGATCGTCCGCGACCAGGGCGCGTCCCTGAATGTCCTGTCGGAGACGATCAAGAAGTTCCTCGCCGAGGGCGCCGGCGGCGAGGACCTGGCCCCGGCCCGCGACGCGCTGGCCAAGGCCGCCGTGGACCTGGAGGGCATCGTCGGCAAGATGATCACCGACCTCACCGCCACCGGCGAGGACGTCAAGAACATCTACAAGGTCGGCCAGAACACCACCCGCCTGCTGATGGCCTCCGGCGACGTCGTCATCGGCTACCTGCTCCTCAAGGGCGCCGCCGTGGCCGCCGAGAAGCTGGCGACCGCCTCCGCCAAGGACGTGGCGTTCTACCAGGGCAAGATCGCGGCCGCGAAGTTCTTCGCCGGCCAGGTCCTGCCGGGCCTCGCCGTCCAGCGCCAGCTGGCCGAGGCCGTCGACAACACGCTGATGGAGCTGGACGAGGCCGTCTTCTAGGCCTCCCCTCCTCAAGAGGACGGGGTGCGGGGTGCCGTGTGCGAGCGGCACCCCGCACCCTTTGTCGGCGGTCCGTGGCACGCTCGTACCCATGAGTCCACACGAGCAGCACGGCGCCAGGGGGTACTCCGTCCCGACCGGACGGCCGTACGCCCTCAAGGAACTGCAGGCGCAGCTGGGCACCCTCGGCGACCGCGTCCAGGAGCTCTACGAGGGGGCGCACCCCACCGAGTACGACCCCGTCGCCGACGCACTCCACGCGGCCTTCCAGCAGGCCGCCGGACTCGCACCCGCCCGCACCTACACCGGCTGCCCCGACCACCCCAACGGCGCGCTGGACCCCGAGGCGCCCGAGGGCTGGGGCCGCTGCCTCCTCTGCAACGACCGCAGGAGGATGGCCGCCCGGCGCCAGGGCACCCGCACCCCCGCCCCCGTACCGGGCGGCGAGCACCCGCGGCTCGGCTACCCCGTGCCCGACGGCCCGTACACCCTCCAGCTGCTGCGCGCATACCTGCGCAGGGTCGAGGAACAGCGCTTCCACCTGACGCCCTCCTCGCCCGACGAGGACTTCGTCCGGCTCGCCGACGACCTGCACCGCTCCTTCATCGTCGCCCGCGAACTCTCCCGTCCCCGCAACGCCTCGGGGTGCTCCGAGCACCCCGGAGCGCCCATCGACCCCGACGCCCCTCCGGGGGAGGCCTGTATCTTCTGCGCCGGACGCAAAAGGCGCGCCCAGCGGTCACCGCAGACCCCCGAGATGCTGCCGCGCATCCGCCGGGGCGAGCGGCGGCAGCTGCACCGGCGCTTCGACCGTCCGACGGGCTGAGACCGGGCCGTGGGCGCCTCGCACCTGAAGGCACCCCGCGACACATCCCACCTCTTCGGCTACCCGCCGCAGTCCGGACATGGCGAACACGACCGTCGTTAAGGTGAACCACATGAGCTCTCCCGCCCGCTTCGACCGCGGCCACACCGACGACCTGATGACCTTCCTGGCGGCGAGCCCCTCGCCGTACCACGCTGTGGCCAACGCGGCCGAGCGGCTGGAGAAGGCCGGATTCAGGCAGCTGTCGGAGACGGACGCCTGGGACTCGGGCGCGGGGGGCAAGTTCGTGCTCCGCGGCGGGGCGGTCATCGCGTGGTACGTGCCCGAAGGCGCCTCCGCGCACACGCCGTTCCGCATCGTCGGCGCACACACGGACTCCCCCAACCTGCGCGTGAAGCCGCTGCCGGACACCGGCGCGCAGGGCTGGCGGCAGATCGCCGTCGAGATCTACGGCGGGACGCTCCTCAACACCTGGCTCGACCGCGACCTCGGCCTGGCCGGCCGGCTGACCCTGCGCGACGGCAGCCACCGCCTGGTGAACGTCGACCGCGCGCTGCTGCGCGTGCCGCAGCTGGCCGTCCACCTGGACCGCTCGGTCAACAGCGACGGCCTCAAGCTCGACAAGCAGCGCCACATGCAGCCCATCTGGGGCCTGGGCGACGTCCAGGAGGGCGACCTGATCGCGTTCCTGGAGGAGGAAGAGGGCCTGGCGCGGGGCGAGGTGGCGGGCTGGGACCTGATGGTCCATTCGATCGAGCCCCCGTCGTACCTCGGCCGCGACCGCGAGCTGGTCGCCGGCCCGCGGATGGACAACCTGATCTCCGTGCACGCCGGTACGGCCGCGCTGGCGGCGGTCTCCACCCGCGAGAAGCTCGACCACATCCCGGTACTGGCCGCGTTCGACCACGAGGAGAACGGCTCGCAGTCCGACACGGGCGCGGACGGACCGCTCCTGGGGAACGTGCTGGAACGTTCAGTCTTCGCCCGCGGCGGTACGTACGAGGACCGTGCCCGCGCCTTCGCCGGCACCGTCTGCCTGTCCTCGGACACCGGCCACGCGGTGCACCCCAACTACAGCGAGCGGCACGACCCTTCGCACCACCCGCGCGCCAACGGCGGCCCGATCCTCAAGGTCAACGTCAACCAGCGGTACGCGACGGACGGCAGCGGGCGCGCGGTGTTCGCCGCCGCCTGCGAGCGGGCCGGCGTGCCGTGGCAGACCTTCGTCTCCAACAACTCGATGCCCTGCGGGACGACGATCGGCCCGATCACCGCCGCCCGCCACGGCATCCACACCGTCGACATCGGCGTGGCCATCCTCTCGATGCACAGCGCGCGTGAACTGTGCGGCGCGGACGACCCGTTCCTGCTGGCGAACGCGCTGGTGGCGTTCCTGGAGGGCTGAGGCCCGGCGAGCCGGAGGGCCCGCGCGGAGCCTGGGGAGGGACCGCGGAGTGCCCGAGGAGGGGTCGCCCTGAAGGGCGGCCCCTCCACGCCTTCCTAGGCCTGCTCCTCGTCCATCCCGGCGAGGACCAGCGGCAGCCGGACGACGCCGCCCGGCACCACCCGGACCGGAACTCCCCAGTCCTGCTGGTGCACATGGCAGGCCGGGTACTCGTTGTCCGGGTCGTCGTCGCAAGAGGCGGCCATCGCGGAGACGTGCAGCACGCCCTCGGTGACGCCCTCGGCCAGGGTGAGTTCGCGGCACAGGTCCGTCCCCTTGCCCTCGCCGGCCGCCAGCAGCTCCGGCGGGGTCGAACTGACCAGCAGGCGGGTGGACGGCCCGTACCGGGTGTCGAGCTTCTGGCCGGCCGGCGCCTGGAACACCACGTCCAGCCGGAGCGTGCCGGGGGCCACCTCGGTGGCGGCCCGCTGCGTGCGGTGCGCGACCGCGTCCACCCGTACCGCCTCCTCGGGCAGCCGGAGGCGGGTCAGCCGGTGCCGGGCCGACTCGACGACCACGATGTCGTCACCCACGAGGACCGCATCGCTGGGCTCGCGCAGGTCCGTGGCGAGCGTGGTGACCTGGCCGGTGGCCGGGTCGTAGCGGCGCAGGGCGTGGTTGTACGTGTCGCAGACCGCGACGGAGCCGTCGGGCAGCGCCGTGACGCCGAGGGGGTGCTGGAGCAGCGCCTGGGCGGCGTCGCCGTCGCGGTGGCCGAAGTCGAAGAGGCCGGTGCCGACGGCGGAGACGATGACGAAGCCTTCGTCCGTCCTCTCCACGTACCGCAGGGCGCTGGTCTCGGAGTCGGCGATCCACAGCCGGTCGCCGGCCGCCGTGAGCCCGGAGGGCTGCGCGAACCAGGCCTCGGCGGCGGGCCCGTCGACCAGGCCCTCGTTGGTCGTGCCGGCCTCGACCCGCACCGTGCCGGTGGCGGGGTCGTACGACCACAGCTGGTGCACGCCGGCCATGGCGATCCACACCCGGTCCGCCCACCAGGCCACGTCCCACGGCGAGGACAGGTCCACCTCCAGGGCGGGCCCCGAGGTCGGGGACCCCTGCCACCACTGCCGGCCGGTGCCGGCGACGGTGGTGACCTCGCCGGTCGCGAGGTCGAGCCGGCGCAGCGCGTGGTTGACGGTGTCGGCGACGATCACGCTGCCGTCGGGCAGCAGGCACAGCCCCTGGGGCTCGCTGAAGGAGTCGCTCCCGAACCCGCGTTCCCCGGACCCGATCCGCCGCACGACGGTCTCGCCGTCCGGCTCGACCTCGACGAGCTGGTGCCGGGTGGAGTCGGACACCAGGAGGTTCCCGGACGGCAGCACCAGGGCCTTCCCGGGGAACCGCAGGTGCGTCGCCACGGGCTCGGGAGGCACGTACGGGCCGTCCCCGCGCCGCAGCGTCCCCTTGGCCTCGTGCTCGGCCTCCAGCTCCTCCACGAGCCGCGCGATGGCGTGCGCGTGCCCCTCGCCGGCGTGCTGGGCGACGACGTACCCCTCGGGGTCGATCACGACGAGGGTGGGCCAGGCGCGGACGGCGTACTGCTTCCAGGTCACCAGCTCGGGGTCGTCGAGCACCGGGTGCTCGACCCCGTACCGCTCCACGGCGTCCACGACGGCCGCGTGCTCCGCCTCGTGCACGAACTTCGGCGAGTGCACGCCGATGATCACGACGGTGTCCCGGTGCTTCTCCTCCAGCTCGCGCAGCTCGTCGAGGACGTGCAGGCAGTTGATGCAGCAAAACGTCCAAAAATCGACGACAACGCACTTACCTCGCAGGTCCGCGAGGGTGAGTTCCTTCCCACCGGTGTTCAGCCATCCACCCTTGCCGATCAGCTCGGGGGCACGAACACGGGCACGCTTGCGGGGTGCGGGCGCAGGGGTGGGCGCCGAGGCAGCATCGTTCATCCTTCAAGCTTGCCATCCCGGTGCCGGTCGCTCCCAGGGGTGACGGACACGTGACATGCGGCCGTCACAGCCGGCCCCGTGGGACAGTGGGCCGACGTCCGCGGAAGGAGCGGCCGCGTGTCCAGCACGCCGGACTACAACACCGGGATCGACCCCGAGAGCGCGCTGAAGTACGCCCTGCAGCATGTTCGGTGGGACCACGCCCAGCTCGTCGACGGCGTGATCGAGCCCGTGTCCCGCCCGTGGGGCGCGGTCCATGCCCTGGCCGGTCTCCACGACCAGCCGGCGGTACGGGTGGCCGAGCTTGCCTGCCTGGCCGGTGCAGGAGACCTCGACCTACCGGGATCCCTCGACTGGTACGTACCCGATCTCGCGGTGGTTCCAGGCTCCCTGGCCCACGAGGCTGCCTTGCAGCCGAGGCAGACGCTCCTCGTGGTGGAGACCGCGGACTGCCCCGTGAAGCAGCGGCGGTACGCCGAGTACGGTGCGCCGCTCTACCTGCTGCTCGACCGGCAGGAGGAGACCGTCACCCTGTTCTCCGGGCCCGGGCACCTGGGCTACACGGCGGCCGACGGGCCGCATCCCTTCGGGACGCCGGTCCGCCTGCCCGCGCCGTTCGACCTGACCCTCGACACCACCTGGCTCTAGGCCAGGAACGACCGCAGGGACCGCGTGAAGGCCGTGACGAAGGCGTCGCGGACCGGTTCCGGGAGGAGGTCCAGGGAGAGGTACGGGTTGAGGTCCTCCAGTTCGACCAGGAGGAGGTCGCCCGAGGGGGCGCGGCAGGCGTCGACGCGCTGGATGCCGTGGTCGAGGGTGTTCCACGTGACGAAGGCGCGGGCGAAGGCCAGGTCCGCCGGGGTGGGGTCGTACGGCTCCAGGACCCAGCGGCGGGCCGGGTCGGGGGCGTACAGGGCGTACTGGAAGGCGTCGTCCACGAAGTAGAAGGACACCTCGTACGCGAAGTCGATGCGCGGCTGGATCAGGATCTCGCCGGGGGTGCCCGCGGGGGCGGCCGTGAAGTGCAGGCCTATGGAGTCGGCGCCCTGCTTCGGTTTGACCGCGTACTCCGGGACGGAGGGCAGTGCGGCCAGGTCCGCCGGGTCGTCCACGGTGGGGATCACCGGGTATCCGGCGCGGGTGAGGTCCAGCAGGTAGTCCTTGCCGGCCATGTCGCCGCGGCCGGTGAGCGGGTTGTAGACCCGGGTGCCGGCGGCCAGGGCGCGGGCGCGGAAGTCGGCGTACGCCTCCTGGTGGCCCAGGACCGGGCCGCTGTTGCGCACCACCACCGCGTCGAAGCCGTCCATCAGACGGGCCGCGTCGAGCGGGTGGCAGAGCGCGAGGGGGAACTCCTCCCGCAGCCGGGAGGTGAGGAAGACGTCCTCGTCGCCGTAGCGGCGGCCGCGCGCCGGATAGGCCAGGTCGGTCACGTAGAGAAGCTGCATGGGGTCAACGTAACCCGGGCAACGATCACGGCATGAAATACCTCGTACGGGACAAAATCTTCGCGGTCGGCGACGACTACTGGATCGATGACGAGTTCGGCCGCCACGCCTTCCTGGTGGACGGCAAGGCCCTCCGGCTCCGCGACACCCTGGAGCTGAAGGACCCCGACGGCCGCATCCTGATCACCATCCGGCAGAAGCTGCTCAGTCTGCGGGACACCATGACCCTGGAGCGGGACCTGGCCCCGCTGGCCACGATCAAGAAGAAGCGGATGTCACTGGTCCGCAACCACTACCGGGTGACCCTCGTGGAGGGGACGGAGCTGGACGTGCACGGGCGCGTCCTGGACCGCGAGTTCCGCATCGACTACGACGGCGAGCTGCTGGCGCTGGTCTCGAAGCAGTGGTTCACGGTGCGCGACACGTACGCCGTCGAGGTCGTGCGGGAGGACGCCGACCCCGCGCTCCTGGTGGCCGTGGCGGTGTGCGTGATCCGGATGGCCGAGCGGGAGCGCGAGGGCGACTGACCCGGCGGGCTCAGGCGAGCTTCCGCAGGCGGCAGCGGGCCGGGCCCTCCGGGCGGAGGGTGATCTCGGCGTTCACCGGTACCTCGGTGTCCACCGCGGTCAGCTCGTACCCGTCCAGCACCATCGCCAGCGTCAGCACCGACTCCAGCATCGAGAAGTGCTGCCCGATGCAGGCGCGCGGGCCGCCGCCGAAGGGGAACCAGGCGTAGCGCGGGCGGCCCTTCTCCTCCTCCGGCGTGAAGCGGGAGGGGTCGAAGCGCTCGGGGTCCGGCCAGTAGAGCGGGTTCCGGTGGGTGACCCAGGGGGCCACCAGCACGTCCGCGCCGGCCGGGATGACGTACCCGTCGATCTCCGTGTCGGCGACGGCCCGGCGGCCGATGACCGGTGCCGCCGGGTAGAGCCGCATGGCCTCCTTGAGCACCTGGGTGAGGTAGGGCAGCGCGTCGAGGTCGGCGGCCGTGGGCGTACGCCCGCCCAGCACCCGGCGCACCTCCTCGCGGGCCCGGTCCTGCTCCTCGGGGTGGCGGGCCAGCAGGTGCAGCGCGAAGGCCAGGGAGGTGGCCGTGGTCTCGTGGCCGGCCAGCAGGAAGATCAGCACCTGGTCGCGGAGCTCGGAGGCGTCAAAGGTGCCGTCCTCCGCGCTCTCCGCCTCCGCGAGGAGGGTCAGCAGGTCCTGGCCGGGGTCCCCGTCGACGCCGGCGCCGGCCGCGCGCCGCTCGGCGATGATCCGGTCGCAGACGGCGTACAGCTCGGCGGTGGCGGCCGCGGCCCGCCGGTTGTCGGGGGTGGGCCAGTGGCGCGGGAGGTTCACCGGCGCGTACCCGCGGCGCAGCACGTAGTCGCCGATCACGGGGAAGGACCGCTCGACCACCGCGACGGCGGCCTCCACGTCCGCGCCGAAGAGGATCCGGGCCACCGCGCGCAGGGTGAAGCGGGTCATCTCGCCGATGAGCTCGACGTCCTCGCCCCAGGCGTCCGTCATGCGGGCGGTCTCCTGGGTGACGGCCTCCGCGTAGCCGTCGACCCGGCGGCGGGTGAACAGCGGCTGGACCAGGCGGCGCTGGCGCAGGTAGTCCTCGTCCTGGGCGGTCAGCAGGCCGTTGCCGAAGGAGTCGCGGAGCTCCTGGTAGAAGCGGTTGTCCTTGCGGAAGTTGGCGGACTCGGTGGCGAGCACCCGCTGGGCGCCCTCCGCCGAGAACACGGCGTGCACCTCGGCGCGCAGCCCGGGCGGGCCGCCCCAGATGCGGACCACGTCGCCGTGTTCGCGCTGGGCGCGCAGCAGGGTGTCGATGGTGCTCTTCTTGAGGTCGAACAGGGAGCCCAGCAGCGGCACTCCGGCCGGTCCCGGTATCTCCCGCTTGCCCGTCACGGTGTGCGTCGTCATGCCAAGGCCCCCTGTGTCGTCGTCCCGGCAGAGATTGTTTCGCAGTGGGACGCCGGCACGGGGGGCCTTTTCGGCCAATGCGGCTGCGGTTTGGGGCAGTTGGGCGACAGTTGGGAGGCTATGCACCCTCGGCTGCGACGGTCTTCCCACCGGCCGCACCGGTCGTCTCCACAGCCGCCTCCACAGCCGTCGCCCGCCGCACCCCGCGCGACTCCGCCACCAGCGCCGCCACGAGCACCAGCAGCAGCGCCCCCAGCTGGACCGCGCCGTTGAACCGGTGTCCGGCCGCGGCCGTGGCCAGGGCGCCCGCCAGGGCCGCCGCCCGGTAGCGCAGCACGCCGATCCTGAGCACCGTACGGAAGGCCAGGTCCCCGGCGAGGTAGAGCGCGACGCCGCCCGCGAGGGCCAGGGCCGGTCCGGCGGGCAGTGGGTCGCCGAGGTGTCCGATGGTCTTCTTGACCCCGGCGGCGAAGGTCGCGACGCCGATCAGCACCGGCAGGAAGAAGTAGTAGTACGCGAGCATCGACAGCTTGAAGCGGCGGGGGCCGTCCGCCGCCGCGAGGTACTCCTCGGCCCGCCCCTCGTCCCGCACGAAGTACAGCCACCACAGCGCGGACGCGATCCCCAGGGCCAGGAACGCGCCGCCGAACAGCCCCACCGTCAGCGGCAGTCCCTCGACGCCGATGCCGATCGCGATGACCGACTCGCCGAACACGATGAGCAGCAGCAGCCCGTGCCGCTCGACCAGGTGCGCCGCGCTCATCCCGCCCAGCTGGCCGCTGACGGTCTCCTCCTCGGCCTCGGACGGCGTGCCGGCGAACCTGACGACGAGCTGCGTGCCGAACTGGAAGACCAGCGCCAGCACCCACAGCGCCCAGGCCGGTCCGCCGTCGAAGAAGCCGGCGGCCAGGACGGACAGCGCGCACAGCACGTTCGGCGCGGCGAACCAGATCACGCTGCGCCCGTGCGCCTCGGTGTACATCAGCCCGTGCACGACCGTCACCAGCAGGTAGCCGATCCCGAAGGGGACCCCGCCGGCGCCGAACGCGGTGGGCACGGACAGCGCGCACATCAGGAAGCCGCACATCGCGAGCATCAGCAGCAGGCGCCGGCGCGGGCTGTCCGGCGGGACCTGGTTGGTGAGGTGCGCGTAGCCGCCGTACATCCAGAACAGCACGGTGAAGACCAGCACCACCCGCAGGAAGCCGGTGACGTGGAAGCCGTGCGAGAGCAGCACGGTCAGCTGGGTGACCGTGAAGACGAAGACGAGGTCGAAGAAGAGCTCCAGGGTGGTGACCCGGCGCTCCTCCTCGCTGGACAGCTGTGCTTCGGTGCTTCCGGTACTCACGTGCTCTCCCCCTGAGCGGTGGCGGAACCCTTCGAGCGACGCCGCCAGGGAACCACACCACCGCCCCGGGAGGCCCTACCGTCCCAGTACCCGGTCCTTCAGCGCCGGGAACTGCTCGCGCGTGGCGGCGACCTTCTCCGGGTCCAGCTCCACGACGAGCACCTCCTCGCCCGCCCCGGCCTCCGCCAGCACCTCGCCCCACGGGTCCACGACCAGGCTGTGCCCGGACATCTCGACCCCGGCGTGCGTACCGGCCTCCGCGAGCGCCAGGACGTAGGCCTGGTTCTCGATGGCCCGGGCGCGGGCGAGGACCGTCCAGTGCTCCCGGCGGCGCTCCGGCCAGCCGGCCGAGACGACGAGGGCCGTGGCGCCGGCGTCGACCAGCCCGCGGTACAGCTCCGGGAAGCGGAGGTCGTAGCAGGTGGACAGGCCCAGGGTCAGCCCGCCGGCGGGGAGCGTGACCAGGTCGGTGCCGGCGCCCATCATGACGGCCTCGCCCTTGTCGAAGCCGAAGCGGTGGATCTTGCGGTAGGTGGCGGCCAGTTCGCCGTCCGGCGCGTAGACCAGCGAGGTGTTGTACATCCGGCCGTCCGCGGCCCGCTCGACCACCGAGCCCGCGTGCAGCCACACCCCCGCGTCCCGGGCGGCCGCGGCCATCACCGCGTGCGTGGGACCGTCCAGCGGCTCGGCCTCCGCTGCGAACAGCTCGTACGCGAACGCGCCCGTCGGCCACAGCTCCGGCAGCACGACGAGGTCCGAACCTGCCTGGCCGCGCACCAGGTCAGCGGCCCGCAGCCGCCGGTCGGCGACCGACTCGCCCCCGTCGATGGCGATTTGGATCAGAGACGCGCGCACACTGCCACCGTTCCGCCGGGCCTCCGCCGGGGGCCGGGCTCATGACTCGTCAATTCGGGCCTACGATCGTCACACGAAAGCACTGCCGGGGCGCTGCCCAGCAGCGTAACTTTGGCAGAAAGACTCCACAGCCGGCCCCAGCCAGCACCCAGTCACCCGTCACCACCTGTCCGCACTGAACAGCACGAGGGGTCCCGTGACCGTCGAGACCGTCCATCCCAGCCTTCAGCCCTATGCCGACGCGTGGACCCACTCCATCGAGGCGATATCCGAACTCGTCCAGCCGCTGGCGGAGGGCGAGTGGAACCGGGCGACCCCCTGCCCGGGCTGGTCGGTCCGGGACGTGGTCTCGCACGTCATCGGCGTGGAGACCGAGATGCTGGGCGACCCGCGGCCCATCCACAGCCTCCCGCGCGATCTGCGGCACGTGGTCGACGAGTTCACGCGCTACATGGAGGTGCAGGTCGACGTACGGCGCCACCACACCGCGCCCGAGATGACCTCGGAGCTGGAGTACACCGTCATCCGCCGGTGCCGGCAGCTGCGGACCGACAAGCGGGATCCGGCCACGCTGGTGCGCGGCCCGCTCGGTGACCAGGTCAGCCTGGAGCTCGCGCTCCGGCTGCGCGCCTTCGACGTGTGGATCCACGAGCAGGACCTGCGCACCGCGCTCGGCGTGCCGGGCAACCTCGACTCGCCCGGCGCCCACATCGCCCGCGACATCCTGCTCCAGGGCCTGCCGAAGGCCGTCGCCAAGCGGGCGGGCGCGCCCGCGAACTCGGCGGTCGTCCTCGACGTGCACGGCCCGCTGGAGTTCATGCGGACCGTCCGCGTGGACGCCGAGGGGCGCGGCTCGATGGACGCCTCGGTCTCGCTCGGCCCGGCGGTCACGCTGGGCATGGACTGGGAGACGTACGTGCGCCTCGCGGCCGGCCGGGTCAGGCCGCACGCCGTCGCCGACCGGGTCAAGGTGGAGGGCGATCAGGACCTGGCGGACGCGATCCTGCGGGAGTTCGCCGTCACGCCCTGAGCGGGTGGCAGCGCGGCAGCGCGCTCGCGCTCGCGGTGCAGGGCCCGGGTGCGCAGCCGCAGGATCTGTACGACGCCCAGCGCCTCCAGCACGAACACGGACGAGAACGCGATCCGGTAGTCGTCCCCGGTCGCGTCCAGCAGCACGCCCACGGTCAGCAGGGTGGTCATCGAGGCGATGAAACCGCCCATGTTGGTGATGCCCGAGGCGGTGCCCTGACGGGCGGCCGGGTTCGCGGGCCGCGCGAAGTCGAAGCCGATCATCGAGGCCGGCCCGCACGCGCCCAGCACCGTGCACAGGGTCACCAGCAGCCACATCGGCGCGCGGTCCCCGGGGTACGCGAGGGTGGCGGCCCAGAGCAGGGCGGTGACCGCCACCGTGCCCAGGGCCAGCGGGATCCGGGTCGACTGGCGCCGGGCGATGACCTGCCCGTACACCAGGCCCAGCGCCATGTTGGAGGCGACGACCAGGGTCAGCAGGGCGCCGGCCGTGCCGCGGTCCAGGCCCTGCGCCTCGACGAGGAAGGGCATCCCCCACAGGAGCAGGAAGACCATCGCGGGGAACTGGGTGGTGAAGTGCACCCAGAGGCCCAGCCGGGTGCCGGGCTCCCGCCAGGACTCGGCGATCTGGGAGCGTACGAAGCCCAGGCCGGCGCGCTGTACCGGCTCGGGCCCGTGGCCCTCGGGGTGGTCGCGCAGGAACAGCAGCAGGGGCACCAGCACGACCAGCCCGGCCGCCGAGCTGCCGGCGAAGGCGGCGGTCCAGCCGACCCCGTGCAGGACGGGGGCGAGGACGAGGGTGGAGACCAGGTTGCCGGCCATGCCGACGAGCCCGGCCAGCTGCGCCATCAGCGGTCCGCGGTGCGCGGGGAACCAGCGGGTGCCCAGGCGCAGCACGCTGATGAAGGTCATGGCGTCGCCGCAGCCGAGCAGGGCGCGGGCGGCGAGGGCCATCCCGTAGGACGGGGAGAGCGCGAAGCCGAGCTGGCCGAGGGTGAAGAGGGTGACGCCGAGGGTCAGCACGCGCTTGGTGCCGAGGCGGTCCACCATCAGGCCGACGGGTATCTGCATGCCCGCGTAGACCAGCAGCTGGAGCAGCGAGAAGGTCGACAGGGCCGAGGCGTTGACGTGGAAGCGGTCGGCCGCGTCGAGTCCGGCGACGCCCAGGCTGGTGCGGAAGATGACGGCGACGAAGTAGACGGCGACGCCGATGGACCACACGGCGACGGCCCGCCGCCCGCCGGGCGGCTCGCGGTGGGCGGGGTGCGCGGGGGCGGGGGTCTCCGGGGAGTCCGGGGCGGCGGCCCCGGCGGGGTTCGTTCCCTCCCCGGGATTCGTTCCCTCCCCGGGATTCGTTCCGTCCTCGGCGTTCGTCCCGGCGCTCATCGGACCTCGCCGCCCCGGACCAGCACCTCGACGCGGCTCAGGTGGGCGCGTACGGCCGCCGCGGCGGCGTCCGCGTCCCCGGCCCGGAGGGCCTCCAGGATCTCGGTGTGCTCGGTGACGTTCTGCGCGACCCGGTCGGGGTGGGCGTGCATGAGGGCGACGCCCATCCGCAGCTGGCGGTCGCGCAGCTGGTCGTAGAGGCGGGACAGGATCTGGTTGCCGGCGTGCCGGACGATCTCGGCGTGGAAGCACCGGTCCTCGACGGCGAACGCGGCCAGGTCACCGCTCTCGACATGCCGCCGCTGGGCTTCGAGGAGCTCCTCCAGCCGGGCCAGCAGCGCGGGCGGGGCCGGCACAGCCCTCCGCACGGTGAACTCCTCGACCAGCACCCGGGTCTCCACCACGTCCGCGATCTCCTGGGCCGAGACGGGCAGCACCAGGGCGCCCTTCTTGGGGTAGAGCCGCAGCAGCCCCTCGGTCTCCAGCCGCAGCAGCGCCTCGCGCACCGGCGTCCGCGACACCCCGACGGCCTCGGCCAGCTCGCCCTCGGTGAGCAGCGTGCCGCCCTCGTAGCGGCGGTCGAGTACGCCCTGCTTCACGTGCTGGTAGACACGGTCGGCGGCGGGCGGCTGCTTGGCGGGGGCGGCGCCGGGGGCACTGGCGGCGGTGGTGGGCGCGGAGGCCGGGACGGATGGCATGGGCACAGCATAGATACAACAGAGGTGCAACCGGAGAGCCGTTCCACGATCCGGACGCCAGGCGGAGCCGGTACTGCACCGAAGGATGTACCGCCACCCGGCCGGCTTTCCTCCGGCCGCACGACGAAGGGGCGTTGGCGCGACGGGACGCTGTGAGCATGTCCCAGACAGCCTCGCCGTCCGTCGCCGCGCCGGCCCCCGCCGGCACGCGCAACCCGCTGCTCGACGTCCTGCGCGGTGCCGCCATCCTCGGCACCCTGATGACCAACGTCTGGATCTTCTCGACCCCCGGCTCCGAGTGGTCCGTGCTCCAGGGCGTACGCCTGCCCGACCCGGTCGCCGACCCCTCGGCGGCCGTCCTCTCCGAGACCGTCTTCCGCTTCCTCGCGGACGGCAAGTTCCTCGCCCTGCTCACCGTCCTCTTCGGCGCCGGCCTGGCCGTCCAGCACGACTCCGCCGTGCGGCGGGGCCGCCCCTGGCCTTCCGGCTACCGGCCGCGGGCGTGGTTCCTGCTGGCCGAGGGCACGCTCCACTTCGTCCTCGTCTTCGCCTGGGACGTGCTGATGGGCTACGCCGTGACGGCCCTGCTCACGGCCTGGCTGCTGGCCCGCTCCGAGCGGGTCCGGGGCCGCGTGATGTGGACGGCCGCGGGCCTGCACCTCGCGTTCATGGCCGTCCTCACGGCGGGCCTCGCCGCCACGGGGCCGGGCGGTGCGCCCCCGGGGAGCGACCGGGCCGTGGACCTCTACGCCCACGGCGGCTACCTCGCCCAGGTCTCCTTCCGCCTCCAGAACGCCCTCGCGCTGCGCATCGAGCCGGTGATCTCCTTCGGCCTGCTGCTCTTCCTCTTCCTGCTCGGGGTGCGCCTGTACCGGGCCGGGGCCTTCGGCGCCGACGCGCGCGGCCGCCGGCTGCGCGCCCGGCTGCTGGCGTGGGGCCTGGGCCTCGGCCTCCCGCTGAACGCGGCGTGCGCCCTCGGCGGGGACGACTGGTACCTGCTGGGCCGGTACGCGGCCGCGCCGCTGGTCGCCCTCGGCTACCTCGGCCTGACCGGCCTGGCGCTCGACCGCGCCTGGCTGCCGCGCCGCCTGGTCGCGGGCCTCACGTCGGTGGGCCGCACCGCCCTGTCGGCGTACGTCCTCCAGAACCTGCTCTGCATGCTGGCCTGCTACGGCATCGGCCTGGGCCTGGCCGAGCGCTTCGCGGACGACGGCCCGTGGTGGGTGTTCGGCCTGTGGGCGGCGGTCTGCGCGGTGCTCGTCACGGGCTCGACGCTGTGGCTCCGGCGGTTCGCGTACGGCCCGCTGGAATCACTCCAGAAGCGACTAATCCATGTGAAATCCTGACGAACTCAACTCTGAGCATCTCAAGTTGGTCAAGAAATGGGTTCTTCGTGCAGCCATATGATCCCCTTGCACGTCTTGGCCGAGTAGGCCCGCACCGCAGGCGGTCCTGAAAAGCCAAGAAATGCGAACGAATCACACACACCTGAACATTCGCGAACTCGGGGACAACACTTGATATTCAGCCTCACCCGCGTGCGCCGCGCGCTCGCCGTTTCGGCGGTCACCGGTGCCCTCCTCGCGGCGCCCATCGCCACGTCGTCCCAGGCTGCATCTGCGCCGGCGACGTACGCCAAGGGTGCGTTCCTGATGGACAGCACGACGGGCTCCACGCTGTACAGCAAGTACGCCGACACGAAGCGGCCGCTGGCCAGCACCGCGAAGATCATGACGGCCCGCGTCGTCCTGACCACTCCGGGCCTCGACCTGGACAAGCGCATCACGATGAAGCAGGCGTACAACGACTACGCCGACAGCGTCGGCGGCTCCAAGGCGTGGATCTACAACGGTGACCGCCTGACCGTCCGCGGCTGGCTGAACGCCCTGCTGACGCCGTCCGGCTGCGAGGCCGCCGCCGCGCTCGCCGACACCTTCGGCAAGGGCACCACGCAGTCCGCACGCTTCGCCGACTTCATCAAGCAGATGAACGCCAAGGCCGCCTCCTACGGCCTGACCAACACCCGCTTCGACTCGTTCGACGGCAACTCGCCTACCAAGACGGGCACCTACTCCACGCCCCGCGAGATGGCGAAGCTCGCCCGCACCGCGATGAAGAGCGCGACCTTCCGCGGCATCGTCGACGGCTACGGCAAGGCCACTGCCATCGCGTCGAACGGCAACTACCGCTACTACACCTGGAAGAACTCCAACCTCCTGGTGCGTCCGACGAACGACGGCGGCTACGGCTACACGGGCGCCCTCGGCATCAAGACGGGCACCAACACGCCCGCCGGCAAGTGCCTGGTCTTCACCGCCACCCGCAACGGCAAGACCGTCATCGGCGTGCTGCTGAACGACGAGGAGCGGTACGCCGACTCCATGAACCTCATGAACTGGACATTCGGCGCGGCCGCGACGTCGTCCACGATGCGCGCGAACACGAACCCGATCCCGGACGTGCTCGACTAACGGCACCGGCATGACCGAGGGTGCCGGGTCCCCGCAGGGGGCCCGGCACCTGCGTTTCGAGGGGGACCCCGCCATGGGGAAGGGAAAGTGGAGCCGGTCGATCCTGGCCGGCCTGGTGGTACTCGCACTGGCCGTGGGCGGAGTGCTGTACCTGGTGACGCGGTACGCATCGGGACCACAGGGCATTGAGCGGGCACTGGCCGCCGACCCCGGCCCGTACCCGGCCTCGCTGCGCGTCACCGTAAGGGACTTCGACGGCGAGGCCCGGATCACGCGTGCCCCCGAGGGGTGCGAGATCTCGTCGGAGCGGATGCTCGCGCTCTGCAACGTGGACCGGGGCCGGGAGGCAGAGACCGTCGCGGGCTTCGGTGCCAGGGGCACCATCCGCAACCACCACAAGTCCTGCTGCTGGGATCAGGGGGACCTCAGCTTCAGCTGGGCCGCCGGCCGCGGCGGGGTGTCTCCCTCGGGACGCATCATGAGCGGTGACGGACGCCCGCACAGCACCGACTGGTACGTCCGGCCGATCAAGCTGGGCGGGAGTGTGGGCGACAAGACCATGGTCGAACTCCCTCAGGAGTACCGAGGCGGCCAGGCGCCGGAGGAGATCTGGATCCAGCTCCCCCAGGGCGTGTCACTCGTCGACGTGGCCGACAACCACGTCTCTGAGTACAACTGGTGCTATGAGATGCGGGAGAAGCCCGGCTGGCTGAGCTGCGGTGTCCACGAGTCCGTGTACCCCCTCTACCTGAGCGTCCGCCTGGACCGGAAGGTCGAGGGCGCCAAGGGCCGTGTCATGGTCGGCCACCATCCCGGCGACCCGGACCCGTCCAACGACCGCGCCGAGGTCAAGGTGGACATCCGATGAGGCGTGGAGCGTGGAAGGCACCGGCCGGCCTTCTGGCCGCGGCAATCACGGTGGAGTACCGGTGAGGGGCGGGGCGGGCCTCGTGCTGGCGAGGGTCGTGGCGCTGTTGCTCGTGGGGACGGCGGCCGTGGTGATCTGGTCGAACCAGCGCGGCGAAACGTCCGAGGCCGGCATCGCGCGGGCCCTGGCCGACCTGCCCAACGGGTCCAGCATGACGCTGCGCGTCGTGGTGCAGGGCATCGGTCCGGGGCCCGGGATCACCCACGCGCCGGAGGGCTGCGAGACCTCGCCGGACCGCACGCACGCGGTCTGCCGGGATCTGGGGCGCGCGCAGGCCACGAAGACGGTGGCCGGGTTCGGAGCCGGCGGACCGGTGCGGAACCAGAAGGACCCGTGCTGCTGGGACCAGGGCGCCTACGCGTTCTGGTCCGACACGGGCGACCCCGGGCCCCTGCAGGACCCCGGCGGGTCCCCGTTTCCGCCCTTGCACGACCTCGGGGCCACCCGGGGCGGTGACTGGTCCGTCCAGCCGGTCACGCTGCGCGGCGAGGTGGGGCGGGAGGCCTTCGCAGACATCCTCGTGAACCGCGGCGAACCGGCTACCGGGCAGGTGTGGGTCGAACTGCCCGAGGGGGTTTCCCTCATCGACCCCAGTGACCGCTACCCGTCCGAGCACCGGTGGTGCCTGGAGTCGCGCGTCAAGCCCGGCTGGCTGTCCTGCCAGGTGGACTCGTACCCCCTCGCGCTGAGCGTGCGCGTGGACCGCCGGGTGCCGGGCGCCAAGGGCCGCCTGCTGGTCGGCTGGCCCGCCGACGACCCGGACCCGTCGAACAACATGGCGGAGATCACCACCGACTTCCGCTGACGAACGCCGCCCATGCCTCCGGCGATACGCGGATCACCTCGCGGTGCGGGTCCTTGCTGTCCCGCACCGCGACGATGCCGGGCACGTTCCGGGCGACCTCGACGCATTCGTTCATGTCACCCCCGCTGTAGCTCGACTTCACGAACTCGAACTCCGCCATCACTACATCCCCTTGCCGATGTCATGGATCAACTCCACAGAATCACGGGGAGCGAGGCTCATGCGAGCGATGCGGTCGAACGAACGGTCGTAGATGGCGTTGCCGTTGGCGCTCTCCACCCACACCGCTGAAGCGATGCTCTCGGTGTAGGCCACGTCGACCGCCCCGGGCTCGGCGAACGACAGGATGCTGAATGCTCCGGACATACACGGGTGCGCTCCCGCCCGGTAGGGCAGGACCTGCACGTGGACGTTGGGCATTTCCGCCATGTTCACGAGGTGGGCAAGCTGCGCACGCATCACGTCCGGTCCTCCCACCTGCTGCCGCAGCGCACCTTCCGAAATGACGGCGTGAAACCGCAGCGGCCGCTCACCGGACAGCCTGGCCTGGCGCTTCATCCGCACGGAGACGACCGGCTCGATCTCGTCCGGGTCCTTCCACGTCTCCGAGACGACGCACATCGCGCGGACGTAGTCGGCCGTCTGCAGCAGCCCCGGCACCAGCGCTGTCTGCCAGGTGCGGATCTGCGTGGCGGCGTCCTCCATCGCGATGTACTCGCCCAGTCCGCCCACGTCCAGGCCCTGACGCCACCAGCCGCGGGCCCGCCGCCGCTCGCGGTCGAGCCGGGCGAGTCCGAGCAACCGCTCCACGACCTCCGGGTCCGACTCCCCGTACAGGTGGCACAGTGCCCGGACATCCGGGTCCCGCATGGGCACCTGCCCGCGTTCCATCTTCGCCACCTTGGCGACCGACGCGGTCAGCGCCTCGGCGGCGTGCACCTGGCGCAGGCCCAAGGCCTCACGCATGCCGAGCAGTTCGCTGCCCAGTCGTCGGCCGAGGACCGTTGAGACCGACACTCCCCGATCCGGATTCCTGCTGGGCATGGCGCGCTCCCTCCCTAGGCGTCAGGCAAGTCTCCTCCTCCTCCGCGAAAGCCCACAACTTAACTCGGTAGAAATTTCTGGCCCGTTCGATTGCTGGCCGCACGATTCTCTCGCTACGGTCGGTACGTAACCGCTCACGCAGCGCGTGGATCGCGGAAGTGCACCGTGCCCACCCGCGCGGCAGGCCACCACACACGCGCATACCGACGAGGAGGTCGGCCCCATGGACCGGTACGACGTGCGGAACTACCCACCCCGGCAGGACTCCGTGACCGCGGCGCGGCGGCGGGCCGCGTGGCTGGCCTGTGCCTGGGGGTACCCGGCACTCGCCGCCGACGCGGCCCTCGTCACCAGTGAGCTGGCCACCAACGCCGTACTGCACGGCAGCCTGAGCGACCGGCTCGTACGGGTCGAGCTCACCCTGGACGACACCGCGCTCCGCATCGCCGTCACCGACCCGCGGGGCGAACGGCACCCCAAAGCGCGGAGCCCCCGTCCGGACGAGCAGTTCGGACGCGGGCTCCGCGTGGTGGAGGCACTCACCTCCGGCTGGACGGTCAGCCCCCTGGTGGTCGGCAAGACCACCTGGGCCGACCTCCCCCTCAGGCGGCCTTAGGGCCCTTGCCGCCCTTGTCCGGCTCGCCGCGCTTGTTGGTCACGTGGACCGTCACCTCGGCCGAGCCGTTCGACTCCGTGACCCGCACCGGGCCCGTCACCGGGCTCCCCGGCATGGCGTAGCCCTCCGGCACGTCGATCTCGTTCAGGTGGTACTCACCCGGCGCCAGGTCCTCGAAGCGGCACTCACCCCGGTCGTCCGTCGCGCAGCCCGCGTCCACCAGCTCGTCCGCGTTGATGCCGATGGTCTGGAGGCCGGCCGTGGCGTTGGTCTCGCGCCACAGTTCGAAGACCGCTCCCTCCAGCGGGTGGCCCTTCTTGGAGTCCGTCTTCAGCACCACGATCCGGCCCCGTACCGGCGGCTTGGGCTTGCCGGTGTTGGGGGCGACGATCTCCACGCCCGCCGACGCGGTCTCCGGAGCCAGGTCCAGCGGACCGAAGACCCCCGGAGAGGCCGGGTCGTATCCCGGAGGCGCGGCCGTCTCCTGCCAGTAGTACGAGCCCACCGGCGCCGTCGCGACACAGCGGCCGCTCGACGCGGTCGTGCACCTGGTGACCGCGGTGTCGGGGTTCGCGCCGTCCGTCTGGAGACCCGTCGTCCCGTTCGTCTCCCGCCACAGCCGGAACTCCGCCCCCGGCAGCGCCGCGCCCGTCGCCGCGTCCACCTTCTTCACCCGCACCTCGCCCCGCGCGGGCGGTTCGGGCTTGCGGGTGTTGCGGGCGGTGATCTCCACGCCCGCCGACGCGGTCTCCGCCGTCAGCTCCAGCGGGCCGAAGACCGCCGGCGAGGGGAGTTCGTACCCCGGCGGCGCGGCCGTCTCCTGCCAGTAGTGCGTGCCCACCGGGACCGTGGCGGCGCAGCCGCCGCTCGGCGCGGTCGTGCACGTGGTGACCGCGGTGTCCGGGGTCGTGCCGCCGGTCTGGAGGCCGGCCGTCCCGTTGGTCTCGCGCCACAGCCGGAACTCCGCCCCCGACAGCGCCGTGCCCGTGACCGAGTCCACCTTCCGCAGCCGCACCTCGCCCCGCGGCGGCGGCACCGGGCCGTCACCGCAGGACGGCAGGTCGCCGTTGAAGGGGTACGCGTGGAACTCCGCCCCTGCGGTGTCCGAGGTGTGGGTCAGCGAACCCGCCGTGAAGAAGCGGCCGTTCATGCCCGGCAGCGAGACCGTGGTCGCCGAGGCGTCCTGGCCCACCAGGACGCTGCCCTGGAACTGGCCCGAGCCCGTCAGGTCCACCCGCGTCGCGTCCGGGAAGTTCCACAGCAGCCGGTCGCGGTGCGGGCTGTCGCCGGAGTACGTGCTGATGGTGCGGGCCGTGCCGAGCAGGTTGACCAGGATCGTCGCGCCCCGCGGGATGTCCGCGAACTCCAGCCCCTGCGCCGCGCCGTTCCTGCCGACCAGGTCGAAGTCCACGTTGAAGACCTGGAGGGCGGACGTCCCGTCGCCCCTGAAGAGGGTCGAGTAGCCGTTGTTCACCGCCCGGCCCGTCGGCGTGCGCGGGTTCCCGTCCACCCGCGCGTAGCACTCGCTCGCGGCCGTGAGGCGCGTGCGCAGGCCGCGGTGGGGAGCGGCCGCGGTCACGTCCTTGGTCTTCGTGCCGTCGACCGTGCCGGTCAGCTCGCCCGCGTGCCGGACCACTCCGCCGTCCGCGATCAGCCGCTCGCCGGCCGCCACTCTGACGTCCCCGCCCGTCGTGAGGAAGTCGGAGCGGAGCGGCGGCCGCACCTGCGAGCCCGCGCCGACGATGCCGATGTTGTACACCGCGCTGCCGGCCGGGTCCTTGTCCTGGTCGAAGCCGCCCAGTACGACGACCTTGCCCTCGGCCTCCGCGGCCCGGCCGCGGACCCGGAAGTCCCCGCCGACGAAGATGCTGATGCCGCGGTCCTCGCCCGTGGGGTCGCCGGTGTGCACGGGCGGGTACGGGTCGGGGCACCGGCCGGGAAGGCAGGGGCCGAGGCCGTCCGGCAGCGGGGCGGCGGCCGCCGCCCGCGGTGCGCTCGTACGCGCGGCACGTCCGTCCGGTCCCGCCCCCGCGGCCAGGGCGGGAACGCTCCCGGCGAACACCGCCCCCACGGCGAGCACAACGGCCCACTTCCTCACAGGCATGCCACTTCCGTCCCTCGTATCCGACTTGGCGTCAGACAGCCTGTGTGGCCCCGCCGCGGCCCCGGGCCGACGACACTCCCCTACGACCGTACGGTCGTCGGACAATCACCCGACCGGACGGCCCGGGCCCTGCGCCGGGCGGCTCCTGACGGTCTGTTTAGGGTGATCGCATGGCGGAAACGGCATGGCAGGCACCCAGCCTCACGGAGCGCAGGCTGTACGAGGCGAAGACCCGGAACGACTGGGCGGCGTACCTCGCCGTGCTCGCGGAGTCGCACCTCTTCATGGCCCAGTCCCGGGCCGCCGTGGACGCGCGCCCCGACGAGACCTTCTTCCACCCGTACACCGACCCGCGCTCCGGCGCCCGCTGCATCGCCGTCCGGACGGTCGGCCTGCTCCCGGCCCCCGCGCCCGACCCCGTCTTCGAGCGCGTCTCCCTGTACGGCCTGGCCAACACCTGGCGGGCCGACGACCCGCCGTACCTGGCCGTGAACCCGGGCACCCCCTGCGAGGCCTACCTGCCGACCACCCCCGAGGACCGCGCCGGCTGGCTGCGGCACTCGGCCGCCACCGAGGTGTACGGGCTCCCGGACGGGGCGGTGCACGCGCTGCACCTGGGCGGGCCGCTGCACGGACCGGTGGCCCGCGGGCTGGCCGTCGGCGCCCATCTGGCGGTGCACAACCGGCAGTTCTGGAACGCCATGGCCTTCCACGGCGAGGGCTACCGCAAGGAGCGGGAGAAACTGGAGGAGTGGTGGGGGATCACCACCCCCGCCGAGTGGGCCGAGACCCAGGCCGACCTGCTGGCCACCGAGTTCGGCGCCGGTGGCACCTGGGAGTCCGTCCTCGGCATCCGGCACGCCCTCTCGCGCACCTACGGCGGGCTCGTCGGCACCGACCACTGGCGGCAGGCCGCCGAGCAGGTGCTGCGCAGGAACGCCGAGGAGCGGGCCCGGCCCCGGCTGACCCCGGACGGCGTGACGGCACCGACGCCCGGCCGGCTCGACTCGCTGGAGGCGGAGGTGGCGGGCGTCCGGCGGCTGATCGGGCGCATCGCCCGCTACGAGGCGCGGTTCCGCGCCGACGGGCTGCTCGGCGAGGGCCGGTACGTCCGCTCGGTCGAGGCCTGGGACCTCGGCCGCGCCTCCCAAATGGCCCGCTGGGGGCTCGCCTCGCGCTTCTGCACGCTGGAGGAGGCCGAGCAGGCCGTCGTCCGCGCGGGGAAGGCCGCCCGGCTGACGTACCGCTCGTGGGAGGACTTCTCCGCCGGCTACGTCCTCGGGCGCTGCCTGCACTTCGACGAGGAGGAGTTCGGCCGCTGGTACGAGGACATGCTCGACGTCCACCGCCTCCTCACCACCGACCCGGGCAGCCCCTGGCGCAACATCCCCTGGTAACGCACGGGAAGAGCCCCCGCCTGACCGGCGGGGGCCCTTCCTGTGCTGCGACGCGTGCGGCCGCGGCGGCCGCTACGACCAGGTCATCAGGCGCTTCGGGTGCTCCAGGACCGCCGCCACGTCGGCGAGGAACCTGGAGCCCAGCTCGCCGTCGATGAGCCGGTGGTCGAAGGAGAGCGCGAGGGTGGTGACCTGCCGCGGCTTCACCTTGCCCTTGTGGACCCAGGGCTGGAGCTTGATCGCGCCGACCGCGAGGATCGCGGACTCGCCCGGGTTCAGGATCGGCGTGCCGGTGTCGACGCCGAAGACGCCGACGTTGGTGATGGTGATCGTGCCGCCCTGCATGTCCGACGGGGAGGTCTTGCCCTCGCGGGCGGTGGCGACCAGGTCGGAGAGAGAGTGCGACAGCTCCGCGAGGGTCTTGGCGTGCGCGTCCTTGATGTTCGGCACGATCAGACCGCGCGGGGTGGCCGCGGCGATGCCCAGGTTCACGTAGTGCTTGAGCACGATCTCCTGGGCGGCCTCGTCCCAGGCGGCGTTGACGTCCGGGTTGCGCTTGAGGGCGACCAGGACGGCCTTGGCGATGATCAGCAGCGGGTTGATCCGCAGGCCGGCCATGTCCGGGTCGGCCTTGAGGTCCGCGACCAGCTTCATCGTGCGCGTCACGTCGAAGGTGACGAACTCGGTGACGTGCGGCGCGGTGAACGCCGAGCTGACCATGGCCTGTGCGGTGACCTTGCGGACGCCCTTGACCGGGATACGGGTCTCCCGGGCCGCGTCGGAGGACACCGGCGCCGGAGCGGCCACCGGAGCCGCCGCCGGGGCGGGGGCCGCCACGGGCGCCGCGGCCGCGGCGACGGGCTGCTGGGCGGCCTGGGCCGCCGCGTGCACGTCCTCGCGGGTCACGATGCCGTCCGGGCCGGTCGGGGTGACCGTGGCCAGGTCGATTCCCAGGTCCTTCGCCAGCTTCCGCACCGGCGGCTTGGCCAGCGGGCGGTCGCCGTGCGTGCCGTGCCCGTTCAGCGCCGGGGCGGCGGCCGGTACGGGCGCCGGAGCGGCCGGGGCCGCGGGGACCGCCGGGGCAGCGGCGGCCGGCACCGCGCCGGCCTTGCGCGGGCGGCGCTTGGTCGAGGACTGCGCCACGCCGTAGCCGACCAGCACGGGCTGGCGGCCCTCGGGCGCGGCCTCCTCGGCGGCCGCAGCCGCGGCCGGAGCGGCGGCGGGCGCGGCCGCGGGGGCCTCGGCGGCGGCCGGAACCGCACCGCCGTCACCCGTCTCGACCGCGATGATCACCTGGCCGACGTCGACCGTGGTGCCCTCGGGGAAGCGCAGCTCGGCGACCACCCCGTCGAACGGGATCGGCAGCTCGACGGCCGCCTTCGCCGTCTCGACCTCGCACACGACCTGGCCGTCGGTGACGGTGTCACCCGGCTGGACGTACCACTTCAGGATCTCGGCCTCGGTGAGTCCCTCGCCCACGTCGGGCATCTTGAACTCGCGCAGTGTCGTCGTCATCGTCGTCACGACCCTCTCCCTCAGTACGCCAGCGAGCGGTCGACGGCGTCGAGCACGCGGTCCAGGCCGGGGAGGTACTCCTCCTCGACGCGGGCGGGCGGGTAGGGGGCGTGGAAGCCGCCGACGCGGAGCACCGGGGCCTCCAGGTGGTAGAAGCAGCGCTCCGTGATGCGGGCGGCGATCTCCGAGCCCACGCCCAGGAACACCGGCGCCTCGTGCACCAGCACCAGGCGGCGGGTCTTCTCGACCGAGGTCTGGATGGTGTCGAAGTCGATCGGGGACATCGAGCGCAGGTCCACGACCTCGATCGACTTGCCCTCCTCGGCGGCGGCCGCGGCGGCCTCCATGCAGACCTTCACCATCGGGCCGTAGGCCGCGAGCGTGAGGTCGGTGCCGGCCTGGGCCACGCGCGCCCGGTGCAGCTCGCCCGGGATGGCCTCGGTGTCGACCTCGCCCTTGTCCCAGTAGCGGCGCTTGGGCTCGAAGAAGATCACCGGGTCGTCGCTCTGGATGGCCTGCTGGAGCATCCAGTACGCGTCGGAGGCGTTGGACGGCGAGACCACCTTGAGGCCCGCCACGTGGGCGAACAGCGCCTCGGGGGACTCGCTGTGGTGCTCGACGGCACCGATGGCGCCGCCGTAGGGGATCCGGACGACGACCGGCATCTTGACCTTGCCGAGCGCGCGGGCGTGCATCTTCGCGAGCTGCGTGACGATCTGGTCGTACGCGGGGAAGACGAAGCCGTCGAACTGGATCTCCACCACCGGGCGGTAGCCGCGCAGGGCCAGGCCGATGGCGGTGCCGACGATGCCGGACTCGGCGAGCGGGGTGTCGATGACCCGCTCCTCGCCGAAGTCCTTCTGGAGACCGTCGGTGATGCGGAAGACACCGCCCAGCTTGCCGACGTCCTCGCCCATGATCAGGACCTTGGGGTCCGTGTCGAGGGCCTTGCGCAGCGACTCGTTGAGCGCCTTCGCGATCGACATCTTCTCGATTGCCATGATCAGTGACCCTCCTCGAAAGACGCGAGGTAGGCCGCGAACTGCGCGCGCTCCTCGTCCACCAGCGCGTGGCCGTCCGCGTAGACGTTCTCGAAGATCGACATGGTGTCCGGGTCCGGCATGGCGCGCACGACCTCGCGGACGCGCTTGCCCATGGTCTCGCTCTCGGTCTCCAGCTCGGCGAAGAACGCCTCGTCGGCGCCGCCGGAGGCCTCCAGGTAGGTCTTCAGGCGCAGGATCGGGTCCTTGTGCTCCCAGGCCTCGCGCTCCTCGTCCCGGCGGTACTTCGTCGGGTCGTCGGAGGTGGTGTGGGCGCCCATGCGGTACGTGAAGGCCTCGACCAGGGTCGGGCCCTCGCCGCGGCGGGCGCGCTCCAGCGCCCAGCGGGTGACCGCGAGGCAGGCCAGGACGTCGTTGCCGTCGACGCGGATGCCCGGGAAGCCGAAGCCGGAGGCGCGCTGGTAGAGCGGCACGCGGGTCTGGCGCTCGGTGGGCTCGGAGATGGCCCACTGGTTGTTCTGGCAGAAGAACACCACGGGGGCGTTGTAGACCGCCGAGAAGGTGAAGGCCTCGTTGACGTCGCCCTGGCTGGAGGCGCCGTCGCCGAAGTACGCGATCACGGCCGAGTCCGCGCCGTCCTTGGTCACGCCCATGGCGTAGCCGGTGGCGTGCAGCGTCTGCGAGCCGATGACGATCGTGTACAGGTGGAAGTTGTTGCTGTTCGGGTCCCAACCGCCGTGGTTCACACCCCGGAACATGCCCAGCAGGTTGGTGGGGTCGACCCCGCGGCACCAGGCGACGCCGTGCTCGCGGTAGGTCGGGAAGACGTAGTCGTCGTCGCGCAGCGCCCGGCCGGAGCCGATCTGCGCGGCCTCCTGGCCCAGCAGCGAGGCCCACAGGCCCAGCTCGCCCTGGCGCTGCAGGGCAGTCGCCTCGGCGTCGAAACGGCGGGTCAGGACCATGTCGCGGTACAGCCCGCGCAGGTCGTCGGCGGTGATGTCGGCGACGTAGGGGGCGAACTCCGGGTCGTCGACCCGGTCCCCTTCAGGCGTCAGCAGCTGTACGAGCTGGGGCTCGGCACTCTGCGCGGCGGCGGCGGTCTTGCCGGCCGTCCGCTTGGTGCCGCTGCTGCGTCGCGGCTTGCGCGCGGCAGTGCTCTCCACGGTCACGTGTGCTCCTCCGTCGGTCCGGCGCCCGGGGTCGTCCGGGGACCAGTGCGGCTCGCCCGCTCCGTACCGCGCACGGGGTGGGTGCGACTCGACGGGAAACAGGCGTGACAGGTGCCCCGGCTAGTGCCCTGCGCAAAGCACGTTACCCAGGTTGCCGCATAACTGCGAAACCCCGCTTGACCTGGGATTTTGCTTGGAAATCCAAGTAAATCCGGGGAATCGGGAACAACTACTGGTCACAGCCTTGCAGGGGGCCGGAACAACGGCACGTTATCCCGGGTAACTGCGGCAGGGAAGGGGTGAGTGTGTGAAACTGACTCTGTGCGCGAAGATGGAAAAATCACGGTATTCCTCCTTGACGACCACGAAGTGGTGCGTAGAGGCGTCTACGAGCTCCTCTCCAGCGAATCGGACATCGAGGTGGTCGGCGAAGCGGGCACCGCGGCCGACGCGCTGGTCCGCATTCCGGCCACCCGTCCGGACGTCGCCGTCCTCGACGTGAGGCTGCCGGACGGCAGCGGCGTGGAGGTCTGCCGGGAGGTCCGGTCGCTGGACGAGGACATCAAGTGCCTGATGCTGACCTCGTTCGCCGACGACGAGGCGCTGTTCGACGCGATCATGGCCGGTGCCTCCGGTTACGTGCTGAAGGCCATCCGCGGCAACGAGCTGCTGAACGCCGTGCGCGACGTGGCGGCGGGCAAGTCCCTGCTGGACCCGGTGGCCACCGCCCGGGTGCTGGAGCGCCTCCGCGACGGCAAGAACGGCAAGGGCGACGACCGCCTGGCCAACCTGACCGAGCAGGAGCGCAAGATCCTCGACCTGATCGGGGAGGGCCTGACCAACCGGGCCATCGGCGAGCGCCTGCACCTCGCCGAGAAGACGATCAAGAACTACGTCTCCAGCCTGCTGTCCAAGCTGGGCATGGAGCGCCGCTCGCAGGCCGCCGCGTACGTGGCGCGGCTCCAGGCCGAGAAGCGCTGAAGCCGGGTCCGGCGGACCGCGGAACACACCGGCGCGGGCCCTTTCCGGGGCTCCGCGCCGATTCCGCTTTTCCACCGGACACGATCTTCGTATCGGGACCTACGTCCTGGATCATGAGGGCCGCGGCCTCTTTTCCGGCGCCGTGTCGGTATCGCAGGGTGGGGGCATGTCGCCCGAGGAACTCCACGCCATCGAACTGCTGCGCCGCGTCCCGTACGGCCGCGTGGCCACCAGCATGCGCGCGCTGCCCTTCCTCGCAGCCGCCCGCCACATCGTGGTGGGCGGCCAGGTCGTGCTGAGGATGCACGCCGGGTTCGGCTACCACCAGGCCTGCAACGGCAGCGTGGTGGCCTACGGCGCCGACAACTTCGGCACCGGGGACGACCGGTTGTGGACGGTGCAGTTCACCGGCACGGCCCGCACCGTCGAACCCACGACGGCGGAACTCGAACTCTTCGGCCCGGGCCCGCACTACGTCGACGGCGAGCTCTTCGAGCCCGTCTACATGCGCATCGAACCCCACTTCGTCACCGTGCACTCCATGGCCGCCGACGTCGGCCGGCAGTACCAGCACGCGCTCTGACCGTCCCCGAACGCACGGAGGGAGCGGCCCCGTTGGGGACCGCTCCCTCCGTCGGTCGTGCGTCGGCCGCGCGTCGGCCGGCGCGTCGGCCGTCCGCGGGCGTCCGTCAGGTGCCGGACTGGCCGTCCGTGGTGCCCGCGTCGGTGCCGGGCGACTCGTTGTTGCCGTCCGTCGGGTCCGTCGTCGGCTCGGTGGTGTCCGTCGGGTCGGTCGTCGGGGCCGTGCTCTCCGTCGGGTCGGTCGTCGGCGGCGTCCACGAGGGCGTCGGCGACGGCCGGTGCGTCGGCGGGTTCCAGGACGGCTTCCGGCTGGGCGTCCAGGTCTCCTCGCCGCCCGAGGACGAGCCGTCCTCGATCTCGCCGCCCTTGGAGGACTGCTCGGGCTTCGGGACCTCCGCGGTCTCCTGCTTGGGGCTCTCGATGCCCGGGTTGTTCGGCTTCTCGGTGGTGCCGCCGCCGGACTTCGCCTTGTCGAGGGCGTACGTGATGCCGCCCGCGACGGCCACCACGGCCAGCAGGGCGACCAGCCACATCTTCCAGCGCCCGCTGCCGCCCTGCGCCGTGCGGTCGTCGCGGTAGCCGCCACCGCCGCCGGAGTAGGCCGAGCCGTCGTCCGGGTTCAGCGGGGGCACCATCGGGCCGCCCATCGCCGAGGTGGTGGCGTGGGACGGGTACGGCTGCACGCCCGGGCCGCCGGCCGCGGGGTTCACGGCCGTCGCGCCGGGGGCGCCGTGCGGCAGCGCCATGGTGACCGGCCCGGTGTTCCACGTACCCGTGCCCGGGCCCTGCTCCTGGAGCATCTGGAGCGCGTACTGGACCAGCCCGCGCATCTCCTCGGCGCTCTGGAAGCGGTCGTCCGGGTCCTTGGCGAGCGCGCGCATGGCCAGGCCGTCCAGCTCCGGCGGCACGCCGGGGTGCTGCTGGGAGGGCGGCACCGGGGCGTCCTGCACGTGCTGGTAGACCACGGAGAGCGGCGTCTCGCCGGTGAACGGGGGCCGCAGGGCCAGCAGTTCGTAGAGCAGGCAGCCGGTGGCGTACAGGTCGCTGCGGTGGTCCACCGCCTTGCCGAGGGCCTGCTCGGGCGAGAGGTACTGCGGGGTGCCCATGACCATGCCGGTCTGGGTCATCGTCGTCGAGGCGCCGTGCAGGGCGCGGGCGATGCCGAAGTCCATCACCTTCACCGCGCCGGTGCTGGTGATGATGACGTTCGCCGGCTTGATGTCGCGGTGCACGATGCCGTGCTGGTGCGAGTAGGCCAGGGCCTCCAGCACGCCGGAGACGATGATCAGGGCCTGGTCGGGGCCCGGCGCCTCGGCGCTGATGAGGAGGTCCCGGATCGTCCGGCCCTCCACCAGCTCCATCACGATGTAGGGGACGACGTTCCCGTTGACCCGGTCCTCGCCCGAGTCGTACACGGCCACCACGGCATGGTGGTTGAGGCCGGCGACCGACTGGGCCTCGCGCGTGAAGCGGGCCTTGGAGACCGGGTCCTCGGCGAGGTCCGCGCGCAGCAGCTTCACGGCGACCGTGCGGCCCAGCCGTACGTCCTCGGCGGCGAAGACCTCCGCCATGCCGCCGCGGCCCAGACGGTGGGTCAGCCGGTACCGGCCGTCGCCGACCATGGCTCCCGACCCGATCTGGTCGCCGAACTGGTCGGGAACATCAGCCATCCCGGCGCCGTTGCCCTCGGGTTCGGGTGCCATCAGTCCTCGCCGTCATGATCCGGCCGCGTGTCAGCGGTGCGTCTTTTCCAGGGTGCTCCGATGAACGCTACAGCCTCCCCGCCCCTGAGCCGTCCGGGATTGCACCCCGTCCGCGTGTGGTCACGGAACGGGCACCCGGCTTGACTGGTCACCGCCCTCCGGCAGACTGTGGCCCGTCATACGGATCGCCAGGGACCGCCGAGGGGAAGCACAGTCATGAGCCAGGACGGCACACAGGGGCGTTACGCAGGCGGCTCCCTGGCCCGCGGCCGTTACCAGCTAAGGGACTTGCTCGGTGAGGGCGGCATGGCGTCCGTCTACCTCGCCTACGACGCCGCGCTCGACCGCCAGGTCGCGATCAAGACCATGCACACCGAGCTCGGTCGCGAGCAGTCCTTCCGCGAGCGCTTCCGCCGCGAGGCCCAGGCTGTAGCCAAACTGTCGCACACCAACATCGTCTCGGTATTCGATACGGGCGAGGACTCCGTCTCCATCGGCGGCGAGGACGGCGCGCTGATGCCGTACATCGTCATGGAGTACGTGGAGGGCAAGCCGCTCGGCTCGGTGCTCCAGGCCGACGTCGCCCAGTACGGCGCGATGCCCGCGGACAAGGCGCTGAAGGTCACCGGCGACGTGCTGGCCGCCCTGGAGGCCAGCCACGAGCTGGGCCTGGTGCACCGCGACATCAAGCCCGGCAACGTGATGATCACCAAGCGCGGCGTGGTCAAGGTGATGGACTTCGGCATCGCCCGCGCGATGCAGTCCGGGGTCACCTCCATGACCCAGACCGGCATGGTCGTCGGCACCCCGCAGTACCTCTCGCCCGAGCAGGCGCTGGGGCGCGGCGTCGACGCCCGCTCCGACCTGTACTCGGTCGGCATCATGCTGTTCCAGCTGCTGACCGGCCGGCTGCCGTTCGACGCGGACTCGCCGCTGGCGATCGCGTACGCCCACGTGCAGGAGGAGCCGGTCGCGCCGTCCTCGGTGAACCGCTCGGTGACGCCGGCGATGGACGCGCTGGTGGCGCGGGCCCTGAAGAAGAACCCGAACGAGCGCTTCCCCACGGCCGCGGCCATGCGGGACGAGTGCCTGCGGGTGCTGTCGGCCGGCCAGACCGGCGCCCCGGTCATCGTCCAGGGCGGCCCGGTGAACAGCGGGGCCGGCGTCGGCTCGGCCGTCTTCCCGCCGGTGGACTCCGGCCTCCAGGCCCCGCCTCCGCAGTCGGTGCAGCAGCCGTACCAGCCGGGTCCGTACGCGCAGCCGGCGCCGCACGCCCACACGCCGCCGCCGCACGTCCAGACGCCCCCGCCGCACGTCGCGCAGCAGGGCGGCTACGCGTACCCGCCGCAGCAGCAGATGCACCAGCAGCCCGTACACCACACGCCGGTGCCGCAGCCGCAGGCCGCCACCCCGCCGCCGTACACGATCTCCCCGGCCGCCGCACCCGCCCGCCAGGGCGGCGGCAAGAAGGGCTCCCCGGTGGCCATCGGCGCCGCCGTGGTGGCGCTGCTGGCGGTCGGCGGCCTGGTCACGGCCCTGATCGTGAACGGCGACGACGACGGCGGTGAGGGCGGGACGCCCGGCAAGAACGGCACCTCGGCGAGCGCCCCCGCGGTGGCCGGCCACAAGGGCCCGGACCGCACGCGCACCATCGAGGAGACGGAGTGCTCGGAGGCGGACGAGGCGTACAACGACCCGTCGAAGGTCCGCGCCCCCGACTTCCGCTACAAGGACATCCTGTCGGTGAAGAAGTGCCTCCAGGCCGCCGGCTGGAACCTGGACGAAAAGGCCAAGGACGAGAACGTCTACGGCGAGGGCTCGGTCGTGGACCAGTTCCCCTCCCCCGGCGACGACATCGACCCGAAGGACGCCACCTTCAGCCTCCGCGTCTCCACCGGCAACCCCGAGTAGCCCGTCCCGGGAGTCCCCTCCGGGGACCGCTCCCACCTGCGTGAACGCCTGCGGCGCGGCTGGTTTCAGTCGCGCCGCAGGCGCATGCCCATGAAGCCCAGGCCCAGGCCCATCAGGGTCAGGCCGGCGCCCAGCGGAAGGATGTGTTCGGCGAGGTCGGCGGCGCGGTCGTTGCCGTCGGCGCCGAGGGCGGACACCATCCCGGCCTCGCTCGGCTCGGGGCGCGGCGGCTGCGGCTTCGGCGCCTCCGCCTCCGGGACCGGGCGCGCGGCCGGCAGCAGGACCTCCGGGAGCGGCTCCTCCATCACCCGGCCCGGGCGGGCTCTGCCGGCGCCGGCGGCACTGCCCGCCAGCTCCCCGTCGGCGGGGGCGGCCACGGCCGAGGGGGAGGCGGTGGCGGCGTACGCCTGGGGCTGGGGCGTCAGGGCGCCGAGGGCCAGCGCGGCGCCGGCCGTCCACCTGAGCGCGCGACGGTGCTGAGTCACGGCGAGCCCCTCACGTCCCGAGCGACCGACTGTCCGCTCAGGGTCACATGGCCCGACACAACCGGCATCTCGGACACGGCACCCGCCGGAATCCGAGGATCCCCCCTGAGATGTACATCTCAGGTCGGTTGTGGGGGCCTGCATACTCGGTATACATACTGAGTATGTCGATTCGCCACGGCCTCCTCGCCCTGCTGGAGCAGGGTCCCCGGTACGGCTCCCAGCTGCGCACCGAGTTCGAGTCCCGCACCGGCTCCACCTGGCCGCTGAACGTCGGGCAGGTCTACACGACCCTCGCCCGCCTGGAGCGCGACGGGCTCGTCGCCCCCGGCGGCGAGGACGAGGCCGGGCACACCCTCTACGCCATCACCGACGCCGGACGCACCGAACTCCACGAGTGGTACGAGCGCCCCGTCGACCGCACCAGCCCGCCCCGCGACGAGCTGTCCATCAAGCTCGCCATGGCCGTCGGCACCCCGGGCGTGGACATCCGCGCCGTCATCCAGGCCCAGCGCAGCGCCACGATCAAGGCGATGCAGGACTACACCCGCCTCAAGGCGCAGGCCCTGGCCGCGATCGAATCGGGGCGTTCCCAGGAGCGCGACGACGTGGCCTGGCTGCTGGTGCTGGAACAGCTGATCTTCCAGACCGAGGCCGAGGCCCGGTGGCTGGACCACTCCGAGTCCCGGCTCGTACGGCTCTCCATGACGGCCGACCGGAGAGCCACCGCCGCACCGGCCGCCCACGAGAACCAGACCGCGGCTCCGGCCGACACCCAGGCCGCGCCCACCACCGCACCGCGCCGCAGGCTCTGAACCGTCCCAGGGGGGAACCCTCTTCATGCCCGACCACAACCAGCCCGTGCTGCGCCTGATGCAGCTCACCCGCGTCCACGGCAGCGGCGCCACCGAGGTGCACGCCCTGCGCGGGATCGACCTGGCCGTGTACCCCGGCGAACTCGTCGCCGTCATGGGTCCGTCCGGGTCCGGCAAGTCCACGCTGCTCACCCTCGCGGGCGGCCTCGACACCCCGTCCGGCGGCCGGGTGCTCGTCGAGGGCACCGACATCACCACCGCCGGCCGCAAGGAACTCGCGGCCCTGCGCCGCCGCAGCATCGGCTACGTCTTCCAGGACTACAACCTCATCCCCGCCCTCACCGCGGCCGAGAACGTCGCCCTCCCCCTGGAGCTCGACGGCACTTCCGCCCGCAAGGCCAGGGCCGCCGCCCTGGCGGCCCTGGAGGAGATGAACCTCGCCCAGGTGGCCGACCGCTTCCCCGACGAGATGTCCGGCGGCCAGCAGCAGCGCGTGGCCATCGCCCGCGCCCTGGTCGGCGACCGCCGCCTCGTGCTGGCCGACGAGCCCACCGGCGCCCTCGACTCCGAGACCGGCGAGTCCGTGCTCGCCCTGCTGCGCTCGCGCTGCGACGCGGGCGCCGCCGGCATCCTCGTCACCCACGAACCCCGCTTCGCGGCCTGGGCGGACCGGGTGGTCTTCCTGCGCGACGGCTCCGTCGTGGACGAGACCCTGCGCTCCCAGCCTGACTCGCTGTTCACGGGGCAGGCGGGCGCCCTGTGAGGACCTGGTACCACTCCTGGGTCGCGGCGATACGGATCGCCCGCCGCGACGCCTGGCGCTCCAAGGGCCGCAGCTTCCTGGTCCTCGCGATGATCGCCCTGCCCATCCTGGGCGTCAGCGCCGCCGACATCACCCTGCGCAGCTCCGACGTCTCCCCGGAGCAGCGGCTGGACCGCTCCCTCGGCCGCGCCGACGCCGTGCTGAGCGGCACCGGCATGGGCAACACGCCCATCCACCAGAAGCCCGACGGCAACGGTCTCGCCCCGGCCGACGGCGACGAGGACAAGGCCGTCCCGAACAGCCCCACCGACATCCGGGCGGCCGTCCCGCGGGGCGCCGAGGTGCTCAGGGACTCCTCCGGCACCGGCAGGTTCCGCACCCGGCACGGCATCCTGAACGCCACCGTCCACGAGTTGGACGCCCTGCACCCGATGGCCGCGGGCCGGCAGACCGTCGTCCGGGGCCGCTTCCCCGCCAAGGCCGGCGAGGTCGCCGCCACCACGCGGTTCCTGGAGGACTCCGGGCTGTACGTGGGCTCCCGCCTCGTCCCACGCGGCATGGAGGGGACCGAGTACCGCATCGTCGGCGCCTACGAACTCCCCTCGGAACTCAAGACGTACGAGGTGCTCGCCCCGCCCGGCACCCTGCTTCCCCCGCTCGAAAGGGCCCTGAAGGCCAACGGCATGCCCGGCGCCGACGTCACCAACGAGTACTACGTACGCGTCGGCGGCGAAGGTTTCACGTGGAACATGGTCAAGGCGGCCAACGCCAAGGGCGTGGTCGTCGTGTCCCGGGCCGTCGTCCTCGACCCGCCCGCCGACTCCGACGTCCCCCTGTACCAGCACGAGAACTCCGACGCGTACACCTCCGGCGGCGGCGGGGTGGACAAGGCCGCACTGGCCGCCGGCGCCACCGTCGTCGTCCTGGCCATGCTGGAGATCTGCCTGCTGGCCGGCCCCGCCTTCGCGGTGGGCGCCCGCCGCTCCCGCCGCCAGCTCGGCCTGGTCGGCGCCAACGGCGGCGACCGGCGGCACATCCGCGCCATCGTCCTCTCCGGCGGCCTGGTCATCGGCTTCGCCGCCGCCGTCACCGGCATCGTGCTCAGCGTCGCGCTGACCCTCGCCCTCCGCCCGGTGCTGGAGAGTGCCCTGGGCGAGCGCTGGGGCGGCTTCCGGCTCCTCCCGCACGAACTCCTCGGCATCGCGCTGCTGGCCGTCGTGACCGGCCTGCTGGCCGCCGTGGTCCCGGCGGTCACCGCCTCCCGGCAAACCGTGCTGGCCTCCCTCACCGGACGCCGCGGGGTGCGCCGCGCCAGCCGGGTGCTCCCGGTGGTCGGCCTGGTGGCCATCGGCATCGGCGCCCCCATCGCCCTGTTCGGCTCCGTCCAGGACAACAACGGCTACCTCTACGTGGCCGGCGGCAGCGCCCTCGCCGAGCTGGGCGTGGTCGCCCTCACCCCCGTGCTGGTCGGCCTGTTCGGCCGCGCCGGGCGCTGGCTGCCGCTCTCGCCGCGGCTCGCGCTGCGCGACGCGGTGCGCAACCGGGGCCGTACGGCGCCCGCGGTGGCCGCGGTGCTGGCCGCGGTCGCCGGTACCGTCGCGGTGGCCACGTACGCCCAGAGCAACGACGCGCAGGCCCGGCAGCAGTACGTCGCCCAGATGCCCGACCGCTCCGGCACGGTGACCATCAGCGAGGCGGGCGGCCACCGGCAGGTGCCCGCCGTGCGCGCGGCCCTGGAGAAGGAACTGCCGGTGGCGGTACGGGCGGACCTCGACCGGATCGTGGTCGGCCGGAAGGACTGCGAGCTGTGGTCCGACGCCCCGGGGTGCGGCCAGGTGGAGCTGACCACGCCCAAGGAGAACGAGTGCCCGCTGCACGCGGTCCCCGACCCCACCACCTCCTTCTCGAAGGCCGAACGCCGCCGCCTCGCCAAGGACTGGCGCTGCCTCTCGTCGGAGTCCTACGCCCCCCAGGAGTTCGTGGTCGCCGACGAGAAGCTGCTGACCACCCTCGCCGTCCGGGACCCGGCCGCCGCCAGGGCCCTCCAGGAGGGCCGCTCGGTCGCGTTCGACCGGCGGCACGTCAAGGACGGCCGGATCACCCTGAAGCTGATCACCGACCCGGCCAAGGCCAGGGAGACCCCGGAGGGCCAGGAGGTCCCGGGCATCCGCAAGTCCTTCGCCGTCCACCTGTCGACCGCGAACGCCTACGGCCTGCGCGTGGTCATCCCGCCGGCGGCCGCGAAGGCCGCGGGTCTCCAGACCGCCGCGTACGGCTCGTACTTCACGCTGGACCGGCTGCCGACGAGTGAGGAGCGCCAGCGCTACGACGCCGCCGTCGACCGGATCGGCGCCTCGCCCGAGTTCCGCATCGAGAACGGCTACCAGGGCGAGAACGACATCGAGCTGCTCGCGCTGGCCGTCTTCGCCGGACTCGTCACCATCGGCGCGGCGGGCATCGCCACGGGCCTCGCCCAGGCCGACGCCGAGGCCGACCTGAAGACGCTCGCCGCGGTCGGCGCGGCCCCGCGGATCCGCCGGTCCCTGAGCGGCTTCCAGTGCGGCCTGGTCGCGCTCATGGGCGTGGGCCTCGGGTCGGCGGCCGGTGTGCTGCCGGGCGTCGGACTGCGGCTGGCCGAACGGCGCGAGTACCTGTCGCGGTACGAGCAGTCCCTGTCGGACGGCTGGAGCGACCCCGGGGGCGTGCCGCACGTGCCCGTCGTCATCCCGTGGGAGACCCTGGGCGCCCTCGTGGTGCTGATCCCGCTGGGCGCGGCGCTGCTCGCCGCGCTGGTCACGCGCTCGTCCGGGGCGCTGGCCCGCCGCGCGGCCTGACAGGCCGCCGGACGTCCGGCGGTACGGCCGGCCACGGGGGCCGGCCGTACCGGCGCGTAGGGCTCCGGCGGCCGCCCGCGGATCTCGTGCCCCCGCACAGGGTGGATCACTCCTGTGCGGGGGCACACCGTGTGGAGACGAACGTGTGCGAGAGAATGGCGGCATGGAGATGCCGAGGAGCGAACGGTCGCAGGACAGCCCCCCGCAGGTTCTGATCGTGGGCCAGGACGGGATGGCGGTCGGCGGCGCCGATGACGAGTCGCGCGAGGTGCCGGTGACGGAAATGGTCGAACAGCCCGCCAAGGTCATGCGCATCGGCAGCATGATCAAGCAGCTTCTGGAAGAAGTCCGCGCTGCTCCTCTCGACGAGGCCAGCCGGGTCCGGCTCAAGGACATCCACGCCAGCTCGGTGAAGGAGCTGGAGGACGGGCTCGCCCCCGAGCTCGTCGAGGAACTGGAGCGGCTCTCCCTGCCCTTCACCGACGAGGCCATCCCCTCCGAGGCGGAACTCCGCATCGCGCAGGCCCAGTTGGTCGGCTGGCTGGAAGGCCTCTTCCACGGCATCCAGACCGCCCTCTTCGCCCAGCAGATGGCGGCGCGCGCCCAGCTGGAGCAGATGCGCCGCGCCCTCCCGCCGGGCGCCTCGCACGACGACGAGGACGGCCAGCACGGCCCGGTCCGCTCGGGCCCGTACCTGTAGGACCGCAGGGGTCCGCACGCTGCGGACCCGGCCGGCCCCTCGGCGCCTTCCGTTCGGCCCCGTCCGCCACCGCCCCCCCCCCCCCCCCCCCCCCCCCCCCCCCCCCACGGGCGGTGGCGGACGGGGCCGTGGCACATAAGCACCGGGTAAGTGCGAGACGCCGTACCGGACATGGGCCGCGCATACTCGGGTCATGACCTACGACGCGATCGTGTTGGCAGGCGGCGCGGCACGGCGGCTCGGCGGGGCCGACAAGCCGGGGCTGAGCGTGGGCGGCCGCCCGCTGCTCGACCGGGTGCTGGACGCCTGCGCCGGTGCCGGGACGACCGTGGTCGTCGGCGGCCGCCGGGCCACCGCCCGGCCCGTCACCTGGGCCCTGGAGGAGCCGCCCGGGGCGGGACCGCTGGCCGCCCTGCACGCCGGGCTCCGGCACACCGGCGCCGACACGGTCCTCGTGCTCTCCGCCGACCTGCCCTTCCTGGACGCGGCGACCGTACGCGCCCTGCTCGCCGGCCCCGGCGCCGAGGGCACCCTGCTGCGCGACCCCGACGGCCGCGACCAGCCGCTGGTGGCCGCCTACCGGGCGGAACCGCTGCGCCGCGAGCTGGCCCTGCTGGCCACCGAGCACGGCAGCCTCACCGGCCTCCCGCTGCGGGCGCTCACCGCGGAACTCGACCTGGCGCGCGTCGAGGGCAGCGGCGCCGCCTCCTTCGACTGCGACACCTGGGGGGACCTGGCGGCCGCCCGTGCCCGCATCAGGGAGCATGGGACCGTGCTGGACGAATGGATCACCGCAGTCAAGAACGAGCTGGCCCTCGACGTCCCGGTGGACGTCACCGAGCTGCTCGACCTCGCCCGTGACGCCGCGCACGGCGTGGCCCGGCCCGCCGCACCGCTGACCACCTTCCTGGTCGGGTACGCGGCCGCGCTGGCCGCCGCCGACGGCGCCGACCCGAAGGCCGCGCTGTCGGAGGCCTGCCGCAAGGCCACCGCGCTCGCCGTCCGCTGGGAGGCCGAGACGGGGCCGGCCGGGCAGGGCAGCGGATGACGGCCGCCCCCGTGACACCGGAGGAGCGGGCCGTCGAGGAGGCGCTGGCGCTGGTGAACGACCGCCGCACGGAGCCCGCCGGGGCGGCCCCCGGACACCGCGGCACCGACTGGGCGCGGGCCCGCGCCACCGCCGCCGCCGCGGGCCGGACCGGGCACTCCCGCACGCGTGCGGTGCCGCTGTCCGACGCCCTCGGCGAGGTGCTGGGCGGCCCCCTGGAGGCGCTGACCGACCTGCCCTCCTTCGACACCTCGGCGATGGACGGCTGGGCGGTCGCCGGACCGGGCCCCTGGCGGATCCGGGAGGGCGGCGGGGTGCTGGCGGGCGCGGCCCGGCCGGAGCCGCTGGCCGACGGCGAGGCGGTACGGATCGCCACGGGTGCCCGGATCCCCGGCGACACCACCGCGGTGATCCGCAGCGAGCACGCCCGGCACGACGCCGCCAAGGGGCAGCTGCACGCCGAGCGCGAGGTGGTGCCGGGCCAGGACATCCGGCCGCGGGGCCAGGAGTGCCGCTCGGGCGACCGGCTGCTGGCCGCCGGGACGCCCGTGACGCCCGCCGTGCTGGGGCTGGCCGCCGCCGCCGGGTACGACGAGCTGGTCACGGTGGCGCGGCCGCGCGTCGAGGTGCTGGTGCTCGGGGACGAGCTGCTGGCCGAGGGGCGGCCGCGGGACGGGCTGATCCGGGACGCGCTGGGGCCGATGCTGGGGCCGTGGCTGCGGGCCCTCGGCGCCGAGGTGACCGGGACGCGGCGGCTCGGCGACGATGCGGGGGCGCTGTACCGGGCGGTGACGGAATCCGCGGCGGACCTGGTGGTCACCACCGGCGGCACGGCCTCGGGGCCGGTGGACCACGTGCACCCGGTGCTGCGGCGGGCCGGGGCGGAGCTGCTGGTCGACGGGGTCTCCGTACGGCCCGGGCATCCGATGCTGCTGGCCCGGCTGGGGCCCGGGAAGCACCTGGTGGGGCTGCCCGGCAATCCGCTGGCCGCCGTGTCGGGGCTGCTGACGCTGGCCGAGCCGCTGCTGCGGGCCCTGGCGGGGCACGGGGCGCGGGAGGCGTACGCGGTGCCGGTGCGCGACGCGGTACCGGGCCACCCGCACGACACCCGGCTGGTGCCGGTGGTGCTGGACGAGGAGCACGCCGTACCGCTGCGGTTCCACGGGCCCGCGATGCTGCGCGGCATCGCTGCGGCGGACGCGCTGGCCGTCGTACCCCCGCACGGGGCGCAGGCGGGGCAGGAGCTGGAGGTCCTGGACCTGCCGTGGGCGGGCGGGGGCGGCGGCGCCGGCTCCTCCGGCCCCGGGTGGTCGCGGTGAAGCTGCCCGGACAGGACGCGATGGCCCGGCAGGCCGACGAGCGGCTGCTCGACCACCGCGTGAAGATGCCCAAGCGGATCATCGAGAAACCGCTGCGGCAGGTGGGCAAGCGGCTGCTGATGGCGTTCGGCGTGCTGGCCCTGACGGTCTTCATCGTCTGGATCGACCGCGCCGGGTACCACGACAACTCCGACGAGACCGTCGACCTGCTCGACTGCATGTACTACGCGACGGTCACCCTCTCCACCACCGGGTACGGCGACATCGTCCCGTACAGCGACTCGGCGCGGCTGGCCAACATCCTGCTGATCACGCCGCTTCGCGTGCTGTTCCTGATCATCCTGGTCGGCACCACCCTGGAGGTCCTCACCGAGCGGACCCGGGAGGAGTGGCGGCTGAACCGCTGGAGGGCCCAGTTGCGTGAGCACACCGTCGTCGTCGGCTTCGGCACCAAGGGACGGTCGGCGCTCCAGACGCTGCTGGCCACCGGCCTGCGGAAGGAGCGGGTGGTCATCGTCGACCCCAGCTCCAAGGTGATCGACATCGCCAACGCGGAGGGCTTCGCGGGGATCGTCGGCGACGCCACGCGCAGCGACGTGCTGCTCAGCGCCGAGGTCCAGAAGGCCCGTCAGATCGTGGTGGCCACCCAGCGGGACGACACCGCCGTGCTGGTGACCCTGACGGCCCGGCAGCTGAACCGCGGCGCGAAGATCGTGGCCGCGGTGCGCGAGGAGGAGAACGCCCCGCTGCTGAAGCAGTCGGGCGCGGACGCGGTCATCACCAGCGCGAGCGCGGCGGGCCGGCTGCTGGGGCTGTCGGTGCTCAGCCCGAGCGCGGGCGCGGTGATGGAGGACCTGATCCAGCAGGGCAGCGGCCTGGACCTGCTCGAACGCCCGGTGACCAGGTCCGAGGCGGGCAGGAACGTCCGGGAGACCGACGACCTCGTGGTGAGCGTGCTGCGGGGCCACCGGCTGCTGCCGTACGACGACCCGCACGCGAGCCCGCTCCAGTTGACCGACCGGCTGATCGTCATCGTGCGCGCGGCCCCGCCGGCCGAAGTCCTGGGCCCTCGGGGCGAGTAGCCTCGCGGTCATGCATGCGATCACGATCCCCCAGCCCGGCGGCCCCGAGGCCCTGGTGTGGGCCGACGTACCCGATCCGGTGCCCGGCGAGGGCGAGGTCCTCGTGGAGGTCGCGGCCAGTGCCGTGAACCGGGCCGATCTGCTCCAGCGGCAGGGTTTCTACAACCCGCCGCCCGGAGCGTCCCCCTACCCCGGCCTCGAATGCGCGGGCCGGATCACGGCGTTGGGGCCCGGGGTGACCGGGTGGGCCGTGGGCGACGAGGTGTGCGCGCTGCTCAGCGGTGGCGGGTACGCGGAGCGGGTGGCGGTGCCGGCCGGGCAGCTGCTGCCGGTGCCGGAGGGCGTGGACCCGGTGACGGCCGCCGCGCTGCCGGAGGTGGCCTGCACGGTGTGGTCGAACCTGTTCATGGTGGCCCATGTGCGGCCGGGCGAGACGGTGCTGGTGCACGGCGGCGCGAGCGGGATCGGCACGATGGCGATCCAGCTCGCGAAGGCCGTGGGGGCCCGGGTGGCCGTGACGGCGGGCGGCAAGGAGAAGCTGGCCCGCTGCGCGGAGCTGGGTGCGGACATCCTGATCGACTACCGCGAGCAGGACTTCGTCGAGGAGCTGAAGGCCGCCACGGGTGGTGCCGGGGCGGACGTGATCCTGGACATCATCGGGGCGAAGTACCTGGCGCGGAACGTGGACGCGCTCGCCGTGAACGGCCGGCTGGTGATCATCGGCCTGCAGGGCGGCGTGAAGGCGGAGCTCAACCTGGGGGCGCTGCTGGCGAAGCGGGCCGCGGTCGCCGGTACGACGCTGCGGGCCCGCCCGCTGGAGGAGAAGGCGGCGATCGTCGCCGCCGTCCGCGAACACGTGTGGCCCCTGGTGGAGGCCGGCCGCGTCCGCCCGGTGGTCCACGAAACCTTCCCCCTCCGGGAGGCGTCCGCCGCCCACGCGGCCCTGGAGTCGGGCACGCCGGTGGGCAAACTCCTGCTGACCCGCTGACGGTCCCGTGCCGCGTGCGGCGTCCGTGCCGGTTCCTGCGGGGCTGGTCCCGCACACGCCGGCGAGGCTCTACTCGGCCTCGCCGGCGCAGCCGTGGCCTACAGAGAGCGCAGCAGGACCGTCGGGGACTCCACGCAGTCCGCGACGTACCTCAGGAAGCCGCCCGCGGTGCCGCCGTCGCAGACCCGGTGGTCGAACGTCAGCGACAGCTGGACGACCTGACGGACGGCCAGCTCTCCGCCGTGCACCCACGGCTTCGGGACGATCCGTCCCACGCCCAGCATCGCGGCCTCCGGGTGGTTGATGATCGGCGTGGAGCCGTCCACCCCGAAGACCCCGTAGTTGTTCAGCGTGAACGTGCCGCCCGTCAGGTCCGCCGGCGCCAGCTTCCCGCCGCGCGCCAGCTCCGTCAGGCGGGCGAACTCCGCCGACAGGCCCTCGGCGGTCATCCGGTCGGCACCCTTGACCACCGGCACGACCAGGCCCCGCTCGGTCTGGGCGGCGAAGCCCAGGTGGACCGAGGGCAGCCGGACGATCTCGTTCGACGCCAGGTCGACCGTGGAGTTCAGCTCCGGGAAGCGGGCGAGCGCGGCCGTGCAGATCCGGGCCAGCAGGGCCAGTACGGAGATCTTCGGGCCGCCGGCGGCGTTCATCGCGGCCCGTGCGGCCATCAGCTCCGTGGCGTCCGCGTCCACCCAGCAGGTGGCGTCCGGGATCTCCCGGCGGCTGCGGGACAGCTTGTCGGCGACCGCGCCGCGCAGCCCCTTGAGCGGGATCCGCTCCCCGGCCGCCGTCACCGGAGCCGGAGCGGTGGCAGCAGCAGCGGCAGGAGCAGCCGGAGCCGCGGCCGCGCGCAGCGCCGCCTCCACGTCGGACCGCAGGATCAGGCCCTCGGGCCCGCTGCCGGCGAGCCCGCGCAGGTCGATGCCGTTGTCCCTGGCCAGCTTGCGGACCAGCGGGGAGATCACCGGAACGGGACCGGCTGCGACCGCCACGGCGACCGGAGCCGGAGCCGCGGCCACCGGGGCCGGGGCCGGGGCCACCGGGGCCGGGGCCGGGGCAGCCGGAGCCGGGGCAGCCGGAGCCGCAGCCGGCACGGGCGTCGCGGGCGACCCCGCCGGCCGCACCCGGCGACGCCGCGCCGGCCGGGAGTGGTCCGTGCCGTAGCCGACCAGCACGTTCCCCGAACCCGAGGCCGCCTCCGGCTCCGCGCCGCCGCCCTCCGGCAGCGTGGCGGTGCCCACGGCGACCGTCAGCAGCGGTGCCCCGACGGGCAGTTCGGTGCCCTCCTCGCCGAAGCGGGCGGTCACCACGCCCCCGTAGGGGCACGGCACCTCGACCATCGCCTTGGCCGTCTCGACCTCGACCACCGGCTGGTCGATGGCGACGACGTCGCCCACCTGCACCAGCCAGCGCACGATCTCGGCCTCGGTGAGCCCCTCACCGAGGTCCGGCAGCTTGAACTCCAGTACCTGAGGCATCAGTTCTCCCACTGGAGACGGGCCACGGCGTCCAGGATCCGGTCGACGCCCGGCAGGTGGTGCTTCTCCAGCATCGGCGGCGGGTACGGGATGTCGAAGCCCGCAACGCGCAGCACCGGGGCCTCCAGGTGGTGGAAGCACCGCTCCGTGACGCGGGCGGCGATCTCGCCGCCGGGACCGCCGAAGCCGGTGGACTCGTGGACCACGACCGCGCGGCCGGTGCGGCGCACCGACGCGACCACCGTCTCCTCGTCGAAGGGGACCAGCGAGCGCAGGTCGACGACCTCCAGGTCCCAGCCCTCCTCCTTGGCGGCCTCGGCCGCCTCCAGGCAGGCCGGCAGGGAGGGCCCGTACGTGATCAGCGTGGCGCTCGTGCCGCGGCGGCGGACCACCGCGCGCCCGATCGGCTCGACCGCGGCCGGGGCCTCCGGCGACCAGTCGGACTTGGACCAGTAGAGCCGCTTCGGCTCCAGGAAGATCACCGGGTCGTCGCTGGCGATCGACGCGCGCAGCAGGCCGTACGCGTCCTCGACGGTCGCCGGGGTCACCACGTGCAGGCCGGGCGTGGCCATGTAGTACGCCTCGGAGGAGTCGCAGTGGTGCTCCACGCCGCCGATGCCGCCGCCGTAGGGCACGCGGATCGTGATCGGCAGCGGCATCGCGCCGCGCGTGCGGTTCCGCATCTTCGCGACGTGGCTGAAGAGCTGCTCGAAGGCGGGGTACGCGAAGGCGTCGAACTGCATCTCGACCACCGGCCGCAGCCCGTACATCGCCATGCCGACGGCCGTGCCGAGGATGCCCGCCTCGGCGAGCGGGGTGTCCGTGACCCGGTCCTCGCCGAACTCCTTGGCCAGCCCGTCGGTGATCCGGAAGACGCCGCCGAGCGTGCCGACGTCCTCGCCCATGACGTGGACGGTCGGGTCGTCGGCCAGCGAGTCGCGCAGCGCGCGGGTGAGGGCCTGCGCCATCGTGGCGGGCTTGCGCCCGGTGGCGGGCTGGGTGGCGGTGGTCATCACTCGCCCTCCGCTTCCAGTTCGGCACGGAGCATGGCCGCCTGCTCGCGCAGCTGGCTCGTCTGCTCCGCGTAGACGTGCGTGAAGAGGTCCATCGGGTCCAGCACCGGGTCGGCGTTCATCCGCTCGCGCAGGGCGGCGGCCATCGTCTCGGCCTCGTCCTTCGCCGCGCGCCTGAGGTCCTCGTCGAGGATGCCCCGCGCGGTCAGCTCGCGCTCCAGCAGCAGGATCGGGTCGTGTCCGCGCCAGGCCTCGACCTCGGCGTCACCGCGGTAGCGGGTGGCGTCGTCGGCGTTGGTGTGCGCCTCCATCCGGTACGTGACCGCCTCGATCAGGGTCGGGCCGCCGCCGGCCCGGGCCTTGCGCACCGCCTCGGCCAGCACCTCGTGGACGGCGGCCACGTCGTTCCCGTCGACCAGCCGGCCCGGCATCCCGTACCCGACGGCCTTGTGGGCCAGGGAGGGGGCGGCCGTCTGCTTGGCGAGCGGGACGGAGATGGCGAAACCGTTGTTCTGGACCAGGAAGACCACCGGCGCCTGCCAGACGGCGGCGAAGTTCAGGGCCTCGTGGAAGTCGCCCTCGCTGGTGCCGCCGTCGCCGACCATCGCCAGCGCCACCACGTCGTCGCCCTTGAGGCGGGCGGCGTGGGCCAGGCCCACGGCGTGCGGCAGCTGGGTGGCGAGCGGGGTGCTCAGGGGGGCGATCCGGTGCTCGTGGGGGTCGTAACCCGTGTGCCAGTCGCCGCGCAGCAGCGTCAGCGCCTGGACGGGGTCGAGACCGCGCGCCACGGCCGCCAGGGTGTCCCGGTAGCTGGGGAACAGCCAGTCGCGCTCTTCCAGCACCATCGCCGCGGCGATCTCGCACGCCTCCTGGCCGACGGTGGAGGGGTACACGGCGAGCCGGCCCTGCTTGGTGAGGGCGGTGGCCTGGGCGTTGTAGCGCCGGCCGCGCACCAGCTCGGCGTAGGCCCGGCGCATCAGCTCCGGGTCGAGACGGTCCGCCGCCGGGGTGCCGAGCACGCGGTACGGCTCGGCGTCCGGCAGCAGCGGCGCCGCGTCGGTACGGGGCCGCCAGGCGGGCGGCGGGGTGGGGCGGTAGTCCGCACCGGGCAGCTCTTGCACCGTCATGGCGCGAGCACCTCCTCGTGGGAAGCGGGCTGGGTCCTTCCCGGCGGTGGCCGGGACGCGGGCAGCCCCGGGTGTGAGGTGCCTCACCTACCGATTGTTCGGTCGTGGGCGCATTTTGGCTACAGGCCGCATGAGGCTGTGGACAAAAGGACATCCAGACCCTGGGATGTATGCAGGACGTCCAGGACAGGGAGGCCGAAGGCGATGGCGGATGAACAAATGGCCGAGGCGGCGACGGAGGCACCCGACGCCCCCCTCGCCGTGCCGGGCCCCGCGGCCCCGGCTCCCGCGGCGCCGCCCCGCCCGCTGGACGCGATCGACCGTGCGATCCTCCAGATCCTCAAGACCGACGGCCGGGCCTCGATACGCTCCGTCGCCGAGCGGGTCCACGTCTCGCGCGCCAACGCCTACGCCCGGATCAACCGCCTGATCGACGACGGCGTGATCCGCGGGTTCTCGGCCAGGATCAACCACGAGCGGGCGGGCCACGGCGCCTCCGCCTACATCACCCTGCGGATCGTGCAGAACTCCTGGCGGACCGTGCGGGAGCAGCTGGAGGCACTGCCGGGCGCCGCCCACATCGCCCTGGTCAGCGGGGACTTCGACGTCCTGCTGCTGGTGCACACGCCGGACAACCGGACGCTGCGGGAGCTGGTGCTGACCCGGCTGCAGGCCATCCCGGAGGTGCTGTCGACGCGGACGCTGCTGGTCTTCGAGGAGACCGACCTCGACGCGTCGACGGAGGCGCCCTGAGCCGTTCCCCCTCCGGGGCGCCTGGACCCCGTGGGAAACGGCCTAGCCGGCGGCCGTGACGACCGTGATCAGGGTGACCGCGGCCATCGCGGCCTGCATGTCACGGAGGGCGGAGCGGACGCTCTCGGCCGCCCATTGCCCCGTGGCGACCTCCTCCATCCGCGACGCGATCTGCCGGGCGGGGCCCTCGGGGAAGGCCAGACGGTGCAGCTTGGTCGCATGGATCAGGCCGATGAGGCCGGCGGTCCGGGTGTCCGGCTCGGCGCCGGCCAGCACCACGCCCCGCAGCCGGTCCCGCAGTTCCCGTTCCACCACGCCGACCGCCTCGGGGTAGCGACGGATCGGGAACATTCCGAGCGCCATGCGCCTCTCCTCCACCACCACGCCGCGCGCACACAGGCGTTCAAGGGTGGCGGACACGGCCTTGGCCTGGTCCTTCGTCAGCCAGTCCGTCACCCGGCGCCTGCCCCGGGCCCCCAGCCAGCGCGCGATCAGCGCCGTCCTGCCGTCGAGCAGCGGGTCTCCGGTCGGGGTCGCATCCACCAGTTCCAGGTGCTTGCCCCGGACCGCGACCCTGCCGGCCAGCACCAGTTCGAGCAGGATCCCACCCGCCACCGCCCAGCCGGCGGCCTGCCGCTGCTTCGCCGATCCGGACTCGTCGTCCAGGGAGAGCAGCATGATCTCCTCGGCCAGTGTGACCGCCATGGTCAGTACCCCCGTGCATCCAAATGATCACTGTCTTGCCTGGTCGGACGCCACGCGTCCCGAGGAGGTTCCTGCGCGGCCCCCGCAGCCGGATGCCCGTCTCGAAACACTCGGCCGCCCGGCCGGTCCGCGGGGCACGGCTCAGGCCGTGGTCGGGGGCCCCTGGGCCGTGGGCGAGGGCCCCTGGGCCGTGGGCGGGGTTCCCCAGCCGTCCTCGCGCACCCGCGCCGCGAGGTCGATCTTGGTGTAGGCGGGGCGCCCTGCCCGCTGGTACTTCTCCTTCACCTGGTCCAGGTAGTACTTCGCCGTGTTCGGGCTGATCCGGGCCCGGCGTGCGGTGGCCTTGAGGGTCAGCCCCGAGGCGTAGTCGAGCAGCACCTGGAGCTCGCGCGGGGCCAGCCGGGGCCGGTCGGGGGTGCTGTCGTGGGCCCAGGCGAAGGCCAGCTCCGGGGAGTGCGCCGTGCCGCCGGCCGCGACCGCCCCGACCGCCTCCGCCAGCACCTCCAGGGAGTGGTCCTTGGTGAGGTAGCCGTCGGCACCGGCGGCCACCGTCGCGACGATCCGCTCCCGGTCGGCCACCGTGCTGATCACCAGCACCCGGCAGCCCGCCGCGCGCAGCCGCCGGACGTTGTCCTCCGGCGCCGAACCGTCCCGCAGCACCAGGTCCAGCAGGACCACCTCGGCCGCGGCCCCGCCGGCCGCCAGCAGGGCGTCCACGGTGGCCTCGGCGGCCAGCAGCCGCAGCAGCGGGGCGGCGGGGCCCGTACCCGGCCCGGCGGCGGCCGTACGCGCCGCCCCGGCGCCCGCACCGGCGCCGTCGGCCCCTGACTCCGCGTCCCCGGCCCCCGGCTCCGCGTCCGCGGCCCGTACGTCCGCCCGCCCCAGCCACGAGGCCAGCCCGTCCCGCAGCATCCGGTCGTCGTCCACGACCGCGACCCGGACGACCCGCCGCCCGCCCCCGGGGGCGCCGCCGGTCATGCCGGCCACCGGAGCTCGACCCGGGTGCCCTCGTCCGGGGCGCTGTCCACCTCGGCCCGGCCCCCGATGCCGGCCAGCCGCTGGTGGACGGACCGGCGCAGCCCGGTACCGCCGCCCGGCGGCCGCCCTGGGTCGAAGCCGGCCCCCCGGTCCACCACCGTGACCACCGCGCCCCGGCCGGTCCCCGCGGCGGTCAGCCAGGCGCGCCCGGTGCCGGCGTGGCACAGGACGTTGTTCAGGGCCTCGGACACCGCCGCGGCCAGCGCCACCGCCACCGGCCGGGGCACGCCGGGGAGCGCCGCGTACTGGGCCGTGATCCGCAGCCCCAGGCACTCGGCGCCCCGTACCGCCTCCTCCAGCGCCGCACCCAGCGGCACCTCCGCGAACGGCTCCGCCCGGCCGTGCTCCCGGCAGCCGCCGCCCTCCGTACAGCCGTCCTCCGTGTGGCCCGGCTCGTCCTCGCGCTGGATCAGCCGCCGCAGGTACGCCGCCTCACGGCCGCACCGCTCGCGGACCTCCGGCGCGTTCGCGTCCACCCGGCCCGCGGCGATCGCGGTCAGGGTGGCCAGCACCGTGTCGTGCAGGGCGCGGTGGTGGGCCATCCGCTCCGCCTGCCGGGCGCGCCGGGCCTCGGCCCGTACCGCCTGCTCGGTGGCCCGGTCCAGCAGGGTGCCCTGCCGCGTCAGGTACCACCAGAAGACCCGCGCCATCACGGCCGAGGAGACCACGGAGCTGAGGTGGCCGAAGAGCGCGCCGGTGGCCTGCCCCTGGGCCGCCACGAGCGGCGCGGCCAGCAGCACCGCCACCGCGCCGACCACCGACCGCAGCCCCAGCCCGGCCCCCGCGGCAGCAGCGGCGGACCCGCCGAGCAGCACCAGCCAGGGGTTGGCCAGCACCGTCCCGAGCCCGAGCGCGTACGAGGCCCCCACGGGCAGCGCGAAGCCGGTGACCAGCACGTCCGCCCAGACCCAGCCCGGCGCGAACCAGCCGCGGCGGTACGCCGTCCCGAACAGCAGGGCACTGGCGGCGAGGGCGGTGCCGAGCAGGACCCGGCAGGCCGCACCCTCCACGGTGCCCCGCACCACGGCTCCCAGCGCGACGACGAGGTGGCTGAGCCGGTAGAGACCGGTCGCCAGCAGGACGAACCGCTGCGCGCGCTGGAGCCCCGAGCCGCCGACCCTCACCACAGCCTCCGCCGCGAACACACCCCCCAGAAAGGGCGGGTACCCGTGGGCCAGTGGATCTCGCTAGGTTCACAACCGTCAAGAACGTCCCCAGACAGACCTTTTCAGTCGTTTCCAGTCACCGGGGGACGTCGAGCCACCCGCAGTTCCAGGGGGTTCTGTGGGGTCACCGGCCGAAGGGTCTCGGGGGAGCCCCGTGTCCTCCCCTCCGGATCTCCCCCGATTCCGGAGGGAAGGGCCTAGCCGGTGGTGCGGAGGCCGTCGAAGGCGAGTCCTGCGACGGCCTCCGCGACGCGTTCCGCCTCCACGCCCGCGCTGGTCTCCGGGTGCGGGCGGTACCACTCGACCAGCGAGTTGACCATGCCGAAGAGCAGCCGGGTCGCGAGCCTGATGTCCACGTCGGCCCGCAGGTCGCCCTCGGCCTGGGCGGCCTTGAGCAGGTCGGCGACCTGGTGGTCGAACTCGCGGCGCCGCTCCAGGGCCCACCGCTCCGTCCGCGTGTTGCCCCGGACGCGCAGCAGCAGGGTCACGTACGGGAGCTCCGCGACCAGCACCTCGACGGTGCGGCGCGTGACGTACTCGACCCGCTCGATGGCCCGCCCGCGGGTGGCGCCGGGCTCTTCGAGGATGCCGAAGAGCCCGTCGAGCGCCCGGCTGACGGCCCGGCGCAGCAGCTCCTCCTTGCCCGCGACGTGGTGGTAGATCGAGGACTTGGAGATGCCGGCCGCCTTGGAGAGGTGCTCCATGGAAGTGCCGTCGTAGCCGCGCTCGTTGAAGACCCGCACCGCGACCGAGAGCAGCGTCTCGGGGGTGTACGTGTCCCTCCTGGCGGTGGTCACGGGGCGCTCACCCCGTCCGCGTCGTCGGGGGCGTCCTCGTCCGCGGACCCGGCGGCGTCCGCGGGCCCGGCCTCGTCCCCGGGCCCCGCCGCGTACGACTTGCGGAAGAGGGCGAGCGAGGGCGCGTACCGGCCGCCCGGGCAGCGTCCGTCGAGGTTCTCCAGCAGCTCGTACGCCCAGTCCTGGCCCACCCGCTCGTGCCACTGCCCGGGGCCCAGCGGGTAGTTCACGCCGAGCCGCATCGCGGTGTCGATGTCCTCCTCGCTCGCCGCGCCCTTGGCCACGGCGTCGGCGGCCAGGTCGATCAGCATCGCGACGGTGCGGGCCACGATCATGCCCGGGACGTCGCCGATCACGCTGACCTGCTTGCCGAGCCGCTGGAAGAGGCCGACCGCCTCGGCCAGGGTCTGCGGGGAGGTGTCCTCGGAGGCCGCGAGGGCGATCCGGGTCGCGCCGCGGTAGTCGAGGGCCAGGTCGAAGTAGACGACGTCGGCGAACTCGACCGAGGTCTTGCCGTCGGTCAGGACCAGCTGGCCCTCGCCGGGCAGCTGGATGTACGGCCCGCCGGCCTCGACGGCCTCGACGGTGATCCCGGCCTCCTCGATGAGGTCGACCAGCCCGGCGGCCGGACCGAGGTCGCCCACGACGGTGACGTACTCCGGGGCCTCCTCGGGACCCGCGGTGTGCGGGGCGGGGACGGCGTCGTCGCCGCCCTCGTACGCGAACCAGCCCTGCCCGGACTTGCGGCCGAGCCGGCCCGACTGGACCAGGCGGCGCTGCGCGAGGGAGGGCAGGAACTTGGGGCTGCGGAAGAACGACTCCCAGACGGAGCGGGTGACCGCCTCGTTCACGTCCTGGCCGATCAGGTCGGTCAGCTCGAACGGGCCCATCCTGAAGCCGCCGCTCTCGCGGAGCACGGCGTCGATGGTGGCCGGGTCGGCGCCCTGCTCCTCGTACACCGCGAAGGCCTCGGCGTAGAAGGGGCGGGCGATCCGGTTGACGATGAAGCCGGGGGTGTCGGCGCAGCGGACCGGGGTCTTCCCCCAGGCCAGGGCGGTACCGAAGGCGCGCTCGGCGGCCTCGGGGTCGGTCGCGTACCCGCTGACCACCTCCACGAGCGGGAGGAGGGGTGCCGGGTTGAAGAAGTGGAGTCCGACCAGGCGGCCCGCGTGCTTGAGGGGGGCCGCGAGTTCGGTGACGGAGAGGGAGGAGGTGTTGGTGGCGAGCAGGCAGTCGGGCGCGACCACCGCCTCCAGGGCGGTGAAGAGCCGCTGCTTGGCCGCCACGTCCTCCAGGATCGCCTCGACGACCAGGGCGCAGTCGGCCAGCTCGGACAGCTCGCGCGCGGCACCGATCCGGCCGATCGCCGCGTCGGCGGCGGCCCGGTCCAGGCGGCCCTTGGCGACCAGCCGCTCGACCCGGCCGGTGACGGCCGTGACGGCCGCGTCGGCGCGCTCGGGCACGGCGTCGTGGAGCAGCACGGGGTGACCCGCGAGGAGGGCGACCTGGGCGATGCCCTGGCCCATCGTGCCGGTGCCGACGACCGCCACCGTGCGGGACCGCTCGATTCCTGTCATGACCCCGATCCTCCCGCATGCGTTGTCCACAACCCGACCCCGGGCCCTCTTGTCCCGACCGATCGTTCGGTTACTCTACTTCCAGTCTGCTCTTCTCCACCCGCCTCTGCGCGATCTCCACCCGATCCAGCCCGGCTCAACGAGGAGTTGGTCCCTGATGTCCGCCGCGCTCTCCGTCTCCACGCTCTCCGAGAAGCACCGGCCCACCCTCGACCAGGCGCTGGAGGCCATCCGCAGCCGCGCGTACTGGTCCCCGCACCCCGAGCACCCCAAGGCGTACGGCGAGACCGCGCCGGCCGACGGCCAGGCCGCCTTCGAGGCCCTCCGCGGCACCCGCTTCGACCTGGGCCAGCCCGGCACCGACGACTGGACGGGCAGCGAGGTCTCCCCGTACGGCATCGAGCTGGGCGTCGAGTACCCGCACGTCGACGCGGACGTGCTGCTGCCCGCCATGAAGGCGGGGATGGCCGCCTGGCGCGACGCCGGCCCCGAGGCCCGTGCGCTGGTCTGCATCGAGATCCTGTCGCGCATCGGCGCCCGCACCCACGAGTTCGCGCACGCGGTGATGCACACCAGCGGGCAGGCGTTCATGATGGCGTTCCAGGCGGGCGGCCCGCACGCGCAGGACCGCGGCCTGGAGGCCGTGGCGTACGCGTACGCGGAGCAGGTCCGGGTGCCCGGCCAGGCCGACTGGTCCAAGCCCCAGGGCAAGCGCGACCCCCTGAAGCTGGACAAGCGCTTCGTCGCCGCCCCGCGCGGCATCGCGCTGATGATCGGCTGCAACACCTTCCCGACGTGGAACGGCTACCCCGGCCTGTTCGCCTCCCTCGCCACCGGCAACCCGGTGCTGGTCAAGCCGCACCCGCGCGCCGTACTGCCGCTGGCGCTGACGGTGCAGGTCGCCCGCAAGGTGCTGGCCGAGGCCGGCTTCGACCCGAACCTGGTCGCCCTGGCCGTCGAGCGTCCGGGCGAGGGCATCGCCAAGGACCTGGCCACCCGCCCCGAGGTCAAGATCATCGACTACACGGGCTCGACCTCCTTCGGCGACTGGCTGGAGGCCAACGCGCGACAGGCCCAGGTCTACACGGAGAAGGCCGGCGTCAACACGGTCGTCATCGACTCGACCGACGACTACAAGGGCATGCTGTCCAACCTGGCCTTCTCGCTGTCCCTGTACAGCGGCCAGATGTGCACCACCCCGCAGAACCTGCTGATCCCCCGCGACGGCATCGCCACCGACGCCGGCCACAAGTCGTACGACGAGGTCGTCACCGACCTCGCCGGCGCGGTGAACGGCCTGCTGGGCGACGACGCCCGGGCCAACGCCCTGCTGGGCGCCCTGGTCAACCCGGACGTCAAGGCCCGCCTGGAGGCGGCGGCCGGACTCGGCGAGGTCGCGCTGGCCTCCCGCGAGGTGGCCAACCCCGAGTTCCCGGACGCGGTGGTCCGTACGCCGGTCATGGTCAAGCTCGACGCCGCCAAGCCGGACGACTCCGCCGCATACATGTCCGAGTGCTTCGGCCCCGTCTCCTTCGCGGTGGCGGTCGACTCCACGGCGGACGCGCTGGAGCTGCTGCGCCGCACGGTCCGCGAGCAGGGCGCGATGACGGTCGGCGCGTACACCACCGACGACGCCACCGAGCGCGCCCTCGAAGAGGTCTGTCTGGACGAGTCCGCGCAGCTCTCGCTGAACCTCACCGGCGGGGTGTACGTCAACCAGACGGCCGCCTTCTCCGACTTCCACGGCTCGGGCGGCAACCCGGCGGCCAACGCCGCGCTGTGCGACGGCGCCTTCGTCGCCAACCGCTTCCGCATGGTGGAGGTCCGCCGCCAGGCCTAGCCAGGCCTGGGCCGTCAGTGCTGTTCCACCGGGGCGGGCCCGCCCCAGTGAAACAGCGCCATGGCCACGCTGGTGGCCAGGTTGTAGCTGGAGACCTGCGGGCGCATCGGCAGCGACACCAGGTGGTCGGCACGCTCGCGCAGCTCGGGCGAGATGCCGTGCCGCTCGGAGCCGAAGGCCAGCAGGGCGTTGTCCGGGAGGGTGAGGGCGCGGATGTCCTCGCCCTCCGGGTCCAGCGCGTAGAGGGGGCCGGGCGGCAGCGTGCCGACCGTCAGCCGCTCCACGGCGGTGGCGTAGTGCAGGCCGGCCCCGGCCCGTACGACGTTCGGGTGCCACGGGTCCAGGTCCCCGGTGGTCACCACCCCGGTGGCCCCGAAGCCGGCGGCCAGGCGCACCACGGCACCGACGTTGCCGAGGTTGCGCGGGTTGTCGAGCACGACGACAGGCGCGGGGCGCGCGGGGTCGGCGAGGGCGGCCATGTGGGCCTCCCGGGCGGGACGTACGGCGAGGGCGGCCACGCCCGTGGGGTGCACCCGCAGCAGCAGCTCGTGCAGCACCTGGGTGGGCAGCTCGCGCAGCAGCCCGTCGAGGGCGGTCACGACGTCGGGCGCCAGCGCGTCCGCCAGCCGCAGCACGGCGGCCTTGTCGTCGCTGAGCGCGATCCGCACGTCGGCCCCGAACCGCAGCGCGTGCTTGATCGCATGGAACCCGTCGAGCAGCACCCCGCCGTCCCCGGCCCCCCGCCACTCGACCACGGCCTCGGCCACCCCGGCCCCATCCCCCGCGGCACGCGCCCCCGCCGGTCCCCCCTCGCCATCGCCCGCGCCCGGCCCCGCCGGCGCCCGCTCACTCCCACGCGCGCCCGCGCCCCGAGCCACCTGGGCCCTGTCGCCCCCACGCGTGCCCGCGCCCTGCCCAGCCGGAGCACCGTCGCGCGCCTTCTGGGCGGGCCCGGTCGCGTCCCGGCCGCCCGCGTCGCCACTCGGCGCGGTCTGCCCTCCGGGGCCCGGTGCCCCACTCTCGTCCGGCCGTACCGCCCCGCTGCGCTCGCTCATGCTCCCAGCCTATGCAGCCGCCAGCCCCTGTCCCACGCCGCGCGACCCGGCTCCCGGCACCGTGCCCGAACGCAGTACCGCCGCCACCGTCCGGCCCACGTCCGGCGCCGGCGCATGCCGCCCAAACCGGGATAACGGCGCCGGTGCCACCGCTGCGCGGAGCCTGCCCCTCCCCGCCCTTCTCCCGTTCACCGGGACCAGCCCCGGCCCCCGCGCCTCAAACGCCGGCGAGGCTGGATTTCGCTGCCCGAACCGCAGCCCCCGCCGGCACACCCCGCACCACAGACACACCCACCGCCACCGGCACTTCCCAGCCCCTCCGGCGTTTGAGGAGCTGGGGGCACCCCCAGCGGTAGCTGGGGGAGGAACGGAGGAAGGGCGGGTAGAGGACAGCCCCGCAGGGCAACGACCCGCACCCGGCACGGGACCGGCCCCGGCACCGCCACCGCACCCCGCCGACGCGAACCAGCACGGGCACAGGCACGGGCACAGTCGCAGACCGGCTCAGGCACCGGCCCACACCCGCACAGGGCAGTACCGCCACGGATCGGCGCCCGGACGGCACAGGACCGGCACCGGCACGGCACCGGCACGGGGCCGGAGTCAGCGCAGCGTGTCCGGCGCAGCCACCGGCACCGCCGCAGGCGCCCCGGCATCCCCCCCGGCCCCCGGCAACGGACCCGCCCCCGGAGAAGCCCCGGCAGGGCGCGGCCCCGGCACGACCCCATCCCCCGGCACCGCCGAAGCCCGGCGCAACCGGAGCCGGCCGCCGAGGCCACCCACCCACACCAGAAAGGCCGTCGGCAGGAACACCGCGTCGGCGGCGATCATCGCCAGCGAGAAGAACGGCAGCCCCAGCACCACCGCGATCCCCGCGTGCTCCAGCATCATCACGGCCAGCAGCACGTTCTTCACCCGCCGGTTGAACAGCGTGAACGGGAACGCGACCTGCACCGCCACCGTCCCGTAGGACAGCAGCAGCACGATCACCCCGCTCGCCCCGAGCAGCTCCGACAGCGCGGGCCACGGCGAGAAGTAGTCCAGGTTCAGCGGGTAGTAGAGGGCGGTGCCGTCCTGCCACCGCGAGCCCTGGATCTTGTACCAGCCGGCGGTCGCGTAGATCAGGCACACCTCGGCCATGATCACCAGCATCCCCGCGTTGTGGATGACGTTCGCCACCACGTCCAGCAGCGCCCGCCCCTCCCCCCGCGGGTCGTACCGCTCGGCGAGCCACCACACGCCCTGGGCCGTCCACAGCACGGCGAACACGCCGAGCCAGCCGACACCCAGCCTCCCGGTCCCGCCGGCGGCCATCAGCACGGCCCCCAGCAGCACCCACAGCACCGGCCCCGCACCAGCACCCGCAGCACCAGCACCAGCACCAGCACCAGCACCAGCAGAGCCCGCACCACCCGCACGCCCCCGCCGCGCGTCCAGCGACCACACCTGCGCGCACCGCGTCAGCACGAGGTACATCGCCATCAGGTGGATGACGTTGTCACCGCCGTCGCCCATGAACACGCTGCGGTTCTGCAGGGACAGCACCCCGACCAGGAACAGCGCCGACGCCGCCCTCGTGTGCCACCCCAGCAGCAGCATCACGGAGGCGGCCACGGCGAGCGCGTACACGGCCTCGAACCACACCACGCCGTCCGACCACAGCAGCACGGTGAAGGCGTCGTTGCCCGCCACCAGCCGCTCCGCGAGGTCGAAGCTCCAGGGCCCCCCGGGGCCGTACAGCTCGCGCCGGTTCGGGAACTCCCGCAGCAGGAAGAGCAGCCAGGTCGCGGAGAAGCCGATCCGGATGACCGCGCTCTGGTACGGACCCAGGGCGCGCCCGGTGGCCTTTCCCAGGGCCCGGGCGGCGGCAGCGGTCAGGCGGTCGGCGGCAGGGGCGCTCACGGTGCGGTCTCCTCGCGCTGGGCTCCGGCCGCGGTGGCGGGGAGGTCGGCCGCGGTCACGTTCCACCAGGGCAGTTCCCGGTAGTAGACCTGGGTGTCGGTCTTCTCGTCGCTGTACGGGGGCGCGGCGACCGCCCGCGTCGCGGAGCGCAGCTGCACCCGCTCGACGACCCCGGCGGGCCGGCGCTCGTGCAGCCGCTGCATCGCGATCCGGCGCAGGTAGGCCTCGGAGAGGCGGCCGCGCTCGCCGTTGGCGCGGTTCTGGTCGTCGTGCGAGCCGGTGAAGAAGTCCCAGGCGCGTCGCAGTTCGTTCTGGTGGACGTGGCTGGGCAGCGGGTTGTGGCGTATCTCCGCGCCGTCCTCGGCGGACAGGTCGCGCCAGCCGGTGGTGACCCGCTCGCCGCTCGGGGTGCGCAGTTCGGCGCGGACCTGGACGGCGATGTTCTGCTGGAGGGGGTTGGGGGCGAACAGCTTCCAGTTCTGCTCGAACTCGGGGTAGATCCACTCGTCGACGGCCTCGGCGTGCTTCCTGCTGACCGTGTTGGCCGGTGCGACGTGCAGGAAGACCATCGCCAGGTGCCAGCAGGCGGTCACCACGACCGCGCCCAGGGCCAGCGCGGCCAGCGACCGGTACGGCAGGGACAGCCCGGCGATCCCGGGCGCGCGCACGGCCTCGGGCCCCGCTACGCCGCGGAGCCCGCCCGGCACCTCACCACGAGCCCCACCGGACTCACCCACCACCTCGCCAGCAGCCCGTTCGGCCTCATCCGGCACCTCGCCAGCAGCCCCGTCGGCCTCACCGGTCTCAGAAACCTCGGCCGGCACCTCCGCCCCCGGCACCTCCGCCCCCAGCGCCTCCGCCGCCCCGGCGGCCGTCACGACGGGCCCGGACTGCCCCGCCGGGGCACCGCGGCCCCCGCCCTCGTTCGCATCCATCCCGCCCCGCTCCTCGGCCGTCCACAGGGGTCAGCGACACCGGTGCGCGGCAGTCCGCGGCAGCGACGTCGTCCACAGAGGTTGACACCCTACGGGCCGCCGTCTCACCATTGAAGAGGATGAACCGAACGATCGGTCGGTCGGGACCCGGACAGGGGGCCAGCATGGTGGCAGTGACGCAGGACGCGGCGGCGGGACAGGTGCCCGACCCGGCGCTGGTCGCCGCGTTCGAGGCGGCCGTGGCGGCCGACGAGCGCGTCGAGCCCCGCGACTGGATGCCGGACGAGTACCGCGCCTCGCTGGTCCGCCAGATGGCACAGCACGCGCACTCGGAGATCATCGGCATGCAGCCGGAGGCGAACTGGATCACCCGCGCGCCCTCGCTGCGCCGCAAGGCGATCCTGATGGCCAAGGTGCAGGACGAGGCGGGCCACGGGCTGTACCTCTACAGCGCGGCGGAGACCCTCGGCACCAGCCGCGACGAGCTGCTCGACAAGCTCCACGCCGGCAGGCAGAAGTACTCCTCGATCTTCAACTACCCCACCCTCACCTGGGCCGACGTCGGCGCGATCGGCTGGCTGGTGGACGGGGCCGCGATCACGAACCAGGTCCCGATCTGCCGCTGCTCGTACGGCCCGTACGCCCGCGCGATGGTCCGGATCTGCAAGGAGGAGTCCTTCCACCAGCGGCAGGGCTTCGAGCTGCTGCTCGCGCTGTCGAAGGGCACCCCGGAACAGCACGCGATGGCCCAGGACGCGGTGGACCGCTGGTGGTGGCCCTCGCTGATGATGTTCGGCCCCCCGGACGACGAGTCGGTGCACAGCGCGCAGGCGATGGCCTGGAAGATCAAGCGCCACTCGAACGACGAGCTGCGCCAGCGCTTCGTCGACATCGCCGTCCCGCAGGCCGAGGCGCTGGGGCTGACGCTCCCGGACCCGGACCTGAAGTGGAACGAGGAGCGCGGGCACCACGACTTCGGCGCCATCGACTGGTCCGAGTTCTGGAACGTCCTCAAGGGCAACGGCCCGTGCAACGAACAGCGCATCACCCAGCGCCGCACGGCGCACGAGGAAGGCGCCTGGGTGCGCGAGGCCGCCGCGGCCTACGCCGCCAAGCACACGCACGACACCGGCACGTACACGCACGACCAGCAGCAGGAGGCACGGGCATGACGCAGAACTGGCCGCTGTGGGAGGTGTTCGTGCGCTCGCGCCGCGGGCTCTCGCACACCCACGCCGGGAGCCTGCACGCCCCGGACGCCGAGATGGCGCTGCGGAACGCCCGCGACCTGTACACGCGGCGGAACGAGGGCGTCTCCATCTGGGTGGTGCCGTCCGCGGCCGTCACCGCGTCCTCGCCGGACGAGCGGGACCCGTTCTTCGCGCCGTCCGCCGACAAGCCGTACCGCCACCCGACGTTCTACGAGGTCCCGGACGGGGTGAAGAACCTGTGACCGGCACGCCCGGGACCGGCACCGCCGTCCCCACGACCGCCGCCCTCGCCCTCGGCGACGACGCCCTCGTCCTGGCCCAGCGGCTGGGCGAGTGGGCCGGCCACGCCCCGGTCCTGGAGGAGGAGGTGGCGCTGGCGAACATCGCGCTCGACCTGCTCGGCCAGGCCCGCGTGCTGCTCTCCATGGCCGGTGACGAGGACGAGCTGGCGTACCTGCGCGAGGAGCGGGAGTTCACCAACCTCCAGCTCGTCGAGCAGCCCAACGGCGACTTCGCCCACACCATCGCCCGCCAGCTGTACTTCTCCACGTACCAGCACCTGCTGTACGCGGCGCTGGCGGCCGGGGACGGCGGGTTCGCCCCGCTCGCGGCCAAGGCCGTGAAGGAGACCGAGTACCACCGCGACCACGCCACGCAGTGGACGCTGCGGCTGGGCGACGGCACCGACGAGAGCCGCGCCCGGATCCGGCGGGCCCTGGACGCCCTGTGGCGGTTCACGGGCGAGATGTTCCAGCCGGTCGAGGGCCTCGACGTGGACTGGGCGGCCCTGGAGGCCGCCTGGCTCGCCGCGGTCGGCGCGGTGCTGGAGCGGGCCACGCTCACGCTGCCCGAGGGGCCGCGCACGGGCGCGTGGACGGCCGGCGCGGGCCGCCAGGGCCTGCACACCGAGTCGTTCGGCCGGATGCTCGCCGAGATGCAGCACCTGCACCGCAGCCACCCGGGGGCGACGTGGTGACCACGCCCACCCGCCTGGAGGAGGAGCTGGCCGCGCTGGCCGGCTCCGTCCCCGACCCCGAGCTGCCCGTCCTCACGCTCGCCGAGCTGGGCGTGCTGCGCGGCGTGCGGGTGCTGGAGAGCGGCGCGGCGGAGGTCGACCTGACCCCCACGTACACCGGCTGCCCGGCCGTCGAGGCCATGTCGGCCGACATCGAGCGGGTGCTGCGGGACCACGGCATCCCCGAGGTCTCGGTGCGCACGGTGCTGGCACCGGCCTGGTCCACGGACGACATCAGCGCCGAAGGGCGCCGCAAGCTCGCCGAGTTCGGCATCGCCCCGCCGCGGCCGCACGCGGCCGAGGGGCCGGTCCCGCTGACCCTGTCGGTGCGCTGTCCGCACTGCGGGTCCACGGACACCGAGCTGCTGAGCCGCTTCTCGTCCACCGCGTGCAAGGCACTGCGGCGCTGCGTCTCGTGCCGCGAACCGTTCGACCACTTCAAGGAGCTGTAGATGGCCGCATCCCGCCACGGCGCGTTCCACCCGCTGAAGGTGGCGGCGGTCGAGCGGCTCACCGACGACTCGGTGGCGCTGACCCTGGAGGTGCCGGAGGAGCTGCGCGAGCAGTACCGGCACGCGCCCGGCCAGCACCTGACGATGCGCCGGACCGCGCAGGACGGCACCGAGGTGCGCAGGACGTACTCGATCTGCTCGCCCGCGCCCCGGGGCGAGGGCCCGGCGCGGCTGACGGTCGGCGTGCGCCTGGTGGAGGGCGGCGAGTTCTCCACGTACGCGCACAAGGAGATCGCCGCGGGCGACGTGCTGGACGTGATGACCCCGGCCGGCCGCTTCGTCCTGGAGCCGGCCGCCGGGCACTACGCCGCGGTGGTCGGCGGCAGCGGGATCACCCCGGTGCTGTCGATCGCGGCCACGCTCCTGGCGGAGCGGGCGGACGCCCGGTTCTGCCTGGTGCGCAGCGACCGCACGGCGGCGTCGACGATGTTCCTGGACGAGGTGGCGGACCTCAAGGACCGCTACCCCGACCGCTTCCAGCTGGTGACGGTCCTCTCGCGCGAGGAGCACGAGGCGGGCCTGGCCTCCGGGCGCCTCGACCAGGAGCGGCTGACCGGGCTGCTGCCCGCGCTGCTGCCGGTGGACGAGGTGGCGGGCTGGTTCCTGTGCGGACCGTTCGGGCTGGTGCAGGGCGCCGAGCAGGCGCTCCGCGCCCTCGGGGTGGACCGGTCCCGGATCCACGAGGAGATCTTCCACGTCGCGGACGCGGAGGGCCCGAAGCCGCCGGTGGTCCGGACGGGCGCGCCGTCGCACAGCCGGGTGACGGCGAAGCTGGACGGCCGGTCGGGCACCTGGCCGGTCCAGGAGGGCGAGACGCTGCTGGACGCGGTGCTGCGCAACCGCGCGGACGCGCCGTACGCCTGCAAGGGCGGCGTGTGCGGCACCTGCCGGGCCTTCGTGGTCAAGGGCGAGGTGCGGATGGACCGCAACTTCGCGCTTGAGGAGGAGGAGACGGAGGCGGGCTTCGTCCTGGCCTGCCAGTCCCATCCGGCCACCGACGAGGTGGAGCTCGACTTCGACCGCTGACGCGGCCCCTCCGGGCAGTTGCCGGTCTGTGCTTTTCCAGGAACGTGTTCTATCTTGACGCACCGTCAGATAGAGCACGTTCCGGTGTGCGCGGGAGGACTGGCAGTGGACTTCACCTTCACCGAGGAGCAGCAGGCCGCCGTCGAGGCGGCCCGGGCCGTCTTCGCCGACGTCGCGCCCGACAGTGTGCCCAGCCCCGCGCTCTCGCCGGGCGCGGTGGCCGACGACTTCGACCGCGTGCTGTGGGCCAGGCTGGCGCAGTCGGACCTGCTCGGCCTGGTGCTGGCACCCGAACACGGCGGGGCCGGCCTCGACGCCATCGCGCTCTGCCTGGTGCTGCGCGAGTCCGCGAAGGTGCTCGCGCGGGTGCCGCTGCTGGAGCACTGCGCGACCGCCATGGTGCTCGGGGAGCACGGCGGTCCCGAGCTGACCGGACTGCTGCCCCGGGCGGGCAGCGGGGAGCTGGTGCTCACCGCGGCCGCCAACGGCCGTACCGGCCACGACCCCGCCGAACTCGCCGTCACCGCCCGCCGCGACGGCACCGACTGGCTGCTGGACGGCACGCAGACCGCGGTGCCCTGGGCGCACGGCGCCGACCTGATCGCCGTCCCCGCGCACTCCGGTGAGGGAGACCCCCTGATCGCGCTGGTCCCCCGGGCCACCGAGGGCCTGTCCCTGGCCGACCAGTTCTCCACCAGCGGCGAGCGCATGGCCGAACTGACCCTGGACGGCGTACGGGTCCCCGCCACCCACCTCATCGAGGCACCCGGCGCCTGGGACCGGCTGCGCCACCTGCTGGCCACCGGCACCTGCGCCCTCGCGCTGGGCCTCGGCGAGGGCGTGCTGGGCATGACCAGCGCCTACACCGGCAAGCGGGAGCAGTTCGGGCACCCCGTGGCGACGTTCCAGGCCGTCGCCGTCCAGACCGCCGACCGCTACATCGACCTGCGCGCCATGGAGGTCACCCTCTGGCAGGCCGCCTGGCGGCTGGACAGCGGCTCGGGTGGCCCGCTGCCCACGGCCGGGGACGTCGCGGTGGCCAAGATCTGGGCCTCGGAGGGCGTACGCCGCGTCGTCCAGACCGCGCAGCACCTGCACGGCGGCTTCGGCGCGGACACCGACTACCCGCTCCACCGCTACCACGCCTGGGCCAAGCAGCTGGAACTCTCTCTGGGCCCGGCGGCGGCCCACGAGGAGGCCCTGGGCGACCTGCTGGCCGCCCACCCCCTCGGCTGAGCCGCCGGGGCCCTCAAGGCATCCGGACGTCAGGCCCCAAGGACGTCAGGACGTCAGAGGACGAACGCGGCGGTGCCGGTGTCCGTGGTCATGGGACGGCCGGCGCCGTCCCAGGCGAGCATGCCGCCGTCCACGTTCACCGCGTCGATCTCGTGCTGGAGCAGGTACTGGGTGACCTGCGCCGAGCGGCCGCCGACACGGCACACCACGTGGACCCGGCGGCCGTCCGCGACGGCCTCGGTCAGCTCGCCGAAGCGCGCGACGAAGCCGCTCATCGGAATGTGCAGCGCGCCCTCCACGTGGCCGGCCGCCCACTCGTCGTCCTCACGGACGTCCAGGACGAAACCGTCGGCGGGCACCTCGGCGGCAGCCACCGAGGGGAGACCGAAATTCATAGCGCCTTCTCTCGTTGCGGGTCTTCCCCGAACCTAACCGACGAGCCCGGCCAGCTCGGACTCGCGCTCCGCGACCTGGGCCAGCAGCTGCTCGGCGATCTCGTCCAGCAGCCGGTCCGGGTCGTCCGGGGCCATCCGCAGCATCGCTCCGATGGCGCTCTCCTCCAGCTCGGCGGCCACGGTCGTGAGCAGCTCCTTGCGCTGCGCCAGCCACTCCAGCCGCGCGTACAGCTCCTCGGTCTCGGTCGGCCGGATGCCCTCGGGCTCCGGGCCGGCCGCCCACTCCTCGGCGAGCTCCCGCAGCAGCGCCGCGTCCCCGCGCCCGTAGGCCGCGTTGACCCGGGCGATGAACGCGTCCCGGCGCGCCCGCTCCGACTCGTCCTGCGCCAGGTCGGGGTGGGCCTGCCTGACCAGCTCGCGGTAGAGCTTGCGGACCTCCTCGGTGGGCCGCACCCGCTCCGGCGGCCGCACCGGCCGCTCCGTGAGCATGGCACCGGCGTCGTCGTCGATCCCGTCCGAGCCCAGCCAGTCGTGGAACAGCTCCTCCACGCCGGGCATCGGCATCACCAGGGCCCGCGCCTCCTGCGCCCGGCGCAGGTCCTCGGGGTCCCCGGTGCGCGCCGCCCGCGCCTCCGCGATCAGCGCGTCGAGCTCGTCGAGCCGCGTGTACATCGGGCCGAGCTTCTGGTGGTGCAGCCGGGAGAAGTTCTCGACCTCCACCCGGAACGTCTCCACCGCGATCTCGAACTCGATCAGCGCCTGCTCGGCGGCGCGCACGGCCCGCTCCAGCCGCGCCTCGGGCCGCTCGTCTTCCGGAATCTCCTGGCTCACCCGCTCAGCCTATGCCCCGCCGGACGCGGCAGGGGCGGCGAGGATCACACCGTCCCGATCCGGAGGCCCTGGTCGCGCGCCCCGGCAACCCACACCCCGGCCCCGGGAACCCGCACCCCCGCTCCGGCCGCCTCACACCCCCTCCTCGGCCGCGATCCGGCCCGACCGCACCGCGGCGACCAGATCGGCGTGGTCCGCCTCGGTCCGGTCGGCGTAGGCCACCGAGAAGGCTCCGATCGCCTCGTCCAGCTCCTCGTTCTTCCCGCAGTACCCGGCGATCACCCGCGGGTCCGCGCTGTGCGCGTGCGCCCGCGCCAGCAGTGCCCCGGTCATCCGCCCGTAGTCGTCGAGCTGCTCGGGCGAGAGCGCGGCCGGGTCGACGCTGCCCTTGCGGTTGCGGAACTGGCGGACCTGGAACGGCCGGCCCTCGACCGTGGTCCAGCCGAGCAGGATGTCGCTCACCACCTGCATCCGCTTCTGCCCGGCCACCACCCGGCGCCCCTCGTGCTCCTCCTGCGGCACCGGGAAGCCGACGGCCCGCAGGTGCGGTATCAGCACCGAGGGCCTGGCCTCCTTGACCTGGAGCACCAGCGGCTCGCCGCGGTGGTCCAGCAGCAGCACCACGTACGACCGCGTGCCCACGCTGCCGGTGCCCACCACCCGGAAGGCCACGTCGTGGATGGCGTACCGGGCCAGGAGCGGCAGGCGGTCCTCCTGGAGCGTGGCCAGGTACTCGCCCAGCGCCGCGGCCACCGCGGCCGCCTCCCCGTCCCCCACCCGCCGCAGCACGGGCAGCGCGTCCACGAACCGGCGCCCGCCGTCGGGCGTCGCCTCGGTGGCCTTCGCCGCGAACCGGGCACTGGTGTTGTTCCTGGCCTTCTCCGAGACCCGCTCCAGCGTGCCCAGCAGGTCCCGGGCGTCGGTGTGCGAGACCAGCTCCTCGTCGGCGATCGCGTTCCACGCGTCCAGCGCCGGGAGCTTCGCCAGCAGCCGCATCGTGCGGCGGTACGCGCCCACCGCGTCCCGCGCCGCCGCCAGGCACACGTCCTCCCCGGCACCCGACACCCGCCCGGCCAGCACCAGGGAGGTGGCGAGCCGCTTCAGGTCCCACTCCCAGGGCCCGAACACTGTCTCGTCGAAGTCGTTGAGGTCGATCACCAGCCGCCCGCGGGCGTCCCCGTACAGGCCGAAGTTGGCCGCGTGCGCGTCGCCGCAGATCTGCGTCCCGATCCCGGTGACCGGCGAGCCCTCCAGGTCGTGGGCCATCAGCCCGGCGGCGCCCCGCAGGAAGGCGAAGGGAGAGGCCGCCATCCGCCCGACCCGTATCGGCGTCAGCTCCGGCACCCGGCCCTGGTTGGACTCCTCCACGGCCCGCACCGCGTCCGGCCGGCCCTCGACCGGCACCCGCCGGGCGTGCGCCGACCGCGGCACCCGCGCCCGCAGCGCCCTCCCCTCGTCCCGAGGAGACCCGTGCGCCTCCCGCGGACCGAACCCGGCCACCACCGGAATCCGCTGCTCCGTCATCGCTGCCCCCCGCTCACACGCCGCGCCCCGCGCCGGCACCAACATCAATAGCGACAGACCGTACAGCCGCCCGAGAACACCCGTCTCCCCCTGTGGACGGCCCGGCCCATGGGGAGAACCCCGTCACCCACAAGAGCACCCCGGAGCACCCCCGCGCGCCCACGAGCGCCTTGGAACACCCCGAGCACCCCGGCCCGACCGGCCCCTCCGCCCCCTAAAGCCCCGCGTCCCGGGCCAGCAGCGCCGCCTGCACCCGGTTCTCGCACTCCAGCTTCGCCAGGATCCGGCTCACGTACGTCTTCACGGTCGCCTCGCTCATGTGCAACCGCCGCCCCGCCTCCGCGTTCGACAGCCCCTCGCCCAGCAGCGCCAGCACCCCGCGCTCCCGCTCGCTCAGCTCCGCGACCCGCCGCCGCGCCTCCCCGACCCGCGCCGCGGCCCGTCCGGACGCCTGACCGGCCGCCAGCTGGTCCACCACGTGCCGGGTGGCACCGGGCGAGAGGTACGCGTCCCCCGCGGCGGCCGCCCGTACCGCGCCGATCAGCTCCGCCGGAGCCGAGTCTTTGAGCAGGAACCCCGCCCCGCCCTCGCCCAGCGCCCGCAGCACGTTGTCCTTCTCCCCGAAGGTCGTGAGGATCAGCGAGCGCGCCGACGGCACCGCCCGCCGCAGCTCGCCCAGCGCCGTCAGCCCGTCCATCACCGGCATCTGGATGTCGAGCAGCACCACGTCCGGCTGGTGGGAGCGCGCCAGCTCCACCGCCTCGCGCCCGTTCGCCGCCTCGGCGACCACCTCGATGGCCGGGTCCGAGGTGAGGATCATCCTGATCCCGGCCCGGATCAGCGGCTCGTCATCGGCGATCACGATCCGGATGGTCACTCCTGACTCCTACCGCTTGGCGTTGTACGACGTCTTCTCGACGAGCCTGCCGTCCCTGAAGCAGAACCGGAACACCGGTTCCTCGGCCAGGCCCCCGGACTCCTCGGAGGACAGCAGGACCAGGCACTCGGTTCCCGCGGGCCGGGGCGGCCCCGAGGACTCCAGGCCGCTGGTCAGCATGCTGTCACCGGAGGGCAGCGCGGACCGCACCTCCCGCTCGGACTGGCCGACCCGCACGGACTCGTACTGGGCACGGTCGATCATGGCCTCGTTCACCGAGCCGATCATCACGAAGGCCAGCCCGCCCAGCGCGAGCAGCAGCAGCACGAGCGCCCCGACCGCGATCCCGCAGCCCAGCACGAACCCGCCCCGGCCGGTCGACCGGCTCATCAGCTCGCGGTCCACCGCACTCCAGTCCACCGGCACCCCGTCGGCCCGGAAGGGGGCCGGCCGTGCCTGCTGCCCGAAGTCGTCGGCCGCGTCCAGCGCCGGGAGCGTCGCGGTACCCGCCTGCTCGGGCCCGTAGGGCAGCACCCCGGCGACCCGGAAGCCGCCGTCCGCCGCGGCCCCCGCGTGCACCATCCCGCCGACCAGCCGGGCCCGCTCGCGCAGCCCGGTCAGCCCCTGCCCGCCGCTGACCACCTCGCCGGCCCCGGGCCCGGGCGCCGGCCCGTTGGCGACCTCGACGACCAGGGAGTCGTCCTCGTACCGCAGCTCGACGGTGATCGGCGCCCCCGGCGCGTGCTTGTACGCGTTGGTCAGCGCCTCCTGCACGATCCGGTACGCCGCGTGGTCGCTGGCCGCGGCCAGCGGCCGGGCCGTACCGGCCGTGCGCAGCCGTACGTCCGTCCCGGCGGCCCGTGCGGCCTCCACCACGCCCGCGATCCCGGCCACCCCGCGCCCGGGCTGGGCCTCGTCGGGACCCGCCGGCGCCTCGACGCCGTCCCGCAGGATCCCGACCACCGACCGGAGTTCGTGCATCGCGGTCACCGAGGCCTGCCGCAGCACCCCCACCGCCTCGCGCTGCCGGTCCGTCAGGGCCGGGTCCACCTCCAGCGCACCGGTGTGCACGGAGATCAGTGCCAGCTGGTGCCCGAGACTGTCGTGCATGTCCTGGGCGATCCGCTGCCGCTCCCGCAGCCGCGCCTGCCCGGCCACCATCTCCCGCTCGCGCAGCAGCTGGGCGTTCCGCTCCTGCATCGCGTGCAGCAGGGTCCGGCGCTGGTTCCAGTACCGGCTCGCGAGACCGGGTACGACGGTCGTCGCCACGTACATCAGCGTGGAGAAGAAGATGAGCGGCAGGGGCCGCAGCTGCGGGCCCTCGGCGGCCAGGCCCACCGCGAGGCTCAGCACGAAGGCGAGGGTGAACGCGCCCAGCGCCCGCCCGACCCCGACGATCCGACGGCCCGCGGTCCAGCCCGCGAGGATCGTGAGCGGGGCCATCCCCACCGCCCAGCCGGCCAGTGCCGACGAGACGACCAGCACACCCGCGGGCAGCCTGCGCCGCAGCAACGAGAGCAACGCCACACCGACGCCCACGGCCGCCGCCTGGGCGTTGGAGCCCTCGACGATGTCCTGGACGCCGGCCGCCATCAGCCCGAACACCCCGGCGAGCACGCACTCGCCGGCGATCCGGCGCCGCGGCCACGGGTCCGGCCCCTTCAGCCAGGTCCAGCCGTCCCTCAGCAGCGAAGTCACATCCACGCTCCGACCCTAGGCACCGGCCGGCACCGGCCGCCGCTCTCTTTCGTCGTTCGCGCCGCCCGACGAAAGTCGTCCGACGCGAAAGCCGTCCGACGCGAAAGCCCTGCCGGCACGGAGCCGCCCCCCTGCGCGGACCCCCGGGACGGAGGCCGTCCCAACACCGCGCCGCGGACACGAAGAAGCCCCCCGGACCGTGAGGTCCGAGGGGCTTCCACTCGGTGGGCGAGGGGGGATTTGAACCCCCACGTCCCGAAGGACACTGGCACCTGAAGCCAGCGCGTCTGCCGTTCCGCCACTCGCCCGAGTAGCTACCTTGGGGCCTTCCCTTTCGGGCCGTTCCCTTGGCGACACCGGAACATTAGCACGTCGGAGGGGGTGGATTCACATCGCTTTCCCCGGACCCCCGATCCGGCCCCCGGGGTCCTCCCCGCCGCAGTCCTCCCCGGGTACGGGACACTGTCCCCGGGGCGCCTCTACGATCCCTTGTGAGTACCAACACTCGCCGGTGGAGCGGAGAAGGGGAACCAGCCGATTTCCCTACGCGTGGATACGATCAGTAAGCAGTACAGGGCGACAACGACGGAGGAGGTGCCCCATGGGAGTCCTGAAGCGGTTTGAGCAGCGGCTCGAAGGTCTGGTGAACGGCACCTTCGCCAAGGTCTTCAAGTCGGAGGTCCAGCCGGTCGAGATCGCGGGCGCGCTGCAGCGCGAGTGCGACAACAACGCGACCATCTGGAACCGCGAGCGGACCGTCGTCCCCAACGACTTCATCGTGGAGCTGAGCGCCGGCGACTACGAGCGCCTGAGCCCGTACTCCGGACAGCTCGGCGACGAGCTCGCGGGCCTGGTCCGCGACTACGCCAAGCAGCAGCGCTACAGCTTCATGGGCCCGATCAAGGTGCACCTGGAGAAGGCCGACGACCTGGACACCGGCCTGTACCGGGTCCGCAGCCGCACGCTCGCCTCCAGCACCTCGCAGGCCCAGCCGGACCGCGGCCAGGCCGGCCCGCCCCAGGGCGGGTACGGCTACCCGCCCGCCGGCGGCGCCCCCGCGGGCCCCCCGCCCATGCCCAGCTCGCCGCCTCCCGGCGCGACGCCGCGGCGCCCGGGACCGCCCGCCGGTCCCGCGCCCGTGACCGGCGGCGGCCAGACCCGCCGCTGGATCGAGATCAACGGCACCCGCCATCAGATCTCCCGCCCGACGCTGGTGCTGGGCCGCAGCACCGAAGCCGACGTGCGGATCGACGACCCCGGCGTATCCCGCCGGCACTGTGAGATCCGGACCGGAACGCCCTCGACGATCCAGGATCTCGGGTCCACCAACGGCATCGTGGTGGACGGGCAGCACACCACCCGCGCTACGCTCCGCGACGGCTCGCGGATCGTCGTGGGCAGCACCACCATCATTTACCGGCAAGCCGAAGGGTGAAGCGGGGGCAATGTCAGAGCTGACCCTGACGGTCATGCGGTTGGGTTTCCTGGCCGTTCTGTGGCTGTTCGTCATCGTGGCCGTCCAGGTCATCCGCAGCGACCTGTTCGGTACGCGGGTCACCCAGCGCGGCTCCCGCCGCGGCGCGGACACGAGGCCGCCGCAGCAGCAGGGCGGCCGCCAGGCGCAGCCCCCGCAGCAGCGCCAGCGCCGTAACGCCCCCACCAAGCTGGTGGTCTCCGAGGGCACCCTGACCGGCACCACGGTCGCGCTCCAGGGACAGACGATCACGCTGGGCCGCGCCCACGACTCGACGATCGTGCTGGACGACGACTACGCGTCGAGCCGGCATGCCAGGATCTACCCCGACCGCGACGGCAACTGGATCGTCGAGGACCTCGGGTCCACCAACGGCACGTATCTCGACCGGGCCCGGCTCACCGTCGCGACACCCATTCCGCTGGGCGCCCCGATCCGCATCGGCAAGACCGTCATCGAGCTGCGGAAGTAGTACGAGAATGAGCGAGCGGAGCGAGCGAGCCGCGGCGGTCCCGACAGCGGACCCGAGCGCGCTCCCGACCGGAGGGTGGGCAGTGTGGCTCGAGACCGGTTGTACCCGGAAGGCTTGTCGACAGGGCAGGTGCGCATGAGTCTGTCCCTGCGGTTCGCCGCCGGATCGCACAAGGGCATGATCCGGGAAGGCAACGAGGACTCCGGTTACGCCGGCCCGCGCCTGCTCGCGGTCGCCGACGGCATGGGCGGCCAGGCCGCCGGCGAGGTCGCCAGCTCCGAGGTGATCTCCTCGCTCGTGCAGCTCGACGACGACGTGCCCGGCTCCGACATCCTCACCGCGCTCGGCACCGCCGTGCAGCGCGCCAACGACCAGCTCCGCGTGATGGTCGAGGAGGACCCGCAGCTGGAGGGCATGGGCACCACGCTCACCGCCCTGCTGTGGACCGGCCAGCGGCTCGGACTCGTGCACGTCGGCGACAGCCGCGCGTACCTGCTGCGCGACGGCGTCCTGACCCAGATCACCCAGGACCACACCTGGGTACAGCGGCTGGTCGACGAGGGCCGGATCACCGAGGAAGAGGCCACCACCCACCCGCAGCGCTCCCTGCTGATGCGCGCGCTGGGCAGTGGCGAGCACGTCGAGCCCGACCTCTCGATCCGCGAGGTCCGCGTCGGCGACCGCTACCTCATCTGCTCCGACGGCCTGTCCGGCGTCGTCTCCCACCAGACGCTGGAGGAGACCCTCGCCGGCTACCACGGCCCCCAGGAGACCGTGCACGAGCTGATCCAGCTCGCGCTGCGCGGCGGCGGCCCCGACAACATCACCTGCATCGTCGCGGACGTCCTGGACAACGACAACGGCGACACCCTGGCCGGCCAGCTCAACGAGAACCCGGTCGTCGTCGGCGCGGTCGCCGAGACGCAGCACCAGCTCTTCGACGGCGGCGCGATGCAGACGCCGGCCGGCCGTGCCGCGGGGCTCGGCCGCCAGGCTCCCCCGCCGCCGGGCAGCTTCGGCCCGCCCGGGTCGGGCCCGGCGCCGTCCTACGGGGCGGCTCCGGAGGCGTACGGCTCGTACGGCGAGTTCGGCGACCCCGACGACTACGTGGACGAGTTCAAGCCCCGCACCGGGCGGAAGTGGCTCAAGAGGTCCTTCTTCCTGCTGCTCGCGCTGGGCGTGATCGGCGGCGGCCTCTACGGCGGCTGGCGCTGGACGCAGACCCAGTACTACGTGGGGGTCAAGGACGACCACGTGGCGCTGTACCGCGGGATCAGCCAGGACCTGGCCTGGATCAAGCTCTCGAAGGTCGACAAGGACCACCCCGAGATCGAACTCAAGTACCTGCCCGAGTTCCAGCGCAAGCAGGTCCAGGCCACGATCAGCGAGGGCGGCCGCGACAGCGCCGCCGAGAAGATCGAGAAGCTGGCCGTCCAGGCCTCCGCGTGCAAGAAGGCGGAGGAGCGGGCCAAGGCCGAGGCCTCCGCCAAGCCGAAGACCGGCGACACCGGCACGCAGGCCCAGAAGCAGCCGACGCCGTCACCGGGTCCCAGCCTCAGCGAGGAAGAGCAGAAGCTGGTCGGCCAGTGCGGCAAGCAGTAGCAGCAAGCGGGCGCAGGGGGCCTGCCACACCATGAGCGTTGTCACCAACACGACCACCATCGGGGCCATCGAGCTGCCGAGCCGGCGCAACACCGAGCTCGTGCTGCTCGGCTTCGCCGTGGTCATCCCGATCTTCGCCTACGCCAACGTGGGCCTGGCCATCGACGGCAAGCTGCCCCCGGGCATGTTCGTCTACGGGCTGGCCCTCGCGGTCGTCGCGGGGATCGCGCACCTCGTCGTACGGCGCTTCGCCAAGTACGCCGACCCGCTGCTGCTGCCCCTGGGCATCCTGCTCAACGGTCTCGGCCTGGTCCTGATCTGGCGTCTGGACCAGTCGGAGCGCCTGCAGAACCGCGCCAAGGCGCTGTACGGCGTGTTCACGCCGTCCTCGCCGAACCAGATGATCTACACCGCCATGGGCATCGCCCTGTTCGCGGCCGTGCTGCTGGTCCTGAAGGACCACCGCACGCTGCAGCGGTACACGTACATCTCCATGGCCGCGGCGCTGGTGCTGCTCATCCTGCCGATCATCCCGGGCCTCGGCGCGGACGTGTTCGGCGCCAAGATCTGGATCCGGGTCGGCGGGTTCTCCATCCAGCCCGGTGAGTTCGCGAAGATCGTCCTGGCGGTCTTCTTCGCCGGCTACCTGATGGTCAAGCGGGACGCGCTGGCACTCGCCTCGCGCCGCTTCATGGGCCTCTACCTGCCGCGCGGCCGCGACCTCGGACCGATCCTGATGATCTGGGCGATGAGCCTGCTCATCCTGATCTTCGAGAACGACCTCGGCACCTCGCTGCTGTTCTTCGGCATGTTCGTGATCATGCTGTACGTGGCCACCGAGCGAACCAGCTGGATCGTCATCGGCCTGCTGATGTCCGTCGGCGGTGCCGTGGTGGTCGCCGGATTCTCCAGCCACGTCGGGGCCCGCGTCGCGGCCTGGACGGACCCCTTCGGCTGCTGGGAGCGCAACGGCGCCGACGCGGGCGCCTGTGAGCAGATCGCCCAGTCGATCATGAGCTACGGCTCGGGCGGGGTCCTCGGCGCCGGCTGGGGCCAGGGCAACTCCGACCTCATCGGCTTCGCCGCCAACTCCGACTTCATCTTCTCCACCGTCGGCGAGGAGCTCGGCCTCTCCGGGGTCATGGCCATCCTGCTGCTCTACGGCCTGGTCATCGAGCGCGGTGCGCGCACCGCCCTGGCGGCCCGCGACCCCTTCGGCAAGCTGTTCGCGATCGGCCTCTCCGGCGCCTTCGCCCTCCAGGTGTTCGTCGTCGCCGGCGGTGTGATGGGGCTGATCCCCCTCACCGGCATGACGATGCCCTTCCTCGCGTCCGGCGGTTCCTCCGTCCTCGCGAACTGGGCCCTCATCGGCATCCTGATCCGGATCAGCGACACCGCGCGCCGTCCGGCCCCGGCTCCGGCCGCCTCCCCCGACTCCGAGCTGACCCAGGTGGTGCGGCCCTCGTGAACAAGCCCCTGCGCCGCATCGCGATCTTCTGCGGTCTGCTGGTCCTCGCCCTGCTGCTGCGCGCCAACTGGCTGCAGTACGTCAAGGCCGAGGAACTGGCGACCCGCAAGGAGAACCGCCGGGTCCAGATCGCCCAGTACGCCTCGGAGCGCGGCAACATCATCGTCGGCGACAAGGCGATCACCGGCTCCGCGGTCACCGACGGCAGCGACTACAAGTACAAGCGCACCTACATCGACGGGCCCATGTGGGCGCCCGTCACCGGCTTCGCCTCCCAGGCCTTCGGCTCGACGCAGCTGGAGGCCCTGGAGGACGGCATCCTCACGGGCAACGACGACCGGCTCTTCTTCGACCGTACGATCGGCATGTTCACCGGGGAGAAGAAGCAGGGCGGCAACGTCGTCACCACCCTCAACCGCGCCGCCCAGGTGGCCGCGTACAAGGGCCTGGGCGACAACAAGGGCGCGGTCGCGGCCATCGACCCGCGGACCGGCGCGATCCTGGCGCTGGTCAGCACCCCCTCGTACGACCCCTCCAGCTTCGCGGGCAACTCGAAGAAGGACGAGAAGGCCTGGGTCGCGCTGAAGGACAGCCCGGACAAGGCGCTGGTCAACCGCGCGCTGCGGGAGACCTACCCGCCCGGCTCGACCTTCAAGGTGGTGACCGCCGCGGCGGCCCTGGAGCACGGTGTCGTCTCCGACATCAACGCCCCGACGGACACCCCCGAGCCGTACATCCTCCCCGGCACCCGCACGCCGATGGTCAACCACGCCTCCGGCTGCGAGAAGGCCAGCCTGAACGACGCGCTGAAGGTCTCCTGCAACTCCGTCTTCGCGAACATGGGCGACAAGGTCACCCGCGACAAGATGGTGGAGACGGCGGAGAAGTTCGGCTTCAACAACGGCAAGATCGACACCCCGGTCCGCGCCTACGCGAGCGTCTACGACAAGACGATGAGCCGCGACGGCAACGCGCAGTCCTCGATCGGCCAGTTCAACACCGCCGCGACCCCGCTGCAGATGGCGATGGTGGCCGCCGCCGTGGCCAACGACGGCAAGCTGATGAAGCCGTACATGGTCGACCAGCTGACCGCCCCGGGCCTGGACGTGCTGGAGCAGACCGAGCCGGAGGAGATGAGCCGTCCCCTCTCGGCCGAGAACGCCCAGAAGGTCCAGGAGATGATGGTCAACGTCGTCGAGAACGGCACCGGCCGCAACGCGGCGATCGACGGCGTGACGGTCGGCGGCAAGACGGGTACCGCGCAGCACGGCGAGAAGAACAAGAAGCGCCCCTACGCCTGGTTCATCTCGTACGCCAAGACCGACAAGGGCTCTCCGGTCGCGGTGGCCGTCGTGGTCGAGGACGCCGGTGCCGTCTCCCGCGAGGACATTTCAGGCGGCGGTCTGGCGGCGCCGATCGCCAAGGCGGTCATGCAGGCGGTGCTGAAGAGCCAGGGCTGAGCCCGGCGGGGGCCCCGGATCGGGGCCCCCGGGGCTGAAGTGACGTAAATCACCCACCGGTGCGGCCCGGTGGGTCGGTACCGGTCCTGTATCAGCCTGCGGTCACGGACCTCGGACTCAGCCGCGCCCGGTAGCCTTTGCGCGAACAGCACACCGCCGGACCACACACGGGTGCGGTCGGGACTGACGGAGAGGGCTGGTAGTAGCTATGGAAGAGCCGCGTCGCCTCGGCGGCCGGTACGAGCTGGGCTCGGTGCTCGGCCGTGGTGGCATGGCCGAGGTGTATCTCGCGCATGACACCCGGCTCGGCCGCACCGTGGCCGTGAAGACGCTGCGGGCCGACCTCGCCCGCGACCCGTCCTTCCAGGCCCGGTTCCGCCGGGAGGCCCAGTCCGCCGCCTCGCTCAACCACCCGGCGATCGTCGCGGTCTACGACACCGGCGAGGACTACGTCGACAACATCTCCATCCCGTACATCGTGATGGAGTACGTCGACGGGTCCACGCTGCGTGAGCTGCTGCACTCCGGCCGCAAGCTGCTGCCCGAGCGCACCCTGGAGATGACCGTCGGCATCCTCCAGGCCCTGGAGTACAGCCACCGCGCCGGCATCGTCCACCGCGACATCAAGCCCGCGAACGTCATGCTGACGCGCACGGGCCAGGTCAAGGTCATGGACTTCGGCATCGCCCGCGCCATGGGCGACTCCGGCATGACCATGACGCAGACGGCCGCCGTCATCGGCACCGCCCAGTACCTCTCCCCGGAGCAGGCCAAGGGCGAGCAGGTCGATGCGCGGTCCGACCTCTACTCCACCGGCTGCCTGCTGTACGAGCTGCTGACGGTGCGGCCCCCGTTCGTCGGCGACTCCCCCGTGGCCGTCGCGTACCAGCACGTGCGGGAAGAGCCCCAGCCACCGAGCAACTTCGACCCCGAGATCACGCCCGAGATGGACGCCATCGTCCTGCGGGCCCTGGTCAAGGACCCCGACTACCGCTACCAGTCCGCGGACGAGATGCGGGCCGACATCGAGGCCTGCCTCGACGGCCAGCCGGTCGCGGCGACCGCCGCCCTGGGCGCAGTCGGGTACGGCGGGTACGAGAACAACGGCTACGGCTACCCCGACCAGCCCACCACGGCGCTGCGCGCGACCGACGCGGGCCAGACGTCGATGATGCCGCCCATGCCGCCCGGCGACGGGGGCTACGACCCGCACGGGTACGACGACCGCGGTCCGGCCCGGCGCCGCCAGAAGAAGAGCAACGCATCCACGATCCTGCTGGTAGTGGCCGCGATCCTGGTGCTGGTCGGCGCGATCCTGATCGGCCGCTCGCTGTTCAGCAAGACCGGCGGCGACGGCGTCAGCGCCCCGCAGCTGGTCGGCCTGAACCTGACCGACGCCCAGAACAGGGCGGACAACGCCGGTCTGAAGGTGGTCAAGGACAAGGAAGAGCCCTGCAAGGACCAGGCCAAGGGCCTCGTCTGCAGCCAGGACCCGGTCAAGGGCACCAGTGTGGAGAAGGGCTCCACCATCCACGTGGTGATCTCCACCGGCGCTCCGAAGGTGCTGGTCCCGGACGTGACCGGCATCTCGTTCAACGAGGCCGAGAAGCAGCTGGTCGACAAGGGCTTCACGGTCGACCGGAAGAACGAGGAGTCGGACCGCAAGCCCGGCACCGTGATCAGCCAGGACCCCAAGGGCGACTCCTCGGTCGAGACCGGCACCAAGGTCACCCTGACGGTGGCCAAGGAGGCCGAGAAGTCGATCGTCCCGGACCTGCTGGGCAAGACCCCCTCCGAGGCCCGCAAGGCCCTGGAGGAGGCCGACCTCAAGCTCGGTACGAAGGAAGAGGTCGACTCGACCGCGACGCCGAACACGATCGTCCAGCAGAGCCTGGAGGCCGGCTCGGAGGTCCAGCCCGGTTCGACGGTGAACGTCCAGGTCGCCAAGGCCGCGGCGAAGACGGCGGTGCCGCAGCTGTTCGGCAAGACCGTCGCCGAGGCCCGGGTGATCCTCCAGCAGAACAACCTGACCTTCGGCACCGTCCTGTCCGGTCCCTCGGACGAGAACGCGCGCATCCTGACGACGGAGCCGGGCGCCGGCCAGCCGGTCGACGGCGGCACCGCGATCAACGTCACCACGATGGGCGGGGACGGCCAGCAGCAGGGCGGGAACAACAACGGCGGGAACAACGGCGGAGGCCTCTTCGGCGGGCTCTCCAGCGGCCGCTGAGGCCCCTCCGCGGTACTCCTGGGACTCCCCGTCGGCCCGGCCGGCGGGGAGTTCCACTTTCCTGCGGGGACCACCGGTCCCGGAGGGGCTCCTTCCGGGACCACGGGTCTCGCAAGGGCTCCGCAGGACTCAGCGGAGTTCCGCGGGCGGGGTGCGGTCCGCGTCCACCTTCTGCGTCCGCTGGAGCTCGCCCCAGACGATGTAGCGGTACTTGGAGGTGTAGACCGGCGTGCAGGTCGTCAGCGTGATGTACCGGCCGGGGACGACCTTGCCGGACTGGCGGGGCACGGGCGCCAGCACCTCGGTGTTGTACTTCGAGGTCTGCTGCAGCGCCGCGTAGACGCGGTAGACGTACCAGGTGTCCCGGGTCTCGAAGACGACCGCGTCGCCCGTGCGCAGCTTGTGGATGTTGTGGAACTTGGCGCCGTGGCCGTCCCGGTGGGCGGCGAGCGTGAAGTTGCCCTGCTTGTCCCACGGGAGCGCCGACTTCACCGGCTCCGTGTAGTAGCCGGCGACGCCGTCGTTGAGCACCTCGGGCGAGGTGCCGCGCTTGACCAGCACCTCGCCGTCGCCCATGGCCGGTACGTGGAGGAAGCCGATGCCGTCGCGGGTGTCGAGGGCGCCGGGGCCGGCCGCGCGGGGCGCCGACCGCCACACCTCGCGGATCTGGTCGCCGCGCTCGGCGGCCGAGCGGTCGGCCAGCACGTTGGTCCACCACAGCGAGTACGCGACGAAGAGCCCGAGGACCAGTCCGGCGGTGATCAACAGCTCGCCGAGCAGGCTCAGGGCGCCGGCGATGCGGCTGCGGCCTCGTGACAACGTCTTTCCCCTACGCGAGTGCGGGCGGCGCGCCCTGGCTGCGGGGCCGCTCGTCGACCATCCTGCCCCAGACGATCATGCGGTAGGTGCTGGTGAACTCGGGGGTGCAGGTCGTCAGCGTGATGTAGCGGCCGGGTGCGGTGAACCCGGAGCCCGTCGGGACCGGCGCGATCACGGACACGTTGGTCGGCGGGGTCTGCGGGAGGATGCTGGTCATCTCGTACGTGAAGTACGCGTCCCGGGTCTCGACCACGATCGGGTCGCCGGGGGTGAGCCGGTTGATGTACCGGAACGGCTCGCCGTGGGTGTTGCGGTGGCCGGCGACCGCGAAGTTGCCCCGCTTGTCTCCGGGCATCGCGGTCTTCAGCTGACCCTCCGCGTAGTGGCCGACCATGCCGCGGTCGAGGACCCGCTGCTTGCTGATGCCCTCGGCGATGGGGACCTTCACGTCCAGCTTCGGGATGTACATGATCGCGAAGCCCTCGCCGGGCTCGAAGGCGGTGGGACCGGGCGCCGGCGGCGCCGCCGCCCAGTTCCGCTCCAGGTGCCGGGTGGCTCCGTCGGTCTCCCGGCCGGCCAGCACGTTCGTGTACCAGAGCTGGTAGGTGACGAAGAGCAGCATGAGGACGCCGAGGGTGATGAAGAGCTCCCCGGCCACGCGGCTCGCGATCACCAGGGGGCCGCCGCGGCGCCTGCGGCGCTCGCGCTTGGCGGCCTCCTGTGCTGCCCTGCGCCGCGCGGCCCGGCCCCCGGTGGGCGCGGGCGGCGCGACGGCGGTCACGCGAGTGCCTTGCCCACCACCGGGGCGAGCCCGGCGGACCGCTCGACGGCGCCCTTGTCGCCGCAGTCGGTGAGCCAGTTGGCGAGCATCCGGTGGCCGTACTCGGTGAGCACGGACTCGGGGTGGAACTGCACGCCCTCGACCAGGTGCTCGCGGTGCCGCAGGCCCATGATGATCCCGTCCTCGGTCCGGGCGGTGACCTCCAGGACGTCGGGGAGGGTCATCGGCTCGGCCGCGAGCGAGTGGTAGCGGGTGGCCGTGAAGGGCGAGGGGAGGCCCCGGAAGACGCCCTTGCCCTCGTGGGTGACCGGGGAGGTCTTGCCGTGCAGCAGCTCGGGCGCCCGGCCGACCACACCGCCGTACGCGACGGCCATGGACTGCATGCCGAGGCAGACGCCGAAGACCGGGACGCCCGTGCCGGCGCAGTGGCGGACCATGTCGACGCAGACGCCGGCCTCCTCGGGGGTGCCGGGGCCCGGGGAGAGGAGGACGCCGTCGAAGCCGTCCTGCGCGTGGGCCAGCTCGACCTCGTCGTTGCGCAGCACCTCGCACTCGGCGCCCAGCTGGTACAGGTACTGGACCAGGTTGAAAACAAAGCTGTCGTAGTTGTCCACGACCAGAATGCGCGCGCTCACCGGGTCCCCGATCCCTCGTCGACGGTCACATCGTTGAACGGAAGGAGGGGCTCGGCCCAGGGGAAGACGTACTGGAAAAGCACGAAGACCACCGCGAGGACCAGGACCAGGGAAATCAGCGCGCGAACCCACGCGTTTCCCGGCAGATGGCGCCAGATCCAGCCGTACATGCCGTCCCTTCCGTTCCGTGTACCGCACCAGATTACGGGCTGAGGTGTCCCGTGGAACGGGTCTCGGTCAGTTCGGCCCAGACGACGAGACGGTGGCTGTGGCCCCACTCCGGCTCGCAGGTCGTGAGGGTGAGGTAGCGGCCGGGGGCGGTGAAGCCCGACTTCGCGGGGACGGCGTCGAGGACCGCGACGTCGGTGGGCAGGGTCCGCAGGGGCCGGTTCGTGATCCGGTACGTGTACCAGGTGCGGGCGTCCTTGATCAGCACCCGGTCGCCGGGGCGCAGCAGCGGGAAGTCCTTGAAGGGGTCCCCGTACGTGCGCCGGTGGCCGGCGACGGCGAAGTTGCCGGTGCCGCCGAGGGGGGCGCTGGACGCGTAGTGGCCGAGGCCCCGCTTGAGGACGCCGGGGGCGGTGCCCTCCAGGAGGGGCTTGCGCCAGCCGGCGCCGAGGCGGGGGATGTACATCTCGGCGAAGGCGGTGCCCTCGGCGTACCGCTCCTCGGCCGGCGTCCCGGCGGTGCCGGCGGGGGCAGCCGACTGCCAGCGGGCGCGCAGCCGCTCCATCTCGCCGTCCATGGCGCGGTCGGCCTTGACCCCGGTCCAGAAGAGCACGTACGCGACGAAGAGGACGATCAGCGTGCCGGTGGTCAGACAGAGTTCGCTGAGCGTCCGGACGGTCAGCCGGAGCACGGCCCGGCCGTCCCACCTACTGCTGCGGTTGCTCCACGGGCTTCGCATAGTGGAGGTCAACTGTGCCCGAATAGCCGGGCAGAGTCAGCGCCTTGTGGTCCTCCACTTTCCATCCCAGGCCGTAGGCGTTGACGTAGAGCTGGTAGTTCTGGATGGCCGGTGAGGCGGTGAGGGCCCGGCGCAGCTGCGCGGGGTCGCCGACGGCGGTGACCTTGTAGGGGGGCGAGTAGACGCGGCCCTGGAGGATCAGGGTGTTGCCCACGCAGCGCACGGCGCTGGTGGAGATCAGGCGCTGGTCCATGACCCGGATGCCGCGGGCGCCGCCCTGCCAGAGGGCGTTCACCACGGCCTGGAGGTCCTGCTGGTGGATCACCAGGTCGTTGGGCTGGGGCTCGGGGACGTTGGGGATGCGGGCGGTGGCGCCGGGCGGGGCGTCGTTGAGGGTGACGGTGACGGCCCGGCCGGTGATGGGGTCGGTGCCGGCCGCCTTCTCCAGCGCGTTCAGCTTGGCGTCCTCGGCGCGGGTGCTGCCGTCGTCGCGTTCGGCGAGGGCGTCCACCTCCTTGCGGATGACGCCGGTGCGGTCCTCCAGGTCCGCGTTGTCCTGGCTGCGGTCGTGGATCAGATCGGAGAGTTTCAACAGCGAGGTGTCGGTGCGGATGTCCGTACCCTTGGACGTGTTGAAGCTGGTCACGAAGATGAGACCGGCGAGCGCGAACACGCCGGCCGTGAGCAGCCGGACCGGCCTGCGGTCGTCGGAATTGCTCAACGTACCCTTCTCCTTCAGCGCCCCTGACCCACTACGCTAACGGACGCCCGGGGGAGGCTCGTCCCCAGCGCATCGACAGGAGAGACCCTCGTGCCGAAGTCACGTATCCGCAAGAAGGCCGACTACACGCCGCCGCCGGCGAAGCAGGCACAGACCATCAAGCTGGGCAACCGCAGCTGGGTGGCTCCGGTAATGCTGGCCATGTTCCTGATCGGCCTGGCCTGGATCGTCGTCTTCTACGTGACCGATACCCGGCTGCCCGTCGAGGCGCTGGGCAATTGGAACATCGTGGTCGGTTTCGGCTTCATCGCCGCGGGTTTCGGCGTATCCACCCAGTGGAAGTAAGTCAAGCTCTCCGCAGAGTTATCCACAGCGCTATCCACACCTGAGGAAAAGGCAGAAGATCTGTGGATAACCTGGACCCAGGTTGACGCCGGTGTGATTGATCCGGCCGCCGACCTGGGTCTTCTCGGTTCCACGGGCACTTTCCACACCGTGCACAAGATCCGCCACGGACTGTGGACAACTTGCGCTCAGGTGAGCGCGGCGGTCCTCAGGAGCACGGCCGCGAGCACACCCGCGAGGACCAGCCCACAGGTCCCCCACTGGACGAGCGCACGGTGCTCGCGGGGTGCGTAGACCATGCCCGCGCCCATTACGGCGCCGGCGACGAGGCCGCCGATGTGGGCCTGCCAGGAGATCCCGCCCCAGCCGAAGGTCATGATCAGGTTGATCGCCAGCAGCGCGATCACCGGCCGCATGTCGTAGCGCAGCCGCCGCATCAGCACGGCCGTCGCGCCGAACAGGCCGAAGATGGCGCCCGAGGCGCCGATGGTCAGGGAGAACGGCGGCTCCAGCAGGTAGACCAGCGCGCTGCCGGCCAGCCCCGAGAGCACGTACAGGGTCAGGTACCTGGCCCGGCCCAGCGCCTGCTCCAGAGGCCCGCCCAGCCACCAGAGGCTGAGCATGTTGAAGCCGATGTGCCAGATCTCCTCGTGCAGGAACATCGAGGTGAGCAGGCGGTACCACTGACCGTCCACGACGCCCTGGAGATCGGTGTTCGAGTAGTAGCCGCCGATCAGCCCCAGCTCACGGAGCACCGGGTTTCCGAAGCCCTCGCCGCCCACCGCGTGCACGGCGACGAAGAAGGCGACGTTGATGCCGACGAGCACCTTCGTGACCAGGTGCGGGTCGCCGGCGACGGTCCCGCCGACCACCGTGCGCGGCTGGTTCGCGGCCGGGCCGTGGCCCGTACCGGAGCCGGTGCGCACGCACTCGGGGCACTGGAAGCCCACCGAGGCGTCGACCATGCAGTCCGGGCAGATCGGGCGCTCGCAGCGGGTGCAGCGGACGCCGGTCTCGCGGTCCGGGTGGCGGTAGCAGCCCGGCAGGTGCTCGGTTTCCATCGGTCCCCCTCCTGGTCGGCTCGGCCCGTGCGTCAGCGCTTCTCGACGACGACCGACTGGATCACGACGTCCTCCAGCGGGCGCTCGGTGCGCGGGTTGGTCGGCGTACCCGCGATGGCGTCGACCACCTTGCGGCTGGCGTCGTCGACGACCTCGCCGAAGATGCTGTGCTTGCGGGTCAGCCAGGCGGTCGGGGCGACCGTGATGAAGAACTGGGAGCCGTTGGTGCCCGGGCCCGCGTTCGCCATGGCGAGCAGGTAGGGCTTGGTGAAGTTCAGGTCGGGGTGGAACTCGTCCGCGAAGGTGTAGCCGGGGCCGCCGGTGCCGTTGCCCAGGGGGTCGCCGCCCTGGATCATGAAGCCGCTGATCACCCGGTGGAAGACCGTGCCGTCGTAGAGGGGGTCGGTGGTCTTCGCCCCGGTTTCCGGGTTGACCCACTCGCGCTCGCCCTTGGCGAGTTCGACGAAGTTGCGGACCGTCTTCGGCGCGAAATCCGGAAGAAGGAGGATTTCGATGTCTCCGTGACTGGTCTTCAGGGTGGCGTACAGCTTCTCGGCCACGAATCTGCCTTCCATAGTCCTCACTGACGTCCTCCGATCCTCGCACGGCCGGGGTGAGAGGGGACAAACCGTCGGCGGGACACCCGGATGCCTTTGCGCGCGTGCCGTCAAGCGTTATGACAGGCATGATCCGACAAAGGGTGGAAAGGTGAGCTGTGTCCGCCACCGAGGAGGAGGAACACGTGACCCGCATGGACAGCGTGCGCGCCGCCGGGACTTCGGCGAAGGAAAGCGTGCGGCACGCCGCGGAAGTGGTGGCGCCGTACGCCGAGACCGCCAGGGACGCGGCGACGCAGTACGCGCACGAGGCGCGCGTACGCGTGGCGCCGAAGGTCGCGAGCGCCGCACACCAGGCGCGCGCCCAGTACGACGTACATCTCGCACCGCGTATGCACCAGGCCCGGGAGGCGCTTCCTCCCCAGGTCGACCAGGCAGCCACGAAGGCGGTGATGAACACCCGCAGGGCGGCCCGCCAGGCCGTCGACTACACGGCTCCGCGCATCGAGAGCGCGGTCGAGGCGACCAGGCCGGTGGCCGTCGAGGCGGCGGCCCGCTCCACCGCGGCGCTGTACGCCCTGAAGGGGCAGGTGACGCCGGACGAGATCCGGAGGATGGTGCGCCGGCACGAGCGGCGCCACAAGACCGCACGGATCCTCAAGGGCGTCGCGGTCGTCGGCGTGGTGGCCGGCGTCGCGTTCGCGGTCTGGAGGTGGTGGGACCAGCAGTCGAACCCGGACTGGCTGGTCGAGCCGCCGGCCGCGACCGAGGTCCCGGACCGCGGCGGGCTGGGATCGCTGGACGGCAGCACGTCGTCCAACGGCGCCTACGACCCCGAGGTCGAGGCCAAGCAGGCCGAGGCCGACCGGGAGCGCGGGGACCTCTGAGCCCCGGCCCGACCCCACAGCAGCCGGGGCCCGGATCCGATGGAGGATCCGGGCCCCGGCTCCGTGCGGCCGTCGGGCGCGCCTGCTGTCAACCGGGCAGGGTGAGGACCATACCGGGGTGGATCATGTCGGGGCTGTTGCCGATGACGCCCCGGTTCATGGCGTAGAGCTCCCGCCACCGCGCCTCGTTGCCGAGCTGGGTGCGGGCGATCGCGGCGAGAGAGTCGCCGGGCTTCACGGTGTACGTGCGCTTCACGGCGGCCGGGGGCGGCTGGGCGGCGGGAGTGGTGGTCATGGCGGTGTCGGCCGCCGGGGTCATCGCGGTGTCGGCCGCCGGGCTCATCGCGGTCGGGCTCATCGCGGTGTCCGGTGCCGCGGTCCCGGGCATCGGGGCCATGGGCTTCGGGCCGGTGGCGATGTCGGGCGTCGGGGCGACCGTGGGCGAGGAGGCGGCCTGCTTGGCTGTCCCCGCCTCCGCGTACCTGGTCGTGGTGCCGGCCGGTCCCGCGGTGGGCCCGTCGGCGGCCGCCCGCTGCTCCTGGACCTGCTCCTTCACCGTGTCGGCCGGGTGGTGCGCCCGTTTCCTGTCTGATTTGAGGAAGTCGAAGATTCCCATGTCGGTCACGCCTCCGGGCGACGGGTCTTCCCCCACCTCCAAGGATCCCACCGCACGGGCCGGGCCACCCGGTACCGGAGCCTTCCGAGCGAACGGTTCCGGTCCGGTCGGTCAGGTCGGTCAGGTCGGTCAGGTCCTCAGCCGGAGGTCCGCTCGGGAGCGGGTACGGCCGGCGGTACGGCCTCCGCCCCGTCCCCGGCGGGCGGCTGGACGCCCTCCTCCAGGGAGACCGCCACACCGGCGGCCAGCACCAGGGCCATGCCGGCCAGCTGCCAGATCCCGAGGGCCTGGGCCAGTACCGCGAACCCGATCAGGGCGGCCACGGCGGGCTCCAGGCTGAAGAGGATGCCGAAGGTCCGCGAGCTCAGGCGGCGCAGCGCCGCCATCTCCAGCAGGTACGGGACGATCGGGAACAGCACCGCGACGCCCGCCACCGCAAGCAGCACCAGCCACCGGTCGCCGCCCGCGTCGGCCAGCCCGCGCACGGCCTCCGAGAGCCCGAAGGGCGCCACCACCAGGGCGCCGACGGTGATCGAGGCGGCCAGGCCCTGGAAGCCCTCGAAGGTGCTGCCCACCGCCTTGGTCAGCACGATGTACAGGGCCCAGCAGACCGCCGCACCCGCCGCGAAGGCCAGGCCCAGCGGGTCCAGTCCGGCCGCGCCGTCCAGCGCGTGGTCCTCGGTCAGGGTGATCAGCGCGACTCCCCCGCCGGCGGCCAGCGCCCACAGCACGTCCCGGACGCGGCGCGAGCCGATCAGCGCCACCGTGAGGGGCCCGAGGTAGTCGATGGTGGCGGCGATGCCGAGCGGGATCCGGTCGATGGCGGCGGCGAAGAAGAGCGTCATCCCGCCGGACACGGCACCCAGCACCAGGACGGAGCCGAGCTGCCGCGGGGTCTTGCCGCGCAGCACCGGCCGGGCGAGGGCGAGCAGCAGCAGGGCGGCGAAGAGCAGCCGCAGCGCGGTCGTCCCGCGCACCCCCACGTGGTCGAACAGCGGCTTGGAGGCGGCCAGGCCCAGCTGGAGCACCGTCATCGAAGCCACCGCATAACCGGTCACCGGTATGCGCGGCCCGCGTCCCGCCCCCATGGCGCCCCTCCCCCGTCGACAGTCCCAGCCTCACCCAGGAGCACCGGCCGTGTCCCGCGCATTCCCGGTGGGGGCCGAGAGCCTCCGCCTTTTGGCCGGGACCGGGCGGGGAGCCGAGTCCCCTGCCCCCGGTACGGCGTCCCAGCCCACGGCTCAGGCTCCCGGACGGGGAACGGGGCGGGCGTACGCGAAGCCGCGCTGGTGCCACAGCAGCCCCCCGGCCGGGGTCAGGCCGAGCCCGTCCCCGTCGACCGAGACCACACGGCCGACGAGGATCGTGTGGTCACCGCCGTCCAGGGTTTCGTGGCGCTCGCACATCAGGCGCAGCGCGGAGTCGGACAGGCCGGGGGCAGCGTCCTCGCCCGCGGCCAGCCGGACGCCGTCGAAACGGCGGTCCGGGCGGCCGGCGAACTTCAGGGCCAGCTCTTCGTCCCCCGGGGCCAGCAGGTTCACGCAGAAGGATGAGGCCCCGACCAGCGCGTCGTGGCTGGAGGACTTCCGGTCCAGGCACACCAGGAACAGCGGCGGGTCCAGGGAGAGCGACGAGACGGCGCTGGCCGTCAGGCCGCGCGGGGTGCCGTACTCGTCGTAGCAGGTCACGACCGTGACGGGGGCGGCCAGCGCGGCCATCGCGGCGCGGAACTCCTCCGCGGTGACCCCGGTCCGCGCCAGCAGTGCGGCGCTCATCGGGTCCCCTCCGCCTCGGCACCGGCAACCGTCTGTGTTTCACGTGAAACATCGGCGGTGTCCGCAACGAGCTGTCCCAGGACTGCCGGGGCGGGTGCGAGCCAGCGGCCGGCCGGGGTGCCGGTGAAGCCGGAGCGGACGTCCCAGACCTGCTCGCCGCCCTTGATCACGGTGGTGAAGCGGCCGCGGAAGAGCCAGCCCTCGTAGGCGGACCAGCCGCACTTGGCCTGGATGTCGTCCCGGGTCGGCTGCCAGCGCTCCGCCGGGTCGAGGATCGCGAGGTCGGCGTCGGCCCCGGGGACCAGCCTGCCCTTGCCGGGGAGCCGGAAGAGGTCGGCGGGGCCCGAGCCCATCAGCCGTGCCAGGTGCGTGGCCGCCTCGTCCGGGTCGACCCGCTTGGTCATCATGCCGGTCCAGGCCGCGATGGCGAGCTCCTGGACGCCGGGCAGGCCGGGCGGGGCGTCGGCCGGAACCTTGCTCTTCTCCTCGATGGTGTGCGGAGCGTGGTCGCTGCCGAGGCTCGCGGCCTCGCCGGTCAGCGCCGCGTGCCACAGGCGGTCCTGGTCGCCCAGGCCCCGGATGGCGGGCGAGAGCCGGGTGCGCGGACCGCGCCGACAGGTGTCGGCATCGGTGAAGGAGAGGTGGTGGCCGGTGACCTCGAAGGTCAGCGGCAGGCCCTCCTGGGCGGCGGCCACGAGCATGTCCGCCTCCTCCGCCGTGGAGGCGTGCAGGATGTGGGCGCGGGTGCCGTACGTGCGGACCAGCTGGATCACCTTGGCGCAGGCCACGATCGCGCCGGAGCGGGGGCGGTGGGGCTCGTACTCGTCGTAGGAGCCGGGCTCGCCGCGCCAGGTGTCGAGCAGGTCGAAGATGTGCTGGTCCTCGGCGTGCAGCACGAGCTGGACGTTGCCGCGCGCGGCGGCGGCGAAGGCGTCCTCCAGGGCCCGCCAGTCGCGGAAGACCACGGGGGCGGTGTGGTGACCGGCCATGAACACCTTGGCGGAGGTGGCGACTTCCGGGTCGAGGGTGGCCAGCACCTCGGGGTGCTCGGGGTCCGCCCCGATGTGGAAGCGGTAGTCCACCCAGGAACGGCCCTCGATGATCGCGGCCTTGGCGCGGACGTCGTCCTCGTTCAGCGACGGCGGGCGGGTGTTGGGCATGTCCAGCACGGTGGTCACGCCGCCCGCGATCGCCGCCCGGCTCCCGTGCTCCCAGTCCTCCTTGTACTCCAGGCCGGGGGTGCGGAAGTGCACGTGCGAGTCGATGAGTCCGGGCAGGACGTACCGGCCGGCCGCATCGACGCGGGGGCCTTCGGGGACCTGCTCGCCCGGCTCCAGGACGGCGTCGATCCGGCCGTTGCGGATGACGACGGCGCCTTCCTTGACGCCTTCCGGGGTGACCAGGCGGCCGCCCACGACGACGAGGTCGGCGGTGGCCGTGCGGCCGGTCAGCTGGTCGGCGGAGTTCAGCGGTTCCATGAGAGGCTCACCAGTTCCCTGCAGAGGTCGTTCGTGGGGCCCATGAGGGCGACGGCGCGGGCGTCCCGGCCGTACCGGTTGACGGGGTGGCTCTCGACGTATCCGGCCGAGCTGAGGATCTGCTCGACCTCGGAGATGACCCGTTCGGCGGCGGCGGAGGCGAAGAGCTTGGAGTGGAGGGTGGTCAGGCCCGGGTCGGCGGACTCGCGACGGCCGGCCCGCTCGACCACCGCGCGGGCGGCCTCGACCTGCGTGGTCAGGTCGACCAGCCGGTAGCGCAGGGACTGGTGGCCGTACAGTGCGCGCTTGGCGGCGTGTGCGTGGGCGGCGTCCAGGGCCGCCTGGGCCAGTCCGACGGCGACCGCGCCGAGCGTCGCGCCGCTCTCCCGCACCCTGGCGATGACGGAGGCCGCCACGCCTTCGGCGCCGAGCCGGTCCCCGTCGGTGACGTGGCAGTCGCGCAGGTCGACGAAGCCGGTGGCGGAGCCGCGCATGCCGGCCAGCCGCATCGAGGTGTCCGGGACGAGGCCGGGGTTGTCGCCGCGGATGAGGAAGAAGGTCTGCCCGGCGGCGCCGTAGCCGGTGTCGCCCCCGGCCGCGGTGTCGTCGCCGGTCTGGGCCAGCACGAGGTAGACGTCGGCCACCCCGGCGCTGGTGGTGAAGGCCTTGGCCCCGTCGAGGCACCAGCCGGTGTCGGTCCGGACGCCCTTGGTGGCCAGGTTCTTCTTGTTGGCGCCGGCGCCGGTCTCGCTCCAGGCGGAGGCGGCCAGCCACTCGCCCGAGGCGAGCCTGGGGAGCAGCTCGCGGTGCTGGGCGGGGGTGCCCTGCTCCACGATGCGGCTGCTGACCGCGAAATGCTGGAAGAGCATGATCGAGGCGGATGCGTTGACCGCGGCCACCTGCTCGACGCAGCGGTTGAGGTCGACCGGGCCGGCTCCCGCGCCGCCGAACTCGCGCGGCACGGCCAGGCCGAGCAGGCGGCTCTCGCGGAGTACGGCGACGGCGTCGAGGTCGGGCTCGCCGGTCCGGTCCGCGGCCACGGCGCAGGCGGCCAGCGCGTCGCGCACCTCGGGGTCGAGCGCCGACAGCGAGAGCCGCAGCCCGGCGTCGGGGGTGGTCAGACTGGCAGTGGCAGACATGCGCGCTCCTGGGACGAGGACAGGGAAGTGGAGAGGGAGGGGGCGGCGTACGGGAAGCGGGCGGCGGGCAGTCCGGCCCAGCCCTGGTAGTCGACGCGCTTCCCGGCGACCGAGACCCAGGCCAGCCGCGGCCCGGTCTCCGTCCGCACGGACGACGCGGAGACCTGGAGCTCGCCGCCCGGCGTGACGAGCGTGACGAGGCCCTCGCGGTAGCCGCTGTTCCAGGCGAGCGACCACGGGATGGTGCCCTCGATGCCGACCGCCGTCCCCAGGCAGATGGCGCCGGTCAGGGCCAGCGTCGGGTGCCAGGAGGGCACCGAGACCGCCCGGACGGCCAGGGCGCCGCCCTCCTGCGGCAGCACGGCCGCGATCTTGGGGAACGCCCCGGACGGGTCCCAGCCCTGCTGCTCGCACACCGCGAGCCGGATCCGGGCGAACTGGTCGAAGAGCTTCCCGTCGGCGGCGAAGAGCTGTTCCTTCGTCTCCACACCGAGGTGGCGGGCGGGTACGAACACGTACGGGTTGCCCATCGAGACCAGCGAGACCGGGACGGCCATCCGGTCCACGTGGACCTCGGTGACCGGCTCCCCCGTCATCAGCAGCTCGGTGTACGGCTTGGTCGGCGTGCACAGGAAGTGCGCCGTGAAGCTCGTGCCGCCGTCGGAGGTCTCCTCGACCTCGCAGACCACGTTGTCGCCGTTGTTCAGCACGTTCACCCGTACCCGGGCGCCGGGGACGAGCGGCGGGATCATCCCGGCCCTGGCGGCCGCCTCGACGGCCGCCAGGATGGAGTGCCCGCAGGAGCCGCGCAGGTCGAACGAGGCGTGCGACTGGGGCAGCGACTGCACGAACCGGTAGTCCAGGTCGAACAGCGGGTGCGCGGAGGGCCGCACGATCGCGTTCTTCAGTACGTCGCCGGCGCCGTCGGCGCTGAGGTCCGCCCGGATGGCCGTCAGGCTCTCCAGCAGCTCGTCGGTCTCCTCGGGCAGGCCCTGCCCGTCGAGGACCAGCGTGGGGCAGGGCGCTCCGTGGGCGTTGGCGAAGTAGCCGCTCACCGCGCCCCCTGGAGGAAGCCCGCCCGGGAGGCGGCCGCGCCGAAGAACTGCGTGCGCCACATCTGGTGGGACATCAGCGCCCAGATCGCCAGGGACGCGCCGTCGGACGGACGCGTCGCCTGCTCGTCGAAGAGGCCGGTGACCACCTCGGGGCGGATGCGGCCGTCGGCGCGCAGCGCGCTCTCCGACAGGGCGTCACGGGCGACGTCCCACAGGGCCTGGCCCGGCGTGAGCATCGCGGTGATGGGCAGGGTGAAGGGCTGCTTGGGGCGGTTGAGGACGCTGTCCGGGACCAGGCCCCCGGCCGCCGCGTACAGCGCCCGCTTGACCCCGGTGGAGTTGATCTTCTGCTCGTCGGTGAGGGTGGTGGCGAACCGGACCACCTTGGGCTGGCAGAACGGCAGCCGCGCCTCGACGGAGCTGGCCATGGACAGGTGGTCCACGCGCCGCAGGTGGTACGAGGGCAGCCGGTACTGCTGCTCGATGGCGCAGATGCGCCGCATGCGCGAACCCCGGCCGCCTTCCAGCGTCTCGGTGAGCCCGGCCGGGAGGGCGGGGCCGTGGGCCCGTACCGCTCCGGCGTACTCGTCCGTGTAGAGCCGCTCGCGCAGGGCGCGGGGCACCGCCGAGAGGTGGTCGAGGTACTCCTGGACCCAGCCCAGGCCGCCGGGTGCCGCCATGGCGTGCGTCATCCGCGCATAGCCGCCGAACAGCTCGTCCGCCGCGTCTCCGGTGAGGGCGACCTTGAACCCCGCGTCGCGGACCGCGCGGAACAGGGAGAACGTCGACAGGGTGATGGGGTCGGCATTGGGCTGCCCCAGGTGCCAGACCACGTCCGCCAGCAGGTCGGGGAAGGTGGCCGGGTCGACCTCGACCTGGTGGTGGACCGTGCCGGCGCGACCGGCCACCTCGGCGGCGAAGGCGCGCTCGTCCGAGGGCCAGTTGCCGGTGTAGGCGATGTTGAAGGTGTGCAGCCGGTCGGTGGCCCGCGCCGCGAGGGCGGTGACCAGGCTGGAGTCCAGACCGCCGGAGGTGATCGCGGCGACGGGCGCGTCGGCGATCAGCAGCCGGGAGACCTCCTTGGCCAGCAGCTCGCGCAGTTCCTCGCCGGCCTGGGCCAGGCTCCGCGCGGTGTCGGGGCCGGCGGTCGTGTGGCCGAGCGGACGGGTGGTGATGCTCAGTCCGCCGCGGCGGCCGACCACGGCCGTGGCGGCCGGGGGCAGCACCTGGATGCCGCGGAACATGGTGCGGTCGCCGAAGGGGGTCTTCGAGACCAGGTAGGCGTCGAGACCGTACTCGTCCTCCTCGGCCGTGACGTCGGCGAAGCCGAGCAGCGCGGGGATCTCGGAGGCGAAGCGGAACCGGCCGTCGGCCTCGTCCCACGCGTAGTAGAGCGGCTTCATGCCCGACTCGTCGGTGGCGATGACGAGCTTGGGCTCTTCGCGCAGGTCCATGACCGCGACGGAGTACATGCCGTCGAGCTGCTCGGCGAAGCGCTCGCCGTACTCCACGTAGAGGGCGGGCAGCACGGAGCCGTCGCAGTTGTCCGGGATGCGGTGGCCGCGCGCCTCCAGGCGGGCCGCCAGCTCGCGGTGGTTGTACAGCTCGCCGTTGAAGACGACCGTGACGGCGCCGAGGCGGTACGGCTGCTCGCCGCCCTCGGGGTCCATGATCGAGAGCCGGTTGTTGCCGAGGGCCCAGTCGTCCTTCCCGGTGAAGGTCTGGGCGTCGGGCCCGCCGTGGCGCAGCAGAGCGGCGACGGTGCGCAGCTCCTGGTCGCTCGTGCCGGCATTGAAGGATCCGTAGATACGGCACATGTCGGTCAGACCACCTGTGAGGAGACGCCGGCGGCGTCGTAGAGGGCAGGGTCGAAGGGGGTCGGGCCGCCGCAGGTCACGAAGCGGCGGGCGTCCGGGCCCGTGTGGGGGTTCCGTGCTCCGTGCAGCACGCCCGGGGCGGCGAAGAGCACGTCACCGGCCGCGACGTCGATCCAGCGGTCCACGAGGTACATCTGGCCCACGCCCTCGAAGGCGATGAACGCCTCGTCGCTGTGCGTGTGGAGGTGGACGTTGAACGTCTCGCCGGGCTGCTGGATGCCGCAGTGCAGACAGAGCTGGCAGCTGCCGGCTCCGGGCCAGAAGATGAAGTTCATGGTGGCGCGGGGGGCCTCTTCGGGGGCCACCTGGCCGGTGCCCGCAAAGCCGCGCAGCTGGGTCTCGTCGTCCCAGAGCGTGGAGAAGACCTTCGGGTCGGTGCCGAGGGTCCGGCCCTCGGCCAGCGGGGTGCGCCATACGTAGGCCGTCATGCCCTCTGGGCCCGCGAACAGCGTGAGGGCACGTCCGGTGGGTGCGTACGCGGCGGACGCGCGCCCGGCGTCCCGGGTCTCGTCGCCGACCCGCAGGCGGCCCGATCCCTCGTGGACGACCACGGTGTTCTCTTCGAGCGTGGTGTCGTCGGGGCTCCAGGCCTCCCCCGCCGCGACGCGCACGATGTGCAGCGTCACCCAGGTCGCTCCGAGCGCCGGGCTCACCGGGGTGGCGACCTCGGTACCGCCGGAGCCCGGCACGGGCTCGAAAACGAACTCCTCCGAGTGGATGATCCGTGCCTCGCCCAAGTGGCTTGAAGTCTTCATGGGTGCTCCGTCTGTGCTCTCTCCTGCTGGCCCGTGAAGCTTCGGTTTCGGAGTTCCCGATCACCTCCCGGAGCAGTACCGCCCGATCCGGGAACCCTTTACGCTCTTTTCCGGAGCAGGCCCCTCACCTGGGGTTTTGCGAGCACGTCGGGTGGGGGCCATGAGCGAGCGGGAAGAGGTCAAGGTACGGTTCAACGTCCTTGGCTCACTGGAGGGTTGGGCGGGCGGGAACCGGCTCAGACTGGGCGGTCCGATCCAGGAGCGGGTCCTGGTGACCTTGCTGCTGGAACCGGGCCGAGTGGTTCCGGTGGCCCGCCTCGTGGAGGCCGCATGGGAGGACGAACCCCCCGCAACCGCCTCACACCAGATCCGCAAGGCCGTGGCCGATCTGCGCCAGCGCATTCCGGGCGGAAGTGGCTTGATCGTGACGGACGGCCCGGGCTACCGCGCCCTGGTCGAGGACGACCAGCTGGACCTCACCCTCTTCACCCGCCACACCCGGCGGGCCCGCGAGGCACTGGCGGCCGGACGGCCCGCCGGGGCCGAGGAGGAGCTGCGGTCCGCCCTGTCCCTGTGGCGCGGCCCCGTACTGTCGGGCACCGGCGGACCCGTGATCGACGCGGCGTCCACCGCCCTGGACGAGCGCCGGCTGGCCGCGGCCGAGACCCTCTTCCAGCTCCGGCTGGAGCGCGGCGAGACCGCCGAGCTCGTCGGGGACCTGCGCGAACTCGTCGCCGCCCATCCGTTGCGGGAGACGCTGCGCGGCCATCTGATGCTGGCCCTGTACCGCTCGGGCCGCCAGGCCGAGGCCCTGGAGGAATTCGGGCGGGTACGCGAGCTGCTGGTCGGGGAGCTGGGCGTGGATCCCGGCCCGAAGCTCACCCAGTTGTACGAGGGCATCCTGCGCGACAGCCCGGAACTGGCCGCCCCCGAGCCGCCCGCCCCGGCCCCCGCCGAGGAGCCTGCTCCGGCCCCGGCCGAGGCGTCGACTCCGGGCGATGTTTCACGTGAAACATCGCCCGGACCGAGGGACGCCCAGCCCGCCGCGCCCTGCACCCTGCCGTACGACCTCACCGACTTCACCGGCCGGGAGCGGGAACTGGCCGCCCTGCTGAAGGCAGCCGGGGAGACCACCGAGGCGGGCACCCGGATCCTCGCCATCGACGGCATGGGCGGTACGGGCAAGACCTCGCTGGCGGTCCGCGCGGCGCACCTGCTGGCCGACCAGTACCCGGACGGCCAGCTCCACATCGACCTGCGTGGCTACACCCCGGGCGAGCAGCCGCTCCAGCCGGGAGCCGTGATCGCCAGCCTGCTGCGCACCCTCGGCGTCCCGGGCGACGAACTGCCCGACGACGCTTCGGGCCGGGCCGCCCTGTGGCGGACCACCCTGATGGGGCGCCGGCTGCTGCTCCTGTTCGACAACGCCTCGGACGCCGCCCAGGTCCGGCCGCTGCTGCCCGCCTCGCCCGGCTGCCTGGTCCTGATCACCAGCCGGGCCCGTCTGGTCGAGCTGGACGGCGCCGAGTGGATCTCGATCGGGGTGATGTCCCCGGAGGACAGCCTCGCGCTGATCACCGAGACCCTGGGCCAGGAGCGCACCGACCGCGAACCGCGGGCCGTGAGCGACCTGGCCTCCCTCTGCGGGCACCTGCCGCTCGCCCTGCGCATCGCGACCGCCCGGCTCCGCAACCGCTCCCGGTGGACCGTCGAGCACCTGGTGGGGCGGCTCTGCGACGAGACCCGGCTGCTGGACGAGCTGAGCTCGGGCGAACGCAGCGTGGCGGCGACGCTCAGGCTCTCGTACCAGGCGATGGACGAGGAACACCGGACGGCCTTCCGGCTGCTCAGCCTGCACCCGGGCGCGGAGATCGACGTCCACTCGGCGGGGGCCCTGCTGGACACCGACCCGCGCGACGCGGAGGACCTCATGGAGGACCTCCTGGACATGCACCTGGTCCAGCAGCACGAGTTGGGCTACTACGCCTTCCACGACCTGGTCCGCAGCTTCGCCCAAAGCCTGCGCAACCCGGACACGGCCGAGGACGACGCCGCCGCGCTGGAACGGCTGCTGGACTACTTCTACGCGGCGACCGACGCGGCCTGCGCCGTGCTGTTCCCGGGACGTACCCATTACGCCACCGGTCTGGACGGCTCCGGCGCCGTGCTGCCACCGCTGGGCGACACCGAGCGAGCGACCGCCTGGTTCGACCGTGAGGGCGACGCGGTACTGGCGGCGGTGTCCGTCGCCGAGGCCCGCGGGTTCCTCCGCCATGCGGTCTGGCTCGCCCGCAACGTGATGTTCCACCTCAACATGCGGTCCTACACGGACCGGTACCTCCAGGCCGGCCAGGTCGCAGCCGCCGCGGCCCGCCGCCTCCGGGACGCCCAGGCCCTCCGGCTGAGCCTCAACAACCAGGTGACCTCCCTGTGGAAGCTCGGCCGCTTCCGCGAGGGCATCGCCGTCTCGGAAGAGGCGCTGAAGCTGGCCCGGGAACAGGGCGAGCGCCTCGGCGAGGGCTCCAGTCACGAAGCGCTCGGGCTGCTGCTCAGCTGCCTGGGCGAGTTCGCCGCGGCGGTGCGCCACCAGGAGCAGGCCGTGGAGGTGTTCCGGGAGACAGGGGCCGTCCAGTTCGAGATCCATGTGCTGTGCTCGCTCAGCACCACCTACGCCTGCTTGGGGCGCCAGGAGGACGCGGTCGTCGCGGCCGCGCAGGCCGTACAGCTCTCCCGCGGACTGGGCAACACCGACAGCCTGATCGTGGCATTGAACGATCTGGCGAGTGCCCGTCTCGATCTGGGCCAGATCGAGGAGGCCGACCTATGCGTGCAGGAGGCGCTGGCACCTTTCGACGAGTCGCGCCAGCCGGACAACTTCGCCATGACCCTGGCTCTCATGGCCGTCATCCGGGAACGCCGCGGACAGAGGGAGGAGTCGAAGCGGTACGAGGAACAAGCGCTGGACCTGCTCCAGCGTCGGACCTCGTTGACTCGGCAGACGGTCATCGAGCGGCTGATCGGCAACCTGCGGCTGGAGCGCGGCGATCACGCTGCGGCCATGGAGGCCTACCGCAGTGCGGTGGAACGCGCTGCGGAGGTCGGGTACCGCATGGAGGAGGCCCGGGCGCTGGCCGGCATCGCGCGAACCACGGCCGACCCGGCGGAGGCGGACGAGAGCCGGGCGCGTGCCGTCGCGCTGTTCGACGCGATGGGTGTGCCCGACGCGGCCCGGCGGCCGTTGTGACCCCGCGCGAGGGTCACGCGTGACATGACGAAAGGCGGCCCGCCCCTGTCGGGGGCGGGCCGCCTTTCGTCTGTCGGGTCCGTTCGGCGTCAGGCGCCGGGGGCGACCGGGGCGGGGCTGCCGGGGCCGTGAGTGTCGGCCTGGACCGTCCGGTCGTTCACGGAGTCCGGACCGAGGTCCGCCGTGGCCCCCAGCACGACCGCGAGACCCAGCGCGACGATTCCGACGATTCCGGCAAGCTTGCTGCGCATTTCTGTATCCCCGCCCCTTGGTTTCCGTATGTCGTGCGTGGCGCTTTCGACATGACAGACATTCGCGGGTGCCGTTCCCCAACGGTTCCCGCCGTGGTACCGGGGTCGGACAGTACAGCGGGAACCGGCCAGGAACCAGGCCCTGTCCGGACGTTGGGCCGCCGACTTCGCCCAGAGTTCACATCGCGTCAATCAATCACGATCTCTGTCTCGAAACGCGCGCCGAGCGTCCTCAGCCGAATCTCGCATTCCGCCCTGGTGGAGGCGGAAAGCACCGCCGCTGCCAGGAAGTCCGAGGAAATCGCGGCCGGTCCGATCTCCTCGCCCGGCTCCGCGAACACCCCGTAGAACTCCACCCACGGATCCTCCGGGGTGACCGGAATGCTGCGCACGGTTCCGGGGCGCTTCATCATCAGCACCTGGCCCGCCATACGGACCGGTTCCAGCCGCTCGCCCTCGCCCAGGCACTCCAGCGCCGTCAGCCGCAGTCCGGTCGCGGCCCGGGAGGCCAGCTCGACCGGGTGGACGCCGAACACCGCGTTCAGCACGTCCCTGATCCGGGCGCCCGCCGGCCGGGCCGCCACCTCGCAGACCACCAGCCGGTCGTCCGGGGTGTGGAAGACCTCGGCGTGGAAGGCGTAGTCGGCCGGCCCGCCCAGAGCGGTCAACGCGCCCTCCGCCAAGGCCAGCAGACGGGGGGTCAGCGGGTCGTCAGGAGCCAGCGTCAGGTCGATCCGGGCGCCCCCGTCGGCCTGGAAGGACGACAGGTCGTACTGGTACTGCGAGGGCCAGGCCATGACGGTCCGGCCACCGGCCACGACCCCGTCCACATGGCACATCCGGCCGGGTACGTACGCCTCCAGCAGCAGGTCCTCACGCGGGCCGGAGCCGGGCGCGAAGTCCTCGGCCAGCCGCAGCTCCAGCTCCTCCTCGCTCCGCACGATCCGCAGCCCGATGGAGCCGAACCCGTCCCGTGCCTTGAACACGAGCGGCAGCCCGTGCACGGCCGCGAAGGCCCGCACCTCGGCGGCCGTGCCCGGCACGGTGTGCGGGGCGACCTCGATGCCGGCCTCCGCGAGGCGCCGCTTCATCAGCACCTTGTCGCGGAAGGGCAGCACCTCGGCGGGCAGCTGGCCCGGCAGGCCGAACTTCTCCCGCAGCCCGGCCGCCCGGATCAGGTCGGCCTCGTGGTGGGCGATCACGTGCGTGACGCCGTACTCGTGGGCCAGGTCGAGCGCCAGCCGGTCGACCAGCTCCTCGTCGTCGAACGTGTCGACGATCTCCAGGCGGCGGTAGCCGCCCGGGCCGTCCGGCACCCGCTCCCCGCCGCCCTCGATCTTGTCGCGGGCGGCGATCATCACGACGCCGCCGTCGAGTCCGTCGAGCCACCGGTCGTAAGGGAACGGGCCGAGCGGAAAACGGTGCAGTACGAGCGCGGTCATACCGCCGCCTCCAGACGTTCCTGGGCCACCGCCGCCGGGGCCACCTCGATGTCGATCTCTTCGGTCAGCCGCTCGCACAGGGCCACGGCCGTGTCGGTGTCGGCCGCCGTCACGGCGACCAGCCCGAGCCGGTCCCAGTTGTCCCGCAGCGGACGGACCGTGTCGCCGGGACGTACGGAGAGCTCCGCCACCAGCACGTCCGGCCGCGCGGCGATCTCCTCGGCCCCCGAGACGGCCGTGACCGTGCCGGGGTCCCGGAGCACGTAGCGCGTACAGGCGGCACCACGGGCCGCGGGGGCCTCCGGCAGCGCCTCGACCAGGCCCATCGGCCAGGCCACCCCGTACCCGAGGAGGTCGATCCCGTACGCGGCCTCGACCAGCTCGTTGATCCGGCCGCCGCCGACGCGGTTGTGGGACTCGATGACGACCGGGCCCCGCGAGGTGAGCCGCAGCTCGGTGTGGGTCGGGCCGTCGGTGACGCCCATCGTGTCGAGGAAGTCGGTGACCGCCGTCCTGATCCGGTCGTGGTCCTCGGGCGAGAGCCGGGCCGGCAGCGCGTGTCCCAGCTCCGCGAAGTGGGCGTCGCTGACGAGCTTCTCGGTCACGGCGACCACCACGTGGCGGCCGCCGAAGCTGAAGCCCTCCACGCTGAACTCGGGTCCGTCCAGGTAGGACTCCATCAGCAGCTCGTCGACCGTGAAGAGGGTGGAGCCCCGGTCGGTGCGCCGTCCCCGCAGCTCCTCGATGCGCTGCCAGACCATGTCCAGGTCGGCGGCACCGCGCACCCTGATCAGGCCGAAGCTCGCGGTGGCCGCGGTCGGCTTGACGATGAAGGGGAAGCCGGCCAGCTCGGCGAAGGCGTCCAGGGACGCCCGGTCGGTGACCCGCTCCACGTGCATGTCCAGCCGGCCGTGCGCCGCCAGGTGGCTGCGCATCAGGTACTTGTCCCGCATCCGCCGGCTGACCTCCGGGCGGGTGCCGGGGAAGCCGAAGTGCTCGTTCAGCCGCGCGGCCGTGTCGAGCCCGCCCTCGGTGAGCGAGACGACCGCGTCGAAGCCCCAGACCGCACGGGCGGTCTCGGCGACCGGGACGACGGCCTCCCAGTCGGTGTAGTCGACCACCGTCAGTTCGTCGGCCAGGCCGGTCTGGAAGGGGTTGACCTTGTCCGGGTGCTGGAGCATGACGACCCGTACGCCCAGGGCCTTGGCGAGCTCCAGGTGCTGGTCCGTGCCGCCGACCAGCAGCATGGTCCGGTCCGGGCGGCCCGCGGCGGTCGCCGCGTTCTGCGTGGTCATCAGAGGGTGTCCTTGGGTGTGGCGGTGATCGTGGCGCGGAGCCCGGCCTGCACGGAGGCGATCCGCTCCGCGGCCCCGGCGGGGCTCGCGGCGTCGACGACGGCGTAGCCGTGCCGGCTGCCGGAGTCGGTGGTGTGCGGCAGCACGTCGCCGGGGGCGAACGGGAAGACCACGGCGTGCACGTACGGCAGCTCGGCCAGCTCGGCCAGGCCGTCGACGGACTCCAGCCGGCCCGCGGGCAGCCGGAAGAAGCCGATCGCGGCGTACCGCTCCGGAGCGGGCGTCGTGACCGGCTCGCCGGCCAGGGCGCGGAAGATCCCGGCCTCCAGGTCGAAGCCGCCGGCGACCTCCACGAGGAGGGGGATCCGGTCGCCGCCGAGGCGGGCCTGGGACTCGACGATCCGCGGCCCGGACGGGGTGAGGATCACCTCGGTGTGCGCCGGGCCGAACCGGTAGCCGGCGAGGTCGAGCAGAGCAGTGGTGGTGGCCCGGATCGCCGCCGCGTCGGCGGGGTCCAGCGGGGCGGGGTGGATGTGCCCGGTCTCGACGAACCCGGGTGCGCCGCTGGTCTGCTTCGCGGTGATCCCGACGACCTGGTGCATGCCGTCGACGGTCAGCGTCTCCACGCTGAACTCGGGGCCCTCCAGGTAGTCCTCGACGATGAAGGGGCCCTCGATGCCCGCGGCCTTGATCCGCGCCGTCCACTCCGCCAGGTCGGCGGGCTCGCGCACCAGGGCGATGCCCCTGCTGCCGGCCGAGTTGCCGGGCTTGACGACCGCCGGCAGCCCGAACTCCGCGAGCAGCGGCTCCACATCGGCGAGCGTCGCCGCCTCCCGGGCCCGGACCACGGAGACGCCGTTGCGGTTCAGCAGGCGGCGCATCGCGTTCTTGTCGTTGAGCAGCCGGACGGCCTCGGCGGTGTTCGGCGACAGCCCCAGGGCCTCGGCCTCGGCCAGCACCGGTGCCATGCTGGCCTCGGAGCCGAGGTGGAGTACGTGGTCCACCCGGTGCTCGGTGGCCATGCGGGCCACCAGGGCGCGCAGGGCGGCCTCGTCGTCGAAGTCGACCAGGGCAAGGCCCTCGGAATGGGCCGCGACCTTGGCCAGGTAGTCGGGGGCCCGCAGCTTGGGGTCCCAGACCGACCAGACCCGGAACCCGGCCTCCACGGCCTTGCGGACGAGCTGCTCGTACGGCATGACCATCAGGAGCCGTCCGGCACCGCTGGGAAGGGTCATCAGGAGGCTCCATTCTGGGCCGGCACGGCAGCCGGAACGTTCTGCTCCACGGCGTCCTCGCGGGGTGCGCGCGGCTTCAGCAGGGAGCGGTAGCAGAGCATCGCGCCGAGGCCGAAGACGGCGAACAGCACGCTCATGCCGACCGGGGAGAGGAAGGCGCCGAGGGTCACGCAGAGCGAGCCGATGATCAGCCCGATCCGGTTGTTCAGCCCGTAGGCGGCCATGTACTTGGTGCGCGCGGCGGGATCGACGAGGTCGGCCAGCAGGGCCTGCTTGACCGGCACGTGCACGATCTCGCCCACGGTCATCGCCACGGCGGCGGCGATCAGGATCCAGCCGTCGTTGCTGACGGCGAGGACCATGTACCCGGCGGTGAAGACACCGAGGCCCGCGATCAGCCGGACGCCGTCCGGCAGCCGGCGGAACAGGCTGCCCGCGAAGAGCGCGAACCCGACGACCAGGGCGCTGTTGACGGCCCGCACGATGCCCAGCATCGCGACGCCGTCCACCGAGGGGAACCAGCGCTCCAGGCCGGCCAGCGCCTGCTCGGGGAACTCGTCCGCGAGGCGTACGGCGATGTAGTAGCCGATCTGCACCTCGATGGCCCGGGCCAGGGTGGCCGCGCCCAGCAGCCGGAGGAACGTCCGGTCCCGGGAGACGGCGAGGTAGCCGCGGAGCATGGCCGGGATGCCGACCGCCTGCTCCCTGGAGTTCTCGGGGGCGCTTTCGGCGATCCACCACCAGGTGGCCGCGGCGGTGGCCGCGGAGAGCACGGCGGCGGCGGTCAGCAGCAGGGTGAAGTGCTCGCCGTAGAAGAAGCCGCCGACCAGGGCGCCGGTGGTGAAGGCCAGGTTGATCGACCAGTAGTTGATCGTGTAGACGAGCTGCCGGTTCTCCGGGCTGGAGACGTCGATCATCATCGCGTCGGCGGCGGGGGTGGCCGCGTTGGACAGGCAGGTGTTCAGCAGGAAGAGGACGAAGGTCGCCGCTCCCGACTGCCACCAGGGCGAGTTGGCCAGGGCCAGCAGCCCGAACGTGAGGGCCGCCCCCACCTCGCCCCACACCATCAACGGCTTGCGGCCGTGGACGTCCGCGAGGTGGCCGCCGAGGAAGTTGCTGGCGATGCCCGCCGCCGCGACGACCAGGGTGAGGACACCGGCGGTGGCCGGGCCGTACACCTTGGAGAGGTGGATGACCATCAGCGGCATCAGCATGATGCCGAGGAACCGCTGGACGAACCCGATGCCGAGGCGCAGCCTGATGTTCGGGTGCAGCGCGCCGAAGGTCATTCCGCACCCCCGTCGCTGCCCGGTCCGACAAGGGTGTCGGCCAGGGCACCGCCCTTGCCCCAGTGGCTGGGCTCCACGTCGCGGACGATCACGGTCACGGCGTCGTGGGGGCAGTTGGCCACCTTGGCGACGGTCTCGGTCAGTTCGGCGACGAGCTCGGCACGCTGGGCGCGGTCGTTGCCCTTCCACCAGTCGACGGTGATCACCGGCATGTCGGGGTTCCTTTGCAGAAGAGGGGGGCTGGGGGTGGTGGACCGCCGGGGCGGGTCAGGAGCGGGTGGCGAGGGGGGAGGGCTGCTGCGCGGCAGCCGGCTCGGCCCGGCCGGTCTCGGACTCGTTCCAGAGGCTGAGGTAGCGCTCGCCCGTGTCCGGCAGCACGGCCACGATCGAGGCGCCGATGTAGTCGGGGTGCGCGGCCAGCTGGGCGCAGGCGTGGGCCACGGCGCCGGAGGAGACCCCGGCGAAGATGCCCTGGCGGCGGGCGAGGGTCCGGGCCGCGGTCATCGCGTCCTCGTCGGCCACGGTGACGACGTGGTCGATCAGGGAGACGTCCGTGGTGGGGGCCACGAAGCCGCCGTTGAGACCGGGGATCCGGTGCAGGCCGCCGACGCCCTGGGAGAGGACCGGGGAGTTCTCCGGCTCGACCGCGACCACGCGGATCGTCGGGTCCTGCTCCTTGAGGTACTTCGCGGCGCCGCTGAGCGTGCCGCCGGTGCCCACGCCGCAGACCAGGACGTCGATCCGGCCGGCGGTGTCCGTCCAGATCTCCGGGCCGGTGGTCTCGTAGTGCGCCTGCACGTTGTCGGGGTTCTCGTGCTGGCAGGGGAACCACGAGCCGGGGGTGGCCGCGTGCAGCTCCTCGGCCTTGGCGATGGCGCCCGGGTAGCCCTGCTCGCGCGGGGTCTGCACGATCTCGGCGCCCAGGGCCTTCAGCAGGGCCACCCGTTCGGCCGTGGCGCTGTCGGGCAGCACGATCACGCACCGGTAGCCGCGGGCGGCGGAGAAGGCCGCCAGCGAGATTCCGGTGTTGCCGGAGGTGGCCTCGATCACCGTGCCGCTGCCGGGGGTGAGTTCACCGCGCAGCTCCGCGGCCCGCAGCATGTACAGCGCGGCCCGGTCCTTGCTGCTGGACATCGGGTTGGCCGACTCCAGCTTGGCCAGCACCTCGGTGCCGGGCGCGGTGTCCTCGAAGCGCAGGCGGATCAGCGGGGTCGAGCCGACCAGGTCCTCGATGCTGTCGGCGATGCGGCGGTTGTCGGAGCTTGCGGAGCTGTTCACGTCTCGTTCCTCACCAAGTCGGGTCGTACGGCTGTGTGTGGGGTGGTCGTACGGTCAGCCGTACGCCGGTGGGGTCTTCGGGGGTGCGGGGGCGCCGGAACTACCAGGAGCCGGCCGAGGCGGTCACCGCGTACAGGTCCTCCATGGGCTGCGGCTCCTCGCCGACCGCCTTGATCACGGCGGTCGCGGCCAGCACCCTGGCGCCCGGGGGCACGTCCTTGTTCACCAGTGCCTGCGCCCCGATAACGGCGTGCTCGCCGATGGTGACCGGGCCCAGTACGGTCGCGTTGGTGCCGAGCACCACGTCGTGGCCCACCACGGGGTGCCGGCGGGCACCCTCGGGGCGCTTGTTGTCGCTCCACCAGCCCACCGCGCCGAGCGTCACCTGGTGGTAGATGGTCACGTCGTCGCCGACCACCGCGGTCTCGCCGATCACCACGGCCGCGCCGTGGTCGATGAGCACCCGGCGGCCGATCTCGGCGCCGGGGTGGATCTCCACGGCGGTACGGCGGCGGGCGGACCAGGCGATGGCACGGGCCGTCAGCCGGAGCCCCCGGCGGTGCAGCCGGTGGGCGACCCGGTGGGCCCAGAGCGCGGGCAGGGCCGCGTGCAGCAGGGCCTCCCTGCGGTTGCGCATCGAGGGATCGCGGGCGACGACCACGTCGAGGTCCTCCTTCATCAGGCGCAGCAGCCCGATCTCCCCGGAGGCCATCAGACGAGCACTTCCGCGCGGCCGGCCACTGCGGCCAGCACCGCGCCCGTCAGGCTCTCCAGCGCGGCGACGGTCTCGGGGTCCTCGTACCGGCCCTCGGCGTTCCGCAGGTTCGCGGCACCGCCGACGGCGACCGGCTCGTGGGCGACGACCTGCGCGCCGACCCGGGTGAGTACGCCGACCAGGCCGGGCTGGGCGTCGAGGCCACCGCGAGCGCCGGGCGAGGCACTGGTCACGGCGGTGACGCGGTCCTTCAGCGGCGAGGCGCCGCCCGGACGGGACAGCCAGTCCAGGGCGTTCTTCAGGACGCCGGGCATCTCACCGTTGTAGGAAGGGGTGCTGATGACGACCGCGTCGGCGCCGAAGACCAGCTCCTTCGCCGCGCGCACCGCATCCGAGCTGTCCGCGCGCTCGATCTCCACGTCGTAGAACGGGAGCTCCGCGATGGGGAGCAGCACCGCCTCATGGGAGCCGGGCAGCTCCGCGAGGATGCCCCGCACGGTCTCCAGGACCGCCGTGTTCACCGACTCCCGGCTCGTGCTGCCGGACACCAGAACGATCTTCGCCACGGGAACCCCTTCTCCTTGGCCGCCCGGTCGGCAGGCCTTCGACTGGTGAGGAGCCTCTCTCCCGCGGTTCCCGAACCCCTCCCGCTCCGTTCCCGCCCCCGGCGCCCGCCCGCTCCCGGGCATGAAAAAGACCCCTCCGATCCGCGTTTCCGCAGGTCGGAGGGGTCTGATACGTGGAGCCTAGGGGAGTCGAACCCCTGACATCTGCCATGCAAAGACAGCGCTCTACCAACTGAGCTAAGGCCCCGAAAGTGGATGCGACCGGGCTCCGCTGAGCCTCGGCCACTGCCGCAGACCAGAGTACCGGGTCATCCCCTGTATCCCGCAAAATGATAGGGACTCCCGGTCCGCGACCACTCTCCGTAAGATGCTCGCGAGGTTCGCACCAGCGAAGGGGAGTAGTAGTGGACGCAGTACAGCAAGAGGCCACGGCCAGAGCCAGAGAGCTTCAGCGCAGTTGGTACGGAGAGCCCCTCGGCGCGCTCTTCCGCCGACTCATAGATGACCTCGGCTTGAACCAGGCCCGCCTCGCTGCCGTGCTCGGCCTGTCGGCGCCCATGCTGTCCCAGCTGATGAGCGGCCAGCGCGCCAAGATCGGCAACCCGGCAGTGGTCCAGCGCGTCCAGGCCCTCCAGGAGCTGGCCGGACTGGTCGCCGACGGCAGTGTCAGCGCGGCCGAGGCCACCGACCGGATGGACGAGATCAAGAAGACCCAGGGCGGCTCCGTCCTGAGCAACACCTCGCAGACCACCACCAGTTCCGGCGCGCCCACCGTGCGCCGCGTGGTGCGCGAGATCCAGTCGCTGCTGCGCTCGGTGGCCGCGGCGGGAGACATCATCGATGCGGCGGACTCCCTCGCACCGACCCACCCGGAACTGGCAGAGTTCCTCCGGGTGTACGGCGCCGGGCGCACCGCGGACGCGGTGTCCCACTACGAGGCGCACCAGGGCTGACACCAGACGGGGAGCGGGCGCAGCGCGATGGGTGAGGTCTTCGCCGGTCGGTACGAACTGATCGATCCGATCGGACGCGGTGGGGTCGGGGCCGTGTGGCGGGCCTGGGACCACCGGCGGAAGCGGTACGTGGCCGCCAAGGTGCTCCAGCAGAGCGACGCCCACACCCTGCTGCGTTTCGTCCGCGAGCAGGCACTGCGGATCGATCACCCGCACGTGCTGGCCCCCGCCAGCTGGGCGGCCGACGACGACAAGGTGCTGTTCACCATGGACCTGGTGAGCGGCGGCTCGCTCGCCCACGTCATCGGCGACTACGGGCCCTTGCCGCCCCGCTTCGTCTGCACCCTGCTCGACCAGCTGCTGTCCGGATTGCAGGCGGTGCACGCGGAAGGCGTCGTGCACCGCGACATCAAGCCGGCCAACATCCTGCTGGAGGCCACCGGAACCGGCCGGCCGCACCTGCGGCTGTCGGACTTCGGCATCTCCATGCGCAAGGGCGAGCCCCGCCTGACGGAGACCAACTACGTCGTGGGGACGCCGGGTTACTTCGCACCCGAGCAACTGGTGGGAGCGGAGCCCGACTTCCCCGCCGACCTGTTCGCCGTCGGGCTGGTCGCCCTCTACCTGCTGCAGGGCCAGAAGCCCGACGCGCAGGCGCTCGTGGAGCACTTCATGGCCCACGGAACTCCGGGTGCCCCACAGGGCATCCCGGAGCCGCTGTGGCAGGTCATCGCCACTCTGCTCCAGCCCGACCCGGCGGTCCGCTTCCGTACGGCCACAGGGGCCCGCAAGGCCCTCACGGCGGCCGTGGAGCTGCTTCCCGAGCCCGGTCCCGACGAGGAGCCGGTCGAGGTCTTCGACCAGCTGGGCCCCCTCCCCGCGGGCTTCGGCCCCGAGGGTCCCGCACCCGTCGCGAGTACCGTGCCCGCGCCGGCCGATGTTTCACGTGAAACATCGGCCGCACCGGCGGCGGTCACCCCTTCCGCCACGGTGTACTCCCCCGGCGAACCCACCCAGACCTCGGCGACCAGGGCCCGGAGCCCGTACGAGGCGCCGCCGGCGAACCCGTACGCGCCCCAGTCGGCCATGTCGGAGACCGGCAGCTTCCATCTGGCTCCCCCGCCTCCGCGCGACGCCGCGGCGAGCCCCTTCCCCCAGCAGGACGGCACGCGGCCCTACACGGCCCCGCACCCCCTGGCGGGCCCACCGGACACCCCCGCGCCCGCCCCGGCCCCGGCACGCCGCCCGGGCCCCCCGAAGAAGGTCGCCGTCCCGGTCCTGCTGCTCGCCCTGCTCTGCTTCGCCGTGGGCTTCTGGGCCCTCACCCAGACCTGAGCCACCCGGCGCCGTACCGGGCGGCCACCGGTCTCCTACGCACCGGCCCTGCGCCGCGCCAGCAGCGTCCAGCCGCCCAGCCACAGCAGCAGCACGGTCCCGGCTCCGATGCCGCCGGCCGCGACGATCCGCATCGTGGCGCGGGAGTCGGCCGCCTCGGAGGCCTCGATCGCGGTCTGCCCCGCGTCGGCGGCCGCCCGGTCCTCGTCGGTCAGCCCGAAGCCGGCCTTCCTGGCCTGCTCCGGCTCGGCGTAGGCCGGGCCCTGGGCGGCCTGGCCGGTCAGCTTCACCCGGAGCGTGAGCGGGACGGAGCCCGTGGTGAACTCCCCGACCTTCTGGTTCAGGGTGACGGCCAGATAGTGCCACCCGGCGCTGCGCAGCTGCCGTATGTCGCTGTTGTCCGAGAAGCGGTTCTCGTACGCGACCGGCGCCAGCGGGCCGAGCGGCAGCCTCAACTGCTTGCCGCTGTAAGTGTCGTTCGTGGAGTGCACGAGGTTTCGCACGGACGTGTAGACCTCGGAGATGAGGCCGTAGGAGGCGTAGCCGGAGTCCTTGGTCATCTGGGCCTCGGACAGCTCCACGTCCACGCTCAGCTGCTGCCCCCAGTCCACCGGCACCCGGTAGAAGAGGCTCTGCCCGGGGCGGATGTCCGCGGTGTAGACGCCCTGTCCCACCGCGCGCGCGTCGTTGAACCCGGTGCCGCCCGCCCGCCTCACCGGCGCGCCGCCGGGAGCCGAGACCGGCGCGGACGGGTAGGCGCTCGGGCCGGCGGTGGGCGCGTTGCCGCCCGCCAGACCCGGCTCCCGTACGACCTGGAGCTCCATGGGCCAATCGGCCTGGTCGGACTCCTTGTCGGTCTCCCGGGTGACCTTGACGTAGTAGGTGCCGGCCGCCTGGCAGTCGCCGTCCTCCTCCAGCCGGCGCACCGCGAGGTCCGCGAGCGGCCGAGCCTGGTCGCCGCCGAAGGTGACGCCGCCGGAGCTGGTGCACTCCTTGCCGCCGGTGTCCATCAGCACCACGTCGACGCCGTCGCCGTACTTGACCTTCGCGTCCGCCTTCGGCCGTACCGTCGCCGAGACGTAGACGCTGGACTTCCCGTCGAGCTCCACCCGGTAGAACCGCTCGGCGCCCACCGGCAGCGTGTCCTCGTACGTCCGTCCGGCCCGCAGCTCGGGGCCGTTCGCCGTGCTGGCGCCGCCCTCGACCGCTTCGGCCCCCGGGTGCGGCACGTACGACGGGACGGGGTCCGGAGCCGCGTACGCCGTCCCGGGGACGACCGCCAGGGCACCCGCCACCAGCGAACCGACCAGACGCCTCGACCCGTGCTTCATCACGCCCCACCCCGAGTTTGCTAGCGCAAGCAGAAAGTTAGCAAAAACGAACGAACTACCGCAGAACAGCACAAAGCCCCGGCCGCAGCGGCAGCCGGGGCTTCATGACTCAGCCTTCAGTCGGTCTCACACACCGGAGCCGGACGGCACGGAGTCGGTCGCCTCCGTCCACAGGTCCTGCTCGGCGCGGTCCGCCTGGATCTGGCGGTACACGAGGAGCCCGCCGATGGCGGCCAGTGCGACCAGGAGCAGCTTCTTCACCGCGCGACCTCGTCTTTCGTTGACGTAGGGGACTTCTGGCGCCCGACTATACACACCGACCGATACCGATCGGTGACCTAGGGAACGAGCGGGGCCCCACAACGGCAACGGCCCGACGGAGAGTCTCCGTCGGGCCGTTGCCGATCTGTGGGGCTAACAGGATTTGAACCTGTGGCCTCATCCTTATCAGGGATGCGCTCTAACCAACTGAGCTATAGCCCCTCCGCGCTGCGCGCTGACCTCTGAAGATTAGCGCACAGACCCGGTAGTTCCCAAATCGCTGGTCACGGCCCTGCGAGGGCCCCAGCAGAGCGCTCTACTCGTCCTCGGCGAGGGTCAGCTCGACGCCGCCCACGAAGCCCGCCGACAGGTTGTAGATGAAGGCGCCCAGCGTGGCCAGCGCGGTGGCCAGCACCACGTCGATGACCGCGATCACCGAGGTGAAGATCAGCACCCTCGGCAGGGACAGGAAGGACTGGAGGTCGAAGCCGTTGCTCTCGTTGGAACCGGTGGCCTCGCTGATCGTCCCGCCCACGGTCGAGAAGACGCCCATGGCGTCCATGACCATCCACAGCACCGCCGCCGCGATGATCGTGCAGATGCCCAGCGCGATCGACAGCAGGAAGCTGACCTTCATGACCGACCAGGGGTCGGCCTTCGCCACGCGCAGCCGCGCCTTGCGCGTACGGGGCGTCGTACGGGCCCCCGTGCGCGCCACGCGCTGCTGCTGCTCGCCGCGCTGCGTGCCGGGCCCCGCGGGGGCCGCGTACGCCTGCGGCGGGTGGTAGGGACCGGCAGCCTGGGGCTGCGGCCCGCGGGTGTCCGTCACGGTTCCCCCCTTGGAGTCCGCGGCGGGGCCACCGGCACCGTTCGCTCCAGTCGTGGCCGATCCGGCGCCGGTGGCTCCGCTCACGTTCTACTCCTACTGCTCCGCGGCCGAGGGCTCGGTGCCCTCGGCGGCCTCGGTGACCTGTGCTTCCTCGGCCTGCCCCTCGACTGCGTCGGTCTCGTCGACCTCGTCAGCCTCCTGGCCGGCTTCGGCGTTCCGCGCGATGCCGACGACGGCGTCGCGCTTGCCCAGGTTGATCAGCTGGACGCCCATGGTGTCACGGCCGGTCTCCCTGACTTCGTTGACTCGCGTACGGATCACACCTCCGCCGAGCGTGATGGCGAGGATCTCGTCCGTCTCCTCGACCACCAGGGCCCCGACGAGGGAACCGCGGTCCTCCACGATCTTGGCGGCCTTGATTCCGAGGCCACCTCGTCCCTGGACGCGGTACTCGTCGACGGGGGTCCGCTTGGCATAGCCGCCGTCCGTCGCGGTGAAGACGAACGTACCGGGCCGGACGACATTCATCGAGAGCAGCTCGTCACCCTCGCGGAAGCTCATGCCCTTCACACCGGAGGTGGCACGGCCCATCGGGCGCAGCGCGTCGTCCGTCGCGGTGAAGCGGATGGACTGCGCCTTCTTGCTGATCAGCAGCAGGTCATCCTCGGAGGACACCAGCTCGGCGCCGATCAGCTCGTCGTCGTTGCCGTCCTCCTGCTCGCGCAGGTTGATGGCGATGACGCCGCCCGAGCGCGGGGAGTCGTAGTCCTTCAGCGCCGTCTTCTTCACCAGACCCGCCTTGGTGGCGAGGATCAGGTACGGGGCGGCCTCGTAGTCGCGGATCGCGAGGATCTGCGCGATCTGCTCGTCCGGCTGGAAGGCCAGCAGGTTCGCCACGTGCTGGCCGCGCGCGTCCCGGCCGGCGTCCGGCAGCTCGTACGCCTTGGCGCGGTAGACCCGGCCCTTGTTGGTGAAGAACAGCAGCCAGTGGTGCGTGGTGGAGACGAAGAAGTGGTCGACGATGTCGTCTTCCTTCAGCTTCGTGCCCCGGACGCCCTTGCCGCCGCGCTTCTGCGAGCGGTAGTCGTCGGTCTTGGTCCGCTTGACGTAGCCGCCGCGGGTGATCGTGACGACGATGTCCTCTTCGGCGATGAGGTCCTCGATGGACATGTCGCCGTCGAACGGCACCAGCTTGGAGCGCCGGTCGTCGCCGAACTTCTCGACGATCGCCGCCAGTTCCTCGCTGACGATGGCGCGCTGCTTCTCCGGGGAGGCCAGGATCGCGTTGTACTCGTTGATCTTGGCCTGGAGCTCGTCGTGCTCGGCGACGATCTTCTGGCGCTCCAGGGCGGCCAGCCGGCGCAGCTGCATCTCCAGGATGGCGTTCGCCTGGATCTCGTCGATCTCCAGGAGGTCCATCAGGCCGGTACGGGCGACCTCGACCGTGTCGCTGCGCCGGATGAGGGCGATGACCTCGTCGATCGCGTCCAGCGCCTTGAGCAGGCCGCGCAGGATGTGGGCGCGCTCCTCCGCCTTGCGCAGGCGGAACTTCGTCCGCCGGACGATGACCTCGATCTGGTGGTGCACCCAGTGGCGGATGAACGCGTCGAGCGACAGCGTGCGCGGCACGCCGTCCACCAGCGCCAGCATGTTGGCGCCGAAGTTCGTCTGGAGGTCGGTGTGCTTGTACAGGTTGTTCAGCACGACCTTGGCGACCGCGTCCCGCTTGAGGACGATCACCAGGCGCTGGCCCGTGCGCGAGGAGGTCTCGTCACGGACGTCGGCGATGCCGCCGATCTTGCCGTCCTTGACGAGGTCCGCGATCTTCTGCGCCAGGTTGTCGGGGTTGGTCTGGTACGGAAGCTCCGTGACCACCAGGCACTGGCGGTTCTGGATCTCCTCGACCGCGACCACCGCGCGCATCGTGATGGAGCCGCGGCCGGTGCGGTACGCCTCCTCGATGCCCTTGCGGCCCACGACCAGCGCGCCGGTCGGGAAGTCGGGCCCCTTGATGCGCTCGACGAGCGCGTCCAGCAGCTCCTCGTGCGAGGCCTCGGGGTTGGCCAGGTACCACAGCGCGCCGTCCGCGACCTCGCGGAGGTTGTGCGGCGGGATGTTGGTGGCCATGCCGACGGCGATGCCGGCGGAGCCGTTGACCAGGAGGTTCGGGAAGCGCGCCGGCAGGACCGTCGGCTCCTGGTTGCGGCCGTCGTAGTTGTCCGTGAAGTCGACGGTCTCCTCGTCGATGTCGCGGACCATCTCCATCGACAGCGGCGCCATCTTGCACTCGGTGTAGCGCATGGCGGCCGCCGGGTCGTTGCCCGGGGAGCCGAAGTTGCCGTTGGAGTCGACCAGCGGCATGCGCATGGACCACGGCTGGGCCAGGCGCACCAGGGCGTCGTAGATGGAGGAGTCGCCGTGCGGGTGGTACGTGCCCATGACGTCGCCGACGACGCGGGCGCACTTGTAGAAGCCCTTCTCGGGCCGGTAGCCGCCGTCGTACATCGCGTACAGCACGCGCCGGTGGACGGGCTTGAGGCCGTCACGTACGTCCGGCAGCGCGCGGGACACGATGACGGACATCGCGTAGTCGAGATAGGAGCGCTGCATCTCCGTCTCGAGCCCGACGGGCTCGATCCGCAGCTGCGGCTCCTCTTCGGGGGTCTCGGTGGTGGTGGGAGTGTTCTCGTCGGCCATTGCTGGTCTTCAAGTCCTTTCAGGCGGTCAGCGACGGACCGACTCAGATGTCGAGGAAGCGGACGTCCTTGGCGTTGCGCTGGATGAAGGAGCGCCGTGCCTCGACGTCCTCGCCCATCAGCACCGAGAACAGGTCGTCGGCCTGGGCCGCGTCGTCCAGCGTGACCTGGCCGAGCACGCGGTGGTCCACGTCCATCGTGGTCACCCGCAGCTCCTCGGCGTTCATCTCGCCCAGACCCTTGAACCGCTGGATCGAGTCTTCCTTGATCCGCTTGCCGTTCTGCTTGCCGAGCTCGACCAGCGCGTCGCGCTCACGGTCCGAGTACGCGTACTCGAAGTCGTCACGACCCCACTTGATCTTGTACAGCGGCGGGCGGGACAGGTACACGTGCCCCGCCTCCACCAGCGGCCGCATGAAGCGGAACAGGAACGTCAGCAGCAGGGTGTTGATGTGCTGACCGTCGACGTCGGCGTCCGCCATCAGGATGATCTTGTGATAGCGGAGCTTCTCGATGTCGAAGTCCTCGTGCACACCCGTACCGAACGCACTGATCAGCGCCTGGATCTCGGTGTTCTGCAGGATCTTGTCGATCCGCGCCTTCTCCACGTTCAGGATCTTGCCGCGGATCGGCAGGATGGCCTGGTACATCGGATTCCGGCCCGACTTCGCCGAACCGCCGGCGGAGTCACCCTCGACGATGAAGATCTCGCACTTCGTCGGGTCGTTGGACTGGCAGTCCGACAGCTTGCCCGGCAGCGAGGCGCTCTCCAGCAGACCCTTGCGACGCGTCAGGTCACGCGCCTTGCGCGCCGCGACACGCGCCGTGGCCGCCTGCACGGACTTGCGGACGATGTCCGCCGCCTCGTTGGGATTGCGGTCCAGCCAGTCCGCCAGGTGCTCGTAGACCGCCTTCTGCACGAAGGTCTTGGCCTCCGTGTTGCCCAGCTTCGTCTTCGTCTGACCCTCGAACTGCGGCTCGCTCAGCTTCACCGAGATGATCGCCGTCAGGCCCTCGCGGATGTCCTCACCCGTGAGGTTGTCGTCCTTCTCCCGCAGCAGCTTCTTGTCACGCGCGTACTTGTTGATCAGCGACGTCAACGCGGCACGGAAACCCTCCTCGTGGGTACCGCCCTCATGCGTGTGGATGATGTTGGCGAACGAGTACACGCCCTCGGTGTAGCCGTTGTTCCACTGCATCGCGATCTCGACCGAGAGCATGCGCTCCCGGTCCTCGGCCGCCACGTCGATGACGGTCGGGTGGATCAGCTCGCCCTTGCGCGAGTTGAGGTACTTCACGAAGTCGACGATGCCGCCCTCGTAGCAGTACGAGACCGTGCGCGCGACGTTGTCGTCGGCCTCCTCGGCCGAATCGGCGCCGACGGTGGCCTTCGCGGACTCGCGCTCGTCCGTCAGCTTCAGGGTGAGGCCCTTGTTGAGGAAGGCCATCTCCTGGAAGCGGCGCGAGAGCGTCTCGAAGGAGTACTCGGTGGTCTCGAAGATGTCCGGATCGGCCCAGAACGTCACCGAGGTCCCCGAGTCCGAGACCTCCTCGTGCTTGGCCAGCGGAGCGGTCGGAGCGCCGAGCTTGTAGTCCTGGGTCCAGCGGTGGCCGTCGCGCTTGATCTCGATGGAGACGCGGCTCGACAGGGCGTTCACGACGGAGACGCCGACGCCGTGCAGACCGCCGGAGACGGCGTAGCCGCCGCCGCCGAACTTTCCGCCGGCGTGCAGGACGGTCAGGACGACCTCGACGGCCGGCTTCTTCTCCACGGGGTGCATGTCGACCGGGATGCCGCGGCCGTTGTCGATCACGCGCACGCCGCCGTCGGCGAGGATGGTGACGTCGATGGTGTCCGCGTGGCCCGCCAGGGCCTCGTCGACGGAGTTGTCGACGACCTCGTAGACGAGGTGGTGCAGTCCTCGTTCACCGGTCGAGCCGATGTACATGCCGGGTCGCTTGCGGACGGCGTCCAGGCCCTCGAGGACTGTGATCGCGCTGGCGTCGTACGAGGCGGTGACCTCGCCGTTCTCGCCGGCTGTGGACGGAGTGTTCTCGTTGGGGTTGCCGGAATCGGCCACGAAGCGCCCTTTCTGGCACAGCACAGGCCTGACTCCGAGCAAGCACCGGTGCAAGCAGGAGCGGCTGCGTCGATCTGCGTTGTCAGCGTTTTCAGCGGGATCCCGCGAGCAGGGCGGGATTATCTACCAGTCTACCGGTAGCGCTGACATGAATGGGGGTTTGCCGGTACCTGAGTCCGCATGTGCCGCCCTGAACCTCCGTCGCCCGACTCCCCATATCCGGGAAGGGGCTCAAAGAGGCTCACACGGGCCTCCAGCGCTTCGGGCTGTCAACCTCCGGCTACCGTGAGGGACACCTCACTCCACAGAGGTCCCATGGGCGTCCCGCAGGGGTTCCGCGGGGCGGGGTTCAGCCCCGGTTTCCGTCGTTCCGGGTGGTCCCGGGGGCCCTCAGCCGGCCCGAGTACGAGGGCCTGCCGGTGTTCGGCGACAGCACCTTGATGAGCCGGACCGTGCCCTGCCCGAGGTCCTCGTTCAGGCGCGCGACGAGCTGCGCGCTCAGCATCCTCAGCTGGGCCGCCCAGGCGTCCGAGTCGCACTGCACGTGCAGCTCGCGCTTGTCCGGGTCGTCCTCGTACTTCAGCGGTACGCAGTGCCTGGCCAGCTCCGGGCCCACCAGCTCCGGCCAGCGGCGCATCACGCCGGCCACCGCGAGGGGGTTCTCCCAGCCGTGCTCGGTCTGGAGCCGGGACAGCGCGGTGCCCAGCCGCATCGGGTCGCGGCCGTCCGCCCGGGCGCCCGACCGCAGCCCGCCCCGCTGCTTCTTCCTGTCCTTGCCCACGGCCTGGCCGCGCGCCCGCGCCGCCTCCTTCGCGGCCGCCAGCGCCTGGCGCGCCAGGTCCACCCCGGAGGGCTCCGGGACCTTGCGGGGCTCCTCGCCGCCGCCCGCCTTGCCGTCCCCGTCCGTCACAGCCGCGTCACCTCGCCGTTCGAGACCGCGTACCGGGCGCCCACCAGGACGTCCGGCACGTCGTCGTCCACCGCCGCCGTCACCAGGACCTGCTCGCCCGGGGCCACCAGCTCCGCCAGCCGCTCGCGGCGCCGGGCGTCGAGTTCGGCGAAGACGTCGTCCAGCACCAGCACCGGCTCGTTCCCCTCGGAACGCAGCAGGTCGTACGAGGCGAGCCGGAGCGCCAGCGCGTACGACCAGGACTCGCCGTGGCTCGCGTACCCCTTGGCCGGCAGGTCGCCCAGGCGCAGCAGCAGCTCGTCACGGTGCGGGCCGACCAGGGTCACGCCCCGCTCGATCTCCTGCTTGCGGGCTTCTGCGAGGGCGGCGACCAGCGCCTCGTACAGCTCCTCGCGCGTGCCGTGGACGGCCGCGTCGACCGCCTCGCCCACCGAGCTGCGGTATGTGAGCCCGAGCGGGCCGCCGCCGGGGGCGAGCTGCTCGTACGCCTTGTCGGCGAGGGGCTGGAGGGTGGCGATGAGGTCGAGCCGCTGGGCCAGGAGCTCGGCTCCGGCCCGGGCCAGGTGCTGGTCCCACACGTCGAGCGTGGACAGGTCCGCCCCCGAACTCCGTCCGGGAGGTGCCCCCTGGCGGCCCCCGTGCCGGCGGGCCATGGCCGCCGACTTCAGGAGGGTGTTGCGCTGCTTGAGGACCCGCTCGTAGTCGGAGCGGACGGCGGCCATCCGCGGGGAGCGCGCGGTGATCAGCTCGTCGAGGAAGCGGCGGCGCTCGCCGGGATCGCCCTTCACCAGGGCCAGGTCCTCGGGTGCGAAGAGCACCGTGCGCACGATCCCGAGCACGTCCCGCGGCCTGACCTGCGAGGACCTGTTGACGCGCGCGCGGTTGGCGCGGCCCGGGTTCAGCTCCAGCTCGACCAGCTGCTGTCGCTCCCCCTGGGTGACGGCGGCACGGATGACGGCGCGGTCGGCGCCCATCCGTACCAGCGGGGCGTCGGAGGAGACGCGGTGGCTGCCGAGCGTGGCGAGGTAGCCCACCGCCTCGACCAGGTTGGTCTTGCCCTGGCCGTTCGGGCCCACGAAAGCGGTGACGCCCGGGTCAAGGGGGACCTCGGCCCGGGCGTACGAGCGGAAGTCGGCCAATGACAGGTGCGAGACATGCATGGTGCGGCCGACCTCCCCCGGCTCCTGCTGTTCGTCCCCAGCCTGTGGACGGGGACGGTGTACTACTTCTTGGTCTCGACCGCGTGGCCGCCGAACTGGTTGCGCAGCGCGGCGATCATCTTCATCTGCGGGGAGTCGTCCTGGCGCGAGGCGAAGCGCGCGAAGAGCGACGCGGTGATCGCGGGCAGTGGCACCGCGTTGTCGATCGCCGCCTCGACCGTCCAGCGGCCCTCGCCGGAGTCCTGGGCGAAGCCCTTGAGCTTGTCGAGGTGCTCGTCCTCGTCGAGGGCGTTGACCGCCAGGTCGAGCAGCCAGGAACGGATGACCGTGCCCTCCTGCCAGGAGCGGAAGACCTCGCGGACGTCGGTGACCGAGTCCACCTTCTCCAGCAGCTCCCAGCCCTCGGCGTAGGCCTGCATCATGGCGTACTCGATGCCGTTGTGGACCATCTTGGCGAAGTGGCCGGCGCCGACCTTGCCGGCGTGGACCGCGCCGAACTCGCCCTCGGGCTTGAGGGCGTCGAAGACCGGCTGCACCCGGGCGACGTTCTCCTTGTCGCCGCCGTACATCAGCGCGTAGCCGTTCTCCAGGCCCCAGACGCCGCCGGAGACACCGCAGTCGACGAAGCCGATGCCCTTCTCGGCCAGCTCGGCGGCGTGCTTCTCGTCGTCCGTCCAGCGGGAGTTGCCGCCGTCCACGACGATGTCGCCGGGCGAGAGCAGGCCGGCCAGCTCGTCGATGGTCGACTGGGTCGCCTCACCGGCGGGGACCATCACCCACACGACGCGCGGGGCCTGGAGACCGTCCACAAGCTCCTGGAGGCTGTGGACATCCGCGAGGTCCGGGTTGCGGTCGTATCCGATGACGGTGTGGCCTGCGCGGCGGATGCGCTCGCGCATGTTGCCGCCCATCTTGCCGAGACCGACGAGACCGAGCTCCATCAGGTGGTTCCTTAACTGTGTGTGCGGTTTCGTACCCGCGTCCGAGCCTACGCCCGGACGCGGATCCACACCTTCCCCCGGGCGCCGCCCGGGTTGCCCCACGTCAGCCGGACAGACGCACCGGCATGATCAGGTACTTGTACGCCTCGTCCGCCTCGGCGTCGACGGCCGGGCGGCCGCTCAGCAGCGCGGGCTTCGTCGAGGTCGTGAAGGACAGCTGCGCGACCGGGGAGTCGATGGCGCTCAGGCCGTCGAGCAGGAAGGTCGGGTTGAAGGCGATCGAGATGTCGTCGCCCTCCAGCTGCGCGTCGACGCGCTCCACAGCCTGTGCGTCGTCGCTGGAGCCGGCCTCCAGGATCAGCACGCCCTGCTCGAAGCTCAGCCGGACCGGGGTGTTGCGCTCGGCGACCAGGGCCACGCGCTTGACGGCCTCGACGAACGGGGCGGTCTCGATCACGGCGACGGAGTTGAACTCGGTCGGGAAGAGCGTGCGGTACTTCGGCAGGTCGCCCTCGAGCAGACGGGTGGTGGTACGGCGGCCCGCGCCCTCGAAACCGATCAGGCCCTCACCGGCACCGGAGCCGGAGAGCGCCAGCGTGACGGTGTCACCGCTGGTCAGGGACTTGGCGGTGTCCAGCAGGGTCTTGGCGGGCACCAGGGCGACGGCGGAGGCGTCCGGGCTCTCGGGCTTCCACAGGAACTCGCGGACGGCGAAGCGGTAGCGGTCGGTGGAGGCGAGGGTGACCCGGTCACCCTCGATCTCGATGCGCACGCCGGTGAGGACGGGCAGCGTGTCGTCGCGGCCGGCGGCGATGGCCACCTGGGCGGCGGCCGACGCGAAGACCTCGCCGGGGACGGTGCCGGTGGCGGTGGGCATCTGGGGCAGCGCCGGGTACTCCTCCACAGGCAGGGTGTGGAGTGTGAACCGCGAGGAGCCGCAGACCACCGTCGCCCGTACACCGTCTGTGGAAATCTCCACCGGGCGGTTGGGGAGGGCGCGGCAGATGTCGGCGAGCAGCCGGCCGGAGACGAGGACGGTGCCGTCCTCCTCCACGTCCGCCTCGACCGAGACGCGGGCCGAGACCTCGTAGTCGAAGCCGGAGAGGCTCAGCGAGCCCTCCTCGGCCTTCAGGAGAAGGCCCGCGAGAACGGGCACCGGCGGCCGGGCCGGGAGGCTACGGGCCGCCCACGCCACCGCCTCCGCGAGTACATCGCGCTCCACCCGGATCTTCACCGGAACCGCCTCCTGCTGTTGCTGGCTCGCCCTGCTGGCCTTCGTCGTCGGCTGAATGCCGGAGACCAGTCTGACGTACGGCGCCGACAGTCGGTGCTGCTGCCCGTCAAGTCGGGCCGAAGTCGTCGGGAGAGCCGAGAGGCGAGTTGTGCACAGGCCCTGCTTGAAAACCGAGCCAGGCCTAACTGTCTATGGGGGTAGTAGTAGGGCCTGTGGATTCCGTGGATAACCGCGTCCGCGCAGGTCAGCAACCGTTTTTTGTCCACCGGCCCTGTGGGCGGAGGCGGTGGACAACAGGGGTCTCCTGTGGAGAAGCGAAAGTTCTGCACAGTCCGTCCCCAGGTGACCCGGGGTACTCCACAGCTCTGTCCCCAGCTTTACCCGGTTTCCCCACAGCCCAACCATCCACATCGGTGTGACGCCTTTCACTCGGGGCGGTGAGAGGGGCGGTGTGGTTGCCGAACAGTGGACAACCGTGTGGAGAAGCTGAGGAAAGCTGGGGACAACCCGGCCCGGGCTGTGGGCCACCGGTGGACAACCATGGGGACGGCCCTGTGGACAGCTTGATCGTCCACAGCCTGTGGACTGTCGTCGCGCACAATTCCACAGCCCCCTGACCAGCCCTGATGCTCCATCAACAGGGGTGCCTGTGGACGGAATGTGGGTGGATTCGGGGGTCCCCAGGGTGTGGACGGGAAAAACTCCAAGATCTGTGGAGGACGCCCGTAACCAAGCCGCTAATCGAACAGATCCCGCTGTTCACGCGAACGGCCTAGCGAATCGCCGAGGGCCCCTGGGGGCGGCGAAACGGCCCCCCGACGGTCCCGAAGCGGCTCCTGGACGGCCCTGAAGCGGCCTCGGGACACCTTCCGGCGGCCCCCGGAACGGCGAAGGGCGCCCCGGGAGCGAGTCCCGGGGCGCCCCTGAGGCGGCGCGGTCAGCCGTTCTTGATGCGGTTGGTCAGCTCGGTGACCTGGTTGTAGATGGAGCGCCGCTCGGCCATCAGCGCGCGGATCTTCCGGTCGGCGTGCATCACCGTCGTGTGGTCGCGGCCGCCGAACTGCGCGCCGATCTTCGGCAGTGACAGGTCGGTGAGCTCCCGGCACAGGTACATCGCGATCTGGCGGGCCGTGACCAGCACCCGGCTCCGTGAGGAGCCGCAGAGGTCGTCCACCGTGAGACCGAAGTAGTCGGCGGTGGCCGCCATGATGGCGCCGGCGGTGATCTCGGGTGCGGTGTCCTCACCGCCCGGGATCAGGTTCTTGAGCACGTCCTCGGTCAGGCCGAGGTCCACCGGCTGCCGGTTGAGGCTGGCGAACGCCGTGACGCGGATCAGCGCGCCCTCCAGCTCGCGGATGTTCCGCGAGATCCTGGAGGCGATGAACTCCAGCACCTCCGGCGGGGCGTTCAGCTGCTCCTGCACCGCCTTCTTGCGGAGGATCGCGATCCGGGTCTCCAGCTCGGGCGGCTGCACGTCCGTGATCAGCCCCCACTCGAAGCGGTTGCGCAGCCGGTCCTCCAGGGTGACCAGCTGCTTGGGCGGCCGGTCGGAGGACAGCACGATCTGCTTGTTCGCGTTGTGGAGCGTGTTGAAGGTGTGGAAGAACTCCTCCTGCGTCGACTCCTTGCTCGCCAGGAACTGGATGTCGTCGACCAGCAGGATGTCCATCTCGCGGTACCGCTTGCGGAAGGCGTCGCCCTTGCCGTCGCGGATGGAGTTGATGAACTCGTTCGTGAACTCCTCCGAGCTCACGTACCGCACCCGGGTGCCCGGGTACAGGCTCCGCGCGTAGTGCCCGATCGCGTGCAGCAGGTGCGTCTTGCCGAGGCCGGACTCGCCGTAGATGAACAGCGGGTTGTACGCCTTGGCCGGCGCCTCGGCGACGGCCACCGCGGCGGCGTGCGCGAAGCGGTTCGACGCCCCGATGACGAAGGTGTCGAAGAGGTACTTGGGGTTCAGTCGCGCGGTCGGCTCGACCGGTCCCGAGGAGGAGCCGGACGAGGGCGGGGGCGGCGCGGCCTTCGGCTCGGCGCGCTGCTGCTCGTACGGTTTGGGCTCGTACGCGGGCTGCTCGTACGCGGGCTGCTCGTACTGCTGGGGCTCGTACGGCTTCGGCTCGTAAGGCCGGGGCTCGTAGGACGGCCCCGGCTGCTCGTACCCGCCGGAGCCGGAGGGCGACGCGTACGGGTCCCGCTCCTGGAAGCCGCCCAGGCGCGGCTGCTGCCAGCCGTACTCCTCCTGCTGCGAGGGGCGCGGCCAGGCGCCGGGCTCGGGACGCTGCGGCTGGTAGTCCGGGTAGGCCGGACGGGCCGTGGGCAGCTGGTCGTAGCCGTCGTCGTAGCGCGGACGGTCCTGCGGGGCGGGCGGCGAGGGCGCCGGTGCCGGCTCGCCGGCCGAGTCGTCCACCGTGATGGCGATCCGGATCGGACGGCCGCACTCGCGGCTGAGGGTCTCACTGATCAGCGGGGCCAGCCGGCCCTCCAGTACGCGCTTGCCCCATTCGTTGGGGACGGCCAGGAGCGCGGTGTCGGCTACCAGCGCGAGCGGCTGGCAGCGCTCGATCCACTGCTTGTCCTTGGCCTCGATGCCCTGCTGTCCCTCTCCCAGGAGATGCTCGAGAACCCTCGGCCACACTGCGGCAAGATCGGCAGGTACGTCAGCCACAGGGCACGCTCTCTCACAGGTCCCACGAATGTGTGGTTCTTTGGGACGGTCGGGACAAAAAAATGCGGGGTCAAGCCAAGGTAGTCAGCGCGACCCGTGCGGTTCAAGTTGTTGTCCACAGGCTGTGCACAGTGAGGGTCGGGCTCGACTCGGTTTGACCGGATGGACTAGTCCCGCGTACCGTAACCAGGTCGAGTTGTCGATGGCTGCTGCCGCCTGCCTACCGATGGGCGAAGATCACGGAACGTGATCGTTTAGCGGTGTCCACTCGGGCGATCACGCGAAAGTTCCTCGTGGGCGCACGGTGACAGCCAGGCGATGTACCGCCACAACGATTCATTTTCTGGAGCCCCCGAGTGAGCAAGCGCACCTTCCAGCCGAACAACCGTCGTCGCGCCAAGACCCACGGTTTCCGTCTGCGTATGCGTACCCGTGCCGGCCGTGCGATCCTCGCGAACCGCCGCGCCAAGGGTCGCAGCGCCCTGTCCGCGTAATCGCGCGCAGGTCATGACGTCGTGCTGCCTACCGAACATCGGCTGAGGCGGCGCGAGGACTTCGCGACCGCGGTACGACGAGGCCGCCGGGCCGGCCGCCCGCTCCTCGTCGTCCACCTACGTACCAGCGGTGCAACGGACCCGCACGAGCCGGGGGACTCAGCTTCCCCGACGCGTGCGGGTTTCGTCGTCAGCAAGGCAGTGGGCGGTGCGGTCGTCCGCAACCAGGTCAAGCGCAGACTGCGCCACCTGATGCGCGACCGGCTCGCCGAGCTGCCCCCCGGTAGCCTGGTGGTGGTACGTGCGCTGCCCGGATCGGGCGACGCCGACCACGAACAACTGGCCCGGGACCTGGATGCCGCCCTGCAGCGGCTGCTGGGAGGCGTGGCTCGATGAAGTACCCGCTGCTCGCTTTGATCAAGCTGTACCAGTGGACGATCAGTCCGCTGCTCGGGCCGGTGTGCCGCTACTACCCCTCGTGTTCGCACTACGGGTACACGGCCATCGACCGGCATGGTGCGGTGAAAGGGACGCTTCTGACCGCCTGGCGGATCCTGCGGTGCAATCCGTGGTCCCCAGGCGGAGTCGATCACGTCCCACCTCGCAAACGCCCGCGTTGGCACGAACAGCTGCGCAGTGCGTTGCGTAGACCTCGCAATGCTCAAGGAGCCTGATTAGTGGACACGATTGCCAGTCTGTTCAGCTTTATCACCACGCCCGTGTCGTGGGTCATCGTCCAGTTCCACAGCATGTACGGGGCGATTTTCGGTCCTGACACCGGTTGGGCCTGGGGACTGTCCATCGTTTCCCTGGTGATCCTGATCCGCATCTGCCTGATCCCGCTCTTCGTGAAGCAGATCAAGGCCACGCGGAACATGCAGGCGATCCAGCCGAAGATGAAGGCCATCCAGGAGCGCTACAAGAACGACAAGCAGCGCCAGTCCGAAGAGATGATGAAGCTGTACAAGGAGACGGGTACCAACCCGCTCTCCTCGTGCCTTCCCATCCTGGCGCAGTCGCCGTTCTTCTTCGCGCTGTACACCGTGCTCAGCGACATCGCCAACAACAAGCCGGTCGGCTTCATCGACCAGTCGCTGCTCGACAGTGCCCGTCAGGCATACATCTTCGGTGCTCCGCTCGCCGCGAAGTTCACCGACAGCGCCGAGAAGGTCGAGGCCCTGGGCGCCTCGCTGACCGACGTCCGCGTCGTGACCGCGGTCATGATCGTGCTGATGTCGCTGTCGCAGTTCTACACGCAGCGCCAGCTGATGCAGAAGAACGTCGACCTCACGGTCAAGACCCCCTTCATGCAGCAGCAGAAGATGCTGATGTACATCTTCCCGCTGATCTTCGCGGGCATGGGCATCAACTTCCCCGTCGGTGTCCTCGTCTACTGGCTGACCACCAACCTGTGGACCATGGGCCAGCAGATGTACGTGATCAACCAGAACCCCACCCCGGGTTCCAAGGCTCAGGACCAGTACCTCCAGCGCCTGCTCAAGCACGTCGCTTCGCACGGGAACGTCAAGGGCCGTCGTCGCAAGAACGTCGTCGCCGCGATCGTGGCCAAGGGCCCGGACCGCAACGACAACGAGCGGAAGTTCGTCTCCGCCCTGGCCAAGCAGGGCCTGGCCGCCCAGGCGGACGGCACGGTCTCCAAGAGCACCGTCGCCACCGCCGACGCGGACTCCGCCAGCAGCTCCGCCGCCAAGCGGCAGCAGCCCAAGCGGCAGAGCAAGTCACAGCGCCAGACCCCCAAGACCTCTCCCAAGAAGTAAGAAGGAGTCCATCCCGTGACGGAAGGCACCACCTCCGCCGCCGCCGAGGGTGGCGACACCCTCACCCGCCTTGAGCAGGAGGGTGAGATCGCGGCCGACTACCTCGAGGGTCTGCTCGACATCGCCGATCTCGATGGCGACATCGACATGGACGTCGAGGCCGATCGCGCCGCGGTGTCGATCATCAGCGACTCGGGCAGCCGCGACCTGCAGAAGCTGGTCGGGCGCGACGGAGAGGTCCTGGAGGCGCTCCAGGAGCTGACCCGGCTCGCGGTCCACCGCGAGACCGGTGACCGCAGCCGCCTGATGCTGGACATCGCCGGCTTCCGCGCCAAGAAGCGCGAGGAGCTGGCGGCGATCGGCGCCAAGGCTGCGGAGGAGGCGAAGAGCTCCGGCGAGCCGGTGAAGCTCCAGCCCATGACGCCGTTCGAGCGCAAGGTCGTGCACGACGCGGTCGCGGCCGCAGGTCTGCGCAGCGAGTCCGAGGGCGAGGAGCCCGAGCGCTTCGTCGTTGTGCTCCCGGCCTGACCGGAATAGTGCAGTGGTCGGCCCCGTCTGTGTCGCAGACGGGGCCGAAGTTTGTCAGCCTGGCATTTCAACCAGCACATGTGAGTCGACCGCAGTGCGTACGGAAGGACGGTCCCCCGTGACGGAGGCAGCAGCTGAGCTTCCCCCGGCGCCCGAAGAGGCGCGGACGGTGTTCGGTGAGTATTTCCCGGAAGCTGTCCGCTACGCGGAGCTGCTGGCGGATGCGGGGGTCAAGCGCGGCCTGATCGGTCCGCGTGAGGTGCCCCGCCTCTGGGAGCGGCACCTGCTGAACTGCGCCGTGCTGGCCGAAGTGGTGCCCGAGGGCGTCACCGTCTGCGACGTCGGCTCGGGTGCGGGACTGCCGGGCATTCCGCTCGCCCTGGTGCGGCCGGACCTGAAGATCACCCTCCTTGAGCCGCTGCTTCGGCGGACGAACTTCCTGCAGGAGGCCGTGGAGCTGCTGGGCCTGGACCACGTGACCGTGGTGCGGGGCCGGGCCGAGGAGATGCTGGGCAAGCTGCCGCAGGTGCACGTGGTGACCGCCCGTGCCGTGGCTCCGCTGGACCGGCTGGCCGGCTGGGGTGTGCCGCTGCTGCGTCCGTACGGAGAAATGCTCCTGCTGAAGGGCGACACGGCAGACGAGGAGCTGCTCGCTGCGAAGACGGCGCTCTCCAAGCTCGGTGTGGTGAAGACCTCGGTGCTGCAGGTCGGCGAGGGCGTGGTGGAGCCGATGTCCACCGTGGTCCGGGTCGAGGTGGGCGAGAGCCCCGGCGGCGTGCGGTTCGCGGCGAAGCGGGCCAAGGCCGCGCGCGTGGGGCGGGTCCGCAGGCGCCGTTGAGGTCCCGACGGTATGGATTTCGGAGTGTCGTAGCGGGATGAAGTGCCCGCGCGTGCATCGTGTTTCACGTGAAACGTCGCTCTCTGCTGCACGGAATCATCAGCCGCGGCCGAGCGGTTGCGTCCCCCCGCAACCGCCAGGAGACGGGGGTCGCGGAGTTGTCCACATCTGTGGATTCATCCACAGGAGTACGGGCCCCGCTGGTTCGCACCCCCGTAGACATGGGAGGCTCTGTTCATTCCGAGCCTGAAGTCGAGGAGAGTGAACCCGTGCGGTCCGACGCCAACCTCGCGGGGCCGGTGGCCGACCCGGTCCCCGGACCCCGCACCGAGTCCCCGGGGATGGGGACATCCCCAGCGGACGCGGCGGGAGATGTTTCACGTGAAACACCGCCTCCGATGGACGACACTCCCATCGGTCGCGCGGCCCAGCTGGCGGTCGAAGCCCTGGGTCGTGCGGGCGAAGGACTTCCTCGTCCGGAGCAGACCCGGGTCATCGTGGTCGCCAACCAGAAGGGTGGCGTAGGCAAGACCACCACCACGGTGAACCTGGCGGCCTCGCTGGCGCTGCACGGTGCTCGGGTGCTGGTCATCGACCTCGACCCGCAGGGCAATGCCTCGACGGCGCTCGGCATCGACCACCACGCAGAGGTCCCCTCGATCTACGACGTGCTTGTCGAGAGCCGGCCGCTGCTGGAGGTCGTCCAGCCGGTACCGGACGTCGAAGGCCTGTTCTGTGCGCCGGCCACGATCGACCTGGCGGGCGCCGAGATCGAGCTGGTCTCCCTGGTGGCGCGGGAAAGCCGCCTGCAGCGGGCCATCCAGGCGTACGAGCAGCCGCTGGACTACATCCTCATCGACTGCCCGCCCTCTCTGGGCCTGCTCACGGTCAACGCCCTGGTGGCCGGGGCCGAGGTGCTGATCCCGATCCAGTGCGAGTACTACGCGCTGGAGGGCCTGGGACAGCTGCTGCGGAACGTCGATCTGGTCCGGGCCCACCTCAACCCGGCCCTGCACGTCTCGACGATTCTGCTCACCATGTACGACGGCAGGACCCGCCTGGCCTCTCAGGTCGCTGAAGAGGTGCGCAGCCACTTCGGGAACGAGGTCCTGCGGACGAGCATCCCGCGCTCGGTCCGTATCTCGGAGGCGCCGAGCTACGGCCAGACGGTGCTCACCTATGATCCGGGCTCCAGTGGCTCCCTCTCCTACCTGGAAGCGGCGCGCGAGATCGCGCTGCGCGGAGTGGGAATCCAGTACGACGCCCAGCACGCCCACCTGGGCGGCGGCAGTATCAGCACGCAGAACATGTCGGAGGGGATCCAGTGAGTGAGCGACGTAGAGGGCTTGGGAGGGGGCTCGGCGCTCTGATCCCTGCGGCTCCGCAGGAACAGTCGGGTCCGGTGGTGGGTGCGGGGTCGACCTCGCCCGCGGCCGTACCGGTGCTGACGGCAGAGCGCGGAGTGGCGGCGGCCAAGGTGGCGGCCCTTCCGCACGCGACTGTTTCACGTGAAACGGAGGTGCCGGAGCCGGCGGCCGTCCAGCCCGAGGCCGCTGAGGTGGCCGGTGCGACCTTCGCGGAACTAGAGCTCGACTCCATCACCCCGAATCCGCGCCAGCCGCGTGAGGTGTTCGACGAGGACGCCCTGGCCGAGCTGGTCACCTCCATCCAGGAGGTCGGCCTGCTGCAGCCCGTCGTGGTGCGTCAGCTCGGGCCGGAGCGCTACGAGCTCATCATGGGCGAGCGCCGCTGGCGGGCCTGCCGTGAGGCCGGCCTGGAGCGCATCCCCGCGATCATCCGCGCGACGGACGACGAGAAGCTGCTCCTGGACGCGCTCCTGGAGAACCTCCACCGGGCACAGCTCAACCCCCTGGAAGAGGCGGCCGCGTACGACCAGCTCCTCCAGGACTTCAACTGCACCCACGACCAGCTCGCGGACCGTATCGGGCGCTCCCGCCCGCAGGTGTCCAACACGCTGCGTCTGCTGCGGCTCTCTGCCCCGGTACAGCGGAGGGTCGCCGCGGGCGTTCTGTCCGCGGGCCACGCCCGTGCGCTCCTGTCCGTGGAGGACTCCGAGGAGCAGGACCGCCTCGCCCACCGGATCGTGGCCGAGGGCCTCTCGGTCCGCGCGGTCGAGGAGATCGTCACCCTGATGGGGTCGCAGGCGACCAGCTCGGTGAAGCCGAAGGGTCCCCGCGCGGGGACCCGGGTCTCCCCTGCGCTGACGGAGTTGGCCTCACGGCTCTCCGACCGCTTCGAGACCCGGGTGAAGGTGGACCTCGGGCAGAAGAAGGGCAAGATCACCGTCGAGTTCGCGTCCATGGACGACCTGGAGCGAATCCTGAGCACGCTGGCTCCCGGCGAGGGGCGTGTGCTTGCGCAGGGCGACAGCGAGGGCTGAGCCGAGGGCGGACCAAAGGGCGGGCTGAGGCCCGCCCTTTGCTTTTCGTCGGTGTCGGTGCCCGGGCTCCGTGGCTACCATGCAATCAGCTATGGCGTATCCACTCGGAGACACCTCATGAAGAGGGGGCGGGGGCCATGCGATCGGTGAGACGCACCGGCCTGCTGACGGCGGGCCTGGGACTCGGAGCCGTAGGAGGGTTTGTCGGATCATGGGTCGTCGGCTTGTACCGCTCACGTTGGACAACCTCCAGGACCTTCCCAAACGCTGCCGGTCCTGCGTCTTCTGGGAACTCGACCCGGTCAGTGGCGACGCCGCGATAAAGGCCGGTACCCCGGAGCTGGAAAAGGAAGCGTGGATCTCCGCCGTCCTGTTGGAGTGGGGCTCCTGCGGGCGCGTGGTCTACGTCGACGAAGTGCCGGTGGGCTTCGTGCTCTACGCGCCCCCTGCCTATGTCCCGCGAGCCACCGCCTTCCCCACCAGCCCGGTCTCGCCCGATGCCGTCCAGCTGATGACGGGCTGGATCATGCCGGGCTACCAGGGACAGGGGCTGGGCAGGGTGATGGTGCAGACGGTCGCCAAGGATCTGCTGCGCCGGGGCTTCAAAGCCATCGAGGCATTCGGAGACGCCCGTTGGGACGGCCCGGCGTGCATGCTGCCGGCCGACCACCTCCTGGCGGTGGGGTTCAAGACGGTGCGTCCGCACCCCGTGCATCCGAGGCTGCGGCTCGAACTGCGCTCCACGCTGTCCTGGAAGGAGGACGTGGAGCTCGCCCTGGACCGTCTCCTGGGGGCGGCGCGCAAGGAGCCCGTGCTGCGTCCGCTCTGAGCCCCAGAGGCACGAGGGACCTCTGACGCCGGAGGCAGGAAAGGGGGCCGCCCACCAGGGCGGCCCCCTTTCGATGTTTCACGTGAAACACGGCTCCACGTGAAACGGGGTCTTACTTGGCCTCGATGAAGACATCCAGGTCGCGAAGGAGCGCGGCCTTCGGCTTGGCACCGACGATCGTCTTGGCGATCTCGCCACCCTGGTAGACGTTCAGCGTCGGGATGGACATGACGCCGTACTTCGCGGCCGTCGCCGGGTTCTCGTCGATGTTGAGCTTGACGATCTCGATCTGGTCGCCGTGCTCGGCCGCGATGGCCTCAAGGGACGGAGCGATCTGGCGGCACGGGCCGCACCACTCTGCCCAGAAGTCGACCAGGACGGGCTTCTCGCTCTTGAGCACAACCTCGTCGAAGTCCGCGTCGGTCACGTTCTTCAGGGTGCCGGCCACTGGGGCCTCCTTCTTCTGTACTGCGATGGGGTGTGGGGGAAGGGGGTCAGACGGTCGCGGTCGCGTGCTCCGAGTCGGAGAGGGCCGCGAGGAAGCGCTCCGCGTCCAGCGCGGCGGAGCAGCCGGTGCCGGCGGCCGTGATGGCCTGGCGGTACGTGTGGTCCACGACGTCACCGGCACCGAAGACACCGGTGATGTTGGTGCGGGTCGAGGGGGCGTCCACCTTGAGGTAGCCCTCCTCGTCCAGCTCCAGCTGACCCTTGAACAGCTCGGTGCGCGGGTCGTGGCCCACGGCGATGAAGAGACCGGTCACCGGGAGCTCGGAGGTCTCACCGGTCTTGGTGTTGCGCAGCGTCAGACCGGACAGCTTCTGCTCGCCGTGGATCTCGGCGACCTCGCTGTCCCAGGCGAACTTGATCTTCGGGTCGGCGAAGGCGCGCTCCTGCATGGCCTTCGAGGCGCGCAGGCTGTCACGGCGGTGGACGATCGTGACCGACTTGGCGAAGCGCGAGAGGAAGGTCGCCTCCTCCATCGCGGTGTCGCCGCCGCCGACGACGGCGATGTCCTGGTCCTTGAAGAAGAAGCCGTCGCAGGTCGCGCACCACGAGACGCCGCGGCCGGACAGGGCGTCCTCGTTGGGAAGGCCGAGCTTGCGGTGCTGCGAGCCGGTGGTCACGATCACGGCCTTGGCGCGGTGGACGGTGCCCGCGGTGTCGGTCACGGTCTTGATCTCACCGGTGAGGTCCACGGCGACGACGTCGTCCGGCACGAGCTCGGCGCCGAAGCGCTCGGCCTGGGCGCGCATGTTGTCCATCAGGTCAGGGCCCATGATGCCGTCAGGGAAGCCGGGGAAGTTCTCGACCTCGGTGGTGTTCATCAGCGCGCCGCCGGCGGTGACGGCACCCTCGAAGACGAGCGGCTTGAGCGATGCGCGTGCGGTGTACAGGGCGGCGGTGTAACCGGCCGGCCCGGAGCCGATGATGATCACGTTACGGACGTCGCTCACGGGTGCTTTCCTCGTCTCTGCGGACTGCCTGCTGACTACCGGGGGGCCGGTCTCTGGTCTCACCCCACCCAACGGATCCTACGGCGCCCGCATTCCCCGGTTGTCCGCCCTGTGGACCAGGGCTGTCAGGTCCGGGGGTAGGTGCCCGTCAGCAGGACCTTCCCGCGGCCCGTGGGATCGGAGACCGTGCAGGCCGAATCGACCACAAAGGCATCGGCACGAGACTCGTCACCCTGGTGCGGCAGGACCACCAGATAGGCGTCGTGCCCCTGGAAGATCCCCCGTTCGGCGGCGAGAGGCGTGTCCGTGCGGCCCGTGCCCGCGGCCACGCACGCGGGCAGCCTCCCGGCCAATGGCTTGCCGGTGTCCAGCAGCTCGGGTTTCGGGGCCGTCCGCTCGTCGAAGGTGCTGGCCGTCCCGGAGGGTGCCTGGGCGTTCCGGTCGCCGCTCAGCAACCGCTGGACGTCGCCGGGCAGGCGTGCGGCGCTGTACTCTCCCGGACCGTCCGCGGAGCTGGCGGCGGTGGCGTCCTTCTTGGTGTCGAAGGCGCCGTCCACGCCGAGGTTCTGGAAGAGGAGGACGCCGACGGCACAGGCAGCCGCGGTCACAATGCCGGTGAGGACGGCCACCCGGCGGCGGCTCCGCCTGCGGCCGGGACCGGTCGCGCCCGTGGCATGGCCCGCCGCACGGGTGGTCGCGAACGTCTTCGGGGCCACGGGCGCGCTCGATGTTTCACGTGAAACATCGCTTGCCGCCGTGTGCGCGGGGACGGCGGGCTCGTGGTCCGTGTCTCCGGGGGCGATGGTGTCCAGGAGCGCCTCGGCCGCCAGGGCGGCGTCGATGCGTCCGGCGATGTCGGCCGGCATGCGCTGCGGCCCCGGCAGGGTCCCCAGGAGTCCGCGGATCTCCTCCAGGGACGCCCGGACGTCCGCGCACAGCGGGCATTCGGTGAGGTGCGTGCGCACCTCGGCCGTCCTGGCCGGCGAGAGGAGGCCTTCGGTGAGATCGGAGATCTCCGAGACGTCCGGGTGCCGGATCGTGCCGGTCGTGGAAGTCACGCTCGCCCACCTCCGCCCTTCACAGCATCTGGGTCCCTGGATTCTGCTGCCGGTGGGACGGGTGTCCCCTGCGACCGGTTCCTTCCCCGGTCAGCGGCACTGTTACCCCCGGCATTCGAGCGCAGATGAGTGAGCAGGGGAAGAAGTCTCGCCCGGCCCCGGGCGCAGCGGCTCTTCACGGTGCCCGTCGGCACGTCGAGCATCTGCGCTGCCTCGGCCACGGGGTAACCCTGCATGTCGACGAGGACCAGGGCGGCCCGCTGCTCGGCAGGAAGGGTGTTCAGAGCGGCCAGCAGCTCACGGTGGAGGTCCTGGCGCTCGGCGGGCGCTTCGGCGGACTCATGGGGCTCCAGGAGCCTTTCGAAGGCCTCCGGGTCGTCCACCGCGGAGGTCCTGCGCGAGGCCACCTTGCGAGCCCGGTCCAGGCACGCGTTCACGGTGATGCGGTGCAGCCAGGTGGTCACCGCGGACTGACCCCGGAAGGTGTGCGCGGCCCGGTAGGCGGAGACGAGGGCGTCCTGCACGGCGTCCGCCGCCTCCTCACGGTCTCCGAGGGTGCGCAGGGCCACGGCCCAGAGCCGGTCCCGGTGACGGCGTACCAGCTCACCGAAGGCTTCGGGGTCGCCGGCGACATGTCTGGCCAGGAGTTCCTGGTCGCCGATGCCCCCGGATGCGGCGTCGTCCAACGGTGAGCCCCCTCCCCCTGTCGTCCTGTCAGCCGGTGAACTTCACGTCGGTGATGCCCTGCTTGTAGCCGGATCGGCTGAACTCGTCGGACCCGGACCTGGGCACATCGGTCAGCCAGAGGACCACGTAGCGCGTCTTCTTCGGCTGCTTGGCCTTGAGTACCAGTTTGTCGGCCGACGTGGTACCCGATGCGATCTTCTTCTTCGGATCGAGCGCGGCACTCGTGGACATCGAGTCGACCGCGTAGATCGCGGCCGTGGTGTGGTCACCGCTGTAGCGGAGTGTTATCGACGCGGCGCTGACCTCCTTCTCGGAGCCCAGGTCGAAGACCAGGCCGACACCTTCCTTGAAGGGGGCGAGCTTCGGTCCGTCGACGTAGCTCTTGGAACGCCAGTAGGTGGAGGCGTCCCCGTCGTAGGCGTTGGCCACGCCGTCCCGGTTCTGTGACGTGCCGTCGGGGAAGTACTCGTCGGCACCCTTGACGGCGAGCGGGACGGGCGCCTTGTTCTTCGGGCCCTCTTCACCCTCCTCCGTCTGGGACTGGGTGGTCCCTCCCCCGCTCTTGCGGTCGAGGATGGTGTCGGCGAGCTGCCAGCTGCCGAGGCCGAGCGCGGCGATCAGGAGCGCGGCCACACCCCACTTGAGCACGCGACCGGTGCCGCTCTGGAGCGGTGCGGGCGGCGGTGCCGTCGCGATGACCTGGGTGACACCTCCGGGGCGCGCGGCGGCGCGCCCGTAGGTCCCCTGCTGGTAGGTGGTCTGCTGGTACTCGGGCGGAGCCGCGAAGGTCGGCTCCGGGGGCCGGATGCGCGGCATGGCGGCGACCGCCTTCGCCAGCTCCTCCGGAGTGGTGCAGGGCGGTTCCTGGCGCGAGGCGGTGGCGCCGTCGTTGGCGAGGGCCCGCATCGCGATCTCGGCCAGTCCCCGGTGCACGCCGGCCCGGACCTGGTCCGGGGGCAGCAGGCCGACGCCCTTGGGCAGGCCCGACAGGCCGTACGCGTCGTTCTCGTACGGCCAGCGCTGGGTGAGGGAGGCGTACAGCAGCGCGCCGATCGCCTCCGTGTCCGCACGCTGCGGGGTGTCGCTGCTGATCCCGCGCAGCGCGGCGTTCACGGCCAGACCCCGGATCCGGTACTGGCCGGTGGACGTGCGCAGTATCGCGCTGGGCGTCAGCCGCAGGTGGGCCAGGCCCTCACGGTGGGCCGCCGCCATGGCCTGCGAGACCTGGGTGACCAGCTGGTACGACTCGTGGGCCTCCAGCGGGCCCGCGGCGAGCAGCGCGGTCAGCTCCGTGGAATCCGGCAGCCACTCGTGGACGACGTAGACGAGATCGTTCTCCTCGACCGCGTCCAGGACCTGCACGAAGCGGGGATCCCCGAGCAGGGCCGAGGAGCGGGCGGCGGCGAGCACGGACCGGGCGCGGGGGTGGTCCGCGGGCAGCAGGTGGACCCCCACGGCCCGGCGCAGCTTCTCGTCCATGGCACGCCAGGAGCTGAAACCGTCCAGACGGGTGACGCACTCCTCAAGGCGGTAGCGTCGGGCCAGCTTGTGGCCACTGTGCAGTTCGGGTGCGGAGGCCGCGCTCCTGCCGCGTTCGCCCTCCGCCTCGGCCGTGGTCCTGTCCGTCGCCTGCCGGGATTCCTGGGTTTCTGCCGCCCCGTCGGCCGTGGCCTTCTCCGCCTTGGCGGTCAGCGGCTCGCCGCCGCTGTTGTCGGCCACGTCGACGGCAGCCGTGCTACGTTCCGCCACCGTCGTTCTGCCTCCCCATCCGTTGCGCGCTGTCGGCCAGTCTGCAAAGCCATGCCAATTGTGCCCACAGTCCGCCGCTATGCACGACACGCGTCGGCGGCGGAAGGTTGTGCTGGACCTACTCCCCCGGCCGCCGGCCGGGGACGGTTCCGCCCGGCGGCAGCTGGGGGGTTCAGCGGCCCAGACGTCCGCGGACCATCCCGACCATCGCGTTGAGTTCCTCGATCCGCATGCGCTTGGCCGCCACGAAGAAGACGCCCATCAGCACGACCCCACCGGCCAGCAGGGCGGCCAGGGAAGCGAGCGCTCCGCTGCCGAGCAGACGGGTGACGGCGAAGGCCACACCGCCGCCGAGCGCGGCCGCCGGTACGCAGGCGCCGGCGAGGCGCGCGTACGTCCGCACGACGTGGGAGCCGTCGAGGTCGCCGCCGAGGCGGGTGCGCAGGCGGCGCCACGCGACGCCCACGCCGACCGCGAAGGCGAGGCCGTAGGCGCCGGCCATGCCGACCACGGCCCAGCGCGCGGGCAGGACCACGAACGCCAGGCCCGAGACCGCCGCGTTCACGGCGGCCACGATGACCGTGTTGTAGAAGGGGGTCCGGGTGTCCTCGTAGGCGTAGAAGCCGCGGAGCACGACGTACTGCACGGAGTACGGGATCAGGCCGAGGCCGAACGCCATCAGCACGTAACCGATGTTCTGGGCGCCGCTGCCGGATCCCGCGTACAGCAGGGTGGCCATCGGCACGCCGAGTGCCAGGAAGGCGAACGCGCAGGGCACGATCGCCACGGCCGAGGTGCGCAGGCCGTACGAGATGTCGTCGCGGACGGCCGCGGCGTCGCCGTCGTGAGCGGACCGCGAGATGCGGGGCAGCACGGCGGTCATCACGGAGACGGTGATGATGGCCTGGGGCATCTGCCACAGCGCCAGCGCGTAGTTGTAGGCGGTGATGCCCGTACCGGAGTGGCCCTGCTTGTCCGCGACCGAACCGGCCCAGGTGGCGAGCTGGGTGACGACCACGAGGCCGACCTGGTTGGCGAGGACGAAGAAGAAGGTCCACTTGGCGAGGCCGACGGCCTTGCCGAGGCCGTGGCCGCGCCAGTCGAAGCGCAGCCGGGGCTTGAAGCCGGCCTCGCGCAGGTACGGGACCATGGCCAGGGCCTGCACGGTCAGGCCCAGCAGGGTGCCGATGCCCAGCAGCCGTACGCCCTCGGGGGTCACCGAGGCGGCGCTGACGTGGGTGCTGGTGAAGCCGCCGAAGGCCCAGATGAAGGCGCTGAAGGTGGCGATCACGACGATGTTGTTGAGGACCGGGGTCCACATCATCGCGCCGAAGCGGCCGCGGGCGTTGAGGATCTGACCCATCACCACGTGGACGCCCATGAAGAACATGGTCGGCAGGCAGTAGCGGGCGAAGGCGACCGCCACCTCGTTCTGCTGCGGGTCCGACGCGATCTTCGGGGACATCATCGCGATGAACAGCGGGGCGGCCAGGACGCAGACAGTGGTCACGCCCGCGAGCAGCACCACGACCAGGGTCAGCAGCCGGTTGGCGTAGGCCTCGCCGCCGTCCTCGTCGTTCTTCATCGCCCGGACCAGCTGCGGGATGAAGACGGCGTTGAGCGCGCCGCCGCCGACGAGGATGTAGATCATCGTCGGCAGGGTGTTGGCGATCTGGTAGGTGTCGTTGAACGTGCCGACACCGATGGCGGTGGCCATGACCAGCGTGCGCAGGAAGCCCGTGATGCGGGAGACGATCGTGCCCGCGGCCATCAGCGCACTGGACTTCAGCAGGCTCGCCGCACGGCCCGCCGGCTTGCTCGGGGCGGGCGCGGCCACCGGGGCGTCCTCGGCGGGCGCGGCCGGCGCCGCCTGCTGGTCGCGGTAGAGGTGCGCGAAGGCGTCCGGCTCGGGCGGGGCGTCGGTGGCCTTGGTCACCAGCGCGTCCACGCCCACGAACTGGGTGGTGGTGGCGTGGTCGCCGTACGGCAGGTGGCGGGACGGGCCGTCGGGCTCCGGTGGCGGGGTCTGGGCCCAGACGCGCGGGTCCGGGGAGTGCGCGGGCGCGGCCGGCCGGTCGTACAGCGGACCGGGCTCGCGGAACGTGCCAGGAGCCGGCGGCGGGTGCGCCGCGCGGTCGTACAGCGCCTCGGTGACCGGGTCCTGGGCGGCCAGGTCCTGGGCACGGTACGGGTCCTGCTCGTAGGCCTCCTGGACGTACGGGTCCTGGGCAGGAGCGGCGGGCGGCGGGACCTGCCCCGGTACGGGGGCGTCCTGGCCCGTCTCTCTGGTGCCGCTCGCGCGCTGCGCGCGGTCACCGTCGTACGGCGCGTTCATCGAAACCCCACCTCATCGTCCCCAGGCCCGGCCGGCCACGGTGTCGCTCAACGGTCCACTGTCTCACCCGTGCCGGAGGAGCTGTTGCTTTCCGGTCCGGTGTCCGGCGTCGGGTCACTCGGCTGCGTGCTCTCGTCGGCGGCGGCCCTGGCCGCGACCCTCTTGCGGCTGGCGTACATCTTCACCCCGGCCAGCACGAGAAGCAGCACTCCGCCCGCGATGACGAGCAGCACGGTCGAGGTGATCTCCGTGGCCTCGACCTTGAAGCGGCGCTCCTCGCCATAAGGGATGCCGTCCCTGGTGTAGAGCTGCGCCACGACCTCCACGGGACCGCTGGCGGTCGCGTTGGCGGTGAACTTCACGGACTGGCTGTGGCCGCCCCGGACGTCCACCTCCTGGTCGGCCTCGCCCTTGTCGCCGAACATGAGGCGCGTCGGGTTGGTGGACTTCAGCCGCAGGATCAGCCCGTGCACGTCCTGGACCAGGCCGTTCTGTACCGTCACCGGGATGGTCGCGCTGCGGCCCGAAAGGTGGGCCTTCGTCTTGGGGATCAGCTTGACCTGCCGGGTCAGCTCGATCAGGTAGTCCTGCACGCCGTCGCGGTACGCCCGCGCCTCGTCCGGACGCCCCCGCCACGACGTGGACATCTCCCGGTTGAAGGTGTTCCCGAAGGGGATGTCGACCCGCTCCGGGTGCGAGAGGATCACCTTGAAGTGGTCGAGCGTGATCTGCGTGGTGCGGATCTCCTCGAAGGCCGCCTGGGGCAGCTCCTGCCTGCGCAGGGAGTTCGGGTACTGGCCGGCTCCGGGAACCAGGGTGGTGGCCCGGGGGTCGGGCTTGGCCTTCGCCGCCGCCTCCAGGTCGCTCGCCTGCGTCCAGCGGCTGCCGCTCAGCACGCCCAGGGCCTCCGCCATCGACTGGGCCTGGCTGGTCGTGGGCATCCGCTGGGGGGCGATCACGATGCTGCGCTGGGCATCGACGTCCTGGAGGTTGAGGGCGAGGCTCTGCGCCAGGAACTCCTGTACGGCCAGCATCGACTTCTCGGAGTCCAGCATGTCGCCCTCGAACGCCTTCGAGAGCCTGGCGTCCGCGACCACGGCGGTGGTACCCGCGCCGATCGGACGCGCGGCGGTGGGCGTGTACCCCAGGCCGCCGGTCTCCTGGAAGGTGTCGCTGCGGGCCAGCACGTTGTGCGCCCCGGCCGAGGTGGCCACGTTGACGATCGCCGGGTCCAGGGCGCCGTCGACCGGCCAGGCGAAGTCCGTCGACGGCTCGACGTGGAGCACCGTCTCGACGGCCTGCCTTGCCTTGTCGGTGGCCGGACGCAGCTGACCCAGGGATCCGGAGACGTTCTTGCCGCGGTGTGCGAGCGAGGCCAGATCGGGATCGGCGAACGGGAGGGCGACGACCTTCTTGCCCTGCACCGCGGCTTCGAGTGACGCCAGCCACTGTTTGGCGACGGCCTGGTTCCTGCCCCGGACGGTCTCGCCGTCCTCCGTGACGACCTTGTAGGTGCCGGCCATGGCGGCCACGCTCGCGAGCAGGTCCGGATCGATCACCCAGGTGACCGGGAGCTGGCTGCCGAGCGAGACGAGCTGCTCGAGACGGCCTCCGGGACGCAGCTCCGCCGCCAGGTCCTCGTTGCGGAAGACCGGGGTCTGGAGCTCGTCGGAGCCGGTCTGCGCCAACAGGTGCGTCGCGGAGATCAGCGGCCAGGCGTAGCTGACCTGCGTCTTCTTGGCGGCGCCCTCGGGCTGCCAGGGGAGGAAGGTGCGCTCGATGCCGAGCACCTGCTCGTCGGGCCTGCTCTCGGTCTCACCGGACACCGAGATGCCCAGCTGGTAGACGCCGTCCTCGCCGAGTCCGAGCTTGCTCACCGGGATCTTCAGGGTGAAGGGCTGGGCGACGTCCGGCGGCAGGGCCGAGATCTTGACCGCGGAGCCGGCGACTTCCGGGGAGTCGCTGCCCGGCCGGAAGCCGGTGCGCTCCGCCGCGTCGTCGATCGTGCCGCGGTCGGTGAGCCGCTGGCCGACCCGGAGGCCGACATGGGCGTCGGTCACCGTCTCCTTGCCGTGGTTGGTCACGGTGCCGGAGATGGTGAGGGTGTCGTTCTTCACGGGCGCGCTGGGGGCCAGCGAATCGAGCGACACGTCGACCGTGGAGGAACCGTTGGAGGCCGGCGCGGCCTGGGCCGGGGACTTTGCCGGCACGTAGATCAGACCGGCCAGGACGGGAGTACCGGCGAGCAGGACCACTGCTCGGCGCAGCCAGCGGCGGGCAGGGGCGGGGGCGTTCCCCAGGTTGTCTGCCGCCTCGGCCACGCGATCGCCCGTCCTCGTCGTGTCAGTGGTCGTCGGTTGTGCGTCCACGCATGGTAACGAGGCCCGCTGTGCCCGAGTGCCGCGGACTGCTCCACATGAACTGGCGGGCTCGGGGGGTGTCCGGGAGCTCACAGCCGGTAAACGAGGGAGTTCCTGGGGGGAGGGGCACGTACCCTTTTCTGTTGTGCCGAACGCCAACGAAGACAACCCCAGCGCCCTGAGCCAGGTGCAGCACCGCGCCGTGAGTGAGCTCCTGCGCGTCGCGCCCGTCGCCGACGATCTCGCCCGCCGTTTCAAGGAGGCGGGCTTCAGCCTCGCCCTCGTCGGCGGGTCCGTCAGGGACGCCCTGCTGGGGCGGCTCGGCAATGACCTCGACTTCACCACGGACGCCCGTCCCGAGGACGTTCTGAAGATCGTCCGCCCGTGGGCGGACTCCACCTGGGACGTGGGCATCGCCTTCGGCACGGTCGGGTCGCAGAAGGACGGCTACCAGATCGAGGTCACCACGTACCGGTCGGAGGCCTACGACCGGACCTCCCGGAAGCCCGAGGTCTCTTACGGCGACTCCATCGAGGAGGACCTCGTCCGTCGCGACTTCACGGTGAACGCGATGGCCGTGGCTCTGCCGGAGAAGGAGTTCATCGATCCGCACGGCGGTCTGGACGATCTCGCGGCCCGGGTACTGCGTACCCCCGGCACCCCGGAGGACTCCTTCTCGGACGACCCGCTGCGGATGCTGCGGGCGGCCCGCTTCGCCGCTCAGCTGGACTTCGAGGTGGCCCCCGAGGTCGTCGCTGCGATGACGGCCATGGCGGACCGCATCGAGATCGTTTCTGCCGAGCGCGTGCAGGGTGAGCTGAACAAGCTCCTGCTCTCCTCGCACCCCCGCAAGGGTCTGGGCCTGCTCGTGGACACCGGCCTCGCCGGGCACGTGCTGCCCGAGCTGCCCGCGCTGCGGCTGGAGAGCGACGAGCACCACCGGCACAAGGACGTGTACGAGCACTCCCTGATCGTCCTGGAGCAGGCGATCGACCTGGAGGAGAACGGCCCGGACCTGGTCCTGCGCCTGGCCGCCCTGCTGCACGACATCGGCAAGCCCCGTACGCGCCGCTTCGAGAAGGACGGCCGGGTCTCCTTCCACCACCACGAGGTGGTGGGCGCCAAGATGACCAAGAAGCGCATGACCGCGCTCAAGTACTCGAACGAGATGGTCAAGGATGTCTCCCGGCTCGTGGAGCTGCACCTGCGCTTCCACGGCTACGGGACGGGCGAGTGGACCGACTCCGCCGTACGCCGGTACGTGCGGGACGCAGGCCCGCTGCTGGACCGGCTGCACAAGCTGACCCGCTCGGACTGCACGACCCGGAACAAGCGCAAGGCGAACGCCCTCTCCCGGGCCTACGACGGGCTGGAGGAGCGGATCGCCCAGCTCCAGGAGCAGGAGGAGCTGGATGCCATCCGTCCCGACCTGGACGGCAACGAGATCATGGAGGTCCTGGGTGTCGGCCCGGGACCGGTGATCGGCAAGGCGTACCAGTTCCTGTTGGAGCTGCGGCTGGAGAACGGTCCGATGGAGCGCGACGCCGCGGTGTCGGCGCTCAAGGAATGGTGGGCCGGCCAGAGCTGAACCCGGGGCGATGTTTCACGTGAAACATCGCCCCGTTTCACGTGAAACATCGCTCGGGCTGTCGTCCGCGCCGCGCGAGCGCCAGGGCCACCGCACCGTAGATCAGGGAAACGGCCACGATCAGGGCGGCGGACTTCCCGTCGGGCGGCAGCATGAGCGCGGCCACGCCCGCCGCGCCCACGAAGGCGACGTTGAAGAGCACGTCGTAGACGGCGAAGACACGGCCACGGAAGGCGTCGTCCACCCGGAACTGCACCTCCGTGTCCGTGGAGATCTTCGCTCCCTGGGTGACCACGCCCAGGAAGAAGGCGGCGACCAGCATGGGCTCCGGAGCGAAGGGCAGCCCCAGTGCGGGGACGAGCACCGCTGCGACCCCCGCCAGCCCGGTGATCCAGCCGAGCGTCCCGAAGCGCCCCGCGCCCCAGGGTGTGATCACGGCCGCTATGAAGAAGCCGCCGCCGGAGACACCGACCGCGAGTCCGAGGAGGGCGAGCCCCTCGGACTCGGTCCTGGACCAGGCGTAGCGGCAGAGCATCAGCAGCATGACCGTGAGGGCGCCGTAGGCGAAACGCATGAGCGTCATGGCGGTCAGCGCCCAGGCGGCCGGACGCCGCTCCCCCAGGTGCCGCAAACCGGCGGCCATGCCGCGAACGGTCAGCACCACGGCTTCCAGCACGGACGGATGGGAGTGCCCGAGGTCCCGGTCTGGGCCCAGCAGGGCGACGGGGAGCCGCAGCGAGGCCAGGGCGGCACCGAGGTACAGAACGGCGCCCACGAGGACGACCACGGCGTTGGAGTCCGCGGCCAGCAGCCGGACGGCGAAGGCCAGACCTCCGCCGGCCACGGCGGCCAGGGTGCCGGCGGTGGGCGAGACCGCGTTGGCCATCACCAGCCGGTCGGTGTCCACGACACGGGGCAGGGAGGCGGAGAGGCCGGCCAGCACGAAGCGGTTCACGGCCGTCACCGACAGGGCGGAGGCGTAGAAGAGCCAGTCGGGGACGGAGGCGAGGACCAGTCCGGCAGTGCCGCAGGCAAGGAGGGCCCGCAGCAGGTTGCCGTAGAGGAAGACCTGACGGCGCCGCCAGCGGTCGAGCAGGACTCCGGCGAACGGCCCGATGACCGAGTACGGCAGCAGCAGGACGGCCATCGCGGAGGCGATCGCCGCGGGCGAGGTCTGCTTCTCCGGGGAGAACACCACGTACGTGGCCAGGGCGACCTGGTACACGCCGTCGGCCGACTGGGAGAGCAGTCGTACGGCGAGCAGGCGGCGGAAGTACCTCACGCGCAGGAGTACGCGCAGATCACGTACGACAGGCATGAGGGCAAGGGTCACACACGCGAAGGGTCCCCGGGCACATTGCCCGGGGACCCTTCGCGAAGAACGGGTGAGGAGCCCGCACAGAGCGGGACACACCGGTCTTGCTTAGCGCTCGACCTCGCCCTTGATGAACTTCTCGACGTTCTCGCGGGCCTCGTCGTCGAAGTACTGGACCGGCGGGGACTTCATGAAGTACGAGGACGCGGAGAGGATCGGGCCACCGATGCCCCGGTCCTTGGCGATCTTCGCGGCGCGCAGGGCGTCGATGATGACACCGGCGGAGTTGGGGGAGTCCCACACCTCGAGCTTGTACTCCAGGTTCAGCGGAACGTCACCGAAGGCGCGGCCCTCGAGGCGGACGTAGGCCCACTTGCGGTCGTCGAGCCACGCGACGTAGTCGGACGGGCCGATGTGGACGTTCTTCTCGCCCAGGTCCCGGTCGGGGATCTGGGAGGTGACGGCCTGGGTCTTGGAGATCTTCTTGGACTCCAGGCGCTCGCGCTCGAGCATGTTCTTGAAGTCCATGTTGCCGCCGACGTTCAGCTGCATGGTGCGCTCGAGGACGACACCGCGGTCCTCGAAGAGCTTCGCCATCACGCGGTGCGTGATGGTGGCGCCGACCTGCGACTTGATGTCGTCACCGACGATCGGGACACCGGCCTCGGTGAACTTGTCGGCCCACTCCTTGGTGCCGGCGATGAAGACCGGGAGGGCGTTGACGAAGCCGACCTTGGCGTCGATGGCGCACTGCGCGTAGAACTTCGCGGCGTCCTCGGAACCGACGGGCAGGTAGCAGACGAGGACGTCGACCTCGCGGTCCTTCAGGACCTGGACGACGTCGACCGGCGCCTCGGCGGACTCCTCGATGGTGGCCTTGTAGTACTTGCCGAGACCGTCGAGGGTGTGGCCGCGCTGGACGGTGACGCCCGTGGCGGGCACGTCGCAGATCTTGATGGTGTTGTTCTCGCTGGCGCCGATGGCGTCCGCCAGGTCGAGGCCGACCTTCTTCGCGTCCACGTCGAACGCGGCGACGAACTCGACGTCACGCACGTGGTAGTCGCCGAACTGGACGTGCATCAGGCCGGGGACCTTGGACGCCGGGTCGGCGTCCTTGTAGTACTCGACGCCCTGCACCAGCGAGGCGGCGCAGTTGCCCACGCCGACGATGGCTACGCGAACCGAACCCATTCCGGTTGCTCCCTGTTTGTTCTCGGACGAGGCCTGCACGACGCAGGCCTCACTTTGCAGTGTCGTCGGACGGGCCGGATCGCATCTGATCCTTTCCCGCCCGCTCGCTCTCGATGAGCTCGTTCAGCCAGCGCACTTCGCGCTCCACGGACTCCATGCCGTGACGCTGCAGCTCAAGCGTGTAATCGTCGAGCCGTTCCCGCGTCCTGGCGAGCGAGGCCCGCATCTTCTCCAGCCGTTCTTCAAGCCGGCTGCGGCGGCCTTCGAGGACGCGCATACGCACGTCCCGCTCGGTCTGGCCGAAGAAGGCGAAGCGGGCGGCGAAGGACTCGTCTTCCCACGTGTCGGGGCCGGTGTGAGAGAGCAGCTCTTCGAAGTGCTCCTTACCTTCCGCCGTCAACCGGTAGACGATCTTGGCGCGGCGCCCTGCGAGTGAAGCGGCGAGAGCGTCTTCCGGGGCGCTGCCCGGCTCTTCGATCAACCAGCCGTTTGCGACCAGCGTCTTGAGGCAGGGATAGAGCGTCCCGTAGCTGAACGCCCGGAACACCCCCAGCGAGGTGTTGAGCCGTTTGCGCAGCTCATAGCCGTGCATGGGGGATTCGCGCAGCAGACCGAGGACGGCGAACTCAAGGATGCCGGAGCGCCTGCTCACCCGCCGATGCCTCCTCTGCCCCTAGTCCCTTATGCCGAGCTGATGTATCGGCTCGATACATCCAGACGATAGAACTGGCTGCCGCGCTCGGCAAGGGGAGACATGGTGACCGGCGTCACATCATCAATTCGTTGGGGGCAAGTTGCCTGATTTGGGGTGAACTTCGGCACTGCGAGGGTTTTGACCGTGCGTAGTCTGTGCGCCATGACTCCGGTGGAACCGGAATTCACCTGCCGCTTCCAGGCGCACTCGCCTGTCCGAGGAGTAGTCGTTCGATGAGCGAGCACCGTCGCAAACCCCCGCAGCCGCAGGGCGGGGGACGCGCCGCCAACCGGCGGGCCGCCCAGCAGGGCTCCGGCCGCCGGGCCGCGACCGGGCGGGACGTGCCCACCGGGTCGCCCTCAGGTCCCTACGGGCAGCAGTCGTACGGACAGGATCCGTACGGCCGCCCTCCGCACGGGCAGGAGCCCGCATACGGCGGCCGCGCCGAGGCCCGCCGGGCCGCGCAGCGCGGAAGCGGAAGCCGCAGGCGCGCGCCGGAGCAGGGCGCCGGGCGCGGCCGTACCCCGGACAAGCGCTTCATCAACTACCCCCGCTCCGACAAGGACGGCTGGAAGCGCTTCGTCCCGTCCTGGAAGCTGGTGGGTGGTACAGCGCTGGGCTTTTTCGCGGCCATGACCGCCGCCACGGGCATCGCGCTGGCCATGGTCGGCACGCCCAACGCGAACGACATGGCCATCGCCGAGAACAACGTCTACTACTGGGCCGACGGCACCCAGATGGCAGCCGTCGGCGGCGAGCGCAACCGGCAGATCCTCCCGTACGAGAAGATTCCGAAGGAGATGCGGGACGCGGTCATCGCGGCCGAGAACGAGTCCTTCGACACCGACCACGGCGTCGACCCGATGGGCATCGCCCGTGCCGTGTGGAACATGGCCAAGGGCGGCTCGACCCAGGGCGGCTCGACGATCACCCAGCAGTACGTGAAGAACACCTTCCTCGACGCGGACCAGACGCTCACGCGCAAGGCCCACGAGCTGCTGATCTCCGTGAAGCTGGGCTACACCGGCGACAAGAACGACGTCATGGCGGGGTACCTCAACACCGCCTACTTCGGCCGGGGCGCCTACGGCCTCCAGGCCGCCGCGCAGGCGTACTTCAAGAAGAACGCCGAGCAGCTCGACCCCTCCGAGTGCGCCTTCCTCGCCCAGATGCTCAAGGGCCCCAACCTCTACAACCCGGACGGCGGCATCGGCGCCGCGGCCACTCCGAAGGCCAACACCGACCGCGCCAAGCGCCGCTGGGCCTGGGTGCTGGACCGGGAGGTGGAGGTCGGCCGGATGACGCAGGAGGAGCGCAACAAGTACCGGAGCTTCCCCAAGATCCAGCCCCCCGCGGAGGCCCTGTCCCTCAGGGGCCAGACCGGCTACCTGGTCGAGATCGCCAAGCAGTACGTGCTCAAGAAGTCGGGCATGACGATCAACCAGCTCGACCACGGCGGCTACCAGATCCACACGACCTTCGACAAGCGGAAGGTCGACGCCCTCGCCAAGGCCGTGGACCAGACCCGCGAGGAGTTCCTGGACGAGAAGGAGCGCCCCGAGACGGACAAGTACGTCCAGTTCGGTGCGGCCTCGGTCGACCCCAAGAGCGGTGCCATCGTCGCCATATACGGCGGCGCCGGCATGGACAAGAAGCACTTCACGAACAACGCCAACACCTCCGGTGTCCCGGTCGGCTCGACCTGGAAGCCGTACGTGCTGGCCGCGGCCATGGAGTACGGCACCCAGAACACCGACGGCGAGGGCCTCTCCCCGGAGAGCAAGTACAACGGCAACGACCTGATCGTCATCAAGAACCGGGACGGCGACCCGGTCATGGGCAGCAACGGACGCCCGTTCCGGCAGAAGAACGAGAGCCCGACCCGCTACGGCATGGTCACCCTCGACGAGGCCATGCAGAAGTCGATCAACACGCCGTTCGTGCAGCTCGGCTTCGACGTCGGCCACAGCAAGGTCCGCGAGGTCGCCGAGTCCACGGGCATCCTCGAGGAGTCGATGAACCCGAACAACGACGCCTCGTTCATGCTCGGCACCTCGACCCCGAGCGCGATCCGCATGGCCGACTCGTACGCCACCTTCGCCGCCTCGGGCACCCACCACGAGCCCTACTCCGTCACCAAGGTGGAGACCAAGGACGGCCCCCTGGAGGGCTTCGAGAAGCCCGCGGCCAAGCGCGCCATGGACAACTCCGTCGCGGACAACATCACCAAGGTGCTCGAGAACGTGGTGAAGCAGGGCACCGGTACCAAGGTCAAGAAGCTGGGCCGGCCGGCCGCTGGCAAGACCGGTACCACCGACAAGAACAAGTCGGCCTGGTTCGTCGGATACACCCCGCAGCTGTCCACGGCCGTGACGCTCTTCCGTACCGACCCCACCAGCGAGGACAAGGAGCTGATGTCGATGAACGGCACCGGCGGCGTCTCCTCGATCCACGGTGGTGACATCCCGGCCGAGATCTGGACCACGTACATGAAGGCGGCCCTGAAGGGCCAGCCCGAACTGGACTTCCCCGAGGCCGAGGACATCGGCGTCGAGGCCGACGGAGACGGCGGTCCCACGCCGTCGCCGACCCCCTCGATGACCGTCTCCGAGTCCCCCTCGCCGGAGCCGAGCGAGTCCCCCTCGCCCACCGCGACCCGCACCCGCAAGCCCAAGCCCACCTGTGGCCCCCGGGACTGGAACTGCGGTGAGGACGGCGGCACCGACTCCGGCACCACCGAGGGCAACGACGGCGGCGGGGACGGCGACCCCTCCGGCTTCCCGAGCCCGACGTACAGCAAGCCGACCAGCGGCGGACGGAGCGGCGGAGGCAACAGCGGCGGCCTCCTCGGCGGTACGGACAACTAGTCCCCGCCGCCGGAGCCGGCCGGCCGCAACACGTACGAGGGCCGTCGCACCACCCGGTGCGACGCCCCTCCGCGTTCCCGGCCGGGTACGGCAGGATGAGCGCATGACGAAGGTGCACGAGGACCGCCCCGTACTGCCCACCCAGCAGGACGAGGTCGCCGCGGCCGGCAGTGTGCTGTTCGGCGGCCCGCTGGGACGCCGCGCGCTGCTCGGCGGTCACTGGCTGACCCCGGTCCGCGTCATCGCGCTCGTGACCATCGGGATGTTCGCGCTGGGCATGGTCCAGAAGGTGCCCTGCTACGACTGGGCGTGGTTCCGCGGCGCCACGGCGCAGTACACCCACGCCTGCTACTCGGACATCCCGCACCTCTATGTGGCGCGCGGTTTCTCCGACGGCCTCACGCCGTACTTCGACCGGCTCGCCGGCGACATGCAGTACCTGGAGTACCCGGTGCTCACGGGTCTCTTCATGGAGGTCGCCTCGTGGCTGACCCCGGGCAGCGGCTCCATGCAGCACCGCGAGCAGATCTACTGGATGGTCAACGCCGGCATGCTCATGGCCTGCGCGGTGGTGATCGCCGTCTGCGTCGCGCGCACCCACCGCCGCCGCCCCTGGGACGGCCTGCTGGTGGCCCTGGCCCCCGCCTTCATGCTGACGGCGACGATCAACTGGGACCTGCTCGCCCTGGCCCTCACGGCCGCCGCGATGCTCATGTGGTCGCGGAGCAGGGCACTGGCCGCCGGCATCCTGATCGGCCTGGCGACCGCCGCGAAGCTGTACCCCGTCCTGCTCCTCGGTCCGCTGTTCCTGCTCTGCTGGCGCACCGGGAAGTGGCGCGAGCTCGGGCGTGCCGCCCTCGGCGCCGCCAGTGCGTGGCTGCTGGTCAACGTGCCCGTGATGATGTGGGCGCCCGAGGGATGGAAGAAGTTCTACACCTTCAGCCAGGAGCGTCCGGTCGACTTCGGCTCGCTCTGGCTGATCATCTCGCAGCGGACGGGGAACCCGCTGGAGGACGTGAACACGTACGCAACGCTGCTCATGCTGGGCCTGTGCGGGGCGATCGGCCTGCTCACCCTGACCGCGCCGCGCCGTCCCCGCTTCGCCCAGCTGGCCTTCCTGGTCGTGGCCGCGTTCATCCTGACCAACAAGGTGTACTCGCCGCAGTACGTGCTCTGGCTGGTCCCCCTCGCGGCGCTGGCCCGGCCGCGCTGGCGCGACTTCCTGATCTGGCAGGCCGGGGAGGTCCTCTACTTCCTCGGCATCTGGTTCTACCTGGCGGGCACGACCGGCGGCGAGGGGGCGAAGGGCCTGCCCCTGGAGGGCTACCACCTGGCCATCGCGGCCCACCTGCTCGCGACGCTCTACCTCTGCGCCGTGGTCGTGCGCGACATCCTGCTGCCCGAGCGGGACGTCGTACGGCGGGACGGCTCCGACGACCCCTCGGGGGGCGTGCTGGACGGGGCGCCGGACGTGTTCGTGCTCGGACACGCCGCGAGGGCGCCGCACGACGCGGCGCCCTCGGAGGGACAGCGGGTGGACTGGGGGGCCTCCGTACGCGACTGACGTACGGCGGGCCCGCCCGCCCGGGTCAGCGGTCGACCAGCCGGTCCGGCTGGGTGGTGGTGTGCCGGAGGTGGGCCACCAGCTCGTCGCCCACCGTCGGCTCCGTGGCGTCGGAGGGCACGAAGAGGATCGACACCTGCATGTGCGGGGGCTCGGCGAACCAGCGCTGCTTGCCGGCCCAGACGAAAGGCGAAAGGTTCCGGTTGACGGTCGCGAGGCCGGCCCGGGCGACGCCCTTGGCCCGGGGCATCACGCCGTGCAGGGCCTTCGGGGCCTCCAGGCCCACGCCGTGCGACGTGCCGCCGGCCACCACCACCAGCCAGCCGTCCGAGGCCGCCTTCTGCTGGCGGTAGCCGAAGCGGTCGCCCTTGGAGACCCGGGTGACGTCCAGGACCGCGCCGCGGTACTCGGTCGCGTCGTGGTCGCCCAGCCACAGCCGGGTGCCGATCCGGGCCCGGAAGCGGGTCTGCGGGAACTGCTGCTGGAGCCTGACCAGCTCCTCCGCCCGCAGGTGGCTGACGAACATGGTGTGCAGCGGCAGCCGGGCGGCGCGCAGCCGGTCCATCCAGCCGATGACCTCCTCGACGGCGTCGGAACCGTCGGGGCGGTCGAGGGGCAGGTGGAGGGCGAAGCCCTCCAGGCGGACGTCCTCGATGGCGGCCGCGAGCTGGCCCAGCTCGTCCTCGGAGACGCCGTGCCGCTTCATCGAGCTCATGCACTCGATCACCATGCGGACGCCCACCAGGGCGCGGACACCGTCCACGGAGGACACCGACCGGATCACCCGGTCCGGCAGCGGCACCGGCTCCTCGCCCCGCCGGAACGGGGTGAGGACCAGCAGGTCGCCGCTGAACAGGTCCTTGATCGAGGCGGCCTCGTACGTCGTGCCGACCGCCAGGATGTCGGCGCCCAGCCGTGTCGCCTCCTCGGCGAGCCGCTCGTGGCCGAAGCCGTAGCCGTTGCCCTTGCAGACGGGGATCAGCCCGGGGAACTGGTCCAGCACCTGCTTGTGGTGCGCACGCCAGCGCGCGGTGTCGACGTAGAGCGTGAGCGCCATGCCCGACCGGAACCTTTCTCGAGTGTGTGAGGGGTGGGGTGCTGCTGTCAGCGACGCGACATGTAGATGTCGAGGGCCTTGTGCAGCAGCTTGTTGAGCGGGAAGTCCCACTCGCCGACGTACTCGACGGCCTCGCCGCCCGTGCCGACCTTGAACTGGATCAGACCGAAGAGGTGGTCGTTCTCGTCGAGGGAGTCGCTGATGCCGCGCAGGTCGTAGACGCTCGCGCCCAGGGCGTAGGCATCGCGCAGCATGCGCCACTGCATCGCGTTCGAGGGGCGGACCTCGCGCTTGTGGTTGGCGGACGCGCCGTACGAGTACCAGACGTGCTGGCCTACCGTCAGCATGGTGGCTGCGGCGACCGCTTCGCCCTCGTGCTTGGCGAGGTAGAGCCGCATGCGGTTCGGGTCCTCGGAGTTGAGGGCCGTCCACTGGCGCTGGAAGTAGCTCAGCGGGCGGGGGCGGAACTTGTCGCGCTCCGCGGTGATCTCGTACAGGCGCTGCCAGTCCGGCAGGTCGTCGTAGCCGCCCTGGACGACCTCGACGCCGGCCTTCTCGGCCTTCTTGATGTTGCGGCGCCAGAGCTGGTTGAAGCCCTTGAGGACGTCGTCGAGCGAGCGGTTGGCGAGCGGTACCTGGAAGACGTACCGGGGCTGGACGTCGCCGAAACCGGCGCCGCCGTCCTCGCCCTGCTGCCAGCCCATCCGGCGCAGCTTGTCGGACACCTCGAAGGCGCGCGGCTCGATGTGCGTGGCCTCGACGTCACGCAGGCGCTTGACCTCGGGGTCCTGGATGCCGGACTTGATCGCGGCCGCGTTCCAGCGGCGGATGACGACCGGCGGTCCCATCTTGACGGTGAACGCGCCCTGCTGCTTGAGATGGGCCAGCATCGGCTGGAGCCACTCGTCCAGGTTGGGGGCGTACCAGTTGATGACGGGGCCCTCGGGGAGGTACGCCAGGTAGCGCTTCACCTTGGGCAGCTGGCGGTACAACACGAGGGCCACGCCCACGAGTTCACCGCTCTTGTCGAACCATCCGAGGTTCTCCGAACGCCACTCGTTCTTGACGTCGGCCCACGCCGGGACCTGGCAGTGGCTAGCCGAGGGCAGGCTCTGGATGTAAGCCAGATGCTGCTCTCGGCTGATGGTCCTCAGGGACAGGCTCATGCGGGGCGTCTCCTCCGGCGGCTTCGCTGGTATGGCGCGAAGCCTACTGCGACAAGGGCGCCACCCTTCTGGGGGACGTCCCGTGCACGTGCCCGGCCGCCCGGTGGCGCCCTGCCGCGGAGGAGCGCCGGTCAGCCCAGAAGGCCGCCGAAAAGCCCGCCGTGCGCCATGCCGATGCCGAAGCCGAGCGCGGAGGCGCCGAGGCCTAGGACCATGCCGAAGCGTTCGCGTGTCGTCTCGGAGATGAACTGTCCGTAGGCGCCCGTCACGATCCCGATCAGCCCGGCCCACGAGGTCAGCAGGTGCAGGTTGTCGAAGAACGCGGTGATGACGGCCACGGCTCCGAGCACCAGCGTGATCGCGAGCAGGGTGTCCTGGAGCGGGTGCGGCTTGCCGTCGGTCGCGAGGAGGGAGATCTGGGACTGGGGTCGGATTGCCTGTGCCATGAGGGGCACCTCCCGGCGCTGGAGAGTGGTGCCGCGGGGCCGCCCGGCCGTCTGCCGGGCATAGCACCGCGCACACCCGTTGTGTACAGATTGTGGCCCCTCGCTGCCGGATTTCAACCGGAAGGAGGTGAGCAGGTACTCTGTACGGTCTGCGCGGTGTCTGCTCTCAGACCAGTCGGCTCTGGGAACGCCGCGCGGCACGCATCACGACCCTCCTGCCACGGAACGACCGTGGCCGCTGAGTCCAAAGGAGGTGGGTTCCACATGCGTCACTACGAGGTGATGGTCATCCTCGACCCCGATCTCGAGGAGCGCGCTGTCTCCCCGCTGATCGAGAACTTCCTCTCCGTCGTCCGTGAGGGCAACGGAAAGGTCGAGAAGGTCGACACCTGGGGCCGTCGTCGTCTCGCTTACGAGATCAAGAAGAAGCCCGAGGGCATCTACTCGGTCATCGACCTGCAGGCCGAGCCTGCGGTCGTCAAGGAGCTCGACCGCCAGATGAACCTGAACGAGTCGGTCCTCCGGACCAAGGTCCTCCGCCCCGAGACCCACTGAGCTTCCGCTCAGAGGTAATCGGGTTCGAGTAGCACAAGCAGCCAGCAGCAATCCCCGCCGAGAGGTTCATCCATGGCAGGCGAGACCGTCATCACGGTCGTCGGCAATCTCGTCGACGACCCCGAGCTGCGCTTCACCCCGTCCGGGGCGGCAGTCGCGAAGTTCCGTGTCGCGTCCACCCCCCGCACCTTTGACCGCCAGACCAACGAGTGGAAGGACGGCGAGAGCCTGTTCCTGACCTGCTCGGTGTGGCGGCAGGCGGCCGAGAACGTCGCCGAGTCGCTTCAGCGCGGCATGCGCGTCGTCGTGCAGGGCCGGCTGAGGCAGCGGTCGTACGAGGACCGCGAGGGTGTCAAGCGCACGGTCTTCGAGCTGGACGTCGAGGAAGTCGGCCCCAGCCTGCGCAACGCCACGGCCAAGGTCACCAAGACCGCCGGTCGTGGTGGCCAGGGTGGTTACGGCGGTGGCGGCCAGCAGGGCGGCGGCGGTGGCGGCGGCTGGGGCGGAGCCCCCAGCGGCGGTCCGCAGGGCGGCGGAGCTCCCTCCGACGACCCGTGGGCGTCCAGCGCGCCGGCCGGTGGCCAGCAGGGCGGCGGTGGCGGCTGGGGCGGCAGCTCCGGCGGCAACGGCGGCGGCTACTCGGACGAGCCGCCCTTCTAGGGCAGCCCGTACCCAAACTTCTTGATCACACAGGAGAAACACCATGGCGAAGCCGCCTGTGCGCAAGCCTAAGAAGAAGGTCTGCGCGTTCTGCAAGGACAAGACCGCGTACGTGGACTACAAGGACACGAACATGCTGCGGAAGTTCATTTCCGACCGTGGCAAGATCCGTGCCCGTCGCGTGACCGGCAACTGCACGCAGCACCAGCGTGACGTCGCCACGGCCGTCAAGAACAGCCGTGAGATGGCGCTGCTGCCCTACACGTCCACCGCGCGATAAGGGAAGGGTGACCAACTAATGAAGATCATCCTGACCCACGAGGTCTCTGGCCTCGGCACCGCCGGCGACGTCGTCGACGTCAAGGACGGCTACGCTCGCAACTACCTGGTCCCGCGTGGCTTCGCCATCCGCTGGACCAAGGGCGGCGAGAAGGACGTGGCGCAGATCCGCCGCGCCCGCAAGATCCACGAGATCGCGACCATCGAGCAGGCCAACGAGGTCAAGGCCCAGCTCGAGGGTCTGAAGGTCCGCCTGGCCACCCGCTCGGGTGACGCCGGTCGCCTCTTCGGTTCCGTCACCCCGGCCGACATCGCCACGGCGATCGAGGCTTCCGGTGGCCCGAAGGTCGACAAGCGCCGCGTCGAGCTGGGCTCGCCGATCAAGACCCTGGGTGCGCACCAGGTCTCCGTGCGTCTGCACGCTGAGGTTGTCGCGCAGCTCGGTGTCGAGGTCGTCGCCGCCTAAGTGCCGCGCATGAAGGGCCGCACCCTCCGGGGTGCGGCCCTTCGTCGTTTCACGTGAAACATCGCCCGTCCGCTGTTTCACGTGAAACATCCGGACGCGGGGACAGCGGGGCAGGCGGGCGGCGGTCGTGGCAGCCGTCAGCGGGTGGCGCCGGTGACCAGCCAGCGGCCTGACCGGGCGCGCAGCTGCAGGGTCGCCATCCTGACCAGCATCATCAGCGTCATGGCCCACCACAGCGCCGTGAGGCCACCGCCGAGAGCGGGGACGAGGAGCGCGGCGGGCGTGAACACGGCCAGCGTGAGCAGCATGGCCCAGGCCAGGTAGGTGCCGTCGCCCGCGCCCATCAGCACACCGTCGAGCACGAACACGATGCCCGAGACCGGCTGCGAGAGGGCGACCACCAGGAGGGCGGGCAGCAGGGCGCTCTCCACGCTGGGATCACTGGTGAACAGCGGGATGAAGAGCGGCCGGGCGACGACGACCAGCAGGCCGAGGACCACGCCCGAGACGGTCCCCCACTGCACCATCCGACGGCACACGGCCTTGGCGCCCGTTGTGTCGCCGGCCCCGAGGTAGCGGCCGATGATGGCCTGCCCCGCGATGGCGATGGCGTCGAGGGCGAATGCGAGCAGGCTCCACAGGGACAGCAGGATCTGGTGGGCCGCGATTTCGGCGTCGCCCAGCCGGGCCGCCACCATGGTCGCGATCACCAGGACGGCACGCAGGGAGAGCGTCCGGACCAGCAGCGGCGCACCGGCCTGGGCGCAGGCCCGGATCCCGGCGGGGTCGGGGCGCAGCGAGGCGCCGTGCCGCCGGGCGCCGCGTACCACCACGACGAGGTAGGCGACGGCCATGCCGCACTGGGCGATCACGGTGCCCCAGGCGGAGCCCGCGATGCCCAGTCCGGCACCATAGACGAGACCGACGTTCAGGGCGGCGTTGGCGGCGAACCCGCCGATGGCGACGTACAGGGGCGTACGGGTGTCCTGGAGGCCGCGCAGCACACCGGTGGCGGCCAGCACCACGAGCATGGCCGGGATGCCGAGGGCGGAGATCCGCAGGTAGGTCACTCCGTACGGGGCCGCGGTGTCGGAGGCGCCGAGCAGGCCGATCAGCCAGGGCGCCGCCGGCAGGACCACGGCGATCACCACGGCGCCGAGCAGCAGGGCGAGCCAGATGCCGTCCATGCCCTGGCGGATTGCCGCACCGAGATCACCGGCGCCGACGCGCCGGGCGACGGCCGCGGTGGTCGCGTACGCGAGGAAGACGAAGACGCTGACAGCCGTCGTGAGGAGCGCCGCGGCCACGCCCAGCCCGGCCAGCTGGGACGTCCCGAGGTGGCCCACGATGGCGCTGTCGGCCAGCACGAAGAGCGGTTCGGCTACGAGCGCGCCGAAGGCCGGCAGTGCGAGTCCGAGGATCTCGCGGTCGTGCTGCCGGGGCCTCGCCTCGGGTCCTGGGGGCGCTTGTGTCATGTGCTCAATCTAATCTTCCACAGGTAATAGACGCAATGCCAGAATGACCATTACTTCGGGGTGTCGTACGACACTCCTCGTGCGGCGTTCGCGCCGATCTTGAAACCCTCGCCAAACTTTTTGTCCCCCACAGGCGCTGAATGGGGAAAGTCCAGGTCAGATGGGGTGTAAGGGGAGGTGCTATGAGTTTGTCCACAGTGCCATCCCCCGCTCCGTACACAGGATCCGCAGGGTTACCCACAGACTTGGCGCGCTCATCCACACAGCCTGTGGATAACCAGATTGGCTGACGGTGCCCGCGGGCCTACCGTTGTCCGTCGTCCCGCCTCTCTTCCGGCACCTGCCGGCCGGGGGACACGCCCCGCCGGAAGCCGGGGAGAGCGCCCCGGAGAGTGCGATTCGGACGCCTGAAATGTCAGAGCCGTGGCGTAGAAAGAGTGACACGGCGAGGTCCGCGCAGCGGACGGGAGGAGACGGCCCGGTGAGCATTCCCGAGCCCATGGACGACCCCTGGGCCGACAGCGGACCCAGCGACGTTCTCCCGGTCTCACGGCCTCGCCGCGTCGACGGTGCGCGCCGTCGTGGCGAAGAGCAGCATGAGCGCGGCCGCGAGGGAGACTCCTGGGACGGCGGCGGTGGCGGCTTCGAGCGCGTGCCCCCGCAGGACCTCGACGCCGAGCAGTCCGTCCTCGGCGGCATGCTGCTGTCCAAGGACGCCATCGCCGACGTGGTCGAGGTCCTCAAGGGCCACGACTTCTACCGGCCGTCGCACGAGACGATCTACCAGGCGATCCTGGACCTCTACGCCAAGGGCGAGCCCGCCGACCCGATCACCGTGGGCGCGGAACTCACCAAGCGCGGCGAGATCACCAAGGTCGGCGGCGCGGCCTACCTGCACACCCTGGTGCAGTCGGTGCCCACCGCGGCCAACGCCGAGTACTACGCCGAGATCGTCCACGAGCGGGCGGTGCTGCGGCGGCTGGTGGCCGCCGGCACCAAGATCACGCAGATGGGCTACGCCGCCGACGGCGACGTCGACGAGATCGTCAACAGCGCCCAGGCCGAGATCTACGCCGTCACCGAGCAGCGCACCTCCGAGGACTACCTGCCGCTCGGCGACATCATGGAGGGCGCCCTCGACGAGATCGAGGCGATCGGCTCGCGCAGCGGCCAGATGTCCGGCGTGCCGACCGGCTTCACCGACCTCGACTCCCTGACGAACGGCCTCCACCCCGGCCAGATGATCGTCATCGCGGCCCGTCCCGCGATGGGCAAGTCCACCCTGGCGCTCGACTTCGCCAGGGCCTGTTCGATCAAGAACAACATGCCCAGCGTCATCTTCTCCCTCGAAATGGGCCGCAACGAGATCGCGATGCGCCTGCTGTCCGCCGAGGCCCGGGTCGCGCTGCACCACATGCGTTCCGGCACGATGACGGACGACGACTGGACCCGGCTCGCCCGCCGGATGCCCGACGTCTCCGCCGCGCCGCTCTACATCGACGACTCCCCCAACCTGTCGATGATGGAGATCCGAGCCAAGTGCCGCCGCCTCAAGCAGCGCCAGGACCTCCAGCTCGTCGTCATCGACTACCTCCAGCTGATGCAGTCCGGTGGCGCGCGGCGCCCCGAGAGCCGCCAGCAGGAGGTCTCGGACATGTCGCGAAACCTCAAGCTGCTGGCGAAGGAGCTCGAGGTGCCGGTGATCGCGCTCTCGCAGCTGAACCGTGGTCCCGAGCAGCGCACCGACAAGAAGCCGATGGTCTCCGACCTCCGTGAGTCCGGCTCCATCGAGCAGGACGCCGACATGGTCATCCTGTTGCACCGCGAGGACGCCTACGAGAAGGAGTCGCCCCGTGCGGGCGAGGCCGACCTGATCGTCGCCAAGCACCGAAACGGTCCGACGGCGACGATCACCGTGGCCTTCCAGGGCCACTACTCCCGCTTCGTCGACATGGCCAACACCTGAGCCGACCTCGCGCGGGGCGCTGCCGCTCAGCGCCTCGTCTCGTACCTGGTCAGGACCACGCCGCCGGCAATCGTCCGCGTCTCCACCAGGTTCAGCCTCACCCAGCCGTCCAGCGCGGTGAAGAACGGCGTGCCGCCGCCCACCAGGACCGGGTGGGTGGCGATCACGTACTCGTCGATCAGCCCGGCGCGCATGGCCGCACCGGCGAGCGTCGCGCCGCCGATGGTCATCGGTCCGCCGTCCCCGGCCTTGAGACGGGTGATTTCGGCGATCGCGTCGCCGGTGACCAGGCGGGTGTTCCAGTCGACCCTGTCGATCGTGGAGGAGAACACCACCTTCGGCGTGTCACGCCAGTTCCGCGCGAACTCGATCTGTGCCGGGGTGGCGTCGGGCCGCTGGTCGCCGGTCGGCCAGTAGGAGCTCATCGTCTCCCACAGCTTGCGCCCGTACAGCGACAGGCCACTTGCCAGCTCGTGGTCGAGCCACCACTGGAACAGCTCGTCGCTCGGAGGTCCGCTCCAGCCGATGTCGTCACCTGCCGCGGCGATGTAGCCGTCCAGGGTCAGGTTCATGCCGTAGATCAGTTTCCGCATGGTCCGGCCTTCCGTTCCGTGGGTGCCCGGCGCATGGACCAGCGTGGTGTACCCGGCCGCACTCCGTCCCTCACTCGGACGGTGTGTCCTTGGGGGAGTCGGTCGAGATCGCCCTTCTCGTGCACTACGCCGACGAGATCTGATGCGAAGCTCTGGGCATGACTTCCGCACCTGAAGAGCTGCTGCCCGCGACCCGTCGTGCCCTGCTGCACAGGATCGCCGTCGCCCAGGCCGAGGGCCGGGCGCCGTCCCTCGTCGCCGCCGTCGCCCGGGGCGGCGCGACCGTGTGGGAGGGGGCCAAGTCCTGCGTCGAGGACCACGCCCCGGACGGCGGGGTGCAGTACCGGATCGGCTCGATCAGCAAGACCTTCACCGCCGTGCTCGTGCTGCGCCTCCGCGACGAGGGCCTGCTCGACCTGTCGGACCCGCTGGAGAAGCACCTTCCGGGCACGGGAGCCGGTGAGGTGACCATCGGTCAGCTGCTGTGCCACGCGGGCGGCCTGGCGGCCGAGACACCCGGGCAGTGGTGGGAGCGCTCGCCCGGATCGCTGCGGCCCGAACTGGCCGACGTACTGGGCGTGGATCCCTTCAAGCACGCCCCGGGCCGCCGGCACCACTACTCCAACCCGGGTTACACGCTCCTGGGTGCGCTCGTCGCCGCGGTGCGCGGGCGGACCTGGGAGGAGGTGCTGCGCTCCGAGGTCCTGGAGCCGCTGGGCCTGACCCGGACGAGCGCGCTGCCCGAGGCCCCGCACGCGGGTGGCTGGGCCGTGCATCCGTGGGCCGACGTGATGATGCCCGAGCCCGTGGAGGACCTCGGTCTGATGGCGCCGGCCGGTGCGCTGTGGTCGACCACCGAGGACCTGGCGCGCTTCGCCGCCTTCCTGCTCAGGGGCGACGACCGGGTGCTCGGCGCCGCGACGGTACGGGAGATGCGCGTGGCCGTGTCGCCGCCGGAGCCCGGCCTGGCCGACCTCGGCTACGGGCTCGGGCTCCAGATCCAGCGGTCCGGCGACCGCACGCTCGTGGGTCACGGCGGGTCCCTGCCCGGTTTCGTCGCCGGCCTCTGGCTGAGCGAGGCGGACGACGTGGCGGCCGTGGTGCTGGCCAACTGCACGTCGGGGCTGCCGGCTTCGGCGCTCGCCACCGATCTCGTACGGATCGTCGCCGAGGCGGAACCGCGGATCCCGGAGCCCTGGCGCCCCGCACCCGAGGCGGATCCGGCGCTGCTGGAGCTGACCGGCCCCTGGTACTGGGGCACCGCCCCCCACCTGCTGCGCCTGACGCGGGACGGGAACCTGGAGCTGGCGCCCCTCGCGGGCCAGGGCCGCGCCAGCCGGCTGCGCGCCGGGCAGGACGGCACCTGGACGGGCGAGAACGGCTACCACGCGGGGGAGACCCTGCGCGCGGTGCGGCGCCCCGATGGCACCCTGAGCCATCTCGACCTGGGCTCGTTCTGCTTCACCCGGACGCCGTACGACGAGACCGCGCCGGTCCCGGGCGGGGTGGACCCGCGTGGCTGGCGGGGCTCGCAGCAGGACCTTTAGGCGGCGCGAAGCAGCTCTTCTAGGCGACCAGTTCGCGTTCGAGCGGGGTCCGGAAGCGCGGGGTGACCCGGGCCCCGCCCAGCCAGGCGCCGAGGCGAGCGGCCTCGGCGCCGATCCGGGCCGCGGCCTCGGACCCGAGGTCCGACAGCAGCCGCCACACGATCTCCCCGTCGGAGCGCTGGGCCCAGCCGCCCACGACCTCGCCGTTCCACCAGACCGAGGGGCCGATGTTGCCGGCCCGGTCGAAGAGTGCGGCGCGATGGCCGGGGTCGAGGTGGAAGTCCCGGTCGGCCCAGCCCATCCCACTGGGGTCCAGCGCGGGGAGCAGAGCGACCCAGGGTTCGGGTGCGGGTACGGGTCCGTCGTCGCCGGGCGCCACCACGGCGGTGGCGCCGCCGTCGAGCAGCACCTCCTCCGCGCCGACGGCGGCGAGGGCCTTGCGCGCCTCGGTGAGCGTCCAGCCGGTCCACCACTTCAGGTCGGCCTCGGTCGCCGGCCCGTACGCCCAGAGCCAGCGGCGCGCGAGTTCGGCCCGGGCCTCCGCGACGGGGAGGAGCCCGGGCCACGGCTCGGAGTGCGTCCAGCGGAACTGGCTGGAGGTCCAGCCGCCCCGGGGGCGGTCCCGCCGGATCCGGCCCTCGGCGGCGAGGACCCGCAGGACCCGGGTGGCCACGCCCTGGACGGTCTCGTACTTCTTGCCGGGGAACACGGTGATCTTCCGGCGGAGGGCCTCGACGGACGACGACAGCTGGGTGCCGGTCAGCGGGCCCCGGGCATCGAGTTCCGCCAGCGTGTCCGCCTCGGCGCGGGCCAGCCAGGCGGCGTCGAGCCCCTGGCCGTCCTCCTCGAAGTGCTTGAGCAGCGTCGAGCGCTCCTTGGCGGCGATCGTCCGGGCCGTGGAGGCGTCCACGTACGGGGCCAGTTCGCGCGAGACGGCGAAGAGCGTGTTCCGCATGCTCAGCAGACGGACCACCGCGAGGTCCTCGTAGAACTCGCCCTCCATCGCGGTGATGTCGGGGTCCGTCAGCCTGGCCCTGGCCGAGAGGAAGACCGTGGCGGCATCCGTGGCGTGCAGGGCGACGACCGCGTCCGCCGCTGCGGCCACGGTCGCCGCACGGGCGGAGGGCGCCAGGCAGTGGCGGACGCCCAGCCGCGCGCGGCGCTCGGCATCGGTGATCGTGCGGAGGCTCTTGCCCATGCCCAGGATGGTAGGGGGCGGAACGGCCAGGTCAGAGCTGGAGCTTGAATCCGACATGCGAGGCCGTGAAGCCGAGCCGCTCGTAGAAGCGGTGGGCATCGGTGCGCGTTGCGTCCGAGGTGAGCTGTACCAGTGCGCAGTCCTGCCGGCGGGCCTCGGCCACCGCCCACTCGATCAGCTCGGCACCCAGACCACTGCCGCGTTCGTCGGTGTGCACCCGGACGCCCTCGATGAGCGCCCGGGTGGTCGCGGTCCGGGAGAGCCCGGGGATCACCGTCAGCTGGAGGGTCCCCACGACCCGGTCCCCGCGCACCGCGGCGACGAGGTGCTGGTTCGGGTCGTCCGTCAGCCGGCGCATGGCCGTACGGTACGGACCGAGGTCGTCCGGGGTCTCGCGGCTCGCGCCCAGCGGGTCGTCCGCCAGCATCGCGACGATGGCCGGCAGGTCGGCCTCGGTGACCGGGCGGATCTCCAGCTGCTTCGATTCGTTCATGATCGCGAGCCTAGGCTCATCCCGCCGCCACCGTCAGGGGGGCGAAGCGCCGGGTCCAGTCGCCGGGCAGGTCCGGGAGACCTTTGGTCATCACCGCGTTGAAGGCGATCGATTCCAGTCCCCGGGCCTTCAGCCAGTCCCGCAGCTCCTCGTGACGCACGTCCACGTCCGTGCGCAGCGGCCGGTCCGTTCCGGCGGCCAGCCCGCTCACCAGCGCCTTGGCCGTATCCGTGTCACGGGCGATCAGCGGACCCACGACATGGGTGCTCATGTTGGGCCAGGCCGACGCGTACCCGATGAGGTTGCCCGCCTCGTCCTCGGCGACCAGCAGCCGGTCCGAGAAGGCGGGCAGGCGCGTGATCATGTGGGTGCGGTCGGCCCCGAACACCTCGGCATCCAGCCGCAGGATGGAGGGCAGGTCCCCCGCGACCGCCGGCCGGACCGTCACGCCGGACCCGCCACCCGCGTCGGCGGCCCTGAAGTGCCCCATCAGCATCTCCGCGCGCCCGGGGGTGTCGAAGCCCAGTTCCTCGTAGAGCGGCCGTCCGTAGGACGTGGCGTGCAGGGTGAGGGGTACCGGGGCGAGCTCCTCGCAGACGGCGGTCATCAGCCACCGCCCGAGCCCCTGGCGTGCGAAGCGCTCGGCGACCAGCACCATGCCGATGGCCGCCAGTTCGGGCCCGGTGCCCGTACTGCCGTACCGGGTGACGACGCAGGCGGCGGCCAGGCCCCGGCCGTCCGGGGCGTCGACGCCGTAGCCGGTCCCCGCCGCGAGCAGCAGCCCCCATTTGTGCTCTTCGCGAGGCCAGCCGCGGTCCTCGGAGAGATCGGCACAGCGGGGCACGTCCTCCACGGTGAGCGTGCGGATTGTCAGGGTCGGCAGCGGCGTGGACAGCGATGATGAGGGCACTCGATCAGCCTGGATCACCACCGGGTGGCAGTCCAGCCGATTTCACCCGCGTCCTGCGAGTCTTCTCTCAAGATCGCGATGTTTCACGTGAAACGTGGCGGCGGGCACCCTCTAGCCTCGACTGCCATGACGGCACTCCACCTCTTCGATCTCGACGGCACGCTGATGCACGGCACCGCCGCACCGGCCGAGATTTCCCGCCAGCTCGGTCTGTCGACGGAGATCGCAGCTCTGGAAGCGGAGTTCAGCGCCCGCCGGATCGGGCCGCCCGACTTCGCGGTACGCCTGCACACGCTGTGGGCCGGGCTCACGACGGAGCACGTCCGCGCCGCCTTCGACGGGGCGCCCTGGCTTCTGGGCATCAAGGAGGTCTGGCAGGAGATCCGCGAGCGGGGTGACTACTGCGCCGTGATCTCGCTGTCCCCGTCGTTCTTCGTGGAACTCCTCCTTGAATGGGGAGCTCATGCCGCCCACGGCTCGGTCTTCCCCGAGGTCCCGTTCACCCGGCCCGTGGACATCGCCGGGATCCTCACGCCCGCGGGCAAGGTGGACGTCGCCGACCGCCTCTGCGCCCGCTTCGGCGTGAGCCTGCAGGACTGCGTGGCCTACGGGGACTCCGCCACGGATGTGGAGCTCTTCAAGGCCGTCCCGGTCTCGGTGGCGGTGAACGCCCGCCCCCATCTGGCGGCCGTCGCCACCCATGTCTACCAGGGCTTCGACCTGCGGGAGGCGTACCGGCTGGTGCAGCAGCCGCGGCGCGCGGGGGACGGATCCTAACCCCAAATTCGGCGTGAAACGCGGAGTTTCCGCGTTTTGCGCCGACTGCGGTAGTGGGCTGGCATGCTGCGAAAGCCCGGAATCACGGATTCGAGGCCGAGGCGCGCGCATACGAACGAGTTGCTACCGACCGAGTTGCTCGAAGCGAGGCACCGCATGGACGCTCCGCCCACCAGACCGGCCAGGGGTATGGCCCAGATACGCAAGGTGGGCCGCTCGCAACCCAGGCCCGCCTCCCGTCCCGCCCCCGTCGTGCCGCCCCCCGCGGCAGAACCGCTTCTGCCACCCCCGACGGGCACCGCGCAGGACACCTCGGAGGGTGCCCCGCCTGGCGAAGCGGCGGCGGACCCCCTGTCCGGCGGGGCCGAGCCCTCGCCGGACGCCGTGCTCATCCGTCGCACGCTGGCGGAGATCGCGCCCATCGCCGACAAGGTCACCTCGTACTTCTACGCGCTGGTGTTCACCCGGCACCCCGATCTCCGCGCGATGTTCCCGGCGGCGATGGACGCCCAGCGGGACCGCCTCCTCAAGGCCCTGCTCACCGCGGCCGAGCACATCGACAACCCGGCGGTCCTTGCCCCGTACCTGCGACGTCTCGGCAGCGGCCACCGCAAGTACGGAACCCTCCCCGACCACTATCCGGCCGTCGGGGAGGCCCTGATCGGTGCGCTGTCGCGGTACGCGTCGGACACCTGGGGGCCGGGGGCCGAGGCCGCCTGGGTGCGGGCCTACACCGCGATCTCCCAGATCATGATCGACGCGGCCGCGGAGGACGAGCGGGCGCGGCCGGCGTGGTGGCAGGCCGAAGTGGTCTCGCACGAGCTGCGCACTCCGGACATCGCCGTCGTCACGGTCCGCCCGGACCAGCCGTACCCCTTCCTGGCCGGGCAGTACACCAGCCTGGAGACGCCCTGGTGGCCGCGGGTCTGGCGGCACTACTCCTTCGCCTCTGCGCCCCGCGGCGACAACCTGCTGTCCTTCCACGTGAAGGCGGTCCCGGCCGGCTGGGTCTCGAATGCCCTCGTCCGGCACGCCAGGCCCGGTGACGTGCTGCGCCTGGGGCCGCCCGCCGGATCCATGGTGGTCGACCACTCCACCGACAACGGCATGCTCTGCCTCGGCGGGGGCACGGGCATCGCTCCGATCAAGGCGATGATCGAGGACGTCGCCGAGCACGGTGAGCGACGCCCGGTCGAGGTCTTCTACGGGGCACGCAGCGATGTCGACCTGTACGACATCGACACGCTCCTGGGCCTCCAGCAGTCGCACCCGTGGCTGTCCGTGCGCCCGGTGGTCTCCGACGGGCTGACCGGCCAGCTGCCGCAGGCGATGGGCGAGCACGGCCCGTGGAACTCCTACGACGCCTACATCTCCGGGCCCCCTGCGATGATCCGCAGCGGGGTGGCCGCCCTCAAGCGCATCGGCATCCCGGGCGAGCGGATCCGGCACGACGCCGTCGAGGAACTGGTGTCCGCGGGCTGAGCGGTCCCGGGCGGCCCAGGCTCGGGACGCGCCGGCCCGCCGGACCCGGGTCCGCCCGGTGAGGCCGCGTCAGCCCAGGTCGGGCGCGTGCATGGCGCGCACGCCCTCGATGTTGCCGTCGAGGTAGTGCCGCAGGGACAGCGGTACGAGGTGGACGGCGGCGATCCCCACCCGGCTGAAGGGCACGCGCACGATCTCGTACTCGCCCTGCGGCTCGTCGACCTCGGGCCCGTGCCGCTTCGAGACGTCCATGGACTCCAGGCGGCAGACGAAGAAGTGCTGCACCTTGACCCCGGTCACCCCGCCCTCGGCGATGTGCTCCACGGTGTCCACGAAGCAGGGCACGACGTCGGTGATCTTCGCGCCGAGTTCCTCGTGCACCTCCCGGTGCAGGGCGTCGACGACCGTGGCGTCGGTGGGCTCGACTCCCCCGCCGGGGGTGACCCAGTAGGGATCGACCCCGGGCTTGCTGCGCTTGATCAGGATCAGGTCTTCACCGTCGAGCAGGATGGCGCGGGCGGTGCGTTTGACCACGGGACGTTCGGTCATGGGAGAAGAGTGGCCCAGTACACCCCGTCTGAAACTCACCAAGCCCCGGCTTCCGTCAGCAGCCGCTCGTGGGCACGGGCGAGGTGCGGCAGCCCCAGCGTCCCCGCCCGCACGACCAGGAAGTACGTCCGCAGCGGCGGTACGGGCGGCTCGATCAGTGCCACCACCCGCCCCAGCGCCAGCGCCTCCTCGCACAGGTAGCGCGGCAGCACGGCCAGCCCGGCCCCCGCCGTCACGCACGCCAGCACCGCCCGGAGGTCGGGGACCACCACGGCGGCGGGCGCGCCCGGTACGGCGTCGAAGACGGCCGCCCAGTACCGGGTGACCAGCGGCAGAGATTCGTGCACCTCGACGAGCGGCAGCCCGGCCAGGGCCCCGGAGCCCTTCTCGCGCAGGGCGACCGGGTCGGCGTACGCGGCCCAGGCGGGGGCGCCGACCAGCACGTGCTCCTCGTCGCACAGGGCGTGCACCGTGAACAGCGGGCCGCGGGGCCGGGCGGTGGTGACGACCAGGTCGTGGTGCCCGGCAGCCAGTCCCTCCAGGATCTCGTCGGTGTCCGCAAGTAACGAGGTCCGCAGCGTCTGGCCCGCCTCGACCAGCGGCGCAAGTGCGGGGATCACGCGCTGGGAGACGAACTCGGGAGGTCCGGCCAGGTGCAGGGAGCGCAGGCCGGGGCCGGTGGCGTCGGCATCCGTGCCGGTGATCGCCAGCAGCGCGTCCAGATGGGGGCCGGCCCTGTGCGCCAGCTCGTCCCCGACCGCCGTCGGCGTGACGCCGCGGGCCCGGCGCAGGAACAGGGGCCGGCCCAGCTGCCGCTCCAGGGTGCGGATCTGGGAGGTCACCGCGGGCTGGGACAGGCCGAGCAGGGCGGCGGCCCTGGTGAACGACCCGGCGCGGTGAACGGCGACGAAGGTGCGCAGCAGGGAGAGGTCCATGGCTGCCCCTCTCCGGTAGACGTCGCCCCACGGGCTCCCGGCGGACTCCCCACTATAAATATGTCGATAGGTCGCTGTCGTTAACGTGATTGGACTCTGACGCAGAGTCAACTAGCCTTGTCCGCGTGGTTCTTAGCGCCCTGACCGCGCGGGACCCCGGACGCTCCGAGCCATGAGGGGGGAGGCTCGGAGCGTCCTGCTGCGCTCTGCGTCTCCGCAGGTCAGCGGGCGCCGGCCGCGTCCAGGGCCCTGAGTACGTCCGCGACCAGGTCCTCGGTGTCCTCGACGCCCGCCGAGAAGCGGATGAACCCCTCCGGCACGGCGTCCCCGCCCCAGCGGCCGCGCCGCTCGGCGGTGGACCGCACGCCCCCGAAGCTGGTGGCGTCCTCGACCAGCCGCAGGGCCGTCAGGAACCGCTCGGCGGCGGCGCGGTCGGGAAGCGTGAAGGAGACCACGCCGCCGTAGCCCCACATCTGCCGGGCGGCCACCTTGTGCGAGGGGTCGGAGGGCAGCCCGGGATAGCGGAGACCACTCACCCCGTCCCGTCCGTCCAGAGCCTCGGAGACGGCGAGGGCATTGGCCCACTGACGCTGGAGGCGCAGCTGGATCGTGGCGATCGAGCGGTGCGCCAGCCAGGCCTCCATGGGCCCGGGGATCGCGCCGACCACCTTGCGCCAGCGCCGCACCCGCGCCGCCAGCTCCGGGTCGCGGCAGGTGACGTAGCCGAGCAGCAGGTCGCCGTGGCCGGTCAGCCCCTTGGTCCCGCTGGCCACGGAGAAGTCCGCGCCCAGCTCCAGGGGCCGCTGCCCCAAGGGCGTGGCCAGGGTGTTGTCGACCGCGACCAGGCAGCCCCGCTCGTGTGCCGCCTCGGCCAGCCGCCGTACGTCGCAGACGTCGAGTCCCGGGTTCGACGGGGTCTCGATCCACAGCAGTGCCGCGCCGTCCAGGGCGTCGAGCTGCGCTTCCCCGGCGGTGGGGGCGGTGCGCACGCGCACGCCGTACGCCTCCAGCTGTTCGCGCAGCAGTGGCAGGGCCTGGTATCCGTCGGAGGGCAGCACGACGGTGTCGCCGGACCGGGCGCCGGAGAGCAGGACGGCCGAGACGGCCGCCATGCCCGAGGCGAAGACCACGGTGTCGGCGTCGTCGTGGCCGGGGGCCTCCAGTTCGCCGATGGCCCGCTCCAGCAGGGTCCACGTGGGATTGGTGTCGCGGCCGTACGTGTACGGACCCGCCACCTCGCCCGGCAGGTGGAAGTGTGCGGCGAAGGCCGGGCCGGGGAGCACCGGCTCGTTCCTGACCGGCTCGGGGATCCCGGCGCGGACGGCGCGGGTGCCGTCGCCGTACGTGTTCCGGGTGCTCACGCGGCGGTCCTTCCCATGGTGTCGCCGATCAGTCGTTGTCGGGCAGCAGCGTGTTCAGCGCCCACGAGACGACGCTGATGATCAGGCCGCCGACGACGGCGGCCCAGAAGCCCTCGACGTGGAAGTCGAGGTTGAGCTTGTCCGCCAGCCACGAGGTCAGCAGCAGCATCAGGGCGTTCACGACCAGGGTGAACAGGCCCAGGGTGAGGATGAACAGCGGCAGGGAGAGGAGCTTCACCACCGGCTTGACCAGGAGGTTGACCAGTCCGAAGACCAGCGCGACCAGCAGCAGGGACAGCGCCTTCCCGCCCGTGCTGTCGCCGGTCAGCGTGATGTCGGGAACCAACCAGATGGCCACGCCCAGCGCGCCCGCGTTCGCGATCGTCTTGACTAGGAAATTCGTCATGTGTCTGATCGTGGCAGAGATGATCCGTGACGGACATCAGCAGAACAGCGGATCCGGGAAACACTAGGGGCGCAAGGCGATGAAGGCATTCCGGCTGGACGAACTCGAGGCGGAGCGCGCGGCCAACGAGGGCGCGTACCTCCAGTTCCTGAGGGAGCGGAACATGTCGGTCGGGCTGTACGCGCTCGACGCGGGTCAGAACGATCCGCAGCAGCCGCACCGCCAGGACGAGGTGTACTTCGTGGTGAGCGGCCGTGCGTCGATCACGGTGGGGGACGAGACGACGATGGTGGCCCGGGGCAGCGTCGTGTACGTGCCGGCCGGGGTGCCGCACAAGTTCCACCACATCTCCGAGGACCTCAAGGTGCTGGTGGTGTTCTCGCCGCCGGAGGCCTGATCGGGGTTCGGGGCCTCGTCCCCCTAGGGGTTGGATCAGGGGACTCCAAGGGCTCGCGAGCCCCCGTTGCCTTCGCCACGCTCCTAGCATCGAAGCCAGGAACGAACCCGAAGGGAAGAGGTAGAGGAAATGGACGGCATCCGGGAGATATTCGCAGGCATGCCCTGGTGGGTGAAGTGGGTCGCTGTCCCGCTCCTCGCACTGCTGGTCTTCGGCGGGGTCATCACCTCCTTCCTCACCGCGCTCATCGGCATCGTGTTCAAGGTCCTCGTCTTCGTCGCCCTCGTCGGCGGTCTGATCTTCGTGGTTCGCAAGTTCACGGGCACGAAGAGCACGGCCACGCGCGGCGACTGGTAAGCGGCGCCCCGCCGGGACGGGCGTTAGCCCGCCTGAGGGAACGTGACTCCCCAAACCGCCCACAGGCCAGGAATCGGCGGATACAGTGGCAATCTGTGCCGTCCCTTGGCGCCGTGCGGCCGGTTCCCCCGCTGACCAGCGGTTTTGTGTAAAGAGCCACCGAGCACGACCCCCAGGAGTGCGGTCGCTGCGGGGGCGGCCCCCGCAGCGGCGGGCCCCCACAGCCCGCCGCCACGCCTGGGGGTGAGCTTTGTCTTCGGTTCACAACGCCGCTGTTCCGACCCTGATCGGTTCGGTTCAGAGGGCGCTGAGACTGCTCGAAGCCGTGGGGTCCCATGGCGAGGGGGCCCCGGCCAAGCAGCTTGCCCGCGAAGCCGGACTCCCGCTCCCCACCGCGTACCACCTGCTCCGGACCCTCACCCACGAGGGCTATCTCCGCCGCGAGAGCGGCGTGTTCGTGCTGGGCGACGCAGCCGGTCGGCTGGCCGGTGGCGGACTGCAGCAGAAACGTCGCAGCATGATCCTCGACTCCCTCGCGCACTTCCGCGACGTCATCGGCGCACCCATCTACTTCGCGGTCTTCCGCGAGGGCGAGATCGAGGTCGTGGGCGTCTCCGACACCCCCGGCATGCCTGCCGTGGAGGAGTGGGCCGAGTTCCGTGCCACCGGCCACGCGCACGCCATCGGGCAGTGCCTGCTGGGCCAGCTCGACGAGGAGACCCGACGCGAGTACCTCGACCGGCATCCCGTCGAGGCCGTCACCCCGTACACGGTCCGCGACATGCGCGCCCTGGAGCAGCGCATCACCGCCCAGCAGCGGATGCAGCCGGTGATCGAGCGTCAGGAGTACGCCCTGGGCACGGTCTGCGCGGCCATCCCGATCACGGCCGGTGATGCTGCTGCAACCATGGCCATTTCCCTTCCTCTCCACCAGCAAGACCGATTGCTCTATGTGGTTGATCGGCTACGGAGTGAAGTAGGCGCGCTGTTGAGCTCGCTCTCGTTCTCTATCAGTATCTGAAAACTCACTCCTTGTGATCCGATGGCGCTTCCACCACCCTTGTCAAGAGGGCCCTGGGGGATCATTCCTGGCCACTTCCACAACAGCGGGGTAGGCAATGCGCGAGTCGGTACAGGCAGAAGTCATGATGAGCTTCCTCGTTTCCGAGGAGCTCTCGTTCCGGATCCCGGTGGAGCTCCGGTACGACGCTCGTGACCCCTACGCAGTTCGCCTGACCTTCCACCTTCCCGGCGACGCGCCCGTGACCTGGGCGTTCGGCCGGGAGTTGCTTCTCGACGGCATCAACAAGCCGTGCGGTGACGGCGATGTGCACATCGCCCCCACCGATCCGGAGGAGCTGTCCGATGTCCACATCCGGCTCCAGGTCGGCAGCGACAGGGCCCTGTTCCGGGCCAGCGCGGCCCCCCTGGTCGCGTTCCTCGACCGGACCGACCGGCTGGTGCCGCTCGGTCAGGAGCGCAACCTCGGCGACTTCGAGGAGAACCTCGACGACGCCCTCGACAAGATCCTTGCCGACACGCGTACGCAGCAGAACGAGCAGAACGCGGGCTGAACCACGGCCGGCGGGAACCGGCCCGTACGCGTGCGTCCCGAGCGGTACGCGTACGACGAGCGGCTCTCAGCGTGCCGACGCGCTGAGCCGCCCGGTCCCCACCCCGTGATCGTCCCGTCCGTGACGACGGTCACTCAGCGCTTACGGCGGCGACCCCGTCCGCCGGTTCGTCCCGGTCCCCCGGCCGGAGCGGCGGACGGGGATACCGGCCGGTCGGCCGAGACCACCAGGGCAGCCAGCGCCGTCGTCACCGGCACCGACGCCACGAGCCCGATCGAGCCCACCAGGGTCCGTACGATCTCCTCGGCCACCAGCTCGCTGTTGGCCACGGAGCCCACACTGCTCTGTGCGATCGAGAACAGCAGCAGCAGGGGCAGGGCCGCGCCGGCGTAGGCGAGCACCAGCGTGTTGACCACCGAGGCGATGTGGTCGCGGCCGATCCGGATGGCCGCGCGGTACAAGGCCCGCGGCCCCATCGTGGGGTCCGCCGCGTGCAGTTCCCAGACGGCCGACGTCTGCGTGACGGTGACGTCGTCGAGCACACCCAGGGATCCGATGATCACACCTGCCAGCAGCAGGCCGCTCATGTCGATCTCCGGGTAGAGGCCGTGGATCAGACCCGTGTTGTCGTCCGTGTTCCCGCTCAGGAACGCCGATCCGATGAATCCGGACCCGAGCACGCCGATCAGCAGCAGCGAGACCAGGGTCCCGAGCACCGCGACCGAGGTGCGTGCCGTGACGCCGTGGCACATGTAGAGCGCGATCAGCATGATGGCGCTCGCCCCCACCACTGCGACGACCAGCGGGTTCGACCCCTGGAGGATCGCCGGCAGGATGAAGAGCACCAGTACGGCGAAGCTGACGGCGAGCGCGATCAGCGCGAACACCCCGCGCATGCGCCCCACCAGCACCACGGCCAGCGCGAAGATGCCGGCGAGCAGCGCCAGAGGCAGCTCACGGTTGACGTCGACCACCGAGTACTGGAGGTCGCGGGGGGCGTCCGGCGCGTACGCGACCACGACTTCCTGACCCTCGCTCAACTGCCGGGGCGCGCCCGGCTGGACGATCTCCAGGAACGTACGCCCCTTGTCGGGACCGGTGGTGACCTCGATGGTCGCCTTCGCGCACTGCCCGGTCTGCCGCTGCTGCGCCTCGCGCCCCTCGGGCGTGGAGGTGTCCCCCGTGGGCGGCACCTGGGCGACGTTGACCTCCTTGCAGTCCACCCGCTGGAGCGTGGCGACCCGCCCCTCCTGCGTCTGGCGGTCGAAGCCGACGCCGGTGCGCTCGTGCGCGGGGGCGCCACCGGGCCACAGCACGACCAGGCCCACCACCACCGCGGCGGCGAACGGGATCAGCACGGCGGCGATGACCTTGCGCAGGTGCTTCGAGACGGGGGCGGCCGGACCGTGCCCGTGCGAGTGCCCGCCGTGCGAGTGCCCGCCGCCGTCTCCGCCGTGACCGCCGCCGTGCCCGCCGCTCCCTGCGTGCCCGTGCCCGTGCCCGTGCCCGCCGGCGTCGTACGCTCCGTGCCCGAAGTCGTGCTCGCCCGGCCCGCCGTAACCCTCTGCGGGGCCAGGGTGGCCGGTGTGGTCATGGGGGTCGACGGGAGGCTGCGGCGGTGTGGTCACCGGCCGATCATCGCAAGAGTTGAGGGGGCCCACTGTTCAGCGCGCCACAGATGACGCTAGCGTGGGGGCACCTTTGCACAACGCGGGAGCTCGGAGCACCGGGCTGAGAGGGCGCTGATCACCGTACGCGCGTCGAAGACGACGAGTACGGGAGGAGGCTGCGTCGACCGCCGAACCTGTTACCGGGTAATGCCGGCGTAGGGAGATAGGTCTCATGACCATTCAGGATGCACGCACGCCTGCCACCAGCCAGGACGGCCAGAGCGAGCGCCAGCCGGGCTGGCACAAGGGCTACGTCGCGGGCTCCCGCCCCGACATCCGCGTGCCGGTTCGCCAGGTCCACCTCACCAACGGCAAGGACGTGACGCTCTACGACACGTCCGGCCCGTACACCGACCCGCAGATCGAGACCGACGTCCGCCGCGGCCTGCCGCCGCTGCGCGAGAACTGGATCATCGGCCGCGGCGACACCGAGGAGTACGCGGGCCGTCCCGTGCGCCCCGAGGACGACGGCATCAAGCACACCTCGCCCCGCGGCGGCCTCAAGAACCTCGACGCCGTCTTCCCCGGCCGCCCGCGCCTGCCGCGCCGCGGCCGCGACGGCCAGGCCGTCACGCAGCTCGCGTACGCCCGCCGCGGTGAGGTCACCCCGGAGATGGAGTACGTCGCGATCCGCGAGAACGTCTCCCCCGAGGTCGTCCGCGAGGAGATCGCCGCCGGCCGCGCGGTGCTCCCGGCGAACGTCAACCACCCGGAGATCGAGCCGATGATCATCGGCAAGAAGTTCCTGGTGAAGGTCAACGCCAACATCGGCAACTCCGCCGTGACCTCCTCCATCGAGGAGGAGGTGGAGAAGATGACCTGGGCCACCCGCTGGGGCGCCGACACGGTCATGGACCTCTCCACCGGCCGCAACATCCACACCACCCGCGAGTGGGTGCTGCGCAACTCCCCCGTCCCGATCGGCACCGTGCCCCTCTACCAGGCCCTGGAGAAGGTCGACGGCAAGGCCGAGGAGCTGACCTGGGAGATCTACAAGGACACGGTCATCGAGCAGGCCGAGCAGGGCGTCGACTACATGACCGTCCACGCCGGCGTGCTGCTGCCGTACGTGCCGCTCACCGCGCGCCGCAAGACCGGCATCGTCTCGCGCGGCGGCTCGATCATGGCCGCCTGGTGCCTCGCGCACCACAAGGAGAACTTCCTCTACACGAACTTCGAGGAGCTCTGCGAGATCCTGGCGGCGTACGACGTCACGTACTCGCTCGGCGACGGCCTGCGCCCCGGCTCGATCGCGGACGCCAACGACGCCGCGCAGTTCGCCGAGCTGAAGACGCTGGGCGAGCTGAACACGATCGCCAAGCGCCACAACGTACAGACCATGATCGAGGGCCCGGGCCACGTCCCGATGCACAAGATCAAGGAGAACATCGACCTCCAGCAGGAGATCTGCGAGGAGGCGCCGTTCTACACGCTCGGCCCGCTGACCACGGACGTCGCGCCCGCCTACGACCACATCACCTCGGGCATCGGCGCCGCGATGATCGCCTGGTGGGGCACCGCGATGCTCTGCTACGTCACACCCAAGGAGCACCTGGGCCTGCCGAACCGGGACGACGTCAAGACCGGTGTGATCACCTACAAGATCGCCGCGCACGCCGCCGACCTGGCCAAGGGCCACCCGGGTGCCCAGGAGTGGGACGACGCGCTGTCCGACGCGCGCTTCGAGTTCCGCTGGGAGGACCAGTTCAACCTGGCCCTCGACCCGGACACAGCCCGCGAGTTCCACGACGAGACGCTTCCGGCCGAGCCGGCCAAGACCGCGCACTTCTGCTCGATGTGCGGTCCGAAGTTCTGCTCCATGAAGATCTCGCAGGACATCCGGCGTGAGCACGGCGGGGACCTGAAGGCCGAGGAGATCCAGGCCGGCATGGCGGAGAAGTCCGCCGAGTTCGCCGCCGCGGGCAACCGCGTCTACCTGCCGCTGGCCGACTGACCCACCGGCCGCCGCAGCCGCACGGACGGACCCGCGACCCTATGGGGGGAGTCGCGGGCCCGTCCGGCGTCCCGTTTCCGGATGGGACCGGGCGTACGCCGCTCAGGCGACGGTCTGGTACGCCGAGCCGAGCTTCGCGCGGGCGAAGTCGCGGTTCGCGGTGACCCGTTCGCGCTGATCCTCCGGCAGCAGACCCTCACCGAGGAGCCGTTCGCAGCACTCCAGACACTCCTGGTACTCGCCGGTCCAGTAGGCGGCGACGGCCAGCTCGTCGAGCGCGCGCCAGTCGTGCCACGCGAACTCCACGAACAGGATGTCATCCGGCCGTTGGACGGCCACGGCACGGCGGGCGAACATGTGGGCCAGCGGCCAGCGCCCCTCAAGACGGCACAGCCGGGCGAGGTCGCCGATGGCCTCGGCGCGGGTGGGGCGGCTCTCGTACGCGCGCAGGTAGCGGTCCATGACCTCGGCTGCCGGCCGCTCCAGCTCGGTGGCGAGCCGGGCGGCGTACACCTGGGCGAGGTACGTCTCCTCGACCCAGCCGCCCATCGTCACGCGGTGGTCGTAGGCGGCCAGGGACTTCTCCTTCTCGCCGGCGTCGCGCCAGCTCTGGGCCAGGTAGAAGGCGTACCGCGCGTTGTAGGGTTCCTTGGCGAGCCCCTCCTCCAGGATCTTCGCGTCCCGGAGGTACTTCTCCCGCTCGCCGCCCTCCCGCTGCCGGGCGCCACCGCCGACGATGAGCAGGCTGATCCCTTCGAGCACGTCCTTGCTGTGCGGCCCGCCGCAGTCGAGGTACTCGTGGAGCACCCCGACGTAGCGCCAGGGCAGCCGGGTCGCGACGAGCGTGTGCCGCCAGTGGATGACGGGGCCGTGGTGCACCGCCAGCTGGTACGCGTCGTGGGTCAGCTCGGGCATGCGGAAGCCCGGCTCGATGCGCATCTCGTCGTCGGCGTCCATGAACAGCAGGTAGTCGGCCCGGTCCCGGGCGAGCTCGATGGCCTCCGTGCGGCTGCCGTCGAAGCCCCGCCACGGGCGCTCGTGCAGCTGGCCCGGGAGGTCGGCGAAGTACTCGCGGATCACGTCCTGGGTGCCGTCCGTGGAGCCCGTGTCGACGATCACCCAGGTGTCGATCAGGGGGCGCACCGACTCCAGACACTTCCGGATGGTCGGTGCCTCGTTCTTGACGATCATGTTCAGGCAGACTGTGCTCAAGGGTCCCGTCCACGGTGTGCGGGCCGCCGTACGGGCGGCCGGGCCGGCGTCGGACCGTGACCGTAGTGACCCTCGTGACGCCGTTGTCCACGGCTCGCCGATGGTGCTACTGCGTCTGCGGGCGGGAACACACCCTCGGGTGGGCGTCTGATAGCCCGAAGTGTTGACGTACGCATCCGGCCGCTCAAGTGGTAGTGCCCAATGTCCGTTTTCTCCGGAGGAAGCTCGAACCCGCGACCGGGACGTCACCCGTTCCGGCGGCAGATCCTTTCCGAAGGAGCGTTTTTGATGAGTCGTGAGCGCAGGACCACGCAGCTGGGTCCCGTTCCCTGTACCCGGGGCTGGCAGGTGGGCGGTGCCCTGGCCTCCCTGTCGATCGTGCTGGTGGGCCTCGCAACCCCCGCCGTCGCCGCGGCCAACGCGATCACCCCGCAGGTGAGCGCGGTCGCGCCGGCGGGCGGCAGCGGTGACTGCAAGGAGGAGCGTCCGCACGAGCGGCCGCGCCACGGCGCGCCGCTGGCCCGCCACCTGCTGGACAAGTACCTGCACGGGCAGGACCAGGAGGACCACGACGAGTACGTGCGTGGCGGCGGCGACGACAAGTGCAAGGGCGCCACGGGCGCCACCGGTCCCACCGGTGCCACCGGACCGAAGGGCGACACCGGCCCGGCGGGTCCGCCCGGAGCCACGGGTGCGACGGGCGCCACCGGCCCCGGCGGCGGGGCGACCGGCCCGACGGGTCCGGCCGGTCCGCCCGGAGCGACGGGCTCGCAGGGTCCGGCCGGTCCGGCGGGCGCCACGGGTGCGACCGGTGCCACCGGCCCGCAGGGTGCCACGGGCGCCACCGGCCCCGGCGGCGGTGCGACCGGCGCGACGGGTCCGGCCGGTCCGACGGGTGCCACGGGCGCGACGGGTCCTGCGGGTGCCACCGGCGCCACGGGTGCGACCGGCGCCGCGCTGTGCCAGGACATGGACGCCTACAAGCCCAGTAATGCCGCTGAGGTCAAGGCCGTCCTGACCGGCGACCCGGCTCGGGCGTACGCGGGTATCCGCAACCTGCAGCAGCCCATGCAGGCCGGTCCCACGGACTTCATCTGGTACGACCTCACCGACACCGGGGATTCGTTCCCTGACGGTGCGTGCTCCATCTCCATCGCCTCCCAGACCAACGCCAGCGATGGGGTCTCGATCGAGGTGCTGACCGAGGACGGCGCGGTGTACGAGACCACGTGCGAGGTCAACACCCTGGGCCCCAACAACGACGGGCTCCCCGCCAACACCCAGATCCTCGACTGTGACGAGCAGTGGACGCTCCTGACCCCGGGTCACCCGGCCCCGGGTGACACCGGCCCGACCCCGGCTCTGAACCGGGTCCACTCCGATCTGCGGGCCCTCCAGCCCCAGCTCGCCAAGGGCCTCAACAAGGGCAGCGAGAAGCTGTCCAGGTAGCGGTTCTGTCTCTCCGGCCCTCGGCTGGGGAGAACCTCTGCGCCGCGTCCGGTTCGCCGGGCGCGGCACAGCCGTGTTTCACGTGAAACATCCGGACGCTAGTCCGGCCGGCGGTCCGGGCCGCCGAAGTCCGGGCTCGTGAAGTCGGGACTGGTGTAGCTCGGGCGGGGGGTGGGGTCTTCGCCGGCCGGAGAGGTGAAGTCCGGCCGGGTGTAGCCGAGGCTCGGCATCCGGCCCGACGGGCGGTACGAGGACGGTGCCGCCGGATCCCTTGGGTCGGCCAGAGCGTCCCGCAGGAACGGCAGCACACCCCGCTCCAGTAGCGCGTTGAGCCAGGCCTCCCGGGCCCGCGCGAGCTCTTCCGGCACGGCGAGCGTGTCCTCGGCCACGACCTCGGTGGAACTGTTCCGCACCGCCGTCACCAGCAGTCCGATCGCAGCGACCAGGATCGCGACCACGGTCAGCCCGCCGAACAGCCAACCGGCCGTCAGCATCGTCTGAGCGAAGGCCGGTTCAGGGTCCAGGAGCTTCAGGAAGTACCCGACCAGCAGGAATATCAGCATGGCCGTGACGGACAGCACGGGTGCCAGTACCGCCACCACCGCGCTGGCCCCTGCCCCGCCGGTGCCGTCGTCGGTGACCCGCGGTTCCTGGCGCGCCGGGTCGCGCAGGTCTTCCCGTACCTTCACGAAGTGCTCGTACTCGGGAGCCGCCGCGGTGGTCAGGATGCCGGTCGCGTTGAGTGCCATCGTGCGCAGCTGTTCGGCGTTCAGCCGTTCGCCGACGGAGGCCAGGTCGGGCCGCTCGGACGCGGTGCGGAGCACCTCGTCCAGCAGGCGGAGGAACTCGGGCCGGTCCTCGGTCAGCAGGTGCGGAGCGCTGGTCATGTGCATCCCCCGATGCTCCGTCGGCGCCGGTTTGCCCGCGTAGACAGGGGGTCCGGCGGAAACGGAGGAGAGCCTGCTACGGATAGAGCGATGGTAGAGCGCCCACGTGGTGCCGTGACAGGGGCTTTCGGTAAATACCCCGGACGGTGAACGGTCAGTCGCGCAGCGGAAGTTCGACCACCAGCAGCTTTCCGGCCATGGTCACCCCGCCGTCCATCGCGATGGCGAGCCCGTCGGCGTACACGTGCGGCCCTTCGACGGTCGGGCCGTCCGAGTCCTCGCCGTCCTCCGAGCCGACCTCGCCGAGGAGGTACGGGATGGGGCTGTGCCCGTGCACGATGCGCGAGCCGCCGTAGGTGGCGAGCAGCCTGCGCACCTCGCCGGGGCCGGACTCCTCGTCCCGGAAGCTGAAGCGCTTGGTGAACTTGCGGAACAGGTCCCAGCACTCGTTGGCGTCGTTGCGGTTGAGGGCCTGCTTGACGGTGTCGTTGACCGCCTCGACGGAGTCGCCGTAGTCGAGGTACGCGATCGTGTCCGAGTGGAGCAGCAGGTGGTCGTCGACGACCGCGGCCGCGTCGAGCCGGGACATCCACTGGAGGTGGACGTCCTCCAGGCGCTCCATGTCGGTGCGCTGGCCGCCGTTGAGCAGCCAGGCGGCCTGGAAAGTGGCGGTGCCGGCGCCGGAGCTGACCGGGGTGTCGCCGAACCGCTTGGCGCCGATGAGCAGCAGCTCGTGGTTGCCCATGAGGGCCTTGCAGTAGCCGCCGGCCGCGGCGGCCTCGGCCGAGAGGCGCATGACCAGGTCGATCACGCCGATGCCGTCGGGGCCGCGGTCGGTGAAGTCGCCGAGGAACCAGAGCCGGGCGTTGCCCGCGGCCCAGTGGCCGTCGGAGTCGGTCAGGCCCTTGGCGCGGAGTTCGGCGACCAGGTCGTCGAGGTAGCCGTGTACGTCGCCGACCACCCACAGGGGGCCGGGGCCGCCCGAACGCTCCTCGGGGACGTACTGGATCTGCACGGTGTCGCCGGGGCCGCCCGTGGGGCGTGCGCCCTGCCCGATGACCGGGAGGTCGCGCTGGGTCGGGGTGTAGCCGTCCGGGTCCTCGGCGGGGGCCGCCGAGGGGGCCGGGTAGGCGTGGGGCTCGGGCGCCGCGGACCGCTGCACCGGCGCGGCTGCGGGGTGGTGCGCGGCGGGCTGTGCCGGATGGCCGGGGGTGCCGGCGTACGGATGGAACTCGGGGGTGTACTCGGCCGCCGGAACGCGGAAATCCCGGAGCGTCTCCGTCCGCATCGCGGGTCCCTGACCTGCCCCCTGAGCCATCGACCCCTCCACCACCTCGCGCTGCCGTGCACCTGCGGACCCTCCTGGCCGGAGGGTCCGTGATGTCGTGCGCCCATCATAGGAATGCAGCTCGCTCTGTGTGACGCACCAGGGGTGGTGAATCCTGGACGGACACGAACCGGGCTGGTTGTTTCTCCCGATTTGGGTGGTCTGGACGGGTGATCTTGTGGATCCGGGCCGCGTCTTCAGTCCCGTGCCGGGGATCGGGGCGGGCTGACCGTGGTACGGGGAGGCCTGCGCTGGGACGAAGTACGGACGATGAGTTCGGTCGGTATCACCTGCTCGACCGGCCGGCCGCCGTCGACCCCCTCGATCGCGTCGATTAGCAACTGCACGACGGCGGTGCCGATGCGGCGCGGTTTGAGGGAGAGCGTGGTGATGGGCGGTTCGGTGTTCGCGTACACCGTGGACTCGCTGCAGCACACGAGCAGCAGGTCGTCCGGGACGCGCAGCCCGTAGCGGCGGGCGGCGGCGAGCAGGTCGGTGCCGTTGGGGTCGAAGAGGCCGTACACGGCGTCCGGGCGGTCCGGGCGGGCGAGCAGCCGGTCGGCGGCGACCGCGCCCGCGCACGGGTCGTGTGCGGGGTAGGACTCGTACACCGGATCCTGGCCGACCCGGGCGCACCAGTTGAGGTACGCGGTCGTCGAGAGCCGGGTGTACGTGTCCGTGGTCGTCCCGGTGAGCAGCCCGATCCGACGGGCGCCCGCGGCGGCGAGGTGGTCCAGGAGGTCGAGTACGGCGGCCTCGTGGTCGTTGTCCACCCAGGCGGTGACCGGGAGGGAACCCGCCGGACGGCCGTCCGAGACCACCGGCAGGCCCTGGCGGACCAGCTCGGTGACCACGGGGTCGTGGTCGGAGGGGTCGATCACCACGGTCCCGTCCAGCGCCACGTTCGACCAGACGTCGTGGCGGGAGGTCGCCGGGAGGATGACGAGGGCGTACCCGCGGGCGAGTGCTGCGGAGGTGGCGGCTCTCGCCATCTCCGCGAAGTACGCGAATTCCGTGAAGGTGAAAGGTTCATCCCCGTACGTCGTCACGGTCAGGCCGATGAGGCCCGATTTCCCGGTACGGAGGGTTCGGGCCGCGGCGGAGGGGCGGTACCCCAGCCGGTCTGCGACCTCGCGGACGTGGCGGCGGGTGGCGTCCGGCAGCCGGCCCTTGCCATTGAGCGCGTCCGAGACAGTTGTGATCGAGACGCCGGCCGCGGCGGCCACGTCTCTGATGCCTGCCCGTCCTTGCCGGGCGGCCCGCCGGGGGGTCTCCGTCCGGCTCACCTGATGCTTCCCTGCTGCTGTCATGGCGAGCCGATAGTAGGGCTCGGTGGGGTGGGTGGTCCGGGTGCATATGCAGTCGTTGACAGGCACGTTTCTGCATGGTTCGCCACCCCCAATGACCTTGGAAATAGAGGTAGTTGCTGGTTGGAGGTCCGGGCTGGCGCTTGTCGGCGGGTACGGGCATGCCAAAGTGTCGATGTTTCGAAGTGGTCTCAACTCACCTTCACGAGGGATGCGCGCCACGGCGCAAGCCACCGGCGCACGCATATATGCAAGCGCTCCCCTCGTTCCCTCTGCCAGCCATTCTCCGAACGGCGGAATCCTCATAAGGTGAGCAGTATTGAACTTGCACGGGAAGGTCGAGGAGGACCTGCGGTGAGCGAGAAGAGCCCGAAGCTGCGCGCCGAGCTGGACGGCATCCCCACGTACAAGCCGGGGAAGCCCGCCGCTGCCGGGGGCCCGGTCGCGTACAAGCTGTCCTCCAACGAGAACCCGTATCCGCCGCTCCCGGGCGTGCTGGAGAGCGCGGTCGCGGCGGCGAACAGCTTCAACCGGTACCCGGACATGGCCTGCACCGGCCTGATGACCGAGCTCTCCGAGCGCTTCGGCGTGCCGGTCGAGCACATCGCCACCGGCACCGGCTCGGTGGGCGTGGCCCAGTCCCTGATCCAGTCCACGGCGGGCCCGGGCGACGAGGTGATCTACGCCTGGCGCTCCTTTGAGGCTTATCCGATCATCGTGCAGATCTCCGGCGCGAAGTCGGTGCAGGTGCCGCTGACCGAGGGCGACGTGCACGACCTGGACGCGATGGCGGACGCCATCACCGACCGGACGCGGCTGATCTTCGTCTGTAATCCGAACAACCCCACCGGCACGGTGGTGCGCCGGGCCGAACTGGAGCGCTTCCTGGACCGGGTGCCGTCGGACGTCCTGGTCGTGATCGACGAGGCGTACCGCGAGTTCATCCGGGACGCGGAGGTGCCGGACGGCATCGAGCTGTACCGCGACCGGCCGAACGTCGCCGTGCTGCGCACGTTCTCCAAGGCGTACGGCCTGGCCGGCCTGCGCGTCGGCTTCGCCGTGGCCCACGAGCCGGTGGCCGCGGCGCTGCGCAAGACGGCGGTGCCGTTCGGCGTCAGCCAGCTGGCGCAGGACGCCGCGGTGGCCTCGCTGCGGGCCGAGGACGAGCTGCTCGGCCGGGTGGGTTCGCTGGTGTGCGAGCGCAAGCGGGTCTACGAGGCGCTGGTCGACCAGGGCTGGACCGTGCCCGAGACGCAGGCCAACTTCGTGTGGATGCGGCTGGGGGAGCGGACCGCGGCGTTCGCGGCGGCCTGCGAGAAGGCCGGTGTGGTGGTCCGGCCGTTCCCCGGTGAGGGCCTGCGGGTCACGATCGGTGAGACCGAGGCGAACGACCTCTTCCTGCACGCGGCGGAGGCGTTCCGCAAGGAGCTGTAGTTCCCAGGGCCGGGTGCCCGGACGTCATCGTGCCGGGAGCCACGGTCGTTCAGTGGGGTCCGCGGGGGCCGGCGGTCACGCCGGCTCCACGCGGACGGGGTCGCCGTCGCGAACGGTGGCCAGGAGGCGGGGGTCGCCGTCGAACGAGCCGAGCACGTTGCACGGGCTCGCCAGGCGGCTCTCGCCCCCGCGCGAGATGGGCGTGGGGCCGTAGGGGAGTGCGAGCGCGTCGCCCTCGGTCCAGAACGCGACCGTGCCCGGCTCGACGACCTGCCGGGCGTCGTCCTCCAGGGCCACGGACACGCCGGTGTCGAAGTAGACCTCCTCGCCCCAGGTGTTCGCGGAGGCGTGGATGGGGAGGGCCGCGAACAGCGCCTTGCTGGTCGGGGTCTCGTCGAGGGTGGCGGTGAGCTGGCCTGCGGGCCAGGAGATTCGTATCTGCATGGCCGAATTCAACAATATGTTGAATTCCTTGGCCAGAGGTGTACCCCCCGGATGAAAGATCGCGGAACCGGTACGACATAATGCTTGTGAATGTGAACGCGTTCACAAGCGTGTCCTGATTCCTCCCCTATTGGGAGAGATCGGGCAGGCAAACTGCCGATGTGACCACGGCGACCGTAAGGAGAAGACGACGTGGAACTAGCTTTGGCGCCGGAGACGCTGGCGCGCTGGCAGTTCGGCATCACCACCGTCTACCACTTCCTCTTCGTTCCCCTGACGATCTCCCTCGCCGCCCTCACCGCGGGACTGCAGACGGCTTGGGTCCGTACGGAGAACGAGAAGTACCTCAGGGCCACGAAGTTCTGGGGCAAGCTCTTCCTGATCAACATCGCGATGGGTGTCGTCACCGGCATCGTGCAGGAATTCCAGTTCGGCATGAACTGGTCGGACTACTCGCGGTTCGTCGGTGACGTCTTCGGTGCCCCGCTGGCGTTCGAGGCGCTGATCGCCTTCTTCTTCGAGTCCACGTTCATCGGGCTGTGGATCTTCGGCTGGGACAAGCTGCCCAAGAAGATCCATCTCGCCTGCATCTGGATGGTCTCCATCGGCACCATCCTGTCCGCGTACTTCATCCTCGCGGCCAATTCCTGGATGCAGCACCCGGTCGGCTACAGGATCAACAAGGCGAACGGGCGGGCCGAGCTCACCGACTTCTGGGCGGTGCTCAGCCAGAACACCACGCTCACCCAGGTCTTCCACACGCTCTCGGCGGCCTTCCTGACCGGCGGTGCGTTCATGGTCGGCATCGCGGCCTTCCACCTGATGCGCAGGAAGCACATCCCCGTGATGCGCACCTCGTTGCGGCTCGGCCTCGTCACCATCGTGATCGCCGGCATGCTGACCGCGCTCAGCGGCGACCTGCTTGGCAAGGTCATGTTCAAGCAGCAGCCGATGAAGATGGCCGCCGCCGAGGCGCTCTGGGACGGCGAGGCCCCCGCCCCGTTCTCCGTCTTCGCCTACGGCGACGTGGACGAGGGGCACAACAAGGTGGCCATAGAGATCCCCGGCCTGCTGTCCTTCCTCGCCAACGACGACTTCGACTCCTTCGTCCCCGGCATCAACGACGTCAACAAGGCCGAGCAGGAGAAGTACGGGCCCGGCGACTACCGGCCCAACATCCCGGTGGCCTACTGGGGCTTCCGCTGGATGATCGGCTTCGGTATGGCGTCCCTCGCGCTCGGTGCCGTGGGCCTCTGGCTGACCCGCCGGAAGTTCATGCTGCCGGCAGCCCACCGGACCGGCGACGACGAGGTGCCGAACCTGGTGCTCTTCAAGAAGCCGCTGGGTGCCCGCCTGACCAAGTGGTACTGGCTGCTGGCGGTGTGGATGCTCGGCTTCCCGCTGATCGCCAACTCCTGGGGCTGGATCTTCACCGAGATGGGCCGCCAGCCGTGGGTCGTCTACGGCGTCCTGCGGACCCGGGACGCGGTCTCGCCCGGTGTCTCCCAGGGCGAGGTGCTCACTTCGATGATCGTCTTCACCCTGCTCTACGCCGTGCTCGCGGTGATCGAGGTCAAGCTGCTGGTGAAGTACGTCAAGGCCGGACCGCCCGAGCTGACGGAGTCCGATCTCAACCCGCCCACCAAGATCGGCGGCGACGACAAAGACGCCGACCGGCCGATGGCCTTCTCGTACTGAGGCCGAGGGGATCGCGCCATGGAACTCCACGACGTCTGGTTCGTACTCATCGCCGTCCTGTGGACCGGCTACTTCTTCCTGGAGGGCTTCGACTTCGGCGTCGGCGTCCTGACCAAGCTGCTGGCCCGGGACCGGGCCGAGAAGCGGGTCCTGATCAACACGATCGGGCCGGTCTGGGACGGCAACGAGGTCTGGCTGCTCACGGCGGGCGGCGCGACCTTCGCCGCCTTCCCCGAGTGGTACGCCACCCTGTTCTCCGGCTTCTACCTGCCGCTGCTCATCATCCTGGTCTGCCTCATCGTGCGGGGCGTCGCCTTCGAGTACCGGGCCAAGCGGCCCGAGGAGAAGTGGCAGACCAACTGGGAGCACGCGATCTTCTGGACCTCGCTGGTCCCGGCCTTCCTGTGGGGTGTGGCCTTCGGCAACATCGTGCGGGGCGTCAAGATCGATGCCGACATGGAGTACGTCGGCACCTTCTGGGACCTGCTGAACGTCTACTCGATCCTCGGCGGCCTGGTCACGCTCACCCTGTTCACCTTCCACGGCGCGGTCTTCACCTCGCTCAAGACGGTCGGTGACATCCGGGACCGCTCGCGGAAGCTCGCGCTGCGGCTGGGTCTGGTGACGGCGGTGCTCGCGCTGGTCTTCCTGATCTGGACCCAGGTCTCGAAGGGCGACGCCAAGAGCCTGGGCGCGATGATCGTGGCCGTGCTCGCCCTGGTCGGTGCCGTCGGAGCCATCGTCGCGGGCCGGGAGGGCTGGTCGTTCGCGCTGTCGGGCATCACGATCGCGGCCGCCGTCGCGATGCTCTTCCTGACGCTCTTCCCGAACGTCATGCCGTCCTCGCTGAACGACGCGTGGAGCCTCACGGTCACCAACGCCTCGTCCAGCGCCTACACCCTGAAGATCATGACCTGGTGCGCGGCCGTGGCCACGCCGGTGGTCCTGCTCTACCAGGGATGGACGTACTGGGTGTTCCGCAAGCGGATCGGCACCCAGCACATCGCCGACCCGCTCCACTAGGTACCGCCAGGTCCCGCTGGGGCCCGCGCCTGTCCGCCCCGTGCCGGGGGCGTCTCGTCCGACGCCCCCGGCCTCCCGCCGAGGGGGATGTTTCACGTGAAACCGATCGACCCGCGTCTGCTCCGGTACGCCCGGTCCACCCGCCACTTCCTCGTGGCGACGGTGGTGCTCGGCCTGGTGGGGGCGGCGCTGGTCGTCGGCCAGGCGATGCTGATCGCCGAGGTCGTGGTGGGCGCCTTCCAGCACGGACTGGGCGCCGCCGACCTGCGGAACCCGCTGCTGCTGCTCGCGGCCGTGGCCCTCGGCCGCGCCCTGGTGTCCTGGCTGACCGAACTGGCCGCGCACCGGGCCAGCGCCGCGGTGAAGTCGGAGCTGCGGGGCCGGCTGCTGGACCGGGCCGCCGACCTGGGCCCCTCCTGGCTCAGCGGACAGCGCACCGGCTCGCTGGTGGCACTGGCCACCCGGGGCGTGGATGCCCTCGACGACTACTTCGCGCGGTACCTGCCCCAGCTGGGGCTGGCCGTGGTGGTGCCGGTGGCCGTACTGGCCCGGATCGTCACCGAGGACTGGGTGTCCGCCGCGATCATCGTGGTCACCCTGCCCCTGATCCCGGTCTTCATGGTGCTCATCGGCTGGGCCACGCAGGCCCGGATGGACCGTCAGTGGCAGCTGCTCTCCCGGCTGTCGGGCCACTTCCTCGACGTGGTCGCCGGCCTGCCGACGCTGAAGGTGTTCGGGCGGGCCAAGGCACAGGCCGAGTCCATCCGGGCGATCACCGCCGACTACCGGCGGGCGACGCTGCGGACCCTGCGGATCGCCTTCCTGTCCTCCTTCGCGCTGGAGTTGCTGGCCACCCTGTCGGTTGCGCTGGTGGCCGTGACGATCGGCATGCGGCTGGTACACGGCGAGCTGGACCTGTACACGGGCCTGGTCATCCTGATCCTGGCGCCCGAGGCGTACCTGCCCCTGCGTCAGGTGGGCGCGCAGTACCACGCGGCCGCTGAGGGGCTGGCGGCCGCGGAGGAGATCTTCGAGGTGCTGGAGACCCCGGTGCCGGGGGCGGGCGGGACCGTGGCCGTGCCGGCGGATGCCGGCCTGCGGGTCGAGGGCGTGTCCGTGCGGTACCCGGGGCGGGAGGCCGACGCCCTCGCCGCCGTCTCGCTGACCGTGGCCGCGGGGGAGACCGTCGCGCTCACCGGCCCGAGCGGCGTGGGCAAGTCGACGCTGCTGCAGGTGCTGCTGGGGTTCGTGCGGCCCACGACCGGCCGGGTGCTGGTCGGAGGGACGGACCTGGCGGCGCTGGCGCCCGAGGAGTGGCGGGCCCGGATCGCGTGGGTGCCACAGCGGCCGTACCTGTTCGCCGGCACGATCGCCGAGAACGTCAGGCTGGCCCGGCCCGGGGCCTCCGACGCGGAGGTGGAGCGGGCCCTGGACGACGCCGGGGCCCGGGAGTTCGTGGCCGCGCTGCCCCGGGGGGCCGAGACAGTCCTGGGCGAGGGCGGGGTGGGGCTGTCCGCCGGCCAGCGCCAGCGGCTGGCCCTCGCGCGGGCGTTCCTCGCGGACCGGCCGGTGCTGCTGCTGGACGAGCCGACCGCCGCGCTCGACGGGGAGACCGAGGCGGGCGTGGTCGAGGCGGTACGACGGCTCGCCGCCGGGCGCACGGTGCTGCTGGTCGTGCACCGGCCCGCGCTGCTGTCGGTTGCCGACCGGGTGGTGCGGCTGGGGTCCGGCGGGCAGGTGGCGGGGGCCGCGGTGCACGTGCCGGGCGCGGGGGTGCGGACGGGCGCGGCGCGGGGGGCGGAGGACCGTACCGGCGCGAGCGAGGAGCGGGACGCCGGGGAGCGTACGGCGCCGGGCGCGGCGGGTGCGGTGGGCGGCACCGGGGACCGCAAGGCCCCGGGCCCGGCGGTCGACGGGGCGGTACCGGGATCCGGGCTGCCGGTGCTGGCCCGGGTGCGCACCGAGGCGCGCCGCCGGTGGGGCCGCCTCGCGGGCGCCCTCGGACTGGGCAGCCTCGCCACCGCCTCGGCGGTGGGCCTGATGGCGGTCTCCGGCTGGCTGATCTCGCGGGCCTCGGAACAGCCGCCCGTGCTCTACCTGATGATGGCGGTCACCGCGACCCGCGCCTTCGGCATCGGACGGGCCGTCTTCCGGTACGCCGAGCGGCTCGTCTCGCACGACGCCGTGCTGCGCATGCTGGCCGACCTGCGGGTCTCCGTGTACCGCCGGCTCGAACGCATCGCCCCCGCGGGACTGCGACGCACTCGGCGCGGCGATCTGCTCTCGCGGCTGGTCGCCGATGTCGACGCGCTCCAGGACTACTGGCTCCGCTGGCTGCTGCCGCTCGGCACCGCCGTCCTCGTGGGCGCCGCGTCCGTCGGGTTCACCGCCTGGCTGCTGCCGGCCGCCGGCGCGGTGCTCGCCGCCGGGCTGCTGGTCGCCGGGGCCGGCGTACCCCTGCTCAGCGGTGCGGTCGCGCGCCGCGCCGAGCGCCGCCTCGCGCCCGCCCGGGGCGAGCTGGCCACCCAGGTGGCCGATCTGCTCTCCGGTACCGCGGAGCTGACCGTCGCCGGAGCCCTGGCCGGCCGCAAGCAGCAGGTCCGCGCCGCCGACTCCCTCCTCACCCGCATTGCCCGCCGCGGCGCCTCCGCCACCGGCCTGGGCTCCGGGCTCACCGCCCTGGCCTGTGGACTCACGGTGGTGTTCGCGGCGCTGGCCGGGGTCCGCGCGGTGGCCGACGGCCGGCTGTCCGGGGTGGCCCTGGCCGTCGTGGTCCTGACTCCGCTGGCCGCCTTCGAAGCGGTGGCCCCGCTGCCGCTCGCCGTGCAGTACCGCCAGCGGGTCCGGCGCAGCGCGGAGCGGGTGTACGAGGTGCTCGACGCGCCCGCGCCCGTACGGGCCGCCGACCCCGCCGAGCCGCCGGCCTCGCCCTTCCCGCTGCGGCTCCGGGGCCTGCGCGCCCGGTACCCGGGACAGGAGGGCGACGCCCTCGCCGGGATCGACCTCACCGTCGAAGCGGGCCGGCGGATCGCCGTGGTGGGTGCTTCGGGCTCCGGCAAGACCACGCTGGCGCAGGTGCTGCTGCGCTTCCTCGACGCGGAGGAGGGCTCGTACACGCTCGGCGGCACCGATGCCCGGGCCCTCGACGAGGACGCCGTGCGCCGGTTCGTCGGCCTGTGCGCGCAGGACGCCCACATCTTCGACAGCTCGGTACGGGAGAACCTGCGGCTGGCCAGGACCGGTGCCACCGACGCCGAACTGCGCGAGGCGCTGGCCGCGGCCCGGCTCCCCCTGGACCTGGACACGCCGGTAGGTGAACACGGCGAACGGATCTCCGGCGGCCAGCGCCAGCGGCTGGCCCTGGCCCGCGCCCTGCTCGCCGACTTCCCGGTGCTGGTGCTCGACGAGCCCGCGGAACACCTCGACCTGGAGACCGCCGACGCCCTGACGGCTGATCTGCTGACCGCGACCGAGGGCCGCACCACGCTGCTGATCACCCACCGGCTCGCGGGTCTCGACGCGGTGGACGAGGTCGTCGTCCTGGACCGCGGCAGGATCGTCCAGCGCGGCGGGTACGCGGCGCTGGCGGAGGCCGAGGGCCCGCTGCGGCGGATGCTGGAGCGGGAGTGGGCGGCCGACCGGCTCTCCGGCCGGGAGAGCCGGGGCAGCAGGACCGCCATGGCCGACTTTCCCCAGTAAAAGGGACTAACTAGGCTCAAGGTCATGTCAGTGCAGGAGTCGCAGGAATCCCCGGACCCGCTCGATGCCGCCACCCAGGCGACACGGAGCCTCCAGGGACTGTCCACGGAGCTCACCGCCCGCGTCCCCCAGCTGCTGGAGGCGATGCGCTCGGTCGGCACCGGTCTCGAGCTGCACTCCACCCTCGACCGCATCTGCGAGACGGCCGCCGAACTGGCCGATGCGCAGTACGCCGCCATCGGGGTGGTGGACGTCGAGGGCCGCGGGCTCTCGGACTTCGTCACGTACGGCATCGACGAGGAGACGTCCCGGCGCATCGGCCACCGGCCCGACGGCAAGCGGGGCCTGCTGGGCGCGCTGATCAGGGACCCGCAGCCGGTCCGGCTCGCCGACCTGACCAGCGACCCGCGCTCCGCGGGCTTCCCGCCGCACCATCCGCGGATGCGCAGCTTCCTCGGCGTACCGATCCGCGTGCAGGGCGAGATCTTCGGCAACCTCTACCTCGCGGAGAAGCGCGGCGGTGCCGAGTTCAACGACTACGACCTGCACATGGTCCGGGTGCTGGCGACCGAGGCGGGCATCGCGATCGGCAACGCGCGGCTCTACGAGGCGGCCACCCAGCGGGAGCGCTGGATCGACGGCTCCGTCGCCGTCACGACCGCGCTGCTCTCCGGCGGCGACGCGGACGACGCGCTGGCGGTGGTGGCCGAGCAGGCGAGGCACCTGGCGGACTCTGCGGCCGGGATAGTGATGCTGCCGGCGGAGGACGGCGGTATGGAGATCGTCGCGGTCTCCTCCGACAACCCGGCCACCTCGCTGGGCGTGGTCGTCCCCGCCGAGAGCGCGGTGGTCGACAGCCTGATGGCGGGCGACCCGGTCTTCGTGGACGACGTCTCCGCCGATCCGCGCATGATCAGCCGCCTGACCAGCCAGTACGGCCCCTGCATGATGCTGCCGCTGCAGAGCGGGGGCCGGGTGCTGGGCGCCCTGGTGACTCCCAGGGGGCGGGGCAAGCGGCCGTTCACCGAGGCCGAGCGGACCCTGGCCACCCAGTTCGCCTCGCAGGCGGCGCTCGCGCTGATGATGGCCGAGGCGCAGCGGGACCGGGAGCGGCTGGCGGTCTACGAGGACCGCGACCGGATCGCCCGCGACCTGCACGACCTGGTGATCCAGCGGCTCTTCGCCACCGGGATGATGCTCGAAGGCGCGCAGCGCAGGTCGATCGTGCCCGAGGTGCGCGAGGGCGTCGGCAAGGCCGTCGACGAGCTCGACGTGACCATCCAGGAGATCCGTACGGCGATCTTCGCGCTCCAGCAGGGGCCGGCGGAGGCGCCCTCGGGGCTGCGTACCCGGGTGCTGCGGGAGATCAACATGGCCGCGGTGCCGCTGGGCTTCAAGCCGTCCCACCGCTTCCTGGGCGCGGTCGACGCCCTGGTGGGGGAGCTGGTGGGCAAGAACCTGATCGCCGCGCTGCGGGAGGCGCTGTCGAACGCCTTCCGCCATGCCGAGGCCGGCCGGATCGAGGTGCTCGTCGACGCCACCGCCAAGCTGGCGGACGGGCGGCCGGCGGTACGGCTGGAGGTGGCCGACGACGGGGTGGGCATCCCGGAGGGCGGGCGCCGGAGCGGGCTGCGGAACCTGCGGCGCCGTGCCGAATCCCTGGGCGGGGCCAGCTGGTACGGGCCGGGCCTCGGCGAGGACGGGGGCGGGACGCGGCTGGTGTGGGAGGCGCCCCTGTAGGGCGGAGCGGCCGGCGCCGGGCCGGGTACGGCCTGCGGGGCCGGTGCCGCCGTGGTGGGCGGGCCGAGGGTCCCGTCAGCCCTCGCGCTCCGCCAGCATGCGCTCGATGACGACGGCCACGCCGTCCTCGGTGTTGGCGACGGTCCGGCCGGAGGCGGCCGCGATGACGTCCGCGTGGGCGTTGCCCATGGCGTAGGAGGTGCCGGCCCAGGTGAGCATCTCGATGTCGTTCGGCATGTCGCCGAACGCCACCACCTCGTCGGCGGAGATGCCGCGCTCGGCACAGCACATGGCCAGGGTGCTCGCCTTGGAGACCCCGGGCCCGCTGATCTCCAGCAGGGCGGTGGGGCTGGACCGCGTGATCGAGGCGTGCTGACCGGCGGCCTCGCGCGCCAGGTCCAGGAAGGCGTCCGGGGCGAGTTCGGCGTGGTGCGCCAGCAGCTTGAGCACCGGAGCCGTGCTGTGCTCCTCGTGCAGCAGCTTCTCCGCGACGGCGACCGTGGCGCCGGGGTCGAGGAAGAAGGGCGGGTACGCCGGCTCGTAGTTGATGCCCGTGGTCAGCTCGACCGCGAACGACGTGCCGGGCACGGCGGCGCGCAGCGCGCGGACCACGTCCAGGGCGACGGGCCGGTCGAGGGGCCGTACCTCGATGATCTTCCGTCCGGCGTGCAGGTCGACCACGGCGGCGCCGTTGGCGCAGATGGCGAGGCCGTGGCCGTGGACGTGGGCGCTGACCACGTCCATCCAGCGGGCCGGGCGGCCGGTGACGAAGAAGACCTCGATGCCGGCGGCCTCGGCCGCGGCCAGCGCGGCGACCGTGCGGTCGGAGACCGTCTTGTCGTCCCGCAGCAGGGTGCCGTCGAGGTCGGTGGCGATCAGCCGAGGGGCCCGGGGGTGCTTGGGAGCTGCGGTCACCCGTCCATCTTCGCCCATGACGGCGCGTGTCCGTGCGACAGGTCGCACACCTGAGCCCCTCGCGGGACCGCCCGCGCCGTGGTGCCGCCGGGACACCGGTTTTCGGTGGGCCCCGGGGACGGTCGTAGGCTCGTGGGCATGAGCCTGCGTCTGAGCACCGTGATCCTGCCCGTCCACCGCTGGCACGAGGGGGGCCGTGAGCGCTGGCAGCGCGCCGAGGAGCTGGGATTCCACGCCGCGTACACCTACGACCACCTGTCCTGGCGGAGCTTCCGCGACGGGCCCTGGTTCGGGGCGCTGCCCACCCTCACCGCCGCCGCGACCGCCACGGAGCGGCTGCGCCTGGGCACCCTCGTCACCTCGCCGAACTTCCGGCACCCGGTGACCCTCGCCAAGGAACTGATCTCCCTCGACGACGTCTCCGGCGGCCGGGTCACCCTGGGCATCGGCGCGGGCGGCAACGGCTTCGACGCCACCGTGCTGGGCCAGGAGCCCTGGACCCCGCGGGAGCGCGCCGACCGGTTCGGGGAGTTCCTCCCCCTGCTGGACCGGCTGCTGTCCGAGGACGCCGTCAGCCACACCGGCACGCACTACTCCGCCGACGAGGCCCGCAACGTCCCGGGCTGCGTCCAGCGCCCCCGGCTGCCCTTCGCGGTGGCCGCGACCGGGCCGCGCGGCCTCAAGCTGGCGGCGCGGTACGGCCAGGCGTGGGTGACCACCGGGGACCCGAAGCTGTACGAGGACGGCACGCCTGAACAGTCGGTGGAGGCCCTGCGCGGCCAGGTCGAGAAGCTCGGCAAGGCCTGCGCGGACATCGGCCGCGACGTCGCAGAGCTGGACAAGGTGCTGCTCACCGGCTTCACCCCGGACCGCAACAGCCTGCTGGGCTCGGTGGAGTCCTTCGTGGACTTCGCCGGCCGCCACCGGGAGCTCGGCTTCACCGAGATCGTCGTCCACTGGCCGATCCCCGACTCGGACTTCGCCGCCGACCAGGCCGTCTTCGAGGAGATCGCCACCGAGGCGCTCGGCCGGCTGGCCTGAGGGCCCGGCCCGCGAGAGCGGGCGGACGAGGGGACCCGGGACGTCCGGGTCCCCTCGGCAGGCTCAGCGGAGGAGTGCCGCGCGGACCTGCTCCGCGTCACGGACCAGGCGTTCCGCCTCTTCGCCCGGCACCTCCGCGAACTCCTCGGCGAACGCGGCCAGCCGCGCGGCGCCCGCCTCGCCCCGGCCCCGCCCGTGGTCCAGCCAACCGGCGGCCGTGAGGCAGCGGAACCGGTCGTCCAGCGCGTCGGGCCCGAGCACCGCGTACTCCGCGGCCGCCCGCTCCCACAGCAGGACCGCCTCGTCCCCCAGCTCCGTGCGCCGGCCGTCCGCCAGTGGTGCTGGCGGCTCGTCCTCGCCGTACAGCGGGTCGGCGGCCTCGACGCGCTGCCGCAGCACCTCGGCCGTCTGCTGCCAGGTCTGGCCGCGTTCGTAGCGCAGCTGCGGGTGGTCGGGGCGCTCGGCGGTGTCGAGCACCGCGAGCGCCTGCTCCATCAGGGCCCGGGCGCCCTCGGCCGCGGCGTCGTCCACCGTGCCGTTCAGGCCGAGCCAGGCCAGCGAGCGCAGGCAGCGGACCTGGCCGACGGGGTTGTCCCCCAGCCGGTCCCACAGCTCCACGGCCCGCTCGTACGCGGCCGTCGCCTCCTCGTCCAGGCCCGCGGAGGACAGCGCGTCCGCGGCCGACTGGGCGAAGTGGGCCTGGGCGTGCTGGTTCTCCCAGCCCTTGGCGGTCTCCGCGGCCAGCAGGTACTGCTCGGCGGCCCCGCGGAAGTCCCCGGTTCCGCGCAGCAGCCGGGCCAGGGTGCTGCGGGCTTCGACGCCCTCGTGCTCGCCCTCCTCCAGCAGGTCGGGCAGCGCCGAGTGGAGCACCTCGACGGCCTCGGGTATCCGGTCCGCCTCGGCGTACGCCCGGGCCAGCAGCTGCCGGGCCCGGGCGCCGTCCGTTGCGCCGAGCCCGGCCCGGTCCAGCCGGTGCACGGCCTCCAGGGCGTGCCCGGCGGCCTCCTCGGCCCGGCCCTCCGCGCGCAGCAGGACGTCGGCCAGGGTGAGGCGTACGGCGGCCAGCTCCTCGGCGTCGGTCAGCTCGGCGGCATGCGCGAGGGCGGTCCGGGCCACGGCTTCGGCCTGGTCCTGCTCCCCCAGGTGGGCCAGCACGTCGGCCTGGAGCGAGAGGGGCTGCACGGCGTCCCAGGGCCGTCCGGCGCCGACCTGCCGGGCGGCGGCGGACGCCAGCAGCGCGAGCGCCCGCTCCAGTTCGCCGGCCCGTATCGCGATCCTGGCGAGGGCGGTCTCGGCCTCGCCGACCAGGTCCGCCACGTCGTGCGGCGCTCCCCCGCCCGCCCGGCCGTACCGTGCGACGTACTCCTCCAGGCCGGCGACCAGTTCGGCGTCCGGTCCGGCGGCGGGGTCCGCATCCGGTCCGGCCGCCGCCTCGTCGGGCGCGTGCGGGCGCAGGTGCGCCTCGATGCGGATCCGGTGGAGTTCCGCGGCGGCGATCCGGCGCTCCCGCAGCGGCTCGGCCGGGTCCAGCGATCCGGCCAGCCGCTCCGCCTCGGCCAGCAGTGCCCGTATCTCCTCGGGAGCGGCGCCCCGCGTGGTGGCGATGCCCGCGACGGCCAGGCTGGTGAACGCCGCCCGCGAGGCCTCGCCCGCCGAAGTGTGGACCTCGGTGGCCCGCATCATCAGGGCCGCGGCCCCGGGGTCCCCGGTGCGGGCTGCGGTCAGGGCGCGCCGCTCCAGCAGGTCCCCGGGCAGGGCGGTGTCGCCGGGAAGGTTCTCGCCGGCCTCGGCCCGTGCCACGACCTGCTTCCACAGGGCGTTCACCGACGGGTGGCCCGACCGCCGTGCGGCCCGCGCCCGCTCCACCAGCTCGGCGAACGGCTCCGCGGGTGCGGCCGGGGCCGCCGGACGGTTCTGCGCGGCCGGGGTGACGCGGGCCGCCGCGGTGGGGGCGAGCGGGACCACCCGTACGCCCAGGGGCAGGTCGTCGACCAGCGGTTCCCGCGTGATGCGGGTGCGGAACTCGTCGGAGACGTGGGTGTTGGAGTTGCGGACGTCGAAGCGGGCGGCGATCTCCGAGGCCTCCGCGTGCAGCAGCACGTACAGCTCGTCGACGGTGCGCATCGCGCCCTGGTGGGCGACCACCGGCCGGTCGCCGTGGCCGAGGTCGGCCAGCCGCCGCAGCAGGACGAGGACTCCGCCGGCGAAGCCCAGACGCGCGGCGGGTGCGGCGAGCCGGTCCAGGTGGGCGGTGTGCTCGGCCAGGATCTCCAGACCGCGCGACTCGTTGCCGGTCAGGGCGCAGAACTCGATGTGCTCGGCGATCGAGCGGAGCAGGCTCTCGTTGCCCCGTGCCATGCGGTAGCCGCGCAGGTGGCAGGAGCGCGCCTCGTCGTGGCGGCCCAGGCGCAGCAGCGGCAGCAGGGCATGGGCGAGGGTCCGCTCGGGCTCCTCCATGCAGGTGTCGTGGCCGTCGAGTACGGGCGTCCAGACCTCGACCGCCTTCTCGTCCTGCTTCTGGTCCACCCAGAACTGCCCCTGGGTGTTGATCTCGCAGGCGTGGCAGTCGCTCATCCGGTCGCGGGGGGCGGCCGCCCAGGCCGTGATGGCCCGCTCGGCGCGGGCGTGGTCGCCGGTGGCGTCCGCGAGGTGGAACTCGGCCTGGCGCACGGCCCGCTCGCCGAACCCGGCAAGGCGGTAGCGCCGTTCCATGTCGTCCAGCCAGCGGGTCGCCGTCTCCACCGGGATGTCGGGGGAGCTGACGATCAGTCCTGCCACCCACTTGAACTGCCAGTGGAGGCTGTGGGTCTGGCCCGCGTCGAAGGCGCCGGGGTCGCGGTCGTACTCCTGGAGCAGCCGCGCGAACGGCACGACCATCCTGGCCCGCTCGGCGCTGTACTCGTACGCCTCGATCAGTACGTCCAGGCTCTGCCGGAACAGCTGCCGGTCGCCGGTCGCCTCGGCGGCGGCGCTCAGCGTCTCGGCGTGGGCGTTGCGCGCGGCGCCGTAGGGGGAGTTGCGGTTCTCCACCAGGCCCCGGCGGATCTCCTCGGGGGTCAGCTGGGTCACATCTGCTCCTCTCCGGGGGCGGTGGGATGGGTGGCCCATTCCAGGAGCCCGAGGAAGGCCCTGTTGAGCAGGGTGGTGTCGGCCGGGCGCAGTGGCCGCTGGGACATCAGCAGGGCCTGGCCGTAGAGCGATTCGACGGCGGTGCCGGTGAGCGCCTCGTCGGGCAGGGCCGCGATCCGGCGGATCAGGGGGTTGTTGTGGTTGAGGACGAGGCGGGCGCGGGGTTCCGTGCCGCGCAGGGCGCCGAGGATGTCGTTCCACAGGGAGTCGGCGCTCTCCTGGGCGGTGGCGCGGTCGCGTTCGTGCCGGGTCTGCCGGTCGTCCAGGTAGAGCGCGGGCACGGTGACCGGCTGGAAGGCGCGCAGCGCGACGTCGCAGCCGTGCGCGTCGAGCCGGGTGCGGGCGGTGGCGAGGAAGGGCGCCAGGGCCAGTTCCTCGGTGGTGGAGACGGGATCGAGGCGCTCGGTGACCGCGCCCGCGTCGAGTTCGGAGACCTTGATGCCGGGGCGGACGGCGGGCAGCAGGGCCAGCAGGTCGGCGTCGTAGGTGTAGCCCGCGTTGATCACGCCCAGGCCGTGGGCGGCCGCGATGGGCGCGATCTGCCGGAACTCCTCGACGGTCCGGGTGAAGTGGATCTCGGAGTGCGCTGCGGCGAACTCCTCCAGGCTCTGGTGGCCCTCGCTGGTCTCGAACGGCAGCCAGGGCAACATCAGGCCGAGCAGCTCGGCATCGTGCCGGGCCAGGGACTTCACGCCGAGGTGGTGGACGTCGAGGAAGGCGGCCAGGCGCTGGGGCTCCCCGGCCGCCAGTTCGGCGAGCCACTGCCGTACCCGGGCGCCCAGGGCGTCGCGTACCGCGCCGAGGGTCTCGTCGTCGTACAGGTTCTCGCGCGAGGCGGTGGGGCGCAGGGAGTCGGTGTCGAGGACGACCCGGACGAAGAAGGCCCACTCGGGCAGGAGGTTGTCCGCCTGGTCGGTCAGCAGCATCCCCTTGAGGTGGACGCGGTGGCCGGCCCGGTGGGCGGGGCTGGTCGGCTCCGGGAGGACGTATGCGACTCCGCGCACGCCGGCGACGGGCAGGTCCAGGTCGATGCTGTCGAGCGGGGTGAACCCGAAGAGCCGGGCGCAGTGGCCGGCCAGGGCCAACCGGCGCGCGGCGGGCGTGGGGAACTCGCGGTCCCACACGGCGGGCCGGTCGGTGACCGGCCGGGGGCTGCCCACGCCGTCCTCGAAGGTGATGTCGTACGGCAGCAGCGACCCGAAGTCCCGGGCCAGCCGCTCGACCCGCTCGGGCTCGATCCACTCCTCGGCGCCGGGGCGGGCCTCCAGGAACACGGTGGTGCCGGGCTCCGGGCGGGCCTCGTCGGGCAGCGTACGGACGGTGTACGAGCCGTCGTCCCCGGCCACCCACTCTACGGGGCGTGCTCCGGGTTCCCGGGCGGACCGGGTGACCACGCGGATCCGGCGGGCGACGACGAAGCAGGCCAGGAGGCCGATGCCGAACTGGCCGAGGAACTCCCGGCGGGCGGTCTCCAGGCCGTGCTCACCACCGCGCTTGGAGCTGCGGCCGATGGTGGCGAGGAGCGAGTGGGCCTCGTCCTCCGTCAGGCCGATGCCGCTGTCCTCGATGGAGACGCGGCCGGCCTCTGCGGAGAGCCTGATCCGGACCGGGGCGCCGGGATCGGCCGCCTGTCGGGCCGTCACCGCGTCCACCGCGTTCTGGAGCAGCTCGCGGACGTACACCCGGGGGCTGGAATAGAGGTGGTGGGAGAGCAGGTCGACCAGGCCGCGCAGGTCGACCTGGAAGTTGTTGACGGGCGGAGGGGTGTCCCGGTGCGGGACGGCGGAAGTCATGGTGTGTCACCTCGCGTGCGCGCGTGCGGCAGTCGGCGATCGCGGGGTCCCCCCCTCACGGATCGCGAAGTGAGAGACAGCGTAGGGGGCCGTACCGACAAACACCTCCGGGTATTGCCGGGGGCGGCCGGGGCCGGGCGGGCGGGGCCGGACGAGCCGCGCATGGACGGCGTGTGAACGGCTTGCGGATGGCCGGGGGTTGGGGAGGTGACAGCGCGCGAACTTCCCCCCATGGCCCTTGGGCCGGATGCGGGGCAGTCAATAGCTTCGTTTCACGTGAAACGGTCCGCATCCAGGAGAACCCCATGACCGATGTGCCACTCCGCGCCCGTCCCGCGCGGCGTCTGCTCCAGCCCGTGATCGACCGCATCGACCGGCGGATCGATCGGCGGCTGCGCGCGGCCGACCGGCAGATCGACACCCTGCGGCAGGAGCTCCGCCGTACCCAGGAGCGGTTGGCCACACAGCACGCCCGGCCGTTCACCTACGACCTGCTCTACGGCAAGGACGGCCGGCTCAACGACCGGATGCCGAGCCGCGAGGTCTTCAAGAAGCTGTCGGACGAGATCGCGGCCGTCGCGGGCCGCCCGGGGGCGTGGACCGAGACGGCGCAGGCCTTCCGGACGCTGGTGGAACTGGAGTCCCGGGGGGTGGGGCGGATCGCCGGCTCCACGGTGAACATCCTCGGGAAGCTCACCGCCACGCCGCTGCTGGGCCCGCCGAACGGCGAGATCCTGGAGATCGGCACGCTGTACGGGCTCTTCGCCGGCGGCATGGCCCGGCAGCTCCTGCGCCGGGGGCTCGGCTACCAGCTGACGATCGTGGACCCGATCGCACCCGTACAGCTCCAGCCCGGCGTGGAGATCAGCCGGGATCCCTCGGGCACGCCGATCAGTGAGGACATCGTGCGGGCCAACCTGCTGCTGGCCGGCGTGCACCCGGACCGGCTGCGGCTCCACCGCGGGTTCTCGCAGGACCCCGCGGTGCGCGAGGCGCTCTCCGACCGGCGGTACGGGGTCATCGTGATCGACGGGGACCACTCCGAAGAGGGCGTGGCGCGGGACCTGGAGTGGGCCGAGGAGATCGCGGCGACGGGGGCGGTGGTGGTGCTGGACGACTACGGCGACGCGCGGTGGCCCGGGGTCCAGGCGGCCACCGACGCCCACCTGGCCGGGCACACCCGGCTGAAGCTGGTGGGCACGGTCGCCACCAGCGCCTTCCTGCGGGCGGGCTGACCGGACCGTACGGCCGCCGAGCGGAGCCCGGTGCCTTCCGCCGGGAGGGCCGGACTCACGGGAAGCGGATGAACTCCGGCGGCACGGCGTCCACCAGCCACACGCCGTTCTCGCTGATCCGGAAGACGTGACCGGCGCCGCGCATCGCCGCCGCGTCCACGCTCAGCACCACCGGGCGGCCCCGGCGCGCACCCACGCGCGTCGCGGTCTCCCGGTCGGCGGAGAGGTGGACGTGGTGGCGCCGCATGGGACGCAGCCCCTCGGCCCGGATCGCCGTGATCACGGCGGGGACGGTGCCGTGGTAGAGGTACGCGGGCGGCTCGGCCTCGGGCAGGCCGAGGTCGACGGTCACCGTGTGGCCCTGGTTGGCGCGGATGCGGCTGCCCTCGACGGCGAAGCGGCGCTTGTCGTTGGTGGCCACGACGTGGTCGAGCTCGGCCCTGCTGAAGGCGAAACCGTGTGCCGCCGCGGCCGCGAGCAGGTCGTCGATCTCCACCCACCCCTGGGTGTCGAGCACCAGTCCGATGCGTTCTGGCTGATGTCTCAGGTGCTTCGAGACGTATTTGGACACCTTCACGGTGCGGCGTTCGTCCATGAGCCCAGCGTGCCCCCAGGGCAGGGGCCTCGGCATGCCCTTTTCCGGTTCTGCCGCGGGCCGGGCCCCGGCTGGACGCGGGGTGGACCCTCTCTATCGCACTTCCAAGATACGGAATATATTTTCCACTGGCACCCCGCACGTGAGGACGTCCGTCGCCGGGTCCACCACCACTTCGTCGTCGATGACCGTCGACCCATTCGCCTTAGGGGGACACCACCATGCCCGCTCCCGCCTCGCTGCCACGCAGGGCCGCTGCCGAGTTCACCGGCACCGCCGCGCTGCTGGTGATCGTCGTCGGCTCCGGCATCCAGGCCGCCGCGCTCAGCCGGGACACGGGCGTGGCGCTGCTCGCCAACGCCTCCGCCTCCGCCATCGGCCTGGGGCTGATCATCACCCTGTTCGGGCCCCTCTCGGGCGCCCACCTCAACCCGGTCGTCACGCTCGTCTCCTGGTGGACCCGGCGCTCCGGTGGCGAGGGGCTCACCGGCCCGGCGGCAGCCGTGTACGTGGCCGCCCAGACCGTCGGTGCCGTCGTCGGCGCGGTGCTGGCCGAGGTGATGTTCGGCAGGACGCCGGGGGCGTTCGCCGTGCAGGCCAAGGACGGTGCACACCTGCTGGTCGGGGAGGTCGTGGCCACCGCCGGGCTGGTGCTGGTGATCCAGGGGCTCGGGCGGATCGGGCGGCCGCGGCTGGTCCCGGCCGCGGTGGCCGGGTACATCGCCGCGGCGATCTGGTTCACCTCGTCCGGCTCGTTCGCCAACCCGGCCGGCACGGTAGGGCGGGCCTTCTCCGACTCCTTCACGGGGATCGCCCCCGCCTCCGTGCCCGGCTTCGTGGCCGCGCAGCTGGTCGGCGGCGGGCTCGGTCTGGCGCTTTCGCTCGTTCTGTACGGGCGGGAGAAGGTGCGCAACGCCGAGGTGACGCCCATCAACACCGCGTATCGGGCTGCGAGTTGACACAATCCACAGTTGCAGCCGGTTATCCACAGCCCATTTGCCGGGGTATGTCGGCGATTGCGTGATCGTCTGTGGGCAGCCCTGTGGGTAAGTCAGTCACCCTTCCGTGAGGCCAGCTCGTTCATCGTCCGGGCCTGCAGCTCCCGCTCGGTGGCGGCCCGTACGAAGGCCGCCACGTGGGCCGGCCCCACCAGCTCCTGCACCGCGCGCACCGTCTCGGCCGGCAGCGCCACCGGAGTCGGCCCCGACGGGGCCACCGGCTGACCCGCGGCCCCCAGGTGCCGCTGGAGGTGACGGGTGGCGAACAGCCGCATGGCGCGGGCCAGCTCGGCGTCGACCGTCTGCTGGGCCAGCGGACGCAGCCGCCGGACGAGCGTGGCCGCCTCGGCGGCGTCCGCGTCGGTCGGCGGGTGCGAGCCGAGGTACCGGGCGAAGACGTGCTCGGTCGTGAAGTCCAGGAACCGCGAGGCGATCGACTCCACCTGCCCCCGCAGCTCGCGCAGGTGCCCGGTGATCGCGTCCAGTGGCACGCCCGCGGCGTGCAGCTCGGCCGCCACCGCCAGCTCCTGCGGACTGGGCACCAGGAACTCGTCCGAGGTGCCCGGCACCCGCTCCAGCACACCGAGTTCGACCGCCTCGTCGACGGCCCGGTCGTCGGGCTTGCCCCCGAAGCGGTCGTTCAGCTCCTCCCGGGTGATCCGGGCGGCCTCCTCGTCGGTCCAGGGCCCGTGCACCTCGGCCACCAGACCGAGGACGCCGCCCAGGCCCCGCCCCGCGTCCCAGGCCTCCAGCAGCTCCTTGATGGAGGCCAGGGTGTAGCCGCGGTCGAGCAGGTCGGCGATCTGGCGCAGCCGGGCCAGGTGCGTGTCCCGGTACACGTTGGACCGGCCGCGCCGCTCCGGCTTCGGCAGCAGCCCGCGGTCCTGGTACGCCCTGATGGTGCGCACCGTGGCTCCGCTGTGGTGCGCCAGATCCTCGATCCGGTACTCCGCCACCGCCTGCTCGGACACTCAGCACTCCCTACGACATCGCCGCCCGCCGGCACCGCCCGCCGCGGCCCGGGCGGCCGGTGGGGCCGCCAGGTGCTCGGCCGCCCTGTGCGGCGAGCCCTCCTGCGAGGGATGGTACGACCGGCGGAATCAGCAGGGTATGGCCGTGCCGGGCTCTCTCCGGGTGGCGTACGCCGTCACAGCCTGGGCTCCAGCCGGGCGATCGCCCGCAGGGTCCGGGGAGTGAACCGGGACATCCACAGTGCGCCGCGCGATTCGGGGGTCACGGGCACCACCGCCTGGTTCTTCACCACGGCCTGGAGGATCGCGTCGGCCACCTTCTCCGGCGGGAAGTTGCGCAGGCCGTAGAGGCGTGAGGACTTCTGCTGCCGGCGCTTCTGCTCGGCCTCGTCGACCCCGGCGAAGCGGGTGGTGGCGGTGATGTTGGTGTTCACGATGCCGGGGCAGATCGCGGAGACGCCGATGGACTTGCCGGCCAGCTCCGCCCGCAGGCACTCGCTGAGCATCAGCACCGCCGCCTTCGAGGTGCTGTAGGCGGGGAGCGTCCGGGACGGCAGGTAGGCGGCGGCAGAGGCGGTGTTGACGATGTGGCCGCCCTGGCCGCGCTCGGCCATCTGCCTGCCGAAGATCCGGCAGCCGTGGATGACGCCCCAGAGGTTGACGTCGAGGACCTTCTTCCAGTCTTCCGCGGTGGTGTCCAGGAACGACCCGGACAGCCCGATGCCCGCGTTGTTCACCAGCACGTCGACGATGCCGTACTCCGCCGCGACCTTGGCGGCGAGCTGCTCCATGGCCTGCTCGTCACTGACGTCCACGGTCTCGCCCCAGGCCTCCGGGGAGCCGAGCAGCCGGGCCATCTCGGCGGTGCGCGCCGCGCCCTCGCCGTCCCGGTCCACGGCCACGACCCGCGCGCCGGCCTCGGCGAACGCGAAGGCGGTGGCCCGCCCGATGCCGCTCGCGGCGCCGGTCACCAGCACGAGCTGGCCGCCGAACCGGTCGGCGTACCGGCCGGTGGCCGCCGCCGCGGCCGTCGTACCCGCCGCACCGACCGCCGCCCGGTCCTCCTGTGCCTCGACGAACTCGCCGATCCAGGCCGCCAGCTGGTCGGGCCGGGTGCGCGGCACCCAGTGCTTGGCCGGCAGGGTGCGGCGCAGCACGTTCGGTGCCCAGAGCTCCAGGTCGTCGTAGAGCCGCTCCGAGAGGAAGGCGTCCCCGGTGGGCGTGATCAGCTGGACCGGCGTGTGGGCGTACGCGTCGGCGCGCGGCCGGCGCAGCCTGGCGCGGACGTTGTCGCGGTAGAGCCAGGCGCCGTGCGCCGCGTCCGAGGGCAGCGAGGCCGTCGGGTACTCCCCCGCCGGCACCTTTTCGACGCGGGCCAGGATCCCCGGCCAGCGCTTGCCGAGCGGGCCGCGCCAGGCCAGCTCCGGCAGCACCGGGGTGTGCAGCATGTAGACGTACCAGGACTTGGCGCCCTGCCCCAGCAGCTGGGCCGCCCGGCGCGGGGTGGGCCGCGCCATCCGCTTCTTGATCCAGTGCCCGAAGTGGTCCAGGGAGGGCCCGGACATCGAGGTGAAGGAGGCGATCCGGCCCTCGGTGCGCTTGACCGTGGCGAACTCCCAGGCCTGCACCGAGCCCCAGTCGTGGCCCACCAGGTGCACCGGGCGGTCCGGGCTCACCGCGTCGGCCACGGCGAGGAAGTCGTCCGTCAGCTTCTCCAGCGTGAACCCGCCGCGCAGCGGCACCGGAGCCGTGGACCGCCCGTGCCCCCGCACGTCGTACAGCACCACGTGGAAGCGCTCGGCCAGCCGCGCCGCGACCTCCGACCACACCTCCTTGCTGTCCGGGTAGCCGTGCACCAGCACGACCGTCGGCCGGTCCGCGTCCCCGAGCTCCGCGACGCAGAGCTCGACGCCCCCGGTGTGTATCCGGCGCTCCCGCGCCCCGCCCAGAACGGCCATGCTCACGCTGCCTTCTCCTCTGCCCAGCGCCGCACGTGCGGCAGGTCGTCGTCCAGCCAGTAGGCGCTCTCCTCGGGATCCCGGGAGTCGGTGACGACCAGGATCTCCTCGAACTTCGCGCCGGTGCCCCGGAAGCCCAGGTGGGGTTCGACCGCCCACAGCCCCGGCTGCGGGGGATGGTCCGAGAACTTGTACGGGCTCCACAACGGCGACCAGCCTTCACGGTGTCCGTGCAGGGCGTCGCTCGCGAGCCCCTTGAGCGACTGCGTGCCGAACCCGAAGGCGGTCGGCGACCAGCGCCGCTCCTTCACGCGGTCCACCTTGTGCGCGATCACGCCGAAGGGATAGGCGCGGTGGCGGTTGGCGTACCCCTGGCGGGTCATCAGCCGCTCCACGTCCTCGTAGATCTCGCGCAGCGAGCGGCGTTCGCGGACCTGGGCCAGGATCAGCTCGCGGTGCGCCCGCAGGTCGGCCATGAGCCGGTCCTGCACGGGGTTGAGCCCGAGGGAGCCCGAGTAGCCGATGTCCGCGGTGTAGCCCTTGTAAACGGGGGCCATGTCGAGGATGAAGGGCATCCCCGGCTCCAGCCGACGGTTGGTCGGGAAGAACTGGAGCGGGATCCTGAAGTTCGCGAACGCCGTCCGGTCGCCGAACCACGCGAACGGCAGGTGGAACCAGTCGGTCACCCCGCGCTCGCGCAGCCAGTCCCGCTGCATCCGCGCCGCTTCTCGCTCGCTGACGCCGGGCTTCAGCCGGGCGGCGACCGCCTCCGCGCACTCGTACGCGAGCCGCTGCACTTCCCTGAACCCTCGGAACTCCTGGAACCCGTCCCCTGCCATGCCAGCCCCGTCCCGGTAGCCGTACGTGCCCGTAAGTTGACACTGATGAATGTGACAATGCCTGGAGGTCACGTCAAGAGCCGTGCACAGACCTGTGGAAAACCTTTCGGCGGCCTTCCGGGGTAGCTCTCGGGTCCTGCCTCCCCTACGGGCATGTACGACCCAAGGCGGAGAACGGTAACCCGCTACAGAGTGACGATCCGCGTGGCCTGCGCCACTACCGTCGAATCGTGACTGTCATCGCGACCGAAAGCCTGAGCAAGCGGTACACGGAAGTGACCGCCCTTGACCGGCTCTCCCTGGACATCGGCCCCGGCGTAACCGGCCTGGTCGGCGCCAACGGAGCCGGCAAGTCCACGCTCATCAAGATCCTGCTGGGGCTCTCCCCGGCCACCGAGGGCCGTGCCTCCGTGCTCGGGCTGGACGTCGCCACCAGTGGCGGCGCCATCCGAGAGCGCGTCGGCTACATGCCGGAGCACGACTGCCTGCCGCCCGACGTCTCGGCCACCGAGTTCGTCGTCCACATGGCGCGCATGTCCGGGCTGCCTCCGACGGCCGCGCGCGAGCGCACGGCCGACACGCTGCGCCACGTCGGCCTGTACGAGGAGCGGTACCGCCCCATCGGCGGCTACTCCACCGGCATGAAGCAGCGCGTCAAGCTCGCGCAGGCCCTGGTCCACGACCCGCAGCTGGTGCTCCTCGACGAGCCCACCAACGGCCTGGACCCGGTCGGCCGCGACGAGATGCTCGGCCTCATCCGCCGGGTCTACACCGACTTCGGCATCTCGGTGCTGGTCACCTCCCACCTCCTCGGCGAGCTGGAGCGCACCTGCGACCACGTGGTCGTCGTGGACGGCGGCAAGCTGCTCCGCTCCAGCTCCACCAGCGACTTCACGCAGACGACGACCACCCTCGCGGTCGAGGTCACCGACTCCGACGTCCACCCGGACGGCACCCGCGCCCTGCGCGAGGCCCTCGTCGCCGCGGGCGTCACGCTCCACGTGAGCACGGAGCAGGGCCTGCCCGGCGCCGGGCACGTCCTCCTCGTCGAGGCCACCGGTGAGCAGACGTACGACACGGTGCGCGACACCGTCGCCGGCCTCGGCCTCGGCCTGGTCCGCATGGAGCAGCGCCGCCACCACATCGCGGAGGTCTTCAAGGACCAGAAGGGAGCCGGGAGCCATGGTGCCTGAGACCTCCACCCAGATCCACAACATCGGCTACCGCTCCTACGACGGGCCCCGCCTCGGCCGCGCCTACGCCCGCCGCTCGCTGTACTCGCAGTCCCTGCGCGGCGCGTACGGCCTGGGCCGCTCGGCCAAGTCCAAGGTGCTGCCGATGCTCCTCTTCGGGATCATGTGCGCGCCGGCCGCGATCATCGTGGCGGTGGCCATCGCCGTACCGGGCTCGACCGACCTGCCCGTCAAGTACACGGGCTACGCCCTGTACCTCCAGATGGTGATCGGCCTCTACGTCGCGTCGCAGGCCCCCCAGTCGGTCTCCCGCGACCTGCGCTTCAAGACCGTGCCGCTGTACTTCTCGCGGCCCATCGAGCGCGTCGACTACGTCCTCGCCAAGTTCGCGGCGATGGCCTCGGCGCTGTTCGTCCTCACGGCGACGCCGCTGCTGATCATGTACGTCGGCGCCCTGCTGGCCAAATTCGACTTCGCGGACCAGACCAAGGGGTTCGCCCAGGGACTGGTCTCGGTGCTCCTGCTCTCCCTCCTCTTCTCGGGCATCGGCCTGGTGATGGCGGCCCTCACGCCGCGCCGCGGCTTCGGTGTCGCCGCCGTCATCGCGGTGTTCGTCATCCCCTTCGGCGCAGTCTCGACCGTGCAGGTCATCGCCCACGAGACCGGCGCCCCGGGCCCCATCGAGTGGCTCGGCCTGTTCTCGCCGATCACCCTGATCAGCGGCTTCCAGTCGGCGTTCCTGGGTGCCGACTCCGCCTTCCCGGGCGAGGTGGTCCCCTCCACGGGTGCCGGCTTCGTCTACCTGCTTGTCATCCTCGGCGTCATCGCGGGCTCGTACGGCGTCCTGATGGCCCGCTACCGGAAGGCCGGACTGTGACAACCATCGACATCGACCACGCGTCGCGCTGGTTCGGCAACGTCGTCGCCGTCAACGACGTCACGATGAGCATCCGCCCCGGCGTGACCGGCCTGCTGGGCCCCAACGGCGCCGGCAAGTCCACCCTGATCAACATGATGGGCGGCTTCCTGGCGCCCTCCACGGGCACCGTCACCCTCGACGGAGCCCCGATCTGGGGCAACGAGCAGATCTACAAGCACGTCGGCGTGGTGCCCGAGCGGGAGGCCATGTACGACTTCCTGACCGGCCGTGAGTTCGTCGTCGCCAACGCCGAGCTGCACGGGCTCGACGCCCGGGCCGCCCAGCGCGCCCTGGCCACGGTCGAAATGGAGTACGCGCAGGACCGCAAGATCGCCACGTATTCCAAGGGCATGCGCCAGCGGGTCAAGATGGCCTCCGCCCTGGTCCACGACCCGTCGGTGCTGCTGCTCGACGAGCCGTTCAACGGCATGGACCCGCGCCAGCGGATGCAGCTGATGGACCTGCTGCGGCGGATGGGCGACGAGGGCCGCACGGTCCTGTTCTCCTCCCACATCCTGGAGGAGGTCGAGCAGCTCGCCTCCCACATCGAGGTCGTCGTCGCCGGCCGGCACGCCGCCTCCGGCGACTTCCGCAAGATCCGCCGCCTGATGACGGACCGCCCCCACCGCTACCTCGTCCGCTCCTCCGACGACCGCGCGCTGGCGGCGGCCCTGATCGCCGACCCGTCCACGGCCGGGATCGAGGTCGACCACGCCGAGGGCGCCCTGCGCATCCAGGCCGTCGACTTCGGCCGGTTCACCGAGCTGCTGCCGCGGGTCGCCCGCGAGCGCGGCATCCGGCTGCTGACGGTCTCGCCCTCCGACGAGTCCCTCGAGTCGGTCTTCTCCTACCTCGTAGCGGCCTGAAGGAGCTGGCATCGATGTACAACCCCACGGTCGCCCGGCTCACCTACCGGGCCCTGCTCGGCCGCCGCCGGGCCCTGATCCTCTTCGCTCTGCCCGCCCTGCTCCTGGTCATCGCGGTCGCCGTCCGGCTCCTCAACGGCGCCGACGACACCACCGCGGCGGGCCTCCTCGGAGGCTTCGCGCTGGCCACGATGGTGCCGCTGATCGGCGTGATCGCAGGCACCGGGGCCATCGGCCCCGAGATCGACGACGGCTCGATCGTCTACCTGCTCGCCAAGCCGGTGAAGCGCCCGACGATCATCATGACCAAGCTGACCGTCGCCATCGCCGTGACCATGGTCTTCTCGGCGGTCCCCACCCTGCTCGCCGGCCTGATCCTCAACGGCAACGGCCAGCAGATCGCGGTGGCCTTCACCGTCGCGACCCTGGTCGCCTCGATCGCGTACAGCGCGCTCTTCCTGCTCCTCGGCACGGTCAGCCGCCACGCAGTGGTCTTCGGCCTGGTGTACGCCCTGGTCTGGGAGTCCCTGTTCGGCTCCCTGGTACCGGGCGCCAAGACCCTCAGCGTCCAGCAGTGGTCGCTGGCCCTGGCCGAGAAGATCACCGGCCCGGGTGTGGTCGACTCCGCCGTCGCCCTGCCCACCGCCGCGGTCCTGCTCGCCGCCGTCACGGTCGTCGCGACCTGGTTCGCCGGCCAGAAGCTGCGCCGCCTCACTCTCGCCGGGGAGGAGTGAGCGGCGGCGCGGCCGGGTGAGTCCCCCTCACCCGGCCGCGCGGCCACGGGGAGGTGACCCTCCCCGTGTGCGTACCGGGCGGAGCACAGGGTCCGGAGTGATGATCGGATCATGACGTCTCACTCCGGACCCGAACCGTCCCGGCCCGTGCGGTCCTGGATCCGGTCCTCGCCCGGTACGCACGTATGGCTCGCGGTCATCGCGTTCACCAGCCTCGTCGTGGTGATCGTGCCGGACCGGACCGAGCACTTCCTGCTGCACCGTCACAGCAGCAACATCCACGAACTGGTCAAGCACCCCGTCGAGGCCCTGGTCGGCAGCGCCTTCTGGATCGAGAACCCCGCCTCGCTGCTGCTGTACGCGGTGCTCTTCGAGATCTTCCACGCGAACGTGGAGCGCTGGCTCGGCACCCTGCGCTGGCTCGTGATCGTGACCACCGCCCACGTCGTCGCCACCCTGGTCAGCCAGGACGTGGTGCTGATGGCCATCCAGGACGACCGCGCACCGCGCAGCATGGCCCACGTGGTCGACATCGGGGTGAGCTACGGACTCGCCGCCGCGGTCGGCGTCCTGACGTACCGGCTGCCCGGCCCCTGGCGCTGGTTCTACCTCGTCGGGGCGGTCGCCTTCTTCGCCGTACCGCTGCTGACCGGCGGCACCTTCACCGACCTCGGCCACGCCATCTCGCTGGCGATCGGCCTGCTGTCCTGGCCGCTCACACGCAGCCCGGCCCACCCGCACCCGGACATCCTCGCGCGCGAGGACGAGCCCGCCCCCTGACGGGCCCAGGGGGGGGCAGGCGGGGCCCGGAAAATCGCTGGTACGTACGGGCCGCCGACGGCAGAGTGAAACCCGCGGGGGAACGACCCGGGTCCGGGGCAGCCGCTTCGAGCGCGCCGCAAGGCGCGGGCGGCCCCGGACGCCGGTGAGCGCGTCCGGTCCGGGTCAGGCGGCGCCGAGCAGGCGCTCCAGCACCACCGCGATGCCGTCTTCCTCGTTCGAGGTCGTCACCTCGTCGGCGACGGCCTTGAGCTCGTGGTGCGCGTTGGCCATGGCGACGCCGTGCGCGGCCCAGCCGAACATCGGGACGTCGTTCGGCATGTCCCCGAAGGCGATCGTCTGGTCCTTCCTCACACCCAGCCGACGGGCGGCCAGCGAGAGCCCGGTGGCCTTGGTCAGCCCCAGCGGGAGGATCTCCACCACACCGGGACCGGCCATCACGATGTCGACCAGCGAGCCCACGACCTGCCGCGCGGCCGTGGCCAGCGCGTCGTCGTCCATGCCGGGATGCTGGATGTAGAGCTTGTTGAGCGGCGCCGTCCACAGCTGGGCCGGGTCGTCCAGGAACACGTGCGGGAGGGGACCCTCCTGCACGCGGTAGCCCGGACCCACCAGCACCTCGCCGTCGATCCCGTCCCGGCTGGCCGCGAGCGCCACCGGGCCCAGCTCCGCCTCTATCTTGGCGAGCGCCAGCCCGGCGAGCTGCCGGTCGAGCGTCACCGAGGTGAGCAGCTTGTGCGCCCCGGCGTCGTACACCTGCGCGCCCTGGCCGCACACCGCGAGCCCCTGGTAGCCCAGGTCGTCGAGGATGTGGCGGGTCCAGGGGACCGAGCGCCCGGTCACGACGATGTGCGCCGCGCCCGCCGCGGTGGCCGCGGCGAGCGCCTCGCGCGTCCGCTCGGAGATCGACTCGTCGGCCCGCAGCAGCGTGCCGTCGAGGTCCGTCGCGATCAGCCGGTACGGGAAACTCACTTGGAGACCGGCTCCAGGAACTCGCGGCCGCCGAGGTACGGGCGGAGGAGCTCGGGCACCCGCACCGAGCCGTCGGCCTGCTGGTGGTTCTCCAGCAGTGCGACGATCGTGCGCGGAACGGCGCACAGCGTGCCGTTCAGCGTCGCCAGCGGCTGGATCTTCTTGCCGTCACGGACGCGCACCGACAGTCGGCGGGCCTGGAAGCCGTCGCAGTTCGAGGCGGAGGTCAGCTCGCGGTACTTGCCCTGGGTCGGGATCCACGCCTCGCAGTCGAACTTGCGCGAGGCGGAGGCACCGAGGTCGCCGGTGGCGACGTCGATGACCTGGAAGGGCAGCTCCAGGGAGTTCAGCCACTGCTTCTCCCAGGCGAGCAGCCGTGCGTGCTCGGCCTCGGCCTCCTCCGGCGCGACGTACGAGAACATCTCGACCTTGTCGAACTGGTGGACGCGGAAGATGCCGCGGGTGTCCTTGCCGTACGTGCCGGCCTCGCGGCGGAAGCACGGGGAGAAGCCGGCGTACCGCAGCGGCAGCTTCTCGGCGTCGATGATCTCGTCCATGTGGTACGCGGCGAGCGGGACCTCGGAGGTGCCGACCAGGTAGTAGTCGTCCTTCTCCAGGTGGTACACGTTCTCCGCGGCCTGGCCGAGGAAGCCGGTGCCCTCCATGGCGCGCGGGCGGACCAGCGCCGGGGTGAGCATCGGGATGAAGCCGGCCTCGGTCGCCTGGGCGATCGCGGCGTTGACCAGGGCGAGCTCCAGGAGCGCGCCGACGCCGGTCAGGTAGTAGAAGCGGGAGCCGGAGACCTTGGCGCCGCGCTCGACGTCGATGGCGCCGAGCGCCTCGCCCAGCTCCAGGTGGTCCTTGGGCTCGAAGCCCTCGGCGGCGAAGTCGCGGATCGTGCCGTGGGTCTCGAGGACGGTGAAGTCCTCCTCACCGCCGACGGGCACGTCGGGGTGCACGACGTTGCCGAGCTGGAGGAGCAGTCGCTTGGCGGCCTCGTCGGCCTCGTTCTGCTCGGCCTCGGCGGCCTTGACGTCGGTCTTCAGCTGCTCTGCGCGCTTCAGGAGCTCGGCCCGCTCCTCCGGTGAGGCCTTGGGGATGAGCTTGCCCAGCGACTTCTGCTCGTTGCGCAGTTCGTCGAAGCGAACGCCGGAGGACCTGCGGCGCTCGTCGGCGGAGAGCAGTGCGTCGACGAGCTCGACGTCCTCTCCACGGGCGCGCTGCGAGGCGCGGACACGGTCAGGGTCTTCACGGAGCAGCCGGAGGTCAATCACCCCACCAGGCTACCGGCCTGGGCTTCCGTGCCGGACACCGATATCACGCTGCGTGTCGCTATGTCCTAATTGCCGTGAATGGAAAACCGGGGCCGCGTGGCCGGAATCGACCCCTCCGCCGAAGTCGATAAAAGGGTGCCCTTTCCTCGAAAAGGGGCGGGGCGGGGTGCGGGGGCGGCGGCCCCCGGCCGCCGGACCCCTTGGCGGGAGCGGGCGCCGAGGTCTGGTTGTCCACAGGAATTCACAGGAAGGGTGCGTTATCCACAGGCTGTGGGGGCGGGCTGTGGATGCGAATTGCGATCTTTCTCCAGCCCTTCGCGAGCCGATGGAATCTCGACTCAAACCCCCATCACACACTCATTCGGGTGGGAATGGCTCGCTCCAAAGAGTTGATCAATGGTGTGAGGGTGACGGCGTTCATCTCCCGGGGGTCAGGACGTCACCTGACCTCGGCGACCGATTTGTCGACGATGCCGCGCTCGGATGTCGACTTGTCCCCAGGTCGAGAAGCTTCCCTGTGGATAACTCTGTGGACAATCCTGTGGGTGGGGACGGAGTCGCCGGACCGGTCAGGCGCGGCCGTCGAGGCAGCGAGTCAGCCAGTCCGAGGCGGCCGTGAAGTCACCGTCCGAAGTCCCGGGCCGCGGCGCGCGCACGTCGGCCGCCGAGACGCCCGCCCGCGGGTACGACCCCAGGAAGCGGACGTTCGGACAGATCCGCTTGAGCCCCATCAGCGCCTCGCCCACCCGGCGGTCCGAGATGTGGCCCTCGGCGTCCACCGCGAAGCAGTAGTTGCCGATGCCCTCGCCCGTCGGCCGGGACTGGATCAGCATCAGGTTCACCCCGCGCACCGCGAACTCCTGGAGCAGTTCCAGCAGGGCGCCCGGGTGGTCGTCGCCGAGCCAGATGACCACGGAGGTCTTGTCGGCACCGGTCGGCGCCGAGGGCCGGGCCGGCCGCCCCACCAGGACGAACCGGGTCTCGGCGTTTTCGGCGTCGTGGATCTCGGTGACCAGCGGCTCCAGGCCGTACGTCGCCGCCGCGAACTCGCCGGCGAAGGCCGCGTCGTACCGGCCCTCCTGCACCAGGCGCGCGCCGTCCGCGTTGGAGGCGGCCGACTCCCAGACTGCGTCCGGCAGGTTGGCCCGCAGCCAGTTGCGGACCTGCGGCTGCGCCACCGGGTGCCCGGTGACCGTCTTGATCTCGGACAGCTTCGTGCCCGGCCGGACGAGCAGCGCGAACGCGATCCGCAGCCGCACCTCGCGGTAGATCATCAGCGGCTCGCCGGCCGCCAGCTCGTCGAGGGTGGCCGTCACCCCGCCCTCGACCGAGTTCTCGATCGGGACGAGCGCCGCGGCCGCCTCCCCGTTGCGCACCGCGTCGAGCGCGGCGGGCACCGACACCATGGGGACGAGCTCCCGGGTGGCGGCTTCGGGCAGCGTGCGGAGGGCGGCTTCCGTGAAGGTGCCCTCGGGACCGAGATACGTGAAGCGGGTGGCCGACATGCGATCAGCCTAGTGCTCCCCGTGACCGGCGGCCGGAGCCGTTCACGCTTCGAGAAGCCGCTGGCCCACGTACTCGCCGGGCTTCGGGCCACCCGGTACCGCGTACAGCCCGCTGGCCTCGTGCCGGACGAACGCCGACAGGGCGTCCCCCCGGTCCAGCTTCCGCTGCACCGGGACGAAGCCGCGCAGCGGATCGGCCTGCCAGCAGATGAACAGCAGGCCCGCGTCCGGCGCACCGTCCGTCCCGATCCCGTCGTGGTACGAGAAGGGCCGGCGCAGCATCGCCGCGCCACCGTTCTGCTCGGGTGCCGAGATCCGTGCGTGGGCGTTCGACGGGATCACCGGCTTCCCGTCCGCTCCGATCCGGTCCAGTTCCATCTCGGTGGTCTCCGTGCCGCCGGTCAGCGGCGCGCCGTCGGCCTTCTTCCGGCCGATGACCTGCTCCTGCTTCGCCAGGGACAGCTTCTCCCAGTCGTCGAGCAGCATCCGGATCCGCCGGACCACCGCGTACGAGCCGCCGGCCATCCACGCGTGCTCGGCCGGCCCCGGACCGGCGGCCGGCACGAAGATCCGGCGGTCGAAGTCCGGCTCGGAGGGCTTCGGGTTGCCCGTGCCGTCGATCTGCCCCATCAGGTTGCGGGCCGTCATCGGCTTGCCCGTGGCACCGGGGGAGCGGTTGAAGCCGTTCATCTGCCACCGGACCGAGGCCGCGTCTCCGGCGTCCTTCTGGACCGCGCGCAGCGCGTGGAAGGCCACCAGACCGTCGTTCGCGCCGATCTGCACCCAGAGGTCGCCGTTGCTGCGCCGCGGGTCGAGCTGGTCGGAGGAGAACTCCGGCAGCGGGTCGAGCGCCGCCGGCCGCCGCGCGGCCAGGCCCGTGCGGTCGAAGAAGGTGCGGCCGAAGCCGAAGGTGACCGACAGCGAGCACGGACCGGCGTCCAGCGCGATCCCCGTGTCCCCGGAACCGGCCGGGGACCCGGCCATCAACAGCCGTGCCGTCTCCGACCAGCGGCGCAGCAGCGCAGCCGCCTCCTTCCGGCCCGCCCCCGGCTTCAGGTCGAAGGCCAGTACGTGCCCCTTCGCCTGCATCGGGGTGGTGATCCCCGCCTGGTGGTCCCCGTGGAAGGGCACCCCGGTCGCGCCCAGCGCGGCCAGCGCCCCGCCCGCGCCGCCTCCGCTCCCGTCGTCCGCGAGGGCTGAGGCGCCGAGCGCCCCGCCCGCCGCGCCCAGCGCGAGCCCGGCGGCTCCCGCGGCACCGACGGTGCCGAGCAGCCGCCGCCTGGAGATCTCGATGTCGGTCACGCTGTCGGTCACGCTGTTCAGCCGATCTTCACTGTCTTCTGCACGGTCACTTGGTCGATGTCGGAGGTGCGCACGGTCACGTCGATGCGCCACGTCCCGGCGAGCGGGAGCTGGACCCCGGAAGCGGTCCAGTGTCCGGTGCTCGCGTGGTCGGGGACCAGGGGCAGCGGGCCGATGTCCTTGGCGGGCAGCGTGAACGCCACCTTCACCTCGGGCGCGTCCAGCGGCTTGCCGTTCGTCCGGGCCAGCCACAGGTGCAGGGTGTTGGCGCCGGTGCGGCCCGGGTCGAGCTCCAGCCGCGCCGACCCCTGGCCGTCCTCGCCGCCCGTGTCGAACGGGAGGGTGACCTTGATGGGCCGGTTGGGCACGGCGGTGGAGTTGGCGGCCGTGCTCCGGCCGGCCTCCTGCTCTGCGGCCCGGCCGGGCTCGGTGCTGGTCAGCACGGTGGTGACGGCCAGCAGGACCACGGCCACCCCGGCCTCGGTCAGGACCGAGCGCCGCAGCCCCGCCCGGCCGGGGTCCGCGTCGCGGACCTTCTTCTCCCGGGCGGTGGCCAGGGCCGCCCGCTGACGGGCGAGCTGCGCGGCACGCTTCGGGTCCTCGGGCACGGTCACTGGCTCGGGCTCGGGCTCCGGCTCCGGCACGGTCACCGGCTCCGGCTCAGACCGGGAGGGGGTCACCGTCGCCGCCTCGGGTCGTGTTTCACGTGAAACATCCCCCTCGTCCGCGACCGCGCCCCGCTCGCCCCCGCCCAGCCGCGCCGTCCACTTCCGGGACAGGTAGGCCACGCCCACCAGGACGGCGACCAGCCCGACCTTCACCAGGAGGAGCTGCCCGTACGTCGTTCCGGTCAGGGCCGACCAGCTGCCGAGCTGCCGCCAGGACTGGTAGACGCCCGTCGCGGCCAGCGCGGCCACGCTGACGAACGCCACCCGGGAGAACCGCAGCACGGCGGCCCGCTCGATGCCCGGCACCCGGGACAGGGCCACCAGCAGCGCGACCAGACCGCCCAGCCAGGCGGCCACGGCCAGCAGGTGGACGATGTCCACCGGCATCGCGATGCCGGGCTGGACGCCGGTCGAGGCGTGCTCGGACAGCGCCCAGGTGGCCGCGATCCCGGCGGCCACCACCGCGCCACCGACGCCCAGACCGAAGGTGAGGTCGCCGGTCTCCTTGCGGAGCTGCTCCGCGGTCTCGGCGTCCGCCGCCCCCTCCTGGGCCGCCTGCCGGCGCGCGTACGCCCCGAAGAGCACGGCCAGGAAGAGCGCAGCGGCGCCGAGCAGCAGGAGCCGCGACACCAGCGAGGCACCTGTCTTGGTCTCCAGCACCGCCTTCAGCCCGGACAGGTCGAAGGCGTCGGCGAACTTCCCCGAGCCCGTGTACGGATGACGCAGCGCCAGCATCGCGAGCGTCGCCGCGGTCAGCGTCACCCACCCGTGCAGCACCACCCGCTGGACCGGCCGCACCCCCGCCCCGCCGCGCCAGCACAGCAGCACGAAGGCCGCGCCGCCGACCAGCAGCACGAAGCCCGCGTAGGCGGCGTAGCGCGCGACGCCGTAGGCGAAGCCCACCGGGCCGCCGCCCGCCTCCTGCTCCGGCAGGGTCACCGTGGTCGTCGAGGGCGCACCCACCGAGAAGGTGAACGCACCGGAGATCGGGTGGCTGTCGGCGGACACCGCCTGCCAGGCCACCGTGTACGTGCCGTTGGGCAGGCCGGCGTGCAGCTGGACCCCGTACCTGACGGTGGTGCCGTCGCACAGGTCCCGCTGTTCACCGGTGTCGACCCGCTTGCCGCTGGGGTCCATGACCCGGATCGAGTCCTCGCCCATGGCCACCTGCTCCGAGAAGGAGAGCGTGACCTGGGCGGGGGCCGTGGCGACCACCGACCCGTCCTTGGGATCGCTCGCGGTCAGCGCGGCGTGTGCCACGGCCGGGGCGGCGGTGGCGAGCAGCGAGCCCATCAGGGCCGCGACGACCGGCAGGAGCCGGAGCAGCTGCCGTGGGCGCAGTGGCTGCCGGTGCGCCGGCTGCCCGGGCGGCCGGGGCCTGAGCGACCGGGGCCTGAGCGACCGGGCGGGGGCGGGGGCGGTGGCCGTCATGGCGTGTCAGTCCCTCGGTCCGTCAGTGGTGCTTCGGGTTGTAGGTCCGTTCCTTCACGTCCAGCTCGACCTTGACCGGGTCCGCCTTCTCGAAGTGCAGCTCGACCGCGACCCTGTCACCGACCTTCGGCTTGCTCTTGAGGCCCATGAACATCATGTGGCTGCCGCCGCGCTCCAGCCGGAGCTCGCCGTTGGCCGGCACGTCCATCGACCGGACCTGCTGCATCTTCTGGTTCTTGGTCTCGTGGATCTGCACGTCGTCTGAGAGCGCGCTGGTCACCGAGGTGAGCTTGTCGGCGGTGTCCGAGCCGTTCTCGACGACCAGGAAGCCGCCCGCCATGTCGCCGTTGACCGGCTCCGGCATGAACGCCCCGCTGACGCTCAGGGCCGGCTTGCCCTCCGAGCCCCCGGCCGGGGAGTCCTCGGAAGCACAGCCGGCTATCGCGAAGGACGCGGTCAGGGCGGTGGCGGCGAGGAGGGCGGTGCGGAGGGTGGTGCGGTGGTTCACGGGTTCTCTCCCTTGATGAGCTTCGGCAGGTCCTGGGTGTAGTCCTCGGCGGTGGTGTCCTCGCCGTACAGGACGTACCCCTCGTCGGACTTCGGGGAGAACGCGATGACCTGGGCCCCGTGCATGGAGACGACGCTGCCGTCCTTCTCCTTCTTCGGGGGGTCGATGCCGATGCCGATGCTGCGGGCGCCGGCCTGGATCCTGTCGAAGTCGCCGGTCAGGCCGATGAAGGTCGGGTCCTGGGCCTTGAGCCACTTGCCCAGCGAGTCGGGGGTGTCCCGCTCCGGGTCCGTGGTGACGAAGACGACCTGGAGCTTGTCCTGGTCGGCCTTCGGTAGGGACTTCCTGGCGATGGCGATGTTGCTCATCGTCAGCGGGCAGACGTCCGGGCAGTTGGTGTAGCCGAAGTAGATCAGCGTCGGCTTGCCCTTGGTCTGCTCGCGCAGGCTGTACTGCTTGCCGTGCGTGTCCGTGAGGACCAGGTCGGGCTTCTCGAAGGGCCGGTCGAGGACGGTGGCGGCCTTGGTCTTCGCCGAGGCGCTCACCACCGCGACGGGAGAGCCCTTGTCGGAGTCGCTGCCGCAGGCGGACAGCGTGAGCGCGGCCGCCACCGCGAGAGCGGCGGCCGTCACACGTGTGGTGTGCATGGGGGAGTCGTCCCTGTGGATCGGGGTTGGAAGTGCTTGCGGTGGGGCGGCCCGTACGGGCGTACGGGCCGCCGCACCGGGATCAGGAGGTGCGGCGGCGCGACAGCACGCCGAACGCCACGCCCGCGGCGCCGACGAGGATGCCGGCGATGCCCAGGGCGCGGGCGGTGGTGTCGGAGGAGCCGGAAGCGCTGGCGTGGTCGTCGCCGTGGGCGCCGTCCTTCTCGGCCTTCGCGTCGGTCTGCTTGGCGTCGTCCTTGCCGCCGGACGCGCCGCCGTGGTGGCCCTCGCCGGTGGGCTCGGTCAGCTTGAGGACCGGTGCCGGGTTCTGCGGCTCGTCCGCGCCGTCCTGGGGCTCCTCGATCCAGCGGACGACCTCGTTGTTGTCGTACGTCTGGATCGCCTTGAAGACCATCCGGTCGGCGTCCTCGGGCAGCTGGCCCACAGAGAGCGGGAACTGCTGGAAGCGGCCCGGGGCGATCTTGCCGCCGGTCCAGGTGACCTTGGTGACGGCCTCGGTGATCTGCTTGCCGTGGATGGTCAGAGGCTTGGCCAGCTTGCTCTTGGTGACCTCGACCTGCCAGCCCGGCACGTCCTGCGGCATCACGGACGCGAGCGGGTGGTCGGCGGGGAAGGTGACCTCGAGCCTGTTCGTCGAGGCGTTGTCGCGCTCGTTCGGGACCTTGAAGTTGATCGTTGCGTAGCCGCCCTTCTCGGCCTGCCCGGGCTGCACGCTGACGTGTGCGAAGGCGGTTCCGGAGAGCAGCAGGACGGAACCGGCGGCGAGGGCGGCGACGAAGGAGACGCGAGAGGTCTTCATGGCAGAAAGCTCCACTGGCAGTGGGAACGGTGGACTCCGCGCGGGTGCGCGCGGACGCCGCGGCACCACCGCTCCCGGTGGATCGTCCGGGGGAGCCGGGTACCGCGTCAGGCTGCGAGTGCGTACGCCGCGGGCGGCCCGCGCCTGATCACCGTGTGCTGGAGCGCCTCCCGCCCCACCGGGACCCGCCGCTCCTCCTCGTCGCGCGGCAGCTCCGCCGTACGGACGTCCGCGCCGGGCAGGCCCCGGCGCAGCGCGCGTACGAAGGCCAGCGCCGCCCGCAGGGACCGCACCGACCCCGCCTCGGCCGACAGCCGGACCAGACGCAGCAGGGCCGCGTCCCCGCGCCCGAGCAGCCAGCCGGCGGCGAGCGCGGCCAGCAGGTGCCCGAGCAGCATCGGAAGCGAGAACAGCCCGGTGTCCGGGGCCAGTGCCGGCGCCACGGCCTCCGCCGCCCCGGGGGCGTGGGCGTGGACGTGCCCGCCGGCCGTCGCGGGGTCGATGCCCGCGACGAGCAGGACCTGCCGGGCCTCGGCCGGGCTCAGCGGGACGGTGTTGCCCCCGCAGACCAGCCGCGCGGCGAGGGCCGCGAGCGACTCGTCGGGGGAGGGCACCGGCTTCGGGACGGCCCTGTGCTGGCCGAGGCCGAAGAGCGCGTGGAGTGCCAGCTGTCCGCCGGCCAGCGCGCCGGCGATCCCGGGCAGTGAGCGCCGCCGTCCCGCCAGCGGGGCCGCGCAGGCGAACACCGCGAGGAACCCCGCGCAGAGCGCCCACAGCGGGACGGCCGCGCAGGAGGCCAGCGCGTGTCCCGCGCCGGACAGCACGACACAGACCGCGGTGAACACCGCGGCCCTCAGGAGCCGGAGACCGGTTCCGGTGCGCGTCGTGCGGGGGTGAGGCATGGCCGGGCCATCATCGCACTGCGCCCCGGCCCTCCATACGGCAGGTCCGGAAGGTCCCGTTGGTACGTGCTCGTCGCTTCCCCCTCCCGGCCCACATACACCGCCGTGAAGGGGACGCGCATCGGCCGAACGGGCGCTCCGGCGTCGCTCAGGGGCTTATCGCGTGCCGTGTGCGGCAATAGGTAACGGTATGTCGAGCCGCGGCCGGGAGGCTGGAGCATGAGCATCTGGTGGTCATTGCACCTGCGCCGCGAAGCCGCCAGCGTTCCCCTGGCCAGACGGCTGCTCCTCGGGACCATGGAGACCGCCGGAGTGGACCCCGACATCTCGTACGACCTGTCCGTGGCCCTCACCGAGGCCTGTGCCAACGCGGTCGAGCACGGCGGCCTCGTCGGTGCCGCGCCGGACACCGGGGCGTACCGCGTCACCGCGTACCTCGACGGCGACACCTGCCGCATCGAAGTCACCGACTCGGGCCCCGGCTTCCCCGAGCACGTGGGCACGGCCCGCAGGTCCGCGCTCGCCGAGAGCGGGCGGGGCCTGTGCCTGATCGAGCAGCTGGCGGACCACGTGCGGTTCCGGAACCGGCCGGGCCAGGGCGCGGTGGTCAGCTTCGACAAGATCCTCAAGTGGCGGGAAGGCGCACTGCTGAAGGCCTCCTGAGCCGCCAACGACGGTGGGCGAGGACCGCGTACGGTCCTCGCCCACCGTCGTGTCCGGGTGCCGGCGGAGCGGACCGACCGCTCCCGGCCGGCCCGGGAGGTCAGCCCTTCAGACGGGCCATCCACGCCTCGACCTCGTCGGCCTGGCGCGGCAGGCCGGCCGACAGGTTCCGGTTGCCGTCCTCGGTGACCAGGATGTCGTCCTCGATCCGGACGCCGATGCCGCGGTACTCCTCCGGCACGGTCAGGTCGTCGGCCTGGAAGTACAGGCCCGGCTCGACGGTCAGGCACATGCCCGGCTCCAGCGTGCCGTCGACGTACGCCTCGGTGCGCGCGGCGGCGCAGTCGTGGACGTCCATGCCGAGCATGTGGCCGGTGCCGTGCAGGGTCCAGCGGCGCTGGAGGCCCAGCTCCAGGACGCGCTCGACCGGGCCCTCCAGCAGGCCCCACTCGACCAGCTTCTCGGCGAGGACGTGCTGCGAGGCGTCGTGGAAGTCGCGGAACTTGGCGCCCGGCTTCACGGCCGCGATGCCGGCCTCCTGGGACTCGTACACCGCGTCGTAGATCTTGCGCTGGATCTCGCTGTACGTGCCGTTGATCGGCAGGGTGCGGGTGACGTCGGCGGTGTAGAGGCTGTGCGTCTCCACACCGGCGTCGAGCAGCAGCAGGTCGCCGGAGCGGACCGCGCCGTCGTTGCGGACCCAGTGCAGCGTGCAGGCGTGGGCTCCGGCGGCGCAGATGGAGCCGTAGCCGACGTCGTTGCCCTCGACGCGGGCGCGCAGGAAGAAGGTGCCCTCGATGTAGCGCTCACTGGTGGCCTCGGCCTTGTCGAGGACCTTCACGACGTCCTCGAAGCCGCGGACGGTGGAGTCGACGGCCTTCTGCAGCTCGCCGATCTCGAACTCGTCCTTCACCGCGCGGGCCTCGGAGAGGTAGACGCGCAGCTCCTCGTCGCGCTCGGCGGTGACCTTGTCGGTCAGCGCCTCCTCGATCACGGCGTCGTGGCCGCGGACGTTGCGGACCGGGCCGGTGGCCTCGCGCAGCTCGTCGGCGACGTTGCGCACGTCCTTCACCGGGATGCCCAGCAGCTGCTCGGCCTCGGTCAGGGAGTGGCGGCGGCCGACCCACAGCTCGCCCTGGCCGGACAGCCAGAACTCGCCGTTCTCGCGGTCCGAGCGCGGCAGCAGGTAGATCGTCGCGGTGTGACCGTCGGTGGTGGGCTCCAGGACGAGCACGCCGTTCTCGGTCTGGTCACCGGTCAGGTACGCGTACTCGGTCGAGGCGCGGAACGGGTACTCCGTGTCGTTGGAGCGCGTCTTCAGCCGCCCCGCGGGGACGACCAGGCGCTCGCCCGGGAAGCGCGCGGACAGGGCGGCGCGGCGGGCGGCGGTGTGCTGCGCCTGCGCGATCGGCTCCAGGCCGTGCAGCTCGGTGTCGGCCCAGCCGGTGCGCATGCTCTCGGCCAGCTCGTCGGAGACGCCCGGGTACAGACCGTTCTTCCGCTGCTTGTGCTTCTTCGGCTGCTCTTCTTCCAGGGTTTCCGGGGTCTCCGGGGTCTGGGTCGTGAGCTGTTCCGCCACGGGTCCGCCTCCTCTTGGTACGACACTGAACCCCGTCCATCGTACGGTCGTGCGGAAGGGGTCCCAGGGCCCTTGGACCCATTACCAAGATCGCCGGGCGGCGGGGCGGGCCGGGTCAGTCGAAACGGGCCGCCAGCAGCACGATGTCCTCCGCCGAATCGGCCTCGTCGCGGCCCTCGGGCAGCACGGTGCGCAGCACGTGGTCGCAGATCCCCGCCGGGTCGTCCCGGACGGTCCGCGGGACGCTTGCGGCGGCCGCGTGGAGCCGGGCGAAGGCCCGGTCCATGGAGTCGCCGGTGCGGTGCAGCAGCCCGTCGGTGTACAGCAGCACCGTTTCTCCGGGGCCGGGTTCGATCTCCACGCTGGGGGCCTCCCAGCAGGACAGCATCCCGAGCGGGGCCGAGAGCGAGGTCTCGACGTACTCCGTGCGGCGCTCGCCGATCAGCAGCGGCGGGGTGTGGCCGGCGCCGGCCAGCACGATCTTGCGGCGTGCCGGCTCGCAGTACGCGAACAGGGCGGTGGCGGACCGCGCGGGTTCGGTGAGCCGCAGCAGCAGTTCCAGGTCGGAGAGCACGGCGACCGGGTCCTCGCCCTCCATCACGGCGTACGCGCGGAGGGAGGCCCGCAGGCGGCCCATGGCGGCGACGGCGCTGGGCCCCGAGCCGGTGACGGAGCCGACGGCCAGCCCGAGGGCGCCCTCGGGCAGCGGCAGCGCGTCGTACCAGTCGCCGCCGCCCCGCGGGCCGGTGCGGTGGCGGGCTGCCAGCCGGACACCGGAGACCCGGGGCAGGCGGCTGGGCAGCAGTTCCTCGGCGATGGTGCGCACCTGGGTGCGGGCCCGCTCCACGGCGACGACGCGGGCAAGGTGCTCGCCCGCGTAGCGGACGTACAGCTCGATCAGGTGGCGCTGGCGCTCGCTGGGCTCGGCATGCTCGTCGTACAGCCAGACGGCGGCGCCGAGCCGGCCTGTGGCCTGCGCGGCGAGGGGGAGGGCGTAGCTGGCGGCGTAGCCGAGGCGGGCCGCGACCTCGCGGAGGCGGGGGTCGACGGGGGCGGCGTGGCCGCCCTGGCCGGGGGTGGCGTCAGGGTCGGGCAGCTGTTCGGTGCCGCCGTGCGCGTCCGGCAGGCCGTCGAGGATGCGGCCGTACGAGGTGGCGCTGCGCGGCACGGTCTCGATGTGCCCGAGGTCCGCGCGGCCGAGACCGAGGCCGATGGTGCTGGCCGGACCGAGGCCGTCCGAGGGTTCGAGGACGACGAGTCCGCGGCGGGCGCCCACCAGTGCGGCGCCTGCGCGCAGCAGTTCCTGGAGGGATTCTTCGAGGTCAGCGGCGCGGGTGAGGCGCTCGGTGAGTTCGTGGAGCGTGGTGAGGTCCGAGACCCAGCCGGCCAGGCGGTCCTGGATGACGGTCCCCGGGGCCGGTGCGGCGGGTGCGGGGGGCGCCGCGCGGGCGGGCGAGGGCGCGACAGTGTGCGGGGGTGCCGGAACCGCTGGATCGATTCCAGCCACTTTCGGCAGGTGCGGGATGCTCATGGCAGCCGCCTTTCCACCTGGTGCGATTCGCCATAAAACATCGCGACCCCCAGATCCCTCTGCGCCGCCGTCAATGGATCCACATCTACACGCAGATGTGGATCGATGTCCAGCATTGCCCAGGTGGGAATCCTGGTGTCCGTGGGACGACAACTCGCCGTACACGTAAGGCTCAAAGTTGGCTGAAAAATGCCCGGAGCGGGCGTCTTTTGCGGTCGACTGAACTGGTTCAGCAGAGCGTCATATCGTGCGTGATGGGTACGTAATCGGTGATGGCCAGGGTCAGTTGGGCGGACCCGTGGAACCAGGCGGCGCCAGTCGCGCGTCGGCCACACCTGGGGGCTCCCCGGCGGTTTGCCGGGGGAGTTACCGGCCCCGTAAGCCAGCAAGAACTGCACGAACCGCGTAAATCTCATCAAAGCGGACAGTGACGCGAAACGTGTACGTGTGGTGAAACACCGGATACATGGTGTGATGTGGCCCTCGACGTTCAACGGAAAGGAACGAGCGCTCATGCGCGAGATCCTCGGAAGGCGTCTCCAGCGGCTTCGGCTCTCCCGGCGCGGCGGACCCCCCGCCCTCCTCGGCACGGCGCTGACCTGCGCGACCGAATGGCAGTGGCCGGTGATCCCCGGCGTCGGCCAGGCCCGCGCGGCCGACGGCCGTCCGGCCGAGGACGCGCGGTGCGCCTGCCCCGACCCCGACTGCGTGGTGCCCGGAGCGCATCCGTACGACCCCGGCCTGCTGGCCGCCACGACCGACGCCCGCATGGTGCGCTGGTGGTGGACGAACCGCCCGACCGCCCCGGTGATCCTCGCGACCGGCGGCAGCGCGCCCTGTGCCGTCAGCCTCCCGGTCGACGCCGGCACCCTGGCTCTCGCGCGGCTCGACCGGATGGGCATGCGGCTGGGGCCGGTCGTGGCGACGCCCACCCGGATGTCGCTGCTCGTGGCCCCGTACTCCCTGGAGACGCTCGGCGAGTTGCTGTACGCGAAGGACTGTGTACCGGCCTCCCTGCGGTTCCACGGTGAGGGTGGCTACCTCCTGCTGCCGCCCTCGGAGGCGGCAGGCGGCCGGGTGCGCTGGGAGCGTGCTCCGCTGGCCGGCTCGGCGCGTCCCTGGCTGCCGGACGTCGAGGCCGTGGTCGACGCGCTCGTCGAGGCGAGCAGCGGGGCGCCGGGCGGCGGCAGCCGGCTCGCGTACTGAGCCGCACGCCGGGCGGCGCACCGGGCCACCCGAGGCCTGCGTCCCTCGCCTTGCGTCCCGCGTGCCGCGCCCTGCGTCCCGCGTCCCTGTGCGCGCGTGGCGTCACTCGAACGGGTGTGAGCGGGGCGCCGTTCCAGGGGAATTGGGCGCGCGGCCGGCCGGCGTCCGTTCCCTCCTCGCTATGTTCGCCGGATGAACCTCCGCTTGACCGGTATCGGCGTCGGTGTGCTGATCGCCCTGGCGCTGCCGCTCGCCGCGGCGACGGCAGGGCCGCTGTCCGACGAGGGGCGGGGTGGTCTCCTCACCTCGCTCGGGCTGCGCGACGACGAGCGCGGGGGCGGGGCGCGGGCGGACGGCGCCCGGCCGGAGCCGAAGGCCCCCGAGGCCGACACCCGGTGCGGACCGGAACTCTCCTCCCCCGAGGGCGTGGAGGCGCAGACCTGCGTGCTGGGCGAGGCGGGCCGGGTCTGGGCGCGAACGTACTACCGCAACGCGACGGGGCGCCCGCTGGACGCCGTACTCACTCTGATGGGCCCGGCCGGGCGGACCGTACAGATCCGCTGCCCGCTCACCGCGGGGGACGAACCGGGGACCTGCGAGACGCCCAAGGAGGCTCCGGCCGGGACGGCGCGGGCAGGCGGGCGGGGGCTGGACGAGTACTCGGCGGTGGCGGAATTTGCCGTACCGGATGTGAACGGCCCGCTGTTGCTCCGCTCCGGCAGCAACTCGGAACCTGTGGCCGAGCGTTGAAATGGAAGGGCCCGGTCGCTGGCGACGGGGGATGCACCAGCGACCGGGCTACAAGAACGGTAACAAGAGATCGCGTGTTCGCAAATTCGATCTCGGATATTCGGACACCGATTTGCCGACCATTAGCGGGAGTTGTGACCCGAGTCACCAAACCGGCTGGTCGGACTGCTGACGCCCGCTGATCAGCTGAGCGTCACCTGGCGGTTGGTGAGGCCGCCGCGCGCCCGGCGCTCCTCGGGAGTCAGCGGGGCGTCCGTGGCCAGGGCGTTCGCCAGCCGCTCCGCGAACTCGGCCGCGGGCTTCTCGACGTCCGCCGCCGTGACCCCGGTGGGCAGGTCCCACACCGGCACCATCAGGCCGTGGGCCCGGAAGGAGCCGACCAGGCGGGTGCCCTCGCCGATCGAGGTCTCGCCCGCCGCGTGCAGTCGCGCCAGCGCGTCCAGCAGCTTCTCCTCGGCGTGGGGCATGACCCAGCGGAGGTGGTTCTTCTCCGGCGTCTCGCACCAGTAGGCGGCGTCCACGCCGGTCAGCTTGACGGTGGGGATGGCGGCGGCGTTGGCGCGTTCCAGCGAGGCGGCGACCTCAGGAGAGGCGTTCGCGGCGTTCTCCGTGTCCGGAATCCAGAATTCGAATCCGGTGTGGACAACCGGCTCGAAAACGCCCTCGGGGTCGAGGAGATCCTGAAGTCGGGGACCCTCGGCGGGCACGCGCCGCGGAGAAACCGGATTACCCGGTTCCGTGGCGAGAGCGCGCTCCAGAGTGTCGGCGAGATCCCGCCCGAGGTCACCCGAAGACGTGTCGTTCTGCAAACCGAGCAGCACCGAACCGTCCTCGCGGCGCAGCGCGGGCCACGCCATCGGCAGTACGGTCGCCAGCGTCACCGACGGCACGCCCTCGGGCAGCCCGCCCTTGAGGGACAGCGGCACGGTCGCGGCCGGCACCAGCTCGCGCAGTGCGACCCAGTCGCACTCGCCCGGCAGCCCCTCGAACGGCCGCTGGACGAGCTCGGTCACGGCGTGCGCCGCGGCCCGCCCGTGACAGGCCTTGTAGCGGCGGCCGGAGCCGCACGGGCAGGGTTCCCGGGCGCCCACCACGGGGATCTCGCCATCCGTGAGCTGCGGCTTTCCGGCCGTGGACTGGGGTCCCTTGGTCTGCGGGCGCTTCTTGGCCATCGTGGGTGTCTCCCGGTTGTGGCGTCGTGCTGAGGCTCTGTCGGCGCGAGCCTAGCCGTTCGTGCCGGGATCTCCGGGATGGCTGGAAGCGGAACGCGTGCCTCGGGTCCGGTCCCGTACCGGGGCCGTCGTCAGCCGTCCCGGGTCAGCGGACAGGACTCCAGATCTTCCAGGGCCGCGATGGCCGAGATGAAGTCCAGCGCCGGCGCGGTGACGCGCGTAGCGAAATCCTCGTGACGGTGTCCTGCCGCGACGGTCACCCACACCGTGACCTCGCCCGCCGCACCGTCGCGCACGCCCCAGTCCTGGGCGAGCGCACTGATGATGTTCAGCCCACGGCCGCCGCGCGCGGTGACCGAGGGCGTCGAGGGAACGGGCCGGGTGGGACCGCCCCCGTCCGTGACCTCGACCGTCAGACGGCCCCGGCCGTCGACCCGCCAAGCGGCCCGTACGTCGCCGTCCCCCACCTCGCCCGAGCCCAGCGGCCTGCCGTGCCGGCAGGCGTTGCTGAGCAGTTCGGAAAGGATCAGGACTGCATCGTCGACGACCGATTCGGACACCCCGCTGAGGCGCAGTTGCGCGCGCATCCGGTGTCTCGCCTCTCCCACGCCCGCAGGACCATGGGGTACGGCCATGCTCGACGACGTGGGCACTTCCTGTGCCACCACCAACGCCACCCCCGGAACCTCCTTAGCCCCACGCCATGGTCTGGATGCCCCAATGGCCTGGACCGGAAACCGCGCAGGCGGAGGCCTCTGACGCATTCATGACGACTGAATGCGGAGCGGATGCGCCGGGGCACACCCTGTCACGGAAGTGGGGGGTGCAACCCATGTGATTAGCGCCCGAGTTGGGACAGAACCCGCCCGGGTCGATTCGTAATGATCGCTTCTACACCCAGATCAGCGCAGAGCTGAACGTCTTCCGGCTCGTTCACGGTCCAGACGTGCACCGAGTGGCCCTGTGCCTGGAGCCGCTTCACGAACCCGGGGTGGTTCCGCACGATCCGCATGCCCGGGCCGGCGATCCGTACACCCGCGGGCAGCCGGCCGTCGCGCATGCGCGGCGAGATGAACTGCATCAGGTACACGGTGGGGATGGTCGGCGCGGCCGCCCGCACGCGGTGCAGGGAGCGGGCTGAGAAGCTCATGATCCGTACCGGCGAGTGGCCGCCGGCCGGGGGCGCGTCCAGGCCGAAGCGCTTGAGCAGGAAGAGCAGCCGCTCCTCCACCTGACCGGCCCAGCGCGTCGGGTGTTTGGTCTCGATCGCCAGGTCCACCGGCCGTCCCGCGTCCGCGACCAGCTCCAGCAGCCGTTCCAGGGTGAGCACCGACGTGCGCTCCGGGTCGGGCTCCCCCGCTTCCTCGGCGTCCCAGTCCGGCGACTCCTCCCGGTCCTTCCACGACCCGAAGTCGAGCGCGGCGAGATCGGCGAGCTCCAGCGCGGAGACCGCTCCGCGGCCGTTCGAGGTGCGGTTGACGCGGCGGTCGTGGACCAGCACGAGGTGGCCGTCCGCGGTCAGCCGCACGTCGCATTCCAGGGCGTCGGCACCCTGCTCGATGGCCATGCGGTACGCGGCCAGGGTGTGCTCGGGAGCCTCCTCCGAGGCCCCGCGGTGGGCGACGACCTGGATGGGCCGCTGGTCGGTCGGGTGCGGTGCGTGGGTCACCGCGTCATGGTGCCATCAGAGGGGGGTGCGGCGCGGCCCCGGATGGGGGAAGGCGCCGGAAATGCCGGAGATAAAGATCGGCGTCGGATACACAGGTCCGGCTTACAGTGCTCTGACAGACCATGGGAAAAGCTTTGCCCGGGAACGTGCGCAGACTGACCGTACCCGACAGACCGTGTTTGACGAGGAGAGAGCCGTGAGCACCGAGAACGAGGGCAACGCGGCCCAGCAGCCCCCCGCGGCCCCGTCCGCACCCCCCGTGCCGGCCGCTCCTGCCCCCGAGCCGGCACCGGAGGCTCCGACGCAGCAGCTGCCGCCCACCCCGGCACCGGAGGCTCCGACGCAGCAGATCCCGCCTGCCCCGGCTCCGGAGGCACCGACCGGGCAGCTGCCGCCCACTCCGGCCGCGCAGGGCGCCCCCGCGGCGCACGCTGCTCCGGCCGCCCACGGTGCCGCGGGCTGGCCGCCGCCTCCCCCGGCCATGCCGGCGTACGGCGCCGGAGGCGCGGGCGGCGGAACCCCCGTCTGGGGCGTCCACCCGGCCCCCGCCCCCAAGCCCAAGGGCCGCGGCGGCCTCGTCGCGGCGGTGCTGGCGGCCGCCCTGCTCGCGGGCGGCATCGGCGGCGGCATCGGCTACTGGGCCGCCGAGCGCAACGACGGGGAGATCTCCTCCACCACCGTCGCCGCCGGCGAGACCCCCAAGGACCTCAAGCGCGAGCCGAACTCGATCGCGGGGCTGGCCGCCCGGGCGCTGCCGAGCGTCGTCACGATCGAGGCGCAGGCCGGCGACGGCGAGGGCGGCACCGGCACCGGCTTCATCTACGACCAGCAGGGCCACATCCTCACCAACAATCACGTGGTGGCCTCCGCTGCCAACGGCGGAAAGCTTTCCGCGACCTTCTCCGACGGCCGCAAGTACGACGCCGAGGTGATCGGCCGTGCCCAGGGCTACGACGTGGCCGTGCTCAAGCTGAAGAACCCGCCCGCCGGGCTGGCCCCGCTCCCGCTGGGCGACTCGGACAAGGTCGCCGTCGGCGACTCGACGATCGCCATCGGCGCGCCCTTCGGGCTCTCGAACACGGTGACCACGGGCATCGTCAGCGCCAAGAACCGTCCGGTGGCCTCCGGTGACGGCGGTGGCGGCAAGAACTCGTACATGAGCGCCCTGCAGACGGACGCCTCGATCAACCCCGGCAACTCGGGCGGCCCGCTCCTCGACGGCCGAGGCGCGGTCATCGGCATCAACTCCGCGATCCAGTCGGCGGGCAGCGGCGGCTTCGGCGCCTCCCAGTCGGGCTCGATCGGCCTCGGCTTCGCCATCCCGATCAACCAGGCCAAGAACGTCGCGCAGCAGCTGATCAAGACCGGCAAGCCGGTCTACCCGATCATCGACGCCTCGGTCGACCTCCAGGCCCGGGCCGACGGCGCGAAGATCTCGGAGCAGGGCGTGGGCGGCGCCGCCCCGGTGGGCCCCAACGGTCCGGCGGCCAAGGCGGGTCTGAAGGCCGGTGACGTGATCACGCAGCTCGACGGCAAGCCGATCGACAGCGGCCCGACCCTGATCAGCGAGATCTGGACGCACAAGCCGGGCGACACCGTCAAGGTCACGTACGTCCGCGACGGCCGCAGCAGCACCGTCGACCTGGTCCTGGGAGCCCGGGAGGGCGACAGCTAGGCGGTCTCCTCCGGCCCCGGGCCGGAGCCGGTCCTGAAGTGGAGGGGTCGTGGGCGGGATTCCGCCTACGACCCCTCCCAACGTCCGCTTATGCTTCGGGCGTGTTCGATTCACGGCACATCAGGACATTCCACGAGGTCGTGACGACCGGCTCGTATTCGGCGGCCGCCCGTGCGCTGGGCTATACCCAGCCCGCGGTCACCCAGCAGATGAAGGCCCTCGAACGCGCCGTCGGCACCCCGCTGTTCACCCGGGTCGGCCGGCGGATGCAGCTCACGGACGCCGGACAGTCCCTGGCCCGGCACGCGGAGACCATCCTCGGCAGCCTCTCCGCCGCCCAGCAGCAGATGAAGGCGTACGCGCGCCTGCGCACCGGCCGCGTGCGCCTGTGCGGCTTCCCCAGCGCCAACGCCACCCTGGTGCCGGAGGCCTTGAGCCGACTGGCCAAGGACCATCCCGGCATCACGGTCGAGCTGCTGGAGGGCGAGCCGCCGGATTCCCTGCACCGGCTCCAGCGGGGCGAGTGCGACATCACCCTCGCCTTCACCTACCCCGGGCTGCACGAGGAGGTGCCGGACGAGGTCACCGAGGTCCGGCTCCTGGAGGACCAGCTGACCGTCCTGCTGCCGCACGGGCACCGGCTGGCCCGGCGCAGGGCCGTACACCTCGCGGACCTCGCCGAGGAGAAGTGGATAGCGGGGTGCCCGCGCTGCCGCGCGAACCTGCTGCACGAGTGCGCCGAGCTGGGCTTCGTCCCCGACATCGTGTTCGCGACGGACGACAACCTGGTGGTGCAGAGCCTGGTCGCCCAGGGGCTGGGCGTGGCGATGACCCCCGCCCTGGTCCTGCCGTCACTCTCGCTGAGCAGGGTCTGCGGTCGCGCGCTCCTGCCCGCCGCGCGCCGGCACATCTCCGCGTACGTTCACGCCGACCATCTGAGGATCCCCGCGACCTCGGTGGTGCTGGAGGAGCTGCGCCGGGTGGCGGCGAACCGGGTCGGATGCTGAGCCCGGCTGCCCCCGATCCATAAGCACCGCTTGGGAATTCAGGTCAAAACTGGCGTTGGACGTGATGGAAGGGGCGCAGGACGCTGCCCACATGACCATCACCACGGCATCCCCGGCCTACCGGCCCGCGGCCCGCGTCACCGCGCGGATGGCTGCCCTGATCGGTGAGATCCGCACGGTCGCCGACCGCGGCCTGGCCCCCGACCTCACCGCGTACCTGGTCGGCGAGCGGCTCGCGCCCCATCTGGGCGCGCAGGACCTGCTCACCGCGGAACAGCAGGAGGGTGACCCTGACCGCTACCGGCAGCACATCGTGCACGCCGAGGCGGACGGCAGCTTCTCCGTGGTGGCGCTGGTCTGGCTGCCCGGACAGGAGACCGCGATCCACGACCATGTGTCGTGGTGCGTGGCCGGGGTCCACCAGGGCCAGGAGAGCGAGCGGCGCTACCGGCTGGCGCCCGGGGCGGGCACGGCCGCCCGGCTGGTCGCGACCGAGGAAGTGGTCAACGGCCAGGGGGAGGTCTGCGGCTTCGCGCCGCCCGGAGACATCCACAAGGTGTGCAACTCCTGCGCCGCCACCGCGATATCCATTCACGTGTACGGCGCGGACATAGCCCGCCTGGGCAGCAGCGTCCGCCGCGTCTACACCCTCCCGGCCGACTGATGGCGCTGCTGAACCGTCCGCGCGCCGAAGCGGCCGACCGGGTGCCGGCGGTTGTTTCACGTGAAACACGAAGCTGGCCAGGGCTGTTGACCGCGGTGCTGGGTGCTGGGCTGGCCTTCGGGGTGCACGCGCTGGTGCCTGCCGTGCCGATGCTGACTGCTGCGGTGGTGCTGGGCATCACGGCCGCCCATCTGCCGCGGGTGCGGGCCTTCGTACGGGGCCGCGGCAGGCCCGGGCTCTCGCTGGCGGGGCGCCGGCTGATGCGCATCGGCATCGTGCTGCTCGGCCTCGGGCTCGGGCTGGACCAGGTGCTGCGGCTCGGGTGGGGGACGGTCGCGATGGTGTTCGCAGTGGTGGCGGCCACCTTCTTCGGCACCCTGTGGCTGGGCCGGCGGCTCGGGCTGCGGGGGGATCAGCCGCTGCTGATCGCGACCGGGTACTCGATCTGCGGGGCCTCCGCCATCGGTGCGGTGAGCGAGGTGTCCGGGAGCGACGAGGAGGACGTGGCTTCGTCCGTGGCGCTGGTGACGCTGTGCGGGACCCTGGCGATCGCCGTACTGCCGCTGCTCCAGACGCCGCTGGGGCTCGGGGATCTGGCCTTCGGCCGCTGGGTGGGGGCCAGTGTGCACGACGTCGGCCAGGTGGTGGCCACGGCGCAGACCGCGGGGGCGGGTGCGCTGGGGGAGGCGGTGCTGGTCAAGCTGATGCGGGTGGCGATGCTCGCCCCGCTGGTGGCCGCGGTGGCCTTCGCGATGCGGGCCCGGCGGGCAGGGGTGCGTACGGCTTCGGGGAAGCGTCCGGCGCCGGTGCCGCTGTTCGTGGCGGGCTTCCTGGTCGCCGCGCTCGTACGGGCGACGGGGGTGCTGCCGCCGCTCGCGCTGGAGGTGGCCCACCGTGCCCAGGAGGGGCTGCTGGCCGCTGCGCTGTTCGGGCTGGGGAGCGCGGTGCACCTGCCGACGCTGGTGCGGACGGGTGGCCGGGCCGCGCTGCTGGGACTCAGTGCCTGGGTGGTCGTCGCCGGGGTCTCGTACGCGGGCGTCCTTCTGACCGTATGACCGCGGAGATCCGGCCAATCCCTGGCCGGATCTCAAAGACTGAGACGACGTGCTCCTGACAAGCGACGCGTCGCCGTGGCACGCTGCCGAGCGCAGTACCGCACGCCGATCCGCACCGCTCTTCATCCCCCACCCTGCCCGGACCGCTCCGGTCCCCGGGCACGGCCGAAGGAGTCATGCGTGAGACGCCATCGCACTGCCGCATCCGTCCTGCTCGCCGCCGGCGCACTGATCGCGGGCATCGTCTCGGCCGCGCCGGCCGGTGCCGCCGATGCGCCCACGTCCTTCCGCCCGCAGCACACCGCGGGCTTCTGGACGGCCGAACGGATGCGCGCCGCCAAGCCGCTGGACCTGACGCTCGCGCCCGGGACGGTCCTCAAGAGCCCGAAGACCGCGGGCGTACCGACCACGATCGGCCCCACCTCGGCTGCCGCCGCCTCTCCGACCGCGTTCCCGCAGGCGGGCGGCGCGTGGACGGGCGGCGGGGCGGTCGTACGCACCTCGGGCCGCGTGTTCTTCACCTTCCAGGGGCGTACGGCCTCCTGCTCGGGCGACTCGGTCACCAGCCAGAACGGCAGCACGGTGATCACCGCCGGGCACTGCGTGAAGTACCAGGGCGCCTGGCACACCAACTGGGTCTTCGTGCCGGCGTACGACAACGGCAACGCACCCTACGGCCAGTGGTCGGCGACGAAGACCTTCGCGACCCCCCAGTGGGTCGCCAGCGAGGACATCAACTACGACGTCGGCCTGGCGGTGGTCGCGCCGCTGAACGGACAGAAGCTCAGCGCGGTCGTCGGGGCCCAGGGCATCCAGTTCAACGGCGGCTACAACAAGCCGATGTACGCCTTCGGCTTCCCGGCTGCCTCCCCGTACGACGGGTCCAAGCTGGTGTACTGCTCGGGCAACAGCGGCAAGGACTTCCTGTTCTCGAAGGACCACAGCCTGGGCTGCAACATGACCGGCGGCTCCAGCGGCGGCCCCTGGTTCTCGAACTTCAACGAGTCGACGGGCACCGGCCTCCAGGTCTCGGTGAACAGCTTCGGCTACACCTTCCTCCCGAACCGCATGTTCGGCCCGTACTTCGGTCCCGAGGCGCAGGCGATCTACAACACGGCCCAGACCTCCTGAGCCCCCAAGACCCTCCCCGGACCCGTTAGGCTGTAGCCCGCTCCGCCCCACCGGCGGCGCACGGGTGGGTTGCCCGAGCGGCCTAAGGGAACGGTCTTGAAAACCGTCGTGGCGCAAGTCACCGTGGGTTCAAATCCCACACCCACCGCACCAGGCCAGAGAACGTGCTGGTCAGAAGGGGTGCCCCTCGTGGAGGGGCACCCCTTCGTCGTTCACCGTGTCTCACCCTGAGTCGGCGGTGTACCCCCTCCGACCAGTGCGTGTGGGCCAGCCGTGGGCCAGGATCGCGGCTACTCCTCCGCCTGGAGCCCCTGCTCGATCAGCCGGTTGGCGTGCGCCGAACCGCCCTTGAGGAGCTTGGCGTAGAAGCGGTACAGCACGGCCAGGCTGTGGCCGGCCCGGTAGGCGACCTCCACGGGATCGACGCCCACCGTGATCCACAGGGAGATCCCGGCGTGCCGCAGGCAGTACGGCACTTCCGCGAGCGCCGTCTCGACTTCGTGCGCGGTGAGAACTGCCCGACGGGCCGTCTCCCAGGCCTCGCTGTACTCCGTCGAGGCGAGGCGCCCGCCGCGTGCGGCCCGGAAAAAGAGGCGTCCGTCGTCCGCGACCCCGAACCGGGTGATGTGTGAACGGACCATCCGGACGTAGACCGGCGGGAGCGGTACGGCCCGCACGGTCTTCCGTGCGCGGTGCTACAGGCCGCGCACGTCGTGGGACTTCCCGCTGTCCGTCCACCCCTTCCCGACCTCGGCGTGGCTCTCCGATACGAGGACCTCGCCCCACGCCTCTGGATCGTCCTCCGGCGGGAGTACGAAGTCCTTCTCGCGCAGTGCCGCAGCTTCGCCCGGTCGTCTGCCGGCGTGGTAGACGCAGCCGCAGAAGGCCTCGAGGTGCTCGCCGCGCGGACCCTGGCCGGCCACCGCGGCCAGCAGGCGGCGAGTGAGCGCGGGACCGGGGACGAATCTGAAGTCGACCTCGTCCGAGGTCTCAGGGGCCGCCCAGTCGACCGCGAGGAACGGGTGGCGGACGAGCAGGGCTCGTTCCTCAGCGGCGTACCGAAAGGCGTTGCTCAGCACCATGCGCTTCCGGTTGGCGGTGTTCTCGGCGGCAGGCTGCCGTTCAGCAGCGTGGACAGGGCGGTCAGCGCGGCGCGCACGTGCTCCGGTCGCGCGGCTGCGGCGACCTTCAGGGAATGGCCGGCGACCCAGTCCAGGGCACGCCGGATGTCGCTGGGGGCGTCCTCGACATCGCACCGCGGGGCCAGGTCGCCGTCCGGGCCGACGGCGGCACGGAAAGCCCGCTGACGTGGCCCGGGTCCAGCCCGGCCTCGTCACGCACACGGGCCCCCGGCGTGCGGGCATGAGGAGGACGCAGCAGTGATCACAGGCTGTTCCCTTGTCGAAGCTAAACACCAACTCCAGGTGCCAGAGGGCTGGTTGCTCTCCGACGCCCACTTAAGCGAAACCGAGTCCGAATCACTCATCCCCGTTCCGAGAACTTTCACCGAGCGCCTCAGGGCGGCCACGCAGCCCAAGATCAAGAGCGGGACTGACCGCCTCTGATCAGGCGTAACCCTCAGGGAGGAATAGTCGAATGCCCGCCCGCCGCGGCGAGCTTGTAGCGCACATCACATCCAGGTCATGGCGGGTCCAGCGCTTGGAGCTCTGTGCTCGCAGGCGTGTAGCGGCCGTCGGCGAGCGATGGCCTACGCCTGAGCTGCTGCTCGCGGCGGGGCGAACCGGGGCCCGTCCGAGTCCTGCGCATTGCTCGCTGAAGTGTGGGGAGTGGTCGGCGGCCGCGCTGGGGGTGCGGGCGAAAGGCTCCCTCGGTGGCATCACCTACACGGGGCCTGCTGTGTGGTTTTGGGTGGGTTCATTCTTTCTGTTCTGACCAATATGAGACAGTAAAGATTTGGGAAAGCTCCCAGCTCAGACCCTCAGGCGAACCTCAAATGCGACTACTCAGAGATCTATAAATGGGACCATTCGGACGGGCCTTGGCGAGAAATCGACTACGGGGGTTCCGGTAAAGCCCCTGGCGTCCAAGATCGCCTCGTGCTCTCATGTCTCGCCGGCGCGCTCTATTCGCTGCCGCTTAGGGGAGGGGAACATGACATATAGGGGTGAGTCTTTTATGCCCGGGAAATCTATTCGCGTGTTGCTGACGGCCGCACTCGCGCTAGGTGTCCTGGCAGCACCAGCAGTAGCGGATCAGTCCACCGCATCTGCTGCGACATGTCCGTCCAGGGTGGACACGTATGCGGTGGAGACCAGCACCGCGTCTCCGTATCGATATCTGCACAAGTATCTCGACTGGACCCCGAAGGCGGGTAGTATCGACGATCCACTTGTCGATATGGGACAGAAGGCTTCCATTTCCCGTACCGCCAAATTCTTCGGCGGCGGCAGGGGCGTCTTCTACACCATCGACAATGGTGTGCTCCAGTCCTACAAGGACAACACGGCGACTGGCGGGGCCTTGCTGACGCCGGTCCGCAGTTACGGGGCCGGTTGGGGAACGTACGGGCGGACCTGGTCCAGTGGCGGCGGCTCTCGGATCTTCGCGGTCACGTCTGAGGGCGCCGTCGAGGCCTTCAGCCAGAGCGCACCCACCATGGGCGATGGGACTGTCGCCAAGGGAGACCAGCCCATCGCGGCCACCACCGCATTCGCTGTAGCCCTCAAGACGGCAGACGATGTATGGGGGTTCAACGGTGCCTTCTACACCCTCTCCGACGAGAAGGTGACAAGGTGGAACTACAGCGAGAAAGCGACCGCTAACGGCTTCATCCCCCAGGTGGGATCCCCGACGGTTATCGCTAGCGGCCTCACTGGTGCTACCCAAGCCTGGATGCCGGGCCCCGATACGCTCTATGCCAATGCCGCGGACACGGTCAAGAGCTACACGGGATCACCCCTGGCCCTGGCGGATTCCAAGGTGCAGGCAGCCCTTCCAGCCACCGACATCCTGCCTGACGCATATACCTGCCTTAGTGACCAGACCGTCGACAAGCCACTCGGCGACCTGCCGCAGGATCCGGTGCCGTTGGCCACGATGGAGCCGGCCCCGACCCCCACCGCACCCAGCGGGCCGACGAAGGTGTCCGGCACGTTCACGCTAGGCAATGGCCAGCCCGCCGCGGGGATCACGGTCCGTGTGGAGGCTGCCGACCCGGCTCTCATGAAGGCCGAAGGGTCGGCGACCGATCTTCCCGACCTCGGCACGACGAAGACGGCTGGGGACGGCTCGTGGTCGCTGACGCTCCCTGCACAGCTGCCTGCGGCAGTGCAAGCTGCTGCTGATGCCAACGGTGGCATCGTGCAGGTGTCGGCGAGCGCGGCCGGGCAGACCACCTCCGGCGTCCACATGTTCGGCGTAGACATGATGTCGGCTGCGGCATCCGAATCCGTCAAGACGAGCTCCATCGCCGCGACGTTCCCGGCTCCTCGTAAGGTGGCGCTTCTTCCTGAAGGCAGGCAGGAAGCGGCGCCGACGCAGGCGGGGATGGATAACTCATCCCCCGCGCAGGTCGAAAGTGATGCGGCATCCGGCGATTCGGTTCCTGAATGGCAGAGCGACAGCGGTCCGGAGCCGACGAATTTCAATCCGTACCTGGTGGACGGTGTCGATGTTCGTTCGCAGCAGGTAAGTGACTACGCCGGCTCTGCGAGTGGCGAATGCGAATGGGTCACAACGAATCTTGGTTCTGAAGCTCGCTATACGACGGTTGGTGAGGCCCACGCGAATTGGGACGCCTACGCGAGCTTCGAATATGAAACCAAGGTAAGTTCTGTAATTGACTGGGCCGTCAAGGCGAATGGCAACTGGACGCTCGGAGGGTCTTGGACCCTTAATGGTCCAGCTTCGTCCAGCAGTGGTTACGCCAACCGGGGGCCCTATTTTGCGAAGGCCTGGCGTATTCCTATTCTCTACCTCAAGCAGAGGCGGACGTGGTACTGCGGAGGAATACCTCGGGGCTCCCACGAACGTATTGTTCCTTCGCGCTTCTGGATTCCCGCTGGAGGGGCTCCAGGTATCTTTGGGCACGATGTGAGCCACCTCGATGGGGCCGCTGCATATGATCGATCCAACCCTGCTTTCCGTGGATATGTGGTACCGGGGTCGTTCTTCCAGCAGGCTGTTGGGCGGAGTTATAAGCAGTCCATTGCGGCTACCGCATTCAACGTTTCGCTCGGCGCATACACGCAATATGATCAAGATCACAAGCAGCGCATCACGACAGGAACTAAGAATGGCAGGCACGATATCTGGGGGTTCAAGGCAAGGCCCGGCCAGCCCGGCACCCTCGTCTTCTACTCGTGGTAGGGCGAGGTTCCGTGGGTTCGTCGTCGCCGTGGCCGTCTTCGCGACAGGATGCTCTGGTGGTGCTGCCGAAGCCCCTGCCATCGGAACGGCGCTTGGGCCGGGGGCGTCGTACGAGACCGGTATAGAGAAGGCGCAAGCGGGCGACAGCTTGTGGTTCGCGTTCCCTGTTCTGGTGAACACGTCATCGGACGACATAGAGGTCGTGGGGGCCGAGGTCACGGAGGTCCCCGACTCCATCAAGATCACTCGCTATGCGGCGTTCGACAAGAATGACACCGACGGACTCGCACTGAACCTCCGAGACGCGGACCTGGCCCGCCTCGACCCCAAGGACCAGTGGGGCGAGACGATACGGGTGAAGGCGCACAGCGAGAGCAATATCTTCTACATGGCACGTTTGGCCATGGTGAAGAGCCGGCCCTCGATCGTCGCAGGGTGTCGCGTCAAGTACCGGCAGGGCGGGCGTCTTTACGTACAGGACCAGAGGTGCAAGTTCCTCATGGGCACCACGGGGTGAAAGGCTGGCGCTCGCGCTGAGCGTGAAGCAGGGAGGGCGGTCCGGTGGGCAGGTTTTCGGATCCGCCGGTCCGCCCTTCCGGAGCTGCTGTGGGCCATGCGCGGGCCAGTGAAGTCAATCGGGGTGTGACTAGCCGCTTCTTCCCAGGTCAGGGCCTAGGTCGGGTGAGTCCCGGAGCGCTCTTGAAAACCGTCGTGGCGCAAGCCACCGTGGGTTCAAATCCCACACCCACCGCAGCACACCGGCGCCCGCGCCGGTCCGGAAGGGGTGCTCCTCGTCGAGGGGCGCCCCTTCTTCGTTTCAGGCCGGCGGGGTGTCGGTCGTGCGGTCCGACGGGCTGGTGGGGGTGTTGTGGGCCGTGCGGGTGGTGTTTGTCGGAAGATCGGGGTGGGGGGCGGGGGCGGGCGGGTTGCGGGCACATCATGACGAATGTATGCAGATCCGCCCGTCGGAATTTGGGACCCGAGGAGCAGTCATGACCAGCAGCCGTGCCACCTCGTTCTGGACCGCCTTCTTCGCCGCCGTCGCCGCCGTTCTCCTCGGTCTCTTCCGTGGACGGTCGCGCGGGGCGGAGGCGGCCGCCGTCGCCCCGGCCCCCGCGGCCCGCGTCGCCGCCGGCGTCCCCTCCGTACGGGTCCCGTCGTCCCGGCGCTCCCGCCGCTCCCGTGCCGGCCGCACCGCGCTGCCCCCGACCATCAAGCAGCGGATCCGCGCCGAGGCCCACGGCGCCTCCCCCGCGGTGCGCCGCAGCAGCTCGGGTGTGTCGTCCGACGCGGAGCGGTACGAACTGACCGCCTAGCGGTGCGCCGGGGCGCACAGGGGGCGCATCCCTTACGGGGCGCGGTCCGCAGGCGGTCGCCGGGAGCCATGCCGGGACGAGCGCCGAGGCCCTGGGAGCAGGACGCCGACGGAACGCTTCACCTCTTGCCGCACAAGGGTTTCGAGCACTCGACCGCCCAGGAAGTGCCGGTTTGGGGGCGTGACCGGGGTTTATCCGATGTTGCTCATGCTTGAGAGGGAATCGGGGACAACGGGGTGGTTCGCCGGGGATTCGGTGGGCAACTCTGGTCTCGCGACGTCGTCAGCACGGAAAGACAGCAGGGCGGTCGGCCAACTGCCTTGCGCCACACCGTACTTACGCTCCCTGGAGGATCAAGAACATGGCAAGCATCCGTACCGCCCGCGTCATCGCCGCCGTAGCCTCGCTGCCCCTCGCCGCCGCTCTCTTCACCGGCGTCGCGCAGGCCGACATCGGGGTCGGCTCGTACGCGGACAACGGATCGAACGCGAGCGTCGCGGGCATCCTCGGCAGTGGTGTGGGTGGCGACAACAACGGCAACTCGTCCACCTCGCAGCAGGTCGCGACCGGCTCCGGTGCCTCCAACCAGAACAACACGGCTCAGGTGAACGGCTCCGCGTTCACCGCGATCCACCAGAACAACTCCAACGTGGCGGTCAACTTCCACCCCTGGTGGTAACCCTGTCCCAGCCGTGAGCGCCTGCGGGACCGGACTGGCTGGGGTCCGGTCCCGCGGGCGTTTCCGCGTGCCCGCCTCCGCATGCCCCGGGGCTGCGGGACGGGGAGACTCCTTGACAGCCGGACGGGATCTGACGGAGAGTCAGAAATCCACACCCGTACGTCCGGGAGGCCGCCCGCCGTGCACCTCGCCCCGACCGAGCAGCAGCTGTCCCTGCGCGCGGAACTGCGCTCGTACTTCCGTGAGCTGATGCCGGAAGGTCCCCCTCCGGCCGACGACCCCGAGCGCCAGCGCGCGATCCTGCGCCGGATCGGCGCGGACGGGCTGCTCGGCCTCGGCTGGCCCGTGGAGTACGGCGGCCAGGGCCGTGGCCCCGACGAGCAGTTCGTCTTCTTCGACGAGGCGTACCGCGCGGGCGCGCCCGTCTCGATGGTCACGCTCAACACCGTCGGCCCGACCCTGATGAAGTTCGGGACCGATGAGCAGAAGGCCTACTTCCTCCCCCGGATCCTCAGCGGCGAGATCGTCTTCGCCATCGGCTACAGCGAGCCCGAGGCCGGCACCGACCTCGCCTCGCTGCGCACCAGGGCCGTCCGCGAGGGGGAGAACTGGCTGGTCGACGGCCAGAAGATCTTCACCTCCAACGCCCAGAACGCCGACTGGATCTGGCTCGCCTGCCGCACCGACCCCAACGCGCCCAAGCACAAGGGCATATCGATCATCCTCGTCCCCACCGAGGACCCCGGCTTCTCCTGGACCCCGATCGACACCGTCGGCGGCCTCACCACGACCGCCACGTACTACGACGGGATCCGCGTCCCCGCCACTAACCTCGTCGGCGCCGAGAACCAGGGCTGGGGCCTGATCACCAACCAGCTCAACCACGAGCGCGTCGCACTGGCCGCCATCGGGATGCAGTCCGAGGAGTTCTACGAGGCCGCGCTCGCCCACGCGCGCACCCCCGACCCGGTCACCGGCGAGCGCCCGGCCGACCGCCCCTGGGTGCGGTCCCGGCTGGCCGAGGCGCACGCCCGGCTCGCCGCGGTACGGCTGCTCAACTGGCGCCTCGTCCAGGACGTGGGCGCGGGCACCCTGGCGCCGGGGGACGCGAGCGGGGTGAAGTTCCTGGGCACCGAGTCCACGGTCGAGGTCTACCGGATCTGCCAGGAGATCACGGGCGAGGCCGGCCTCATCCGGGCCGGATCGCCGGGGGCGACCGCCGGCGGCGAGCTGGAGCGCATGAACCGGGCCGCCCAGATCAACACCTTCGGCGGCGGAGTGAGCGAGGTCCAGCGCGAGATCGTCGCCATGATGCGGCTCGGCATGAAGGGGAGGAAGCGGTGAGCGGCGGGGAGCGAGCGGTGCGTCCGCAGGGGGAGACGGGCGGCCCCGGCGGCCTCCACGACCTCCTCAAGGAGTTCGAGGGCAGGCCCGCGGCGGAATCGGGCCGGGGCAAGGACCCCGTCAACGCGGCCATGATCCGCCACTGGTGCGAGGCGATGGGCGACACCAACCCCGCGTACTCCGGGGCCGACGCCATCGCCCCGCCCACGATGCTCCAGGCCTGGACGATGGGCGGCCTGTCCGGCCACACCGACCGTTCCTCCGCCTACGACGAGCTGTTCGCGCTGCTGGACGCCGCCGGGTACACGTCGGTCGTCGCCACCGACTGCGAGCAGGAGTACCTGCGCCCGCTGCGGCCCGGAGACGAGATCACCTTCCACGCGGTGATCGAGTCCGTGTCCCCGCTCAAGACGACCAAGCTCGGCAGCGGGCACTTCGTGACCACCCGCATGGACGTGAGCGCCGGCGGCGAGCCGGCAGGCACCCACCGCTTCCGCATCCTCAAGTACGCCCCCGCACGCCCGAAGGCCCGGGCGGAGCAGGCCACCGAGACCGCCCCAACCGAGGCCGCCCGGGCCACTCCGGAGGACACCCCCCGGCCCCGCCGCCCCCGCCCCGTCGTCAACCGCGACAACCAGGGCTTCTGGGACGGGGTCCGCGAGCACCGGCTGCTCATCCAGCGCTGCACCGGCTGCCGCACCCTCCGCTTCCCCTGGCTGCCGGGGTGCAACGCCTGCGGCTCCCCGGACTGGGACACCGTCGAGGCCGGCGGGACGGGCACGGTCTTCTCGTACGTCGTCATGCACCACCCGCCCTTCCCGGCCTTCGCCCCGCCCTACGCGGTGGGCCTGGTCGAACTCGCCGAGGGCGTCCGGATCATCAGCAACATCACCGGCGTCCCCTACGACAAGGTCCGCATCGGCATGCCCGTCCGGCTGGAGTTCCTGCGCGTGGACGACGACCTCGAACTGCCCGTCTTCCGAGGGAGCGAAGGCTGATGGACTTCACGCCGACCGAGGAGCAGCGCGCCGCCGCGGAGCTCGCCGCGCAGATCTTCGGCGACCTCTCCAGCCACGAGCGCCTTGGTGCCGCCGGCACAGCCACCGACGCGGAACTCTGGAAGGCCCTGTGCACCTCCGGCCTCGTCGCGGCCGTCGAGGAGGTCGGCCTGCTCGGCCTGGTCCTCCTGCTGGAGGAGCAGGGCCGCACCACCGCCCAGGTCCCCCTCGCCGCCACCGCCGTGTACGGGATCCTCGCCCTCGCCCGCCACGGCAGCGAGGCGCAGCGCGCCGAGCTGCTGCCCGCCCTGGGCGACGGCACGGCCGTGGCCACCGGCGCCTTCCCCGCGCGCGGTACGGTCCGCGCCGCAGACGGCCGGCTCACCGGCACGGTCCCGGCCGTACCCTGGCTGCGCGACGCGACGCACGTGCTGGTCCCGGACGACGACCGGGCGCTGTGGCTCGTACGGACCGCCGACGCGCGGACCGAGCCGGTGGAGACGACCGCCCCGTGGGCCGCCGGACGGCTCACCCTGGACGGCACCGCGGCGGAGCCCTTCGGTGGCCCGGGCGCCTACGACGAGGTGCTCGCGACAGCCCGGACCGCCTTCGCCGGCCTCCAGGCGGGCGTCTGCGCCGGATCGCTGGCCCGGGCCGTCGCGTACACCTCGACCCGGGAGCAGTTCGGCCGCCCGCTCTCCTCGAACCAGGGCGTCATGCTGCGCGCCGCCGACGCCCACATGGACACCGAGGCCATCCGGGTCACGGCGTACGAGGCCGGCTGGCGCACCGACGCGGGGCTGCCGGCCCGGGAGCACGCGCTGACCGCGGCCTGGTGGGCGGCGGAGGCGGGCGTCCGCGTGGTCCACGCGGGCCAGCACCTGCACGGCGGCATGGGCGCCGACCTGGACCATCCGGTCCACCGGCACTTCCTCTGGGGCCGCCAGCTGGCCGCCCACCTGGGCTGCGGCGCCGAGCTGCTTGCCGAACTCGGCGAGGTCCTCGCCGCCGCCCCCACCCCCGCGAAGGAGCAGGCATGAAGGTCGGCGACACCCTGCCGCCCCTGGAGATACCGGTCACCCGCACGCTGATCGTGGCCGGCGCGATCGCCTCCCGCGACTACCAGGACGTGCACCACGACGCGGAGCTCGCCAGGGAGAAGGGCTCCCCGGACGTCTTCATGAACATCCTGACGACGAACGGCCTGGTCGGCCGGTACGTCACCGACCACCTCGGCCCCCGCGCCGTGCTGCGCAGGGTCGCCATCCGCCTCGGCGCCCCCAACTACCCCGGGGACACGATGACGCTCACCGGCACGGTGACCGCCGTCCAGGACCGCACGGTGGAGATCAGGATCGTCGGCGCGAACGGCATCGGCCACCACGTCACGGGCACCGTCACGGCCGAGGTGACCGCATGAGCGTCCGCAACCGCGACTCACTCGGCGGCCGCGCCGCCATCGTCGGGATCGGTGCCACCGAGTTCTCCAAGGACTCCGGCCGATCCGAACTCAAGCTCGCCGTCGAGGCCGTGCACGCGGCTCTGGACGACGCGGGCCTGACCCCCGGCGAGGTCGACGGCATGGTCACCTTCACGATGGACACCAGCCCCGAGATCACCGTCGCCCAGGCGGCCGGGATCGGCGAGCTGTCCTTCTTCTCCCGCATCCACTACGGAGGCGGCGCGGCCTGCGCCACCGTCCAGCAGGCCGCCCTCGCCGTCGCGACCGGGGTCGCCGACGTCGTGGTCTGCTACCGGGCCTTCAACGAGCGCTCGGGCCGCCGCTTCGGTTCGGGCGTGCAGCACCGGGAGGCGTCGGCGGAGGGAGCGGCACTGGGCTGGTCCCTGCCCTGGGGACTGCTCACCCCGGCCTCGTGGGTCGCCATGGCCGCACAGCGCTACCTGCACACGTACGGCCTGACACCCGAGGCCTTCGGGCACGTCGCCGTCACCGACCGCCGCCACGCGGCCAACAACCCCGCCGCCTATTTCCACGGGAAGCCGATCACCCTCGCCGACCACGCCGCCTCGCGCTGGATCGTCGAGCCGCTGCGCCTGCTCGACTGCTGCCAGGAGACGGACGGCGGACAGGCCCTGGTCGTCACCTCGGTCGAGCGCGCCCGGGACCTGCGCCGGAAGCCGGCCGTCATCACCGCCGCCGCCCAGGGCGCGGGCCGCCGGCAGGAGGGCATGACCAGCTTCTACCGCGACGACCTCACCGGCCTGCCGGAGATGGACGTGGTCGCCCGTCAGTTGTGGCGGACCAGCGGGTTGCGGGCCTCCGACATCGACGTCGGCATCCTCTACGACCACTTCACGCCGTTCGTGCTGATGCAGCTGGAGACGTTCGGCTTCTGCGGCCCGGGCGAGGCCGCCGACTACGTCGCCGCGGACGCCCTCCCCCTCAACACCCACGGCGGGCAGCTCGGCGAGGCGTACCTGCACGGCATGAACGGCATCGCCGAAGCCGTCCGGCAGCTCAGGGGCACCTCGGTCAACCAGGTCCGGGGCGCCGCCACCACCCTGGTGACCGCGGGCACCGGCGTCCCCACCTCGGGCCTGATCCTGGGCGCGGACGGCTGAAGGCACCGGGACCCTCCCGGCCTCCTCCACCTTCAGGAGGTCGGGAGAGCCCCACCCCTACAACCTGAGACGGACACGGCTTCGGCACTTCGGGCCGATCCCCGCGCGCCTGCCCGCTCCTAGCGTTGAGACATGACCACCCCTGTCTGCACGACCGCCTCCTACCCGTCGTTCTCGTCGTACGTACGAACCCGGGGCACGGCGCTGATGCGGACCGCGCGCTCGCTCACCGCCAACCCGTGCGACGCCGAGGACCTGTTCCAGACCGCGCTCACCAAGACGTACGTGGCCTGGGAGCGCATCGAGGACCACCGCGCCCTCGACGGATACGTCCGCCGGGCCCTGGTCAACACCCGGACCTCGCAGTGGCGCAAGCGCAAGGTCGACGAGTTCGCCTGCGACGAGCTGCCCGAGCCCGAGGTGCTGCCCGCCGCCGATCCGGCCGAGGCCCAGGCGCTGCGCGATGCGATGTGGCGCGCGGTCACCCGGCTGCCCGACCGGCAGCGCGCCATGGTCGTGCTGCGCTACTACGAGGACCTCAGCGAGGCGCAGACCGCCGAACTGCTCGGGGTCTCCGTCGGCACGGTGAAGAGCGCCGTCTCCCGCGCCCTGGTCAAGCTGCGCGAGGACCCGGAGCTGACGCCGGTCCGCTGAGCCGGTCCGCTCCGCCGGCCCCGTTCGCCGAATCCGGGGTCGCCCGATCTACACGGGTGTTTCACGTGAAACACCCCGGCGGGATCGAACGGACGTTTCACGTGAAACATGCGTGACGCGACGTCCCCCGCTGTGCGCCGTGCACCGTCTGAACAGGCCCGATCTGTGCACGGAACCACACATGCTTTCCCGTCGCCGTTTGTACTCCCGGGTAGTGACAGGCCGCGCGCCGCGTGCGCAGAATCGGCAGCATCCACTCTGCCGCCCGCGCAGCGCCCACGGGAGGACGCTTTGCTGAGCACCATGCAGGACGTACAGCTGACGGTGACCCGCATCCTCAAGCACGGGATGACGATCCACGGCCGTTCGCAGGTCACCACCTGGACCGGTGAGGCGGAGCCGCACCGCCGCAGCTTCGCCGAGATCGGCGCCCGCGCCGGACGGCTCGCCCACGCCCTGCGTGACGAGCTCGGGGTCCAGCAGGACGACCGCGTCGCCACCCTGATGTGGAACAACGCGGAGCACGTCGAGGCCTACTTCGCCATTCCCTCCATGGGCGCGGTGCTGCACACCCTCAACCTGCGGCTCCCCCCGGAGCAGCTGGTCTTCATCGTGAACCACGCGGCCGACAAGGTCGTCATCGCGAACGGCACCCTGCTGCCGCTGCTGGTCCCGCTCCTCCCCCACCTGCCCACCATCGAGCACGTCGTGGTGGCCGGCCCCGGCGACCGCTCGGGTCTGGAGGGCCTGAACGTCCGAGTCCACGACTACGAGGAGCTGCTGGCCGGACGCTCGGAGGCGTACCCGTGGCCCGAGCTGGACGAGCGTCAGGCCGCGGCCATGTGCTACACCTCCGGCACCACCGGTGACCCGAAGGGCGTGGTGTACTCCCACCGCTCCATCTACCTGCACTCCATGCAGGTCAACATGGCCGAGTCCATGGGTCTGACGGACGCCGACACCACGCTGGTGGTCGTACCGCAGTTCCACGTCAACGCCTGGGGCCTGCCGCACGCGACCTTCATGACCGGCATCAACATGCTGATGCCGGACCGCTTCCTCCAGCCGGGCCCGATCGCCGACATGATCGTCGCCGAGCAGCCCACGCACGCCGCGGCCGTTCCCACCATCTGGCAGGGGCTGCTGGCCGAACTGTCCGCCAACCCGCGCGACATCTCCTGCATGAAGCAGGTCACCATCGGCGGCTCGGCCTGCCCGCCCTCGCTGATGGAGGCGTACGACCGGCTCGGCGTCCGCCTCTGCCACGCCTGGGGCATGACCGAGACCTCGCCGCTCGGCACCATGGCCCACCCTCCGGCCGGGCTCGGCGCGGACGAGGAGTGGCCGTACCGCATCACGCAGGGCCGCTTCCCGGCCGGCGTCGAGGCGCGCCTGATCGGCCCGGGCGGCGACGTCCTGCCCTGGGACGGGGAGTCGGCCGGCGAGCTGGAGGTCCGCGGCACCTGGATCGCCGGCTCCTACTACGGCGGCGCCTCCGGAGAGCCGCACCGGCCCGAGGACAAGTTCAGCGCCGACGGCTGGCTCAAGACCGGTGACGTCGGCGTGATCAGCACCGACGGCTACCTGACGCTGACCGACCGGGCCAAGGACGTCATCAAGTCCGGCGGCGAGTGGATCTCCAGCGTCGAGCTGGAGAACGCGCTGATGGCCCACCCCGAGGTCGCCGAGGCGGCGGTCGTCGCCGTCCCCGACGACAAGTGGGGTGAGCGCCCGCTGGCCACCGTCGTCCTCGCGGAGGGCGCCACCGTCGACTACAACTCCCTGCGCTCCTTCCTCGGCGAGTCGATCGCCAAGTGGCAGCTGCCGGAGCGCTGGGCCCTCGTCCCGGCCGTCCCGAAGACCAGCGTCGGCAAGTTCGACAAGAAGGTGATCCGCAAGCAGTACGCGGACGGCGAGCTGGAGGTCACCCTGGTCGAGGGCTGACCGCCGGGCGCGGGGACGCGGCTCGGCCCGACGGCCCCGGGTGCCGGGGTCACGAAGGGCTGAGCCAGCCCCGCAGCAGTCTGCTCACCGCAGGCATGGCCACATAGGTCATCAGGGTGCTGAACACGGCGGCGAAGGCCGCCGTGCGCAGCACGAAGTGCAGGTCCACCAGGACCGGCCCGAGCACCGCGTTGCCCACCAGCGAGATCGGGAAGATGGCCAGCCCCGAGCTGATCGCCATCTTCCAGCGGGGCGGCGCGGGCCGGGTCGTGCCCGGCTTCGCGAACCAGGTCTCCATGCCGGTCAGTTCCCGCCGGGCTATCTCGGTGTGGTGGTGGCCCTCGCAGTTCGCGAACCAGCGCGCCCGCTCCGGGGACTCCTGCCACCGCTCGAACGCCGCGTCGTCCACGAACCGGTGGACGAGGAACCAGGGCGCGCCCTCCGACGCCGGGCGGAACAGCCCGTACCCCAGGTGTCCCTCGAACTGCGTCGCGGTCTCCAGGATCCCGCGCGCCCACTCCTCGAAGGCCGCCTCGTACCCCGGCTCCACCTGCCGCGCGATCAGCAGGGTCACCTCGCCGTTGTCGGCGGGCACGGTCGTCGGCAGCTCCTCCCGCGACCCGGTCCGCGCCGTGCCGCGGGCTCCGCCCGGTACGCCGTCCTGCGTCTTGCCCAAGGTCTTCGCCATGGGAGCAGGGTGGCTAATTCGTGCCGATCTTGGCCAGCAGGTCCACGATGCGACCCTGCACCTCGGCGGCCGTCGACCGCTCGGCCAGGAAGAGCACCGTCTCGCCGGAGACCAGGCCCGACAGGTCGTCCTTGTCGATGCCGACGGACGTGTAGACGACCAGCGGGGTGCGGTTCAACTGCCCGTTCGCCCGCAGCCAGTCCACGATCCCGGCCCGGCGGCGGCGCACCTGCATCAGGTCCATCACCACCAGGTTCGGCCGCAGCTGCGTCGCCAGCTGGACCGCATCGGTGTCCGCGCCGGCCCGCGCGACCTGAAGGCCGCGCCGCTCCAGCGCGGCCGCCAGGGCCCCGGCGATCTCGTCGTGCTCCTCGATGAGCAGCACGCGCGACGGGTGCTGCTCGCTGTCACGCGGCGCCAGCGCCTTCAGGAGCACGGCCGGGTCCGCGCCGTACGCGGCCTCGCGGGTGGCCTGACCGAGGCCGGCCGTCACCAGCACCGGCACCTCCGCGGCCACCGCGGCCTGGCGCAGCGACTGCAGCGCGGTACGGGTGATCGGCCCGGTGAGCGGGTCGACGAACAGCGCGGCGGGGAACGCGGCGATCTGCGCGTCTACCTCCTCGCGGGAGTGCACGATCACCGGCCGGTAGCCGCGGTCGCTGAGCGCCTGCTGGGTCTGCACGTCGGGCGCCGGCCACACCAGGAGGCGGCGCGGGTTGTCCAGCGGCTCGGGGGGCAGCTCGTCGTCCACGGGCTGCGGCACGGGCCGGTTGACCACCTCTACGGCTCCACCGGGCCCGTCGAGCGGCTCGGGGCCCTCGGCCGCGCCCGCCTCCGGTGCTCCTATGGCGAAGGCGCGCCCGGGCTCGGACTGCTCGGCCAGCCGGCGGCGCCGGCCCGACCCGGTGTCCTGGGTGCCGACGGGGGCCGGGGTGTCGGCGGTGGCCGGCTGGGCCAGGGCCACGCCCTGCCCCAGCGTGCGCACGCTGATGGGACCGGCCGGGGTGTCCTGCGCCTGCCGGGCGCCGGGCAGCGGTACGGGACCACTGGCATCAGCGTCCTCGGGCGCGGTACGGGCGGCGGGCACCGGCCAGGCCGGGGTTGCGGGCAGCGCGCGGCGCCGCCCAATCGCCGGGGCGGTCCCCGGCTCGGGCAGCGGATGCGGCTGCGGCGGCGTGTGGTCGTCCTCGGCCGGCGCGGTGCCGTGGCTCTCCTGGTTCGGGCTGCCCAGGGCACGGCGGGCCCGGCGCCCGGAGGGCTGCCCGGCACCGGCGGCGACCGGCGCGCCGCGGTCGGCCTCGACGGCCTCGGCGGTGGGCTGCGTCGGCACCGGGATGCCGGGGACGGGGGAGCCGTCGGCCGCGACGCCCGGAACCGGAACGCCGGGCGCGGGGGTGCCTTCGGCGGGCGTGGCGGGCGTACCGGCGGCCTGCTGGGGGGGCAGCGCGAAGCCCCCGCCGGGCGGCGCCGGGGCACCGGGCGGTACGGGCGTTCCGGGCGGTACGGGAACACCGGGCGGCACCGGGGCACCGGCGGGCCCGGATGCGCCCGGAACCGGAATGCCGGCGGGAGGAACCGGAGCACCCGGCGGCACCGGGGCGGGGGGCGCCTGCGGCGCGGACGCGGCCTCCTGGCCACCCGCGTTCCGCACGGCGGGAGTTGCAGGGCCACCGGGCACCGCGAGGCCGGGCGGTACGGGAACACCGCCGGCCGGGACCACCGGCGCGCCCGGGGCGTTCGTACCCTCGGCGCCCTCCGCACGGGGTGTGTTGTAGCCGGCCGGCACCCGCGTGCCCGGGCCCGCACCGTTCGGCGGCACCGGGCCGACACCGTTCGGCGGCACCGGCCCCACACCGGCAGCCGGCACCGGGCCGACACCGCTCGGCGGCACCGGCCCCACACCGGCCGGCGGCACCGGCGTCGGAGCGGCAGCGGAAGGCCCGCCCGGCAGCGCGAAGCCGCCCGGCGGAGCCACCGGCTGCGGGGGTTCGGGCCGCTGCGGCGGGGCCAGGGCCCGGCGGCGGCCACGGGGTTCGTCCTGCGGCGTCTCCGGCTCACCGGAGGACAGGGCCAGCGCCCGGCGCCGCCCGCTGCCACCGGCGGGCACCGCGTCGCCGCCGGCCGCGGGGAGCGCGGGCAGCTGCGGTCCCGCCTCGGCCTCGTCACCGGCGCGGCCCCGGCGCCGACCGGTCGCGAGACCGGCGGGGTTCACGGGCGACTGGGCCAGCTCGGCCGGACCGGAGGCCGCGGCCGGCGCGCCGGGCGCCCGGCGGCGGCCGGAGGGCAGCTCCAGGGCACCGCCCTCCGCGGGGGCCGGCGGCTCGTCCTCCAGGAAGGCGTCGACGCCGCGCCGCGCCCGCTTGCCCTTCGGCTCCGCAGGGGCGGCGGGCTCGGGCTCCGGGTCGGGCAGCGTGACGGTGCCCGCGCCGGCGCCCAGCGGGACCTCCAGCACGTACGCGCCGCCCGGCGCGCCCGGCACCTCGACGGTCTGCAGCACGCCGCCGTGCGCGGCGACGATGCCCCGCACGATCGGCTCGTGCACCGGGTTCCCGCCGGAGTAGGGCCCGCGGACCTCGATCCGCACGACCTTGCCGCGCTGCGCCGCGGCCACGACCACGGTGGAGTCCATGTAGCCCCCGGCGGCCACCGGGGCGTTGCCGGTGGAGTCCACCCCGGCCACGTCGGCGACCAGGTGGGCGAGGGCGGTCGCCAGCCGGCCCGCGTCGACCTCGGCCTCGATCGTCGGTGCGTGGACGGCGAACTGGGCCCGTCCCGGCCCGATCAGCTCGACGGCACCCTCGACACCGGCCGCGACGACCCCGTCGAGCAGCACCTTCTTCTTGGTGAGCTTCTCCATGCCCGCGTCGAGCCGCTGGAAGCCCAGCACGTTGTCGACCAGGGTCGTCATCCGGGAGTAGCCGGCGGCCAGATGGTGCAGCAGCTGGTTCGCCTCGGGCCACAGCTGCCCGGCGTCGTCCGCCGCCAGCGTGGCCAGCTCCCCGCGCAGCTCCTCCAACGGGCCGCGCAGCGCGTCGCCGAGGACCGCCAGAAGCTGGGCGTGCCGGGCGGCTAGGGCGTCGTAGGGACGCCGGTCGGTGAACGTCATCACCGCTCCGACCAGCTGGTCCCCGTCCCGGACGGGCGAGGTGGTCAGGTCGACGGGCACGGCCTGCCCGGCCTTGTTCCACAGCACCTGGCCGCGCACGCGGTGCTTGCGTCCGGAGCGCAGGGTGTCGGCGAGCGGGGACTCCTCGTACGGGAACGGCGAGCCGTCGGCGCGCGAATGGATCGCGAGGGAGTGCAGCTCGCGGTTGCCGAGCTCGGTGGCGCGGTAGCCGAGGATCTGCGCGGCGGCCGGGTTCGCCAGCACGACGCGCCCGTCGGTGTCCGTGCCCACGACGCCCTCGGCCGCGGCGCGCAGGATCATCTCGGTCTGCCGCTGCGAACGGGCAAGCTCCGCTTCGGTGTCCACGGTGCCCGAAAGGTCCCGTACGACCAGCATGAGCAGTTCGTCGCCGGTGTAGCGGTGCTGGTCGGCGTACGCGTCCCGGCCGTCCTCCAGGCCCGCGCTGGTGACCTCGACCGGGAACTCGCTGCCGTCCGTGCGCCGCGCGGTCATCCGCTTCGGCTTGGTGCGGCCGGGCTCCTCGTCGCCGGGGCGGCGCATCGAACCGGGGATCAGCTTGGAGTCGAACTCGGGCAGCAGCGACAGGAGCCCGCGCCCGACCAGACCGGTGCCGGGGGACTCGAAGACCTCGAGCGCGATGGAGTTCGCGTTGACGACCGTGCCGTTGGCGTTGACGAGCAGGAGCGCGTCCGGCAGTGCGTCGAGTATCGCTGCGAGGCGAGCAGCGCCTCGGGATGGCCTGCTGCTCACGTGGACGGTTCCTCCCTGACTACCGGCATGTCACGGGAGGAGTCTAAGGGCACCCGCCCGGCGGGCGGCGGCGGATGAGGGGGAGCTCTCACCGGATCGGCCGGCTTCCGCGCGCCGTGCCTGGTCAGGAGCGCGCCGTCGGAAGGACAGGTTCCAATTCCCTCCACCGATTGATCTCGCAACCGTTCTTCCGGTCGTACGAGGCGTCGATCCGCTTGCCCCGCCAGGTGCCGGTGATCCGGGCCCGGGCCGGCCCGCCGTCGACCATCGTGCAGAACTGACGCTTCGAGACGGGGGCGAAGGGATCCGCCTTCTCGCCCGACAGCCGGTCGAGCCGCGCACAGGCCTCGGCGGCCTTGGGGTGGCTGCCCCCGGGCGGGGCGCATTCCAGGGTGTACGTGCCGTCCAGCGAGCTCCCGCTCCCGGACACGGCGACGGTCAGCTCGTCGGGCGGAGGCTCCAGCAGCCCGAGCGACGGCAGCGGCGGCAGGGGCCCGGCGGCTACGGCGGACGCGAAGGCGGCGAGGGCGAGGTGGCGCAGCATGACGCTCCCGGAGGGCAGGCGGTCGTACGCGTGCCCAACGAGCCGGCGCGGTGGACGTTGCGCGGCGCCCCGCCGCACGCCCCGCCGCGCTTCCGCACCGCCCGGACCCGGCCCGCACTCACCCGCCTAAGGCTTTGCTCTGATCGGCCCGCGCCTAGTACCGTGGGGGTGGATTGGTGACCAGCCAGTGAGCTGTGTCATCATCTGCACGCACCCCCGTACGCGAGGGTGAGCTGGAGGCGTCGCCTAGTCCGGTCTATGGCGCCGCACTGCTAATGCGGTTTGGGTCTTAAAGCCCATCGAGGGTTCAAATCCCTCCGCCTCCGCGCTGTGATCACCGAAGCCCCGGTCCCCAGGACCGGGGCTTCGGTCGTTCCCGGCCACGCGAGTCCGCCCGCGGCTCCGCCGGGTTCACACCTTGACGGCGCTCTGTGGCGCAACCGGCCCCGTCCCATCACCCGTCCGGCGGCGGCCCGGGCCCGCCCCCACATCCGCTCGGTTTGGCGTTTCCGCAGGTCAGGGGTGGTTTGGATAACGGATTTCGCGTCCCGGCGAGGTCCATGTATTGTTGTTCTCGCAAGGCCAACGGGGCGAAAAACCCCGGGAAGCACAAGCACTCGTAGCTTAACGGATAGAGCATCTGACTACGGATCAGAAGGTTGCAGGTTCGAATCCTGCCGAGTGCACCAGCTCAAGAGCCCCCCGGGATCACCCGGGGGGCTCTTGACATCAGCGGGTGACATCAGCGCACCCCTGGCCCGCTCAGGCGGCCGTCGGCTCCGCCGACTCGTCGGTCCCCTCTTCGGGTGGATCATCGAGCCCCAGAGCGTCTTCCATGCGGTCCGCTGCGGCCTTCAGGGTCGCCTGCATGACGTGGGCGTAGGTGTCCAGCGTCATCGTGATCGTGCTGTGCCCCAGCGTCTCCATGATCGTGCGGGCGTCGACCCCCTGCGCGAGCAGCAGCGACGCGCACGTGTGCCGCAGGTCGTGTACCCGTACCCGCCGGACCTTAGCCTTGGCGCACAGCAGCGTGAGCATGCGGTTCAGGCTCCGCGGATCGGTCGGCCGACCGGTCGGGGTGGTGAAGATCAGCCCACTCGGCTGCTGCCCCAGCGGCTGCCACTTCTTCCCTGCGATCTTGTGTTCGCGTTCCTGCGCGGCCCTGTGCACCTTCAGGGCCTCCACGCACCGCTTCGGCAGCGAGACGGTCCGCAGGGACCGGGCGGTCTTGGGCGTGCCGAAGATCAGCTCTCGTCGGATCCGCTGGAGGTTCCGGCGGACCCGAAGCTGACCGGCGGCAAGGTCGATGTCCGACCAGGTGAGCGCCAGCGCTTCCCCGCGGCGCAGTCCGGTGGAGACCAGCAGCAGCCACAGGGCGTACAGGCGGTGCGGCTGCGCGGCCTTGAGGAGCAATCGGGCCTCACCTGCGTTCAGCGGCTGCACTTCTTCCCTCTTCACGGTCGGGGTCTCCACGATCCGGGCGACGTTGCGCGCGATGAGCTCTTCACGGATGGCGTGCTGAAGTGCGGAGCGCAGCACGGCGTGGACGTACTGTACGGTCCGGGCGGAGGGGCTGCGCTTGCAGCACCGGTTCACCGCACAGCAGTTCCGCTCCCCCTCGGGGCGCTCTGCGTCAGCTCCGCGCAGGCAGCACAGGCAGCCGTTCCGGAAGTCGGTCAGGAACAGCCGTACGTCCGCGGGCGACAGCCGGTTTAGCTTCTTCTTGCCGAGTGCCGGCCGGATGTAGAGCCGGGTCAGTCCCTCGTAGCTGCTGAGGGTCGCGGGCTTCAGGCGGTTCGGCGCTACTGCGGAGATCCAGTAGGTCAGGTAGTCCCCGAACGCCATCGTGGACGTGGCGGCAGGGATGCCCTTATGGGTCTTCTCCTGCATCTCGATGAGCTTGGCGTTCACCTCCTCGCGGGTCTTGCCGTAGGCGAACTTCCGTACGCGCGTGCCGTCGGGCCGGAAGACGTAGGCAGCCGCCTGGTAACGGCCGTCGCTGCGCTTCGTGATGGTGCCCTCGCCGTTGGCGCGTCGCTTGGCCATCAGGCAGCCTCCTCAAGTCGTGTGCGGATGTACGTATGCAGGGAATCGGCGGGGATGCGGCGGGCGCGCCCCTCGGTGAAGCTGGCCAGCGCTCCCGAGCGGATCAGGTCGTAGACCTTGCTGCGGCTGTACCGCAGGGCGGCCATCGCCTCGGGGACGGTGAGCGCTTGATGGGTCGTGGGCAGGGCAGAAAGCACGGCTGCCTCCTGGAGATGGATCCGCCGGGGTGGTGGGCGTGGGGCAGGGCTGCGGCGCGTGTGTCCGAGGTTGGGATTTCTGCGTCATGGCGTCACTAGCGTCATTGGGGGCGCTGACCTGCGGGTTTGCGTGACGCAGGGTCCTGGGCGCTGTGTCACCGGTGACGGAGTCGTCTGTCACGGCGTGACGCAGGTGACGAAGCGTGACGCACAAATCTGGGCTCTGCGTCACGCCTGTTGATACAGGTCAGGCCCGGTTTTCGGGGTGGTCGTGACGCAGGTGACGCAGCGTCTTCCTACTTAGGAAAAAGAGGGGGCCTGGGTCTGTTGTTGTGCGCGCCTCGGGCGTGAATGCGGAGCCGCAAGCGGCACGCCCTTTGGGCGGCGGCGCGGCCGCCGAACAGCAAGAGGAGCACCGCCCGCGCCGGGGCGGGGGTGCTCCTCTTGCTTGTGCGGCTGAGCCCTGTGGGGCGCGGGGGCTAGAAGAGGTCCGTCTGCTGGTCCTGCGGGGGCGTGGGGCGAGTCATGGCGATGTAGCGGGCGGCGCGGGTGCGGCCCCAGTCGACGAGTACGCCGCGTGCGGCGAGGACGGGTTGGAGGCGCTTGAGGCGGTCGGAGAGGACTTTTCCGGTGGTGGGCCACCCCTTGGGGAGGGGCCGGCAGTCCTCGCCCGTGTAGAGCTGAGTCAGCGCATGCAGCCACTCTGCCGACGTCATGCGGGTTTCGGTGCCCGGTTGGGTGTCGGCGGCGTGCTTGAGGACGGTCTGGGCGAGGAGGTCGCCTTCGATGACGTCGTCGTTGAGGTCGTCCAGGCTGGCCCGGTAGGCGTCCAGCGCACCGAAGCTGCGTGCGGCATCCAGTTGCGCGCACAGGTGGGCGAAGTCGGCCATGCGCAGGTCGGTGGGGATGTCGGCCTGGGCGGCGCGGACGCTGACGGCGAGGTCGAGCACGGATCCGAGGATCACGGGCAGGTCCCGCGCGAACTCCGTCCATAGCTCTTCTTCGGTCCGCCGCATGCGGGGGCGTTCGAGGCGGAGGGGGAGGAGGCGTTCGGCGAGGTCGGGGCGGATCACGCCCACGTCGATACCGGTCAGGAGGAGCGGGCGGCGGTAGCGGGCGCGGACGACGTCGCCGTCGGTGAACAGGGCGCGTTTGATGTTCTCGGCGCCGGTGACGATGCAGCACATGAGGTCGGAGAGGTCCGGGCCGAGGTGGGAGAGGTTATCCAGCCCGGTGATCCACCCCGCGGCCACCGCGGTGATCAGGTTCTCCTCGTCCTTGGGCGGGCGGCGCAGGTCCCCGCTCATGCCCTCGATGATCCGCACGAGCATCTTGCCCGCGGTGGACTTGCCCGCCCCCTGGGGGCCGGTGAGGAACGGGGCCGGGACGGGGACGTCAGGGCCGAGGCAGCCGACGAGCCAGGCCAGGGCCAGGCCCTCGCTCTGCGCGGAGGAGAAGTTGACCAGGCGCATCAGCAGGTCGATGCCCTTGCCGTCGGTGTCCTTGGCCGGGAGGGGGAGTTCGCCGGTGAGCTGGGTACGGCGCCAGCAGACCTCGCGGGGGTCGGGCGTGCGAATGTCCCAGCCGTTGGGGTGGATGCGCACCGACTGGCCGTCGTCGCGGCCCAGGTCCAGCCAGGTTGCCCCGTCGTATCCGGGGGCGACGCGGATGTGGACGGGTTGGACGTCCTCGGTGAGTGCGAGTGCTTCGATCAAGTCCAGTGCCTCTTTCAGGGCGGTTCCGTTGAAGACGCCGACCCCGTCGCGGAACAGGCCGACCATGAGTTCCTGTCGGTGGCTGCCGGTGGTGCCCTGGGAGCGGATCGGGCGGGCCACGGGGTGGCCGTTGCGCTGGGCGTAGACGGTGCCGTCGACGGTGCGGAAGTACCGGAAGTGGGCTTGGGCGTAGTCGGTGATGACCTCGCGAGCGGGGTTCTTCTCTTCCTCAGGCATGTCACATCCCCAGAGCTGCGGCGGCGTTGGACCAGGCGTCCTCGCAGTGCCGCAGGGATTCACCCCGGGTCTGCGCGGCGGTGAACAAGCGCTTGATGTGGGCGTCGGTGAGGCAGCCGCACCGGCCGTGCGCGGACAGCACCGCCAGGAACGTCCCGTACACCGTGCTGTGCACCCCGCTCCCGGCGTCGGTGATGCGCTGCTCTGCCATGGCGATACCCCGCTCCAAGTAGACGGGCGAACGGTGCCGGCACTCCCCGCCCCCGACCGGCAGGGGTACGGAGCTGGGTGCCGGTCGGACCGCGGCGGGCTCCTTCACGACCAGGGCGCGCACCGCATCCGGCAGCTCTGTGATCGTTCCGGTGCCGGGGCCGCGCCAGCGGGCGTACGCCATGGTCGACTTGAGGTCGACGCCGGGGCGGACGCCGTTGGCCGATCGCATGGCGCCTCGGTAGATCCAGTGCTCCCCGCGGGTGGTGGCCACGGTTTTGGTCGCGGGGAGGTTCTCGCGGGCCCACGCCACAGCGGCGGTGTTGTCGAGGTCGACGACGGTGAGTCCGGCGCCGCCGGGGTGGTAGGCGACCGCATGGGCCTGTCGCCAGGCTCCCGCCCACGCGGCGGAGGTGAGGACGTCCGCGTTGGTGGTGGCTGCGGCCCAGCCGTGGCAGGGGGCGGGGCACTGGCAGGGGCCGGCTGCCTTCATGTGCGGGCGGTCCCCGCACGCGGAGCGGGTGCAGGCCCGGCAGTTCCCGAAGGGGCCTTTGCCCTCTCGCAGCGGCAGGACGGGCAGGCCGATCCCGGCGAGCCAGAGCGCGGTGCGCAGGTGGGCGGGTAAGGCCGTGCGGTGGGGGTCTCGCGGGTTGTCGGTGGGTTGGGTCATGCTGGTTGCCTCCAGTTGTGCTGGATGAGAGCGGCCCCGGTCATTGGCGTGAGGGGGGCCGCTCTCGGCTTGTCTGGGGTGAAACGGAATCTCTTCCGGGTGGCACTCAGGGAGTTGGGCCACCCCCTGCCGGAGTGGCTGTGGAGGGGGTTTCGGGGGTCTGACCTGCGGCGCCTCCCTGCCTCCCTGGCGGATCATTCGCGCAGGTCAGTGCCAGGGAGGCGGCTCAGGGAGCCTGTCAGGGAGTTCTCCCTGCCTCCCTGCTCTGTCGGGGTGCGGATCCCTCTACTCGGCAGCGGAAGCGGAACCGTCGTCCCCGCGGTTGGTGAGCGCGCGGGCGATGCGGTCACGGCCGATGACCATGCGGCCGTCGGACTTGTAGGGCTCGGCGCCGGTGCCGTCCAGGACGCGCTTGAGGTCGATGAACGACCAACGCCCGTACGCCTTCTCGTTCAGCGCGGCGAGCCGCTTGAGGACCTCCTGCGTGAGCACGCGGGCCTCGGCGCCCAGGACGGTCGCGATGTCCGCGAGCGGGTCGTACTCAGCAGCGTCCGCCACCGTGTGGACGGTGACGATGCCGTTGCGCAGGGCCTTGGCCCGGTGGGCCACCTCGCCAGCCTGGTCGGTGTCGATGTAGTGCGTGCGGACCGTGATGGAGGCCTGCCCGGCCGGGATCTTGATGCCGTCGGAGGCGACGACCACAATCCCCTTGTCCAGCCCCTGGCGCAGCAGGTGCGGGGCCGCTCCGCCGTCGACGGCCTTGTCCCCCAGCGCCATGCGGGCCTGAGACTCGGTGCCCAGGGCGAGAGAAATCCGGGTGTGGGCGCCCTCGCGGACCAGCTTGGGGAGGTTCTGGTCGGTGGGGTCCTGCGTGCCCTCCCACAGCAGCACATCCACAGCACGGCCCTGGTTGTGGATCTTCCGCGCGGCCATGAAGTAGCGCGAGGTGGCCTTGGACCCGCCGTAGGGCCGCTTGTCGGCGCCGACGGCCGGGCACATGAACGCCACCTGCGCCTCATCCACGATCAGGACCAGCGGCGGGAACACCGTGCCGGCCGGGGCCTGGATGCGGCGTTCCATCTCCGCGACCCCGGCCTCCAGCATTTCGGTGGCGTCGATGACGTGCTCGTCGGTCGGCCCTTGGATGAGGGTGGTGGCGAGTCCGTCGAACATGCCCCAGTCCCCGACGCCCTTGAGGTCAGCGATCCGGAACTCCACCGTCTTGTCCAGTGCCAGCCATAGGGCCAGTGCGCGGAGGGCGGCGGTCTTGCCTTGGTTGGATAGGCCGGTGATCAGCAGCATCCGCTGATACAGGCTGATCAGCGCGCCGTCCCCGCGCAGGTCCTGACCCCACGGGGCGCGGCCCGACTTGTAGTCGGCCTTCAGGGTGTCGTCGAGGACGAGCGGGGAGGGGCCGATCGGCTCGTCGAGCGCGCCGGAATCGGCGATCCACAGCCGCACGGTGCGGGCGGCGGCCGGCAGGGTGATGAACACTTCGTGCTCGTGCCGGGCCAGGTTCTCGGCAAGCTTCCTGCGCCGTCCCTGCACCTCAGCCGTCGATACTCCCGAGGGGAGGGTGACGTCGACTTCTACGCCGCATCCGGCGATCCGGATCGGCCCGAGCATCGCGGCACCCGCGTCGCCCATGTCCTTGATCGCCTTACGCAGCGGTCCGATGCCCAGGTCCCGCAGCGCGGTGACGACGATGGAGGGGGTGATCGGAGCGCCGGCGTCGTCGCGCTGCTGGGCGGGCAGGGCCCACTGAGGTGCGGTCTGCTGGTGGCGACCCAAGCCCCACAGGGCACCGAGCACGGCCCACGGGCCGACCGTCACCAGCGGCCCCCACACCACCGTGCCGACCACGGTGACCCAGCGGATCAGCTCGATGGCCGCCAGCAGCGGGCCGACCGTGTAGGCGGCGTCCTTGTTCGCTATGGCCAGCACGATCCCCAGCCCCAGCAGACCGCCGACGGCCGTGAGCAGGGCGTAGAGGGCGTTGCGGGCGACGTCCTGGGGTGCCTTGATCAGGTCCATGCGGCGGCGGTGGCGGTCGGAGCGGAAGCGGTGCAGGCGGTCCTCCCACTCCTTGGCCTCCTCCCAGTTCCCCGCCGCTTCCGCGGCCCGGATCATCCGCTGGTAGCGAGACCCGGTCCGCCCGTCCCACGCGCGGCGGAACGCGATCCGGGCGCCGCCCAGGACGTAGAGGCCGTGGCGGACGAACATGCGGGCCGCGGTCTGGGTCCGGTCGTTGACGACCGCGTCGCGCATCGCGGCCAGGGTGCGCTTGAACACCCGCACCGAACGCGCACCGAACGACGACTCCGGGGCGGGCGGAACGAGGGTAAGGGGCTCGGCGGCAGGCTCGGTGGGGGTCTTGAAGAGGGGGACGACGTTCTCGGGCATGCTGAATGTCCTGTCGTGTCTCGTGATGAGCGGGGCAGGGCCCGGGGCGGCCGGCTTCCTTGGCCGGGTGACGGCCGCCCCGGGGCACAGCTAGCGGGACCTACGGCCCTTGTCGGCCTGCGCGGCTTCGCGCTCCTCGCGCTCGCGGGCGCCGTCGATGATGCGCTCGACCCTGCGCTCCAAGTCGCCCTGATAGACGGTCTGCGAGGCGATACCGCGCTTGGCCATCCGGGCGATGTACCAGGCGAGCTGGGCCTTCTCGCGGGCGGTGAACTGCGGGTCCTTCTGGGCCTTACCGGTCATGAGGACTCCCTGAGGGGCAGCGTCCGGTCTTCTTCAGTTCATGGGCGTGGCACAGCACCGGGGCGATCAGCCAACTGATCCCGGCGACGGTCCAGCGGCCGCCGGTCAGCGGGCCCGGGGGAACCTCATCGAGGATCCGGCCCGTGCGGCCCACGGCCCGCGGGTCGTCCTCGCAGGCCACGATCAGCACCCGGTCTCCGGCGGCGAACACGCTCACCGCCGCTTCCGGGATCGGGCCTTGGCCAGGTTCTTGGCCGCGGCCTTGCCCTCGGTACCGCCGACGCTGCGAACGACGGTGACCACGCCCCAGCACAGGACCGCAGCCAGGAACGCGAGCATGGCCAGATTGGCCGCGATCGCAGTGAGTGCGCCGACGAGGAGGGGGCCGAAGTAGACCCCGGCCGCGACCGCGCCGGCACCGACCCCGGAGCCCAGCGCGATGCGCTGAACGGTGCGGTCGGGCGGGGCCTGGTGGATGTGCTGGTGCACCACCTGCTGCCCGCTGTAGGCGGCAGGGAGCTGGTCGGCGTAGGTGTAAGTGCCGTCCGGGAGGCGGACGACCGAAGCGGGTTCAGGCAGGTGATTCACGACGGGCTCCCTTCGGGGTACGCGCAGGTCACGCACATGCCGAGCGAGGTGGGGATGACGTATCCGGCGTCACGCCGGCAGGCGGGGCAGGTACGGCGGGCGAGCATCGCCAGCGCCAGAGCGCCCCACTTGCGGGCGGTCATCGGCCGTACCGGCAGTGCCTGGTCGACGCGGTAGAGGTAGGCGACCAGCGGTGGCCGCCGGTAGCGGGGCCGCTCCACCTGCCCCACCACCGGCTGACCGCCCGGCCGCAGGCCCAGGGCACGCAGTTGGCGGCGGGTGGCCAGGCCGTCCGGAGCTAGGCGCCAGGTGTAGACGGGTATCGCGCTCACGAGACGGCCACCGCCTCAGCCGCGGCGTTCCGCTCACGCTCCGCCCGGAGGGTGTCGCGCAGCATCCGACCGTTCGCCGGAGACGTACGCAGCGTCTGCCGCAGCCGGTCCGCGGTCAGCTCCTTCACCGACCACGACTCCGTCAACGCCCGAGCCTCAGCCAGCAGTTCATCCGCCGTACGGACCGTGCGTGTTGTGCGGGCCGACTCCGGCACCCGACCCGTCGCCCGACGAGGACGCGGCCGATCGGCAGCAGCCACCCGATCCGACTTCATCACCGCAACCGGCACGCCCCCGTCCATGACGAACACCTCGTCGTCACCCAACTCAGGCAGCGCGGGCTCCGGCGCCGGGGCGGGTCCTGCGGGGGCCGACTCGGGCAGGTCAGACATGGACTGATTTGCGGGATCCTGTGTCGATTCCTCCACATCCGATCCGGTGGGCGGTCGGTGGTGGAGGACTTTGCCGACGAGGTCGGATCCGAAGTAGATCGACCCGACCGGCAGCGACGCGGCAAGCAGCACCAGCGCCCAGTTCAGCGCATCCGACTCCGCCAGCCGCGCCCACTCACCCGACGTGCCGTGCAGACCGTGCACGTAGTTCAGCACCAGCGACGCGGCCGTATAGGCGGCCAGCACCCGCAGCGCGAACCGCCGACCGTCGCCGGTCAACACGAGCGCGGCCACGAGTGCGAGGGCCATCAGGCCGTCGACCACGAACGGGTACAGCATGGCGGCGGTGTCATCGGCGCCGATCGTTCGAGCCACATCCCGCAGCGCATTCCACGACACCCGGAACGCCATCAGCACCACGACGACGAGCGCCCCCACAAGGAGATTCCGGCCGCCGCGCCCCAGGGGCTTACCAGTGGCGCTCATACGCCACCGCCCTCGTGCTCGTCGGCCCGGATCAGCAGGTAGTTGACGCCGATGACGATGGCCTCGGCGATGACACCCAGGCTGACGAGGTCCTGGTTACCGTTGAGCGCACCCCAGACCACCGCCACCACGCACGGCGCGACAAGCGCCCAAAAGACGATGCGGTTCACGCGACACCGCCCGGGGCCGCCGCGGCCCGGTTCTCCAGCGCCGTGCGGGCCGCCAGCACCCGCCGGCGCGCCCTCCGCAGCCGGGTGAGGTCCACCTCGGACGGCACCCGGTCCAGCACCATGATCTGCGCGTCCAGCTCATCGCGCTCCGCCAGGATCAGCGGCAGCTCCAGCTCAATCGCGTCCAGCTCCGCGGCCGTCGGCTCAAGGCCGGCCGGCAGCGCGGTAACACCCATGTGACGTGCAACGATGGACTCCATCGGGTCTTGCTCCTCTCACCAGGAACGGGACCGAACAGCGCCCCCGGTGTTCCAGCACCGGGGGCGCACTTCGTAGGTGAAGCAGGTCAAACACCGGCTCCCCTCAACCCCGCCCGTACAGCGCCGACGGCACCAGACGGGCAGAGGAGGCAACCAGCCGCGGCTGATGAGCCGCGGGGGGTTGAACACATTGCTTGTCGTCTCTTTCCGAGAACACGGGCTCTCGTTGGTAGGCAGAGACTGCCGTCCGGTTGCCAAGGGATTCCGGCGCCCTCGACCCCTCTGTGGGGCCTCTTGTCGTGCAAGTTTCAGCAGGTCAACGGCCGCATAGAGTCCCTCGGCAATCGCTGCCTAGGGGGTCTATGCGCTGACCTGGTAGCCAAGGTAGGGACTCCTTGCCGTGGTCGTCAAGCCCCCCTCGCGGTATGGTTGCTAGACCCCCTAAGCGCGGAGGTTCTAGGTGCACGTAGAGATCGAGCAGGTGGCTCAGGTCGAGGTCCCCGTCGAGCGAGCCAAGGCGGCGATTGCCCTGATGGCCGACTACCAGGGCCGAGTCACGGAGTTGTCCCGCATCCGGCGAGAGGCCATTGAGGAGGCCGCTGCTGCGGGCATGTCTCAGTCGGAGATCGCGGCTCTACTGGGCGTCAGCCGCGGACGAGTGGGTCAGCTGGCCGCCCAGGGGCCGCCGCCTGAGCGCGCCTTCTTCGGGACGGACCTCATGACTATTTCCCTAGGTGGGAAGTACGAGGCCGGAAAAGCCCCGGATGAAATGGGTGAGGTGGTCGCTCGCGAAGATCTCGACAATTTCGAGCACCTGCGCAAGCTGTTCGGCACCCTGAAGCTGGACGCGCAGTACGAGGTGATTCCGCCCACGGGAATCGTCAACCTGAATCGGGACAATCACGTCGTGGTCTGCGGCCCGCGGCTCTCGCCGATCGTGGCGCAGGTGCTTGAAGGTGACGACAATCTGCGCTTTCAGAAGGACCGAGCGTGGCACCTGGTGGACCTGAAGACCGAGGAGGTCTACAGATCACCAATGGATGAGGACGGTTCGGCAGGTGATGTCGGGTACCTGGCCCGTCTTCCGCGACTGGACGGGAAGGGAACCTTCATCTACATCGCGGGGATTCACGCGATTGGAGCCAATGGGGTAGTTCATTACCTCGAAAACCATCTTCCGGAGCTTTACCGCGACGTTCGCACCCGCCGCTTCTCTACGCTGATTTCATGCCGCTACGACCCCAAGACACTTGAGGTCCTGGAGAGCACGCGAGTCAGTCCGATCTACCGACACGAGGCGTGACATGTACGTCAGCGTTGCGACCGAAGCTGGGGGGCTGGCGCCCAATGAAGATTGGGTAGCCGGCACCCCAACCCTTGCCGTGGTGCTCGATGGCCTCAGCACCGCCGGGCTGGACACCGGCTGTCGACATGGTGTGCCGTGGTACGTCGCCCAGCTCGGCGGCCATCTCGTGGCGGCGCTGGCGGAGTCCGACCGGCAGTTGACGGATGGGCTGGCCGATGCGCTGGACAGGGTGGCCCGGCTTCACCCGGAGTGCGACCTGAAGAACCCCGGTACTCCGTCCGCGACGGTGGCCATCCTGCGAGAGCGGACGGGTAGCTTCGATCACCTCGTTCTTGCGGACTCGCCCGTGATCCTTGAAGGCGACAGCGGCGTGACGGTACTGACTGACCTTCGGGTGGACGACGTGTGCCGCGACCTGCGCACGGAGACAGAGCAATTCCAGACTGGGACGCCGGAACATCGGGCGAGCGTAGCCAGGCTGGTGGCTGCGCAACGGGCGATCCGGAACACGGAGGACGGTTACTGGGTGGCGGCGTCGACTCCCGAAGCCGCTCTTCATGCGTTGGTTGGCACCACTCCTGCGGACGGCGTCCGGTCCGCTGCCGTCATGTCGGACGGCGTCTCCCGGCTTGTTACCGAGTATCGGATGGCTACCTGGGAAGGGGTTCTCGACAAGCTGCGCGAGGAGGGGCCTGTGTCCCTGATCCGCAGCGTACGAGAGGTGGAGGCGATGGACCCGCACGGCCAGCGCTGGCCCCGCTATAAGGCGGGGGATGACGCGGCCATCGCCTTTTGCCGGCGTGTCTAGCGGGGCGTTGGCAATGGCCGCAGGGATCAGCATCGGAGTGCACCCAGGAAAGTGACACAGTGAGATGCAGCGGCCCACGCGCCACGCGAGCCTCATCAATTCAATTTGTATCTCCGCGACCGTCATTGAGGTAGGTGCGAGCGGCGGTGACGAATTGGCGTTCCGCCCTCTCGTAGTCTTGCCAAAACTGGTCATGGAGGATGGCTGCGGGGCTACTCAATACGTCGACAGGTAGGATATGGGCGCCGTAAACCATCGCCCCAAATCGGTTAAAGGGTTCGAGGAGAGGTGTCAGATCGTCTGGCCCTTCTAGGGCCACTGTGGCCATTGCGTCGTTGAGCGTCTTATACGCAGCGCCCACACTCTCGGCGCGGCTACTCCTCGCCTCTTCTGCGTCGGCCCGCTGTGCATCGGTCACTTCTCTACTTGACAGAACGCGATCCCATCGGTGCGCGTCAGCTCTCACTCTGGCGTAAGTATCGCGCAGGTTGCGAATTGCCCGAAGCAGATCAAGATAGGCCGTACGTTGCGCCGCCAGTCGAGCCTGGGCATGCTGAGCGCGGGCAGTAATATCGGCTGCCGCCACTGGCACGTGTACCGCTTTGGCCGCGTTCCTCGCCTGCCAATAGATGGCTGGGACGCCCACAGCGGTGATAGCGGCCGAAGCCAAGGACGCGAGCTCCGTAGCGTTCATGACAGCTATCCTGCCCAGGCTTCACGGTCTCGTGGGCCTCCATCCTGAAACTCACACCTGACGAGCAAGCAGGTGGGTTGGCCTGTCTGACATCAGTTGCTGACATCAACGTCGGCGGACACGGGCGTACCCTGGTGGGCGTGGGACCTGCGGAGTTCGGCCGCAGACACTTCCCAGAGCGCTCAGGGCGGTAGTGGGCACCCGCCTACGGATCAGAAGGTTGCAGGTTCGAATCCTGCCGAGTGCACCAGCCAGAGGGCCCCGGACGAAAGTCCGGGGCCCTCTGTCGTTGCCGTCAGGCGCGCGTGATCGCCGGGACGGGGGGAGAGATCCGAATGTGGTGGTGCACCGGAATGCGCTGGACGGCGGCCGGACCGGCCCTGACCTGGTCCGCTCCGGGGCGCGGCACCCGCGAGAGCCCGCTCGCCGCCGGACGGCGGCTGGCCTTCACCGCCGAGGGCGCCCGGCGCTGCGTGGGGGTCTGGCGGGCCGGCCGGTGGACGCCCTGCCCGGGCGCGCGGGAGATCCCGGCGGGCGCGGGGCGCGACCAGTGCACCGAGTGCGCGCGGCTGGACCGGTCCTTCTCCGTGGCGGCGGACACCAATGCCGCGGACCCGCGGACGTACCGCGTCTACCTGGCCTGGTTCGGCCCCGGGATGACCAAGGTCGGGATCACCGCGGAGGAGCGGGGCGCCGCCCGGCTGCTGGAGCAGGGGGCCGTCGCGTACACCTGGCTCGGGCGCGGCCCGCTGATGGCGGCCCGGCGTACGGAGGAGCTGCTGCGGGCGGCCCTCGGGGTGCCGGACCGGATCCCGTACGCGCGCAAGCGGGCGGTACGGGCCGTGCTGCCGCCGTTCGCCGAGCGGGCGGCCGAGGTTGCCGGCCTGCACGGGCGGGCCACCGCGCTGCCCGGCTGGGCCGAGACCCTGGAGCGGCTGCCCTGCGAAGTGGCCGACCACACCGACGCGTTCGGGCTCGACGGGCTGCCGCGGCCCACCGGGGTCGTGGCGGGGCTCGTGCCGGGCGGAGCGGTCGCCGGGTGGCTTGCCGGTGCCGCCGGGCCGGACCTGCATTTCGCGGACGGGCTCGTCGTGGACACCCGGCTGCTCAGCGGCTGGGTGCTGGCCGCGGCCGGGGAGGGGGCGCGGACGTCCGTACCGGTGCGGCCTGCCGAGGAGGCGAGGGAGGAGCAGGAGGGGCTGTTCTGAGCGGCAAGGTCAAATCTTGGATCCCTTCGGGCGGCGACCGTGGACACCGGGATCTTCCGCACCGGAAGGTGGTCGGCATGAGCATCCAGCCGCTTCCCGCCTTCGAACCCCCTACCTGATGGCCGTGTTCACCTCGGTCCGCACCGAGGAGCCCGTCGGCTACGCCGAGACCTCGACCCGGATGGGCGAGCTGGTCAGGGCCATACCCGGCTACCTCGGTCACGAGAACGCCCACACGCCCGGCGGCCTCAGCATCACCGTCGGGTACTTCCGCGACGAGCAGGCCCTGCAGCAGTGGCGCACGGATCTGGAGCACCGGCAGGCGCAGAAGCGCGGCCGCGACGAGTGGTACGAGAGCTACACCCTGCACGTCGGCACGGTCGAACGGAGCCACGGCTTTGTGCGGGAGCGCTGAGCCTGCGGACGACCCGGCCGGGTCCACCGCCGGGGCGGTGCGCCGCTTCCGCGACCGCCTCGGGATCCCCGGCCTGGTCGACGTCCACACGCACTTCATGCCCGAGCGGGTGCTGGCCAAGGTCTGGGACTACTTCGACTCCGCCGGGCCGCTGACCGGCGTCGAGTGGCCCATCACCTACCGCCACGAGGAGGACGAACGCGTCGCGCTGCTGCGCCGGTTCGGGGTGCGCGCCTTCACCTCCATGCTCTACCCGCACAAGCCCGACATGGCCGCCTGGCTGAACTCCTGGGCCGCCGGGTTCGCCGCCCGGACCCCCGACTGCCTCCACACCGCGACCTTCTTCCCGGAGGCCGGGGCGGCGGCGTACGTGCGGGGAGCCGTGGAGCAGGGCGCCCGGGTCTTCAAGGCGCACCTCCAGGTCGGCGGCTACGACCCCAACGACGACCTGCTGGAGCCCGTCTGGGGTCTGCTCGCCGAGGCCGGCCTGCCCGTCGTGATCCACTGCGGTTCCGGCCCGGCCCCGGGCAAGCACACCGGCCCCGGGCCGGTCGCCCGGCTGCTCGCCCGCCACCCTCGGCTGCCCCTGGTGATCGCGCACATGGGCATGCCGGAGTACGAGGACTTCCTGGCCCTCGCCGGGGCGTACCCGGAGGTCCGGCTGGACACCACCATGGCCTTCACCGACTTCGCCGAGCGGCTGGCCGGCTTCCCGCCGGGGGCGCGGGACAGGCTGGCCGACCTCGGGGACCGGATCCTGCTCGGCACCGACTTCCCCAACATCCCGTACCCGTACGAGCACCAGCTGGCGGCCCTCGAACGCCTGGGGCTCGGGGACGACTGGCTGCGTGCCGTCTGCCACGACAACGGCGCCCGCCTCTTCGGCCTGCCCGGCGCGGGAGGCCGCTGAGGGCTTTCTCAGGAAATTCACAGACTGGCGCAAGAGGGCTCTCAGCGGCCCGGGCCAGCCTGGGCATCATGACCGCGACCACGCACACCACGTCCGCGTCCCGCGCCACGCAGCTCGTCCGCCCCGACGGCGGGCCCTGCAGGGTCCTCGTCGTCGACGACGAGGCCGCGCTCTCCGAGCTGCTCTCCATGGCCCTGCGCTACGAGGGCTGCGACGTGCGCAGCGCCGGGGACGGCGCCGGTGCGGTACGCGCGGCCCGCGAGTTCCGGCCCGACGTGGTGGTCCTGGACATCATGCTGCCGGACATGGACGGCCTGACGGTGCTCGGCAGGCTGCGCCGGGAGCTGCCGCACGTGCCGGTCCTCTTCCTGACGGCCAAGGACGCGGTCGAGGACCGCATCGCCGGCCTGACCGCCGGCGGCGACGACTACGTGACCAAGCCCTTCAGCCTGGAGGAGGTCGTCGCCCGGCTGCGCGGCCTGGTCCGGAGGTCGGGTGCGGCGGCCGCGGCCCGCAGCGAGTCCGTACTGGTCGTCGGGGACCTCACGCTGGACGAGGACAGTCACGAGGTGACGCGGGGCGGGGACGAGATCCACCTGACCGCCACCGAGTTCGAGCTGCTGCGCTACCTGATGCGCAACCCGAGGCGCGTGCTGAGCAAGGCGCAGATCCTGGACCGGGTGTGGTCGTACGACTTCGGCGGCCAGGCCAACGTGGTCGAGCTGTACATCTCCTACCTGCGGCGCAAGCTGGAGACCGGACGCACTCCCATGATCCACACCAGGCGCGGGGCCGGTTATCTGATCAAGCCGGGGGAGTAGTGCCCGCGAGACCGCGTTCCCGCACGTCACAGGGCCGCTGGGCCGCACGTGCCCGGCGGCCCTGGCCGCTGCGCGCCCGGGGGCCGTGGTCCCTGCGGACCCGTCTGGTGGTCTCCGCCGTGGCGCTGATCGCGGTGGTCGGCGCGGCCATCGGCACGGTCACCACCCTCGCCCTGCGCACCTACCTGGAGAGCCGGCTCGACGAGCAGCTGCGGATCGCCGTCGAGATGTCGTCCCGCGACCGGGACCCCGACCGCCCCCCGCTCCGCTTCGTCTCCGCCCCGGGCAGCCCCCTGGACACCGTGGGCGCACGCCTGGCGGCCGATGGAACGGTCACCGAGGACGGCCGCAGCGTGGCCCGGGGGCCCGCCCCCGGCAGCCTGGTGGCCCTCACCCGGGCCCAGGCCGATGCGCTCAGGGAGGCCGCGGCCCAGGCCGACACCCGGGCGGCCACGGTCAGCCTCCCCGGACTGGGCGACTACCGGGTGCTCACCGCCGCCGACGGCAGCTTCGTGCTCGGCTTCCCGCTCTCCGGCGTCCAGTCCACCGTCACCACGCTCATCGTGGTCGAGGTGTGCGTCACGGCCGCCGGTCTCCTCGCGGCCGGACTCGCCGGCCAGGCCCTGGTCTCGGTCGCCCTGCGCCCGCTCCGCCGGGTGGCGGCCACCGCCACCCGGGTCTCCGAACTCCCCCTGCACAGCGGCGAGGTGGCGCTCCACGAGCGAGTCCCGGCCGCCGAGGCGGATCCGCGCACCGAGGTGGGGCAGGTCGGCGCCGCTCTCAACAGGATGCTGGGGCACGTGGGTTCGGCGCTCACCGCGCGCCAGGAGAGCGAGACCCGGGTACGCCAGTTCGTCGCGGACGCCTCCCACGAACTGCGCACCCCCCTGGCCTCGATCCGCGGTTACGCCGAACTCACCCGGCGCGGCCGCGAGGAGGTGGGCCCGGACACCCGGCACGCCCTCGGGCGGATCGAGTCGGAGGCCACCCGCATGACCGGACTGGTCGAGGACCTGCTGCTGCTCGCACGCCTCGACGCGGGCCGCCCGCTCCAGCACGAGGACACCGATCTCGTCCCCCTGGTGCTGGACGCCGTCAGCGACGCCCGCGCGGCCGGCCCGGAGCACCGCTGGCGCCTGGAACTCCCGGACGAGCCCGCCGAAGTACGGGCGGACGCGGCCCGGATCCAGCAGGTGCTGGTCAACCTGCTCGCCAACGCCCGGACGCACACGCCGCCCAACACCACGGTGCTGGCGCGTGTTTCACGTGAAACGACGGTTTCACGTGAAACATCCACCCGGACTCACGCCGTGCTGCTGGAGATCGAGGACAACGGCCCCGGCATCCCGCCCGACCTCCTGCCCCACGTCTTCGAGCGTTTCGCGCGGGGTGACGCCTCCCGCTCCCGCCAGGCCGGATCCACCGGCCTGGGGCTGGCCATCGTGCAGGCCGTGGTCGGGGCGCACGGGGGCCGGGTCGACGTGCAGAGCGAGCCGGGCCGGACCCGCTTCCAGGTGCGGCTGCCGGCCGCGGACTGCCGCCCGTACTCACAGGCGGGCCACAGTCTCACCACACAGGGGTGACAGCGGGTCTGGCGAGGGTCGGACCATGCGAACCGAACCGGCCGCAGCGGCCCTCTCCCCCGGTACCCTTCCGGCCCGGCGTCACCTGCCCGCCCACCTGCCGGGCGCGCCCGTGCTGGACGTGGTGATCCCGGTCTACAACGAGGAGCGGGACCTCGGGGCCAGCGTCCGCCGGCTCCACGAGCACCTGGCGAACACCTTCCCGTACGCCTTCCGGATCACCATCGCCGACAACGCGAGCACGGACAGCACCCCGGAGGTGGCCGCCCGCCTCGCCGCGACGGTGCCCGGCGTCCGCGTCCACCGCCTGGAGCAGAAGGGCCGCGGGCGGGCGCTGCGCACCGTCTGGTCGCAGTCCGAGGCCCCGGTGCTGGCCTACATGGACGTGGACCTCTCCACGGACCTCAACGCCCTGCTGCCGCTGGTCGCCCCGCTGATCTCGGGCCACTCCGACCTCGCGATCGGCACCCGGCTCGCGGCGTCCTCGCGCGTGGTGCGCGGCCCCAAGCGGGAGTTCATCTCCCGGGCCTACAACCTGATCCTGCGCTCCTCGCTCGCCGCCCGCTTCAGCGACGCCCAGTGCGGCTTCAAGGCCATCCGGCGCGAGGTCGCCGAGCGGCTGCTGCCGCTGGTCGAGGACTCCGGCTGGTTCTTCGACACCGAGATGCTGGTCCTGGCGGAGCGTGCCGGGCTGCGGATCCACGAGGTGCCGGTCGACTGGGTCGACGACCCCGACTCCACCGTCCACATCGTCCGGACGGCGACCGAGGACCTGAAGGGCGTCTGGCGGGTGGGCCGGGCCCTGGCCGTCGGCGCGCTGCCCCTGGACCGCCTCGCCCGGCCCTTCGGGGACGACCCCCGCGACCGGGCGCTGGAGGGCGTACCGCGCGGACTGGCCCGGCAGCTCGTCGGCTTCTGCGTGGTCGGGGCCCTGAGCACGCTGGCCTACCTGCTGCTGTACTCCGCCTTCCGCACCGCCCTGGACCCGCAGGCCGCCAACGCGGCGGCCCTCCTTCTCTCGGCCATCGGCAACACGGCAGCCAACCGCAGGCTCACCTTCGGCGTCCGTGGCCGGGAACGCGCCGTACGTCACCAGGCCCAGGGACTGGTCGTGTTCGGCATCGGCCTGGCCCTCACCAGCGGCTCCCTCGCCGCGCTCGGCGCCGCGACCAGCACCCCCGCCCACGGCACCGAGCTGGCCGTCCTCATCACGGCGAACCTCGCCGCGACGGTCCTGCGCTTCCTGCTCTTCCGCGCCTGGGTCTTCCCCGAGCGCCGCACCACCGACGTGAAGGACTCGATCCGATGACCGCAGTGCTCACCGCACCCCTGCCCGTCCGGGCCGCCCCGGCGGCCGCACGGACCCGCTGGGAGCGGCCGGCGCTGGCCGCGCTCCTGCTGGCCACCGCCGCGCTCTACCTCTGGAACCTCAGCTCCTCCGGCTACGCCAACTCCTTCTACTCGGCCGCCGTCCAGGCCGGCAGCGAGAGCTGGAAGGCCTTCTTCTTCGGCTCCTCCGACGCCGCGAACTCCATCACCGTCGACAAGCCCCCGGCCGCCCTGTGGCCGATGGCCCTGTCGGTACGGCTGTTCGGCCTCGGCTCGTGGCAGATCCTCCTCCCGCAGGTCCTGATGGCCGTGGCCACCGTGGGCGTCCTGTACGCCTCCGTGAAGCGGCAGTTCGGGTCGGCGGCCGGCCTGATCGCGGGCACGGTCTTCGCGCTGACGCCGGTGGCCGCGCTGATGTTCCGCTTCAACAACCCCGACGCCCTCCTCACGCTGCTGATGGCGGTCACCGTCCACTGCGTGCTGCGCGCGCTGGAGGGCGCGTACACGAAGTGGCTGGTCTGGGCCGGCGTCGCGCTCGGCTTCGCCTTCCTCGCCAAGACCCTCCAGGCCTTCGTGATCCTGCCGCCGCTCGCCGTGCTGTACGCCGTCTGCGCGCCCACCCCGCTCCGGCGCAGGCTGGGGCAGCTGGCGCTGGCCGGCCTGGCGATGGTGGCCGCGGGCGGCTGGTGGGTCGCGATCGTGGAACTCTGGCCGGCGTCGTCCCGCCCGTACATCGGCGGCTCGCAGAACAACTCCTTCCTTGAGCTGACCTTCGGCTACAACGGCCTCGGCCGGATCAACGGCAACGAGACCGGCAGCGTCGGCGGTGGCGGCCGCGGCGGCGGTCAGGGCGGCGGTCAGGGCGGCGGCTGGGGCGAGACCGGCATCGACCGGCTCTTCTCCTCCGACATCGGCGGCCAGATCTCCTGGCTGCTTCCGGCGGCCCTGGTGCTGCTGGTGGCCGGCCTGGTGGTGACCTGGCGGGCCGAGCGGGCGACCGACGCGCTCGACTCCATGGCCCGTGCGGCCTTCCTGGCCTGGGGCGGGGCGCTGCTGATCACCGTGGTGGTGTTCAGTTTCATGCAGGGGATCTTCCACGAGTACTACACGGTGGCGCTGGCTCCGTACGTCGCGGCGCTCGTCGCGATGGGGGCGAGCGTGCTGTGGGAGGAGCGCGCGGCCGTGGCCGCCCGGCTGACGCTCGCCGGCACCGTCCTGCTGACCGCCGGATGGTCGTACGTGCTCCTCGGCCGCTCCTCCGACTACCTGCCCTGGCTGCGCTGGGCCGTCCTGGTGGGCGGCGCGTTCGCGGCGGCCGGTCTGCTGCTGCGCCGCACCGGCCTGGCCGCCGGCGCGCTGGGTCTGGCGGTGGCGTTGGCGGGCCCGCTGGCGTACACCCTGACCACGGTGAACACGGGGCACACCGGCTCCATCGTGACCGCGGGCCCGGCGGTGGCCGGCGGCCGGGGCGGCCCCGGCGGCTTCGGCGGCCCGCGCGGTGACGACGGCCGCTTCGCCATGCCCCCGAACTTCCGGGGCGGCCCGCAGGGCCAGAACCAGGGCCGGAACCAGTTCCCCGGCGGCGGCACGGGCGCCATGCCCCCCGGCATGAACCAGGGCGGCCAGAACCAGGGCGGCCCCCAGGGCGGCCTCCCGATGGGCCAGCCCCCCACCGGCACCGGCACCGGCCCCACCGGCACCTTCCCCGGCACCGCGGACCGCGGCGGCGCCGGCGGCCCCGGCGGCGGCATGGGCGGCCTGCTCAACGGCGCGAACGTCAGCGCCGCGGCCAAGGCGGCGCTGAGCAAGGACGCCGGCAGCTACACCTGGGTCGCGGCCGCCATCGGCTCCCAGAACGCGGCGAGCTACCAGCTGGCCACCGAGAAGCCGGTGATGGCCATCGGCGGCTTCAACGGCAGCGACCCCTCCCCGACCCTGGAGCAGTTCAAGAAGTACGTCGAGGACGGCCGCATCCACTACTTCATCGCCGGCGGCGGGATGGGCGGAGGCATGGGCGGCGGCCCCGGAGGCGGCGGCACCAGCAGCTCCGTGAGCGCCTGGGTGACCGAGAACTTCACCCAGGTCACCATCGGCGGCGCCACCTTCTACGACCTGACGTCCCCGAAGGCCTGACGGCACCCGGGCCCCACCCGAAAGCCGCCCCTTCACCTGGGGCACCCTCTAGCATCAAGACGGGCGGACCGGGCATTCCGGGCCGGGCCGGTCCTCCCCGGACCGCACCCGGGTGACCCGCAGGACGGAGGGTGCCTCATGGTGACCGCGGCCGACCGCACCAGCGTGTGGCTGGCGTCCAAACCAGCCGCCGGGACCAGACGCCGCAGCGAGCAGCCCACCGGGCTGGACCGCGAGAAGATCACGGCGGCCTCCGTCCGGCTGCTCGACGCGGAGGGCCTCGCAGGGTTCTCCATGCGCCGCCTGGCCGCCGACCTGGGGGTCACCGCGATGTCCCTGTACTGGTACGTCGACACCAAGGACGACCTGCTCGAACTGGCCCTGGACGCCGCCCTCGGCGAGCTCCCCCTGCCTCCCGAGCCCGGGTCCCCCGCAAGCCCCGTCCCGAGCGCCCGCAGCTGGTCCGACCGGCTGCGGGCGCTCGCCTGTGGGTACCGCCGCCTGCTGGCCGTACACCCGTGGCTGCCGGCCCTGTCGGCCGAGTACCCCAACATCGGGCCGCACGCCCGCGCCTTCGACACCGCCCTGATGCGGTTGCTCGGCGCGACCGGGCTGGCCGCGCCGCGGCGGTCCGGCGCGCACCTCGCGGTCAGCCGGTTCCTGCACGGCTGCGGCACGGTCCGTCAGGCCCCGGAAGGCGACTTCCACTTCGCCCTGGACCTGCTGGTGGCGGGCATCGAGGCGCACGCGAGACCGGCCTGACCCCGCGTGCACCCCCTGGCTAGGCCCGCCGCATCCGCTGGAGCACCCGCGCGCTCTCCCGCTCCACGGCGACCTTCCCGTACTTGTTCACCAGCGCCAGGTAGAAGAGCCCCGGAGCGGTCGGGGACCACAGCCCCGTCCGCTCCTCGTCGAAGATGAACCGCGTCACCGGATCGATCTCGAAGTCGACCAGCTCGTGCCGGTCGTGCTCCCACTTGTCCGAGACCCCGCGCGAGCGGCGGGCGATGAACTCGTCCGAGGTCACCCGCCGCAGCCGCGCCATGAACAGCGCACCCCACTGGTGCGTGCCCTTGTCGATGGTCAGCGCCAGCATGTTCAGCCGGTACTCGTCGGGGCTGAGGGCCAGCTCCTCGCTGAGCCCGCGCCGCGCCACGTTGAAGATGTTCGGCGCCTGCCGGGCCGAGTTGTCCACCACCCTCGACAGCGCCTCGTTCGCCGAGGAGTTCCAGGTGCCCGGGTGCGAGCCGACCATGTTGCTGCGCCGGGAGACGATCAGCTTCTCGTCCCGGGTGATCACCGCGACGTTCGTGCCGAAGGACGAGCCCATGAAGGCGGGCACGTCCAGCGGGTCGTACGGGTCGACGTACTTGGCCCGGACCGTCAGGCCGTCCGGGAGCACCTCGTCGAGCTGCTGCGTGGCCTGGAAGTTGTAGTAGTCGGAGTTCAGCAGCTGGATGTAGATCTCCGGCGCCTCGGACTCCGCGATCCGCCCGATCGTCACGCGGTCGACCGCGTAGTTGAGACCGTTCCAGAAGTACTGCTCGCCCGCCAGCCGCTTCGCGTCCTGCTCGGCCTCGATCCGGGCCCGCACCGCGTACAGGTCCTCCGGCAGCTCGACGTCCTCGTCGATGGTGCGTACGTGGACCGAGTCCTCCGGGATCACGCTCTCGCCGTCGCCCTCGACGACCAGCAGGTCGGTCTGGAGCGGGCCCCAGGTGAAGGGCTCCCAGGACGCGCTGCTGCCGAACGGTGCGAAAGCCCGCTCCCGCCCCCGCACGAGCGCCGGCACCGGCGTGCCCGGCAGGCCCGCGTCGCGACCGTCGGCCGGCCCGGCGAGGGCGCGGTTGCGGACCAGAGCCAGCTGCCCGCCGAGAGCACGGTTGTGCTGGTCCGGCTGCGGATAGCCCTTGGCGACCAGGCTCCGGCTGACCCGCCGGAAGATGGTGTCCATGTCGAGCACCTCGGCGCCGCCCTCGATGCCGCTGTGCAGCGTGTGCACCAGCTCGCCGGTGAAGGCGGTGTACGTGGCCTCGCGCGGGGCCACCGCCAGCCGGGTCGGCGTCGTGGCGGCCCACACGACCGTGCCGTGGACGTCGGTGTTCTCGTCGCCCATCACCACGCCCATCTGCTCGTCGGCCGCCTGGCCGCTGTAGCAGCAGTCGAGGATGACGATCCGGCGGGTGGCGGGGGAGTCGCCCTGGAGCATGGCGCTGCGCACCCACTCGTAGTGCACCGAGTCGTAGCGGGCCGCGAACCGCGGCTTGCGGGTGTTCTTCAGGGCCAGGTACAGCCCGCCCTCGTCGGAGAGGCCGTGTCCGGCGAAGTAGAAGATCAGCGCGTCGGTGGCCCGCTCGGCCGCCGTCTCCAGCACCGTCATCACGTCGTCGGCCCGCTCGGGGTTCCGGATGACGTGGCAGTTCTCCTGCGGCAGCCCCCAGTAGGCGGGGTCGGTCAGGATCCGGCGGAGCGCGTCGAGGTTCCGGTCCACGGACTCGATGTCCGGGTGGAACTCGTACTGCGAGCCGCCGACCAGCACGGCCTGGGAGCGCTCCGGGCGCGGGAGGAGCGAGCTCACCGGGCCTCCTCGGGGCGCGCGCCCTCCTCCAGCACCGCCTGGACCTCCTCCGGCGAGGCGTCCGGGGCCAGCACGCTGTCCCCGCCCTCCTGCCGGATCGTGCGCGTGCGCTGCCGTGAGCGCGAGGCGAGCCAGGTGGCGACCGAGACCGCCAGTCCGGCGACCGCGACCGCGTCGTTGATGATCACGTGCACGGCCTCCAGCGTGCCGCCCATGGCCTCCGGGTCGGGCTCCCCCTCCACGAGCCGGATCGTGGTCCTGCCCCGCAGCGCGGGATCCTGCTTGAGCCACTTCAGCAGGGACTGCAGTTCCGCCTCGTCCTCAGGGCCCGTGCCGACGATCGTGAATTCCACCTGGACACCCCCGTCCGGTGTCGCTTCCCCCCATGACCAGGACAGGATTCAGTCCTGCCGAGTCCATGGTCAATACCCGTCCCCTGGAGGGGTGTTATTCGGCCGCAGCCGCCTGGTCCGGCGCGTCGGCCTTCGACTTGAGGGCCACCTCCCGGATGAAGACGCAGAGCAGCAGCCCGACCAGCGCCGTCGGTGCCGCGTACAGGAACACGTCCGCCACGCCGTGCCCGTACGCCCTCTCGACGATCTCCCGGAACGGCGCGGGCAGCCTGTCCAGGTCGGGGATCCCGCCGCCGGCGGTGCCGCCGTGGCCGAGGGCCGCGCCCCTGGGACCCAGCTCCGCCAGGCCTTCCTTGACGTAGTGCGTGACCCGGCTCGCCATCACGGCGCCCAGCGCGGAGACGCCGATCGCGCCGCCGAGGGAGCGGAAGAAGGTGACCACGGAGCTGGCGGCGCCCAGGTCCTCGGGCGCCACCTGGTTCTGGGTGGCCAGCACCAGGTTCTGCATCATCATGCCCAGGCCGAGGCCGGTCAGGGCCATGAAGACCGCGATCAGCCAGTACTCCGTGTCGTACCGGATCGTGCCGAGCAGCCCCAGGCCGGCGGTGAGCAGCACACCGCCGGAGACCAGCCACGCCTTCCAGCGGCCGGTCCTGGTGATGACCTGGCCGGAGACCGTGGAGGAGACGAAGAGTCCGCCGATCATCGGGATGGTGAGGACGCCGGACATGGTCGGCGACTCGTTCCGGGCCAGCTGGAAGAACTGGCTGAAGAACACCGTTCCCGAGAACATCGCGACGCCCACGAACAGCGAGGCGGCCGACGCCAGGGCGATCGTCTTGTTGCGGAAGAGCCGCAGCGGGATGATCGGCTCGCTCGCGCGGGCCTCGACGCGCACGAACACCAGGCCCAGCAGCACGGCGCCGCCGGTCATGGCGTACGTCTGCCAGGACAGCCAGTCGTACGAGTCCCCGGCCTGCGTGACCCAGACCAGCAGCAGCGAGACGGCGGCCGAGACGAAGAAGGCGCCGGCCCAGTCGACCTTCACGTCCCGCCGCACGACCGGCAGCCGGAGGGTCTTCTGGAGCACGACCAGGGCGATCACGGCGAAGGGCACGCCGACGTAGAAGCACCAGCGCCAGCCCAGCCACTCGGTGTCGGTGATGACCCCGCCGAGCAGGGGGCCGCCGACGGTGGCGACGGCGAACACGGCGCCGAGGTAGCCGCTGTAGCGGCCGCGCTCGCGTGGCGAGATCATCGCGGCCATCACGATCTGCGCGAGTGCGGAGAGGCCGCCGACGCCGATGCCCTGGACCACGCGGCAGGCGATCAGGGTGCCGGTGTTCTGCGACAGGCCGGCGACGACCGAGCCCAGCACGTAGATCACCAGGGATATCTGGACCAGCAGCTTCTTGCTGAAGAGGTCGGCGAGCTTGCCCCAGAGGGGGGTCGCGGCCGTCATGGAGAGCAGCGCGGCCGTGACCACCCACGTGTAGGAGGACTGGGTGCCGCCGAGTTCGCCGATGATCTGCGGGAGGGCGTTGGAGACGATCGTGGAGGACAGGATCGCCACGAACATGCCGAGCATCAGCCCGGACAGCGCCTTCATGATCTGCGGATGGGTCATCGCGGGTGCGGTGGCGTCGGACTGGCCTCCCCGCACGTCCGGGGACGTGGTTGTCGCCATGCTCTTGGCTTTCCTTCTCTCGTGTCTCAGAAGCTCGACCGCAGCCGGGCCAGCAGGGTGTTGAGTACGTCGACCTGGTCGTCGGACCAGTCCGCCAGCGCGGTCTCCAGCGCGGCCGAGGCCCGCGCGGACAGCACGCCCAGCAGTTCGCGGCCGGCCGGGGTGAGCCGCAGGATGCGGCAGCGCCCGTCCGCGGGATCGGGCAGCCGGTCGAGCCAGCCGTGCTCGGCGGTGTGGGCCACATGGCGGCTGGTGACCGACATGTCGACACCCAGCAGCTCGGACATTCGGCTCAGCCGCATGTCGCCGTGCCGGTCGAGCACGGTGAGGACGGCGGCGGAACCGGGCGGGCAGTCGAAGGGGAGGGTGCGGGCGAGCCCGCGTTTGACCGCGCCGATCGCGGACAGCTGGCGGGCCAGTTCCTCGTACCGGGGCCGGGTGGCCATAGGGCGGCTCCCCCATCTTGTTGCTTAGAGCAACCATATGATCTGTTGGTTGCTACAGGCAAACGAATTCGGTGAGGAAGCGGTAAAGGGATCGGAAAGGTTGGCCCGGGACGGGCTTGGGCGGGGCGGTTCCGGTTCGCTAGGGTCCTTGCCCATGTCACACAACGCTCAGGGCCCCGACGCCCACTACGACCCGGCGGGCAACACCCAGATGTTCCGCGCGTTCGTCGACGAGGGCGAGCCGCACCGTCCGGCCGCCGCCGTGCAGGGCTCCTCCGGCCCCCGCGTGGGCCTGATCATCGGTGTCGTCGCCGTCATCGCGGTGCTGGCAGGGGTGGCCTGGCTCGCACTGGCCTGAGGCCGCGGGGGCGCCCGGCGCCCCCACCGGCCCTCACGTCCAGGTGGCGGTCACGTCCCTGGTCTCGACGTGCATGCCGAGCGGCACCCGCCAGGCCTCCACGCAGACCAGGTACGTCTTCTCCTTCGAGGACCCGGCCGCGACGGGAGCCGCCACCGGCTGCTGCGTCTCGATCGTGGCCCAGTCCACGCCGAGCGCGCCGATGATGTGCGTGTAGAAGGTCACGGTCCCCGAACGCACCGCCGTGCCGCCGCTGTTGCGGAAGGTGACGGTGACGTTCTCGCACCACCGGTCCTCCGCCGCGGAGCGCTCCGGCGCGCCGAGGGTGAGCCTGGCCGGGCTGACCGGGTCGGTGCTCCCGCCGGTGCTCCCGCCGCCGGTGCCGCCTCCGCCGGCGCTGCCCCCGCCCGTGGTGCCGCCCGTGCCGCCGGAGCCGCCCGATCCGCCGGATCCTCCGCCGGTGCCGGAGCCGCCCGAGCCCCCGGAGCCGCCTGACCCTCCTGAGCCGCCCGTGCTCCCGCCGGTGCCGCCCGAGCCGCCCGCGTCCCCCGCGCCCGCGCTCGTACCGCCGCTCCCGCCGCCCGCGTCACCGCCGGCCGAGCCGGCCCCGCCAGGCTGTCCTGCACCCCCGGCCGCCGTCCCGCCCGTGGTCCCCGTCGGGCTCGGTGCGGCGGGCGCGGTGGCGGACGCCGTCGGTCCCGGGGCGCCGGGCAGCGGCTGGAACTCCACCTTCCCCTTGGGCGCCACCGGTACGGACGACCCCGCGGCGTCGGACAGGGCGACGTACCCCGTACGCCCCTCGGAGCCGCAGCCGGCCAGCGCCGCGCACAGCACGGCCGCCGAGGCGAGCAGAGCGCCCCGGCGGCCGGTCATCCAGGCCTTCGGCATCGCTGACATCGCGCCAGTGTTGCTGACGGCCCGTCAATTGTGAAGCGTGCGGACGCGGTCAGGGTCGGGTCAGTCCCCGATCAGTCCCTGCCGCAGCTGCGCGAGCGTCCGGGTCAGCAGCCGGGAGACGTGCATCTGCGAGATCCCGACCTCCTCGCCGATCTGCGACTGGGTCATGTTCGCGAAGAAGCGCAGCATGATGATCTGCCGCTCCCTGGGCGGGAGTTTGGCCAGCAGCGGCTTCAGCGACTCGCGGTACTCGACGCCCTCCAGCGCCGTGTCCTCGTACCCCAGGCGGTCGGCCAGGGAGCCCTCGCCGCCGTCGTCCTCGGGCGAGGGCGAGTCCAGCGAGGACGCGGTGTACGCGTTCCCCACCGCGAGGCCGTCGACGACCTCCTCCTCCGACACCCCGAGGACGGCGGCCAGTTCGGTCACCGTCGGCGAGCGGTCGAGCTTCTGGGCCAGCTCGTCGCTCGCCTTGGTGAGGGCCAGCCGCAGCTCCTGGAGCCGCCGCGGGACGCGGACCGACCAGGAGGTGTCGCGGAAGAAGCGCTTGATCTCGCCCACGACGGTCGGCATCGCGAACGTCGGGAACTCCACGCCGCGTTCGCAGTCGAAGCGGTCGATGGCCTTGATCAGGCCGATCGTGCCGACCTGGACGATGTCCTCCATCGGCTCGTTCCGGCTGCGGAAGCGGGCCGCGGCGTACCGGACCAGCGGCAGGTTCAGTTCGATCAGGGTGTCGCGTACGTAGGCCCTTTCGGGGCTGTCCGCGTCGAGAACGGAGAGCCTCAGGAACAGGGAGCGGGAGAGGGTGCGGGTGTCGATGGCTTCCGAGCGGTCGAGCACTGCAGGAGCCTCGCTCTTGACGAGCGTAAGCACCTTGGAGCTGCCCTGTTCTGCGGACATGCCACCCCCTTGAGGTCGCGGACGGTCGCGTACGGCGCGCCCGTCGGAGGAACGCAGCCTCCACCTGAATACCGGAGGCGGGGCTGCGGCAAACGCGGTTCCAGCAGAATGTCACATGTCGGCAACACGCTGTAGCGCCAAGTCGACATATCTGTGCAGCAACAAAGGGGTATGTGCCGGAACTGTCGGAAAGACGTCCCGCGATCTCCACCCGTTCTGATTACGCTTCGATCCGGTTTGCGGATCTGAGCCGGGCGAAGCTCCGGGCGAGCAGCCGGGACACGTGCATCTGCGAGACGCCGAGCTCCGCGCTGATCTGGGACTGCGTCAGGTTGTTGTAGTAGCGCAGGAGCAGGATGCGCTGCTCGCGCTCCGGGAGCTGGACGAGCAGGTGCCGTACGAGGTCCCGGTGTTCCACGCCGGCCAGCTCCGGGTCCTCGTACCCCAGCCGGTCCAGCAGCCCGGGCAGCCCGTCGCCCTCCTGGGCGGCCTCCAGGGAGGTGGCGTGGTACGAGCGTCCCGCCTCGATGCAGGACAGCACCTCCTCCTCGGTGATCCGCAGCCGCTCGGCGATCTCCGGGGTCGTGGGGGTGCGCCCGTGGGCCGTGGTGAGGTCCTCGGTGGCCGCGTTGACCTGGACCCACAGCTCGTGGAGCCGGCGCGGCACGTGCACGGTGCGGACGTTGTCCCGGAAGTACCGCTTGATCTCGCCGACGACGGTCGGCATCGCGAAGGTGGGGAACTGCACGCCCCGGTCCGGGTCGAACCGGTCGATGGCGTTGATCAGGCCGATCGTGCCGACCTGGACCACGTCCTCCATCGGCTCGTTCCGGCTGCGGAAGCGGGCCGCCGCGTACCGGACCAGCGGGAGGTTCGCCTCGATGAGGGCCCCGCGCACCCGGTGGTGCTCGGAGGTGCCCGGTTCCAGGCATTTCAGCTGCCCGAAGAGCACCTGGGTGAGGGCCCTGGTGTCGGCGCCCCGGCTCTGGGTCCGCTCCCGGGTGGGGGGCTCGTCCTGCTGGGGCGGCACCTGAGGCGCTGTACTGGCCGGCACGGTCACGCCACCCCTTCATGTCCACTCATCGATCAAAAGCGGTCATAGCATCACAAGAGATGTGCACTGTGTGCAAGCACCGTATATAGCCGTGTTGAGGGCAAGTTGGACATATCGGGAAGGGGGTACGCGGAAAGGCCCCCCACCCGTCGGATGGGGGGCCCGAAGTCCGGAAACCGCTTCAGCGTACGGGTTCAGCGCACCAGTTCGGTCATGAACTCGCCGATGCCCTGGGCGGCGTCCGAGATGCCTTGGAAGCCTATTAGGACGAAATCGGCAGATTTGGCCGGCTGGGTGATGATCGTGTACAGCACGAAAACGACGAGGGCCCCCAAGATGATCTTCTTGGTGTCCATGATCGATTCGGCCTCCCCTGCCGCGCCCTGCAAAGTGGCGTGAGTCTATCGGGTCTGGTAACGGACCTCACCAGACCTTTAAGGACCAATGACCTGGCGGTCCAGGCCCTTTGCCGCCGCTTCTCGGGGTGTGGCAGGAGCAGGATTGTTGACGAGCCCCCCGGTTCTGGCAGGAAACCGGAGGGTGGAGGGACTGGGCCTCACTGCGGGGTCCGAGCCGCAAGCTTCCCCCCTGACTGCGGCCCGGACTGGCAGGTCCGTCCTCATCGGGGGGAGCGGCTTGTCCCCCCGATGCCGCTCCCCCCGCCCCCGCGCCAGAAGGCCCCGGCCCCCAGGTCGGGGCCTTCTGCACGTCTCGGGGAGGGACTGGAGGGGTGGGAGCGGCGGGGCGGGGAGGGCGGCCCGGGAGGGAGCGGCCGCTACTCGAAGGCGCCCAGCAGGTTGAGCACCGGCGCCACGGGCTCGACCACCGGCATCAGCTGGTCGGGGGCGCTCATCAGCTGGTTCAGCTCGTTGAGCTTGTTCAGCTGGCCGCCGATGTCCTGGACGGACGGCGAGGCCTCGGCCGGCATGTCGGGTGCCGAGGTGGGGAGGAGTTCCTCCACCGGCAGGGGCGAGGCCGAGGCGGCGGGGGCGGCGAGGCCCGCTGCGGCGCCCGCGAGGGCGATGGCGGCCAGGATGCGCTGGGTCTTCGTCATGCCGTGACAACGCGCCGACGGGGTCCCCGGAAACGGAAGAGAGCCCCGATTCGTCCGAACCGGGGCTCTCGTTCACAGAGCGGTGGTGGAGGGATTTGAACCCCCGATGGGTTGCCCCATACTCGCTTTCGAGGCGAGCTCCTTCGGCCACTCGGACACACCACCGAGAGAGATCCTAGCCCACGATGGGGAGTGCTCCGCAACTTTGCCCCCCGTGGCCCTCCTCACGGCCCGCCGTGGCCCCTCTTCCGGCAGGTGGAGCCCGGGTCAGCGGTCCCTGAAGAAGGCCGTGAGCAGGCTGGAGCACTCCTCGCCGAGCACTCCGGTGATCACTTCGGGGCGGTGGTTGAGCCGGCGGTCGCGGACCAGGTCCCAGAGCGAGCCGGCCGCCCCGGCCTTCTCGTCGGCCGCACCGAAGACCACCCGCGCCACCCGCGACTGGACGAGCGCGCCCGCGCACATGACGCAGGGCTCCAGGGTCACGACGAGCGTGCACCCGTTCAGCCGCCACTCCCCGAGCCCTGCGGCGGCCCGCCGCAGGGCGAGCACCTCGGCGTGGGCGGTCGGATCGCCGGTCGCCTCGCGTTCGTTGTGCCCCGTCGCGAGTACGGATCCGTCGGCCGCGAGCACGACGGCGCCGACCGGTACGTCACCGGTCAGCGCCGCCTTCGCGGCCTCGTCCAGGGCCTGGCGCATCGGTGCGCGCCAGGGGTCCCGTACGGGATCGGGCCGGTCCTGCTCAGCGGGCACTATCGGACGGTCTCCAGCACCTCGGAGGCACCGAGCGCGTCCGCGATCTCCGCGAGCGCGTCGGAACCGAAGGAGAACAGCTCGCGGGCGGAGACCCCGAGGTCGGCCAGGATCCCCGGGTCGCCGAGCGGCCCGGCCGGCACCGCCGGGGTGTCCGCCGGCCCCTCGGCCGCCTCGTCCTCGGCGAACCCGGCGGCCGGCTCCGGTTCGCCGTCCTCCGTGCCGTCGAGGTCGACGAGTTCGTCGAGGTCGTCGTCGGACGCCGGCTCACGGCCCAGCAGTTCGTCGGTCAGCAGGATCTCCCCGTACGAGCTGCGGGACGCGGCGGCCGCGTTCGACAGGAAGATGCGGGGGTCGTCCTCGCCGTCGACGCGGACGACGCCGAACCAGGAGTCCTCCTGCTCGATGAAGACGAGGACGGTGTCCTCGTCGGCCGAGGCTTCACGGGCCAGTTCAGTCAGATCGGACAGCGTCTCGACGTCGTCGAGATCCGTGTCGCTCGCTTCCCACCCGTCTTCGGTGCGCGCGAGCAGTGCGGCGAAGTACACCGTGACTCTCCCACTGGTCATAGGCGTGCCGGTTGGGGGTCCCCCCGGCCGGAGGTGGGAGAGGTGGAACGGCCTTCGCGCCGTTCTGTGCCCCGCCCAATCGGCATCGTGGCAGAAACGGCGGCTTTGCGAGAGGTCTTCCGCGCTTGCGTCGCGTGGCGCCGTCCGGGGCTCCGGCCGGATCAGGGCAGGTCGGGCGCGGCCCAGGGCCACGGGAAGGGGTCCGAACGGCGTGCGAAAACCTTTCGGCGGACGGCTCGGGGACGGTTCGTCACGCCGTGCCGCACGGCGTGGCGGGGCGGGCCGCACCCGCGCGGCGGTGCCGGCGCGCGGAGTTCAGGTGTCCGGGATCATCGGCGCGGCGGTGCCGGGCGTGCGCCCGCGGCGCCCCTGCCTCACCAGCGGAAGGTGCGCATCCGCATCTGCTGGCGCATCCGGGCGGCGCGGGCCCGGCGCGGCTGGACCCGGTCCCGCAGCTCCCGGGCCTCGTGGAGCTCGCGGAGGAACTGGGCGCGCCGCTGTCTGCGCTGCGCGGCCGTCTCCTCCGGATCCGCCTCCGCGGTTCCCCGGTCTTCCCTCAGTTGCTCGTCGGGCATCGGCACCACCCCGGGCTGGTCCGTCGTCCTCCTCCGCGACGCGAGGGAGACCCCCGGCTCCCACCTTCCCCCGGACAGCCCCGTTGATGCCAGTGCCGGAGAGCACTCGGCGGGCTTCCCGCCCGGTTACTGTTGGGTCCATGCGGATCCATGTCGTCGACCACCCGCTGGTGGCGCACAAACTCACCACCCTGCGCGACAAGCGCACGGACTCCCCGACCTTCCGGCGGCTCGCCGACGAGCTGGTCACCCTGCTCGCGTACGAGGCCACCCGTGACGTGCGCACCGAGCAGGCCGACATCGAGACCCCGGTCGCGCCGACTACGGGCGTGAAGCTGTCGACCCCGCGCCCCCTGATCGTCCCGATCCTGCGGGCCGGCCTGGGCATGCTCGACGGCATGGTCCGGCTGCTGCCGACCGCCGAGGTGGGCTTCATGGGCATGGTCCGCAACGAGGAGACCCTGGAGGCCTCCACGTACGCGACCCGGATGCCCGAGGACCTCTCCGGCCGCCAGGTGTACGTCGTCGACCCGATGCTGGCGACGGGCGGCACGCTGGTCGCGGCCATCCAGGAGCTGATCAAGCGCGGCGCCGACGACGTCACGGCCGTGGTGCTGCTTGCCGCTCCCGAGGGCATCGAGGTCATGGAGCGCGACCTGGCCGGCCAGCCGGTGACCGTCGTGACGGCCTCGGTCGACGAGCGGCTCAACGAGCACGGCTACATCGTGCCGGGCCTGGGCGACGCGGGCGACCGCATGTACGGCGCGGCCGAGTAGCCGTACCGTCCTGCCGTCCCGGTGCCCGTCAGGCGTGCCGGGACGGGTTCAGCACTTCCGGGAGGGCGCGGGAGCGGGGTGGGCCAGTGCGGCCAGGACCCGGTCCGCGTCCTCCTTCTTGCTGAGCTCCTTGAAAGCGGTGCCCAGGATCAGGTCGACGTCCGTGCCCTCGCGGGTGTCGGTCTGCTGGGTGACCCCGGCGAGCTGGGCGCCGAGCACGGAGTACATGGCCTTGTCGGTCCTGGGCGAGCCCAGCAGTATCCCGGTGCCGGCGACCTTCTTGTCGAAGGTGGCGGGGGCGTTGCCGACCTTGCCCACCCGGAAGCCGCGCTTGCGCAGCTCGTCGCCGACGGCCTTGGCGAGGCCGCTGCGCGGGGTGGCGTTGTAGACGTTGACCGTGATCCGGCCGGGCTTGGGCAGCACGACGGCCGGGACGGCGGAGGCGGCCGGTTTCCCCGGCTTGCCCGTGAGGCAGTCCTCGGCGTGCCCGGCGGTGGTCTTCTTCTCGTCGCCCCTGAACACCCCGATGAGCTGCAGCGTCCCGTATCCGAGCAGGCCGAGGGCCAGTATCGAGCCGAGGAGTGCGAGCACGATCCGGCGGCGGCGCCGGGGGCGGCGCATGCGGGGGTATGCGGTACCCGTGACGCGGTACTTTCCGCCCATGCCAGGGGGAGTGAGCATGCTCATGGGCGCAGCGTAGTGCGACCCGGTGACGATGCCTACTAAATGATCTATGAATAGCCCAGGGCCGACCCGAAAGGATCAATCGGCCTGCTCGGAGGGGCGGACCGAGTGGTTCCGGGGGCGGCTCCCGCGGCCTCTCAGCCCAGTTCGAGCACGCGCGCGTGCAGCACCTGGCGCTGCTGCAGGGCGGCGCGGACGGCGCGGTGCAGCCCGTCCTCCAGGTAGAGGTCGCCCTGCCACTTCACGACGTGCGCGAAGAGGTCGCCGTAGAACGTCGAGTCCTCCGCGAGGAGGGTCTCGAGGTCCAGCTGGCCCTTGGTGGTCACGAGCTGGTCGAGCCGTACCGGGCGCGGCGCGACGTCCGCCCACTGCCGGGTGCTTTCCCGTCCGTGGTCGGGGTAAGGCCGCCCGTTTCCGATGCGCTTGAAGATCACACGGAAAGCCTACCGGGCAAGAGCCTGCGGGCGCAGCCTCGGGACGTTGGTGCAAAGGTGGCGAATAGCGCCAATTCGGGAGTGATAGATGACGGGAAGCACCCCCTCGGCCGAGCCGGTGGCCACTCCGGGGCCGGCCGGAGAGATCGCCGCCGGGTACGCGTTCACCGGACCCGCCCTCGACCTGGGCGCCCTGCTCTGGGACGGCGCCTGCCTGCCGGAGCACCGGATCCGCATCCCGCTGGCCGTGCTGAACCGGCACGGACTGGTCGCGGGAGCCACCGGCACCGGCAAGACCAAGACCCTCCAGCTGATCGCCGAGCAGCTGTCCGGCCACGGGGTGCCCGTCTTCCTCGCCGACATCAAGGGCGACGTCTCCGGCGTCTCCGCCCCCGGCGTCCCGAACGACAAGGTCGCCGAGCGCGCCCGCGAGGTGGCCCAGGAGTGGGCGCCCGCCGGCTGCCCGAGCGAGTTCTACTCGCTCGGGGGAATCGGGCCGGGCATCCCGGTCCGCGCGACGGTCACCAGCTTCGGCCCCGTGCTGCTCTCCAAGGTCCTGCAGCTCAACCGGACCCAGGAACAGTCGCTCGGCCTGATCTTCCACTACGCCGACGCCAAGGGCCTGGAACTGGTCGACCTGAAGGACCTGCGGGCCGTGGTCGCCTTCCTCGTCTCCGACCGGGGCAAGGCCGAGCTCAAGGGCATCGGCGGGCTCTCGACCGTCACCGCCGGGGTGATCCTGCGGGCGCTGACCGCCTTCGAGCAGCAGGGGGCGACGCAGTTCTTCGGCGAGCCGGAGTTCGACACCGGCGAGTTCCTGCGCACCGGCCCGGACGGCCGGGGCGTGGTCTCCGTCCTGGAGCTGCCCGCCGTCCAGGACAAGCCGCAGCTCTTCTCGACCTTCCTGATGTGGCTGCTGGCCGACCTCTTCAACGACCTCCCGGAGGTCGGCGACCTGGACAAGCCCAAGCTGGTCTTCTTCTTCGACGAGGCGCACCTGCTCTTCAACGGCGCCTCCAAGGCCTTCCTGGAGTCGATCACGCAGACCGTGCGGCTGATCCGCTCCAAGGGCATCGGCGTCTTCTTCGTCACCCAGACCCCGAAGGACGTCCCGGGTGACGTGCTCGCCCAGCTCGGCAACCGGGTGCAGCACGCGCTGCGGGCCTTCACCCCGGACGACGCCAAGGCGCTGAAGGCCACGGTGCGGACCTTTCCGCACTCGCCGTACGACCTGGAGGAGCTGCTCACCCGGCTGGGCACCGGCGAGGCCGTGGTCACCGTGCTGAGCGAGAAGGGTGCCCCGACGCCGGTCGCCGCCACGCGGCTGCGTGCCCCGCAGTCGCTCATGGGGCCGGTCGAGGCGGCCGCGCTGGACCGGGCGGTCAAGGCCTCGCCGCTCTGGTCGCGCTATGCGGAGGCGGTCGACCGGGAGTCGGCGTACGAGAAGGTCAGCGCCGAGCAGGCCGCCGCCGAGGCCGCGGCGGAGGAGGCGGCCCGGGCGGCCGAGGCGGAGAAGCAGGCCAAGGCCGCGGCGCGGGCCGCTCCCAGGGCGCCGAAGGAGGACCGGTCGCTGGCCGAGCAGGTGGTCGGCAGCGGTCTCTTCCGCTCGCTGGCCCGCTCGGTCGGCACCCAGCTGGGCCGGGAGATCTCCCGCTCGATCTTCGGCACGGCGCGCCGCAGGCGCTGAGCGCGGGGGCCGACCGCAGGCGCTGGCCCTGGGCGCTGGCCACCGGCGCCGACCGCGGGTGCCGGCCCGGGCCCGGGTCGGCACCCGCGGGGTCGTGGCAGAGGCCCCGTCCGGTGACCGGGCGGGGGCCTCTCGTGTCCCTCGGGGCTCTGCGGCCGGGTTACGCCGGCACCCGTCCCTTCCGTAGCGCCGAGCCGTAGGTCTCGTCCGCCGTCAGCCGGCGCAGCTCCTCCGAGATCAGCTCGGCCGTCGTACGGATCTTCAGCGCGACCTTGCGGTCGGGCTGGCCCGGCACGCCCAGCGTGGCGAGCGCCCCGCCGGGCCGGTCGACGGATATCTCGCCGGCCGCCGTGGTCATCCGTACGCAGGTGATCACCGGCCCGTCCGTGGCCACCCGCTCCACCCGCACCCCCAGCCGGTCCTCCAGCCAGCGCGCCAGCAGCTCCGCGCTCGGATTGTCCGCCTCGCTCTCCACGGCGGCACCGGTCACCTGGTCGTGCCGCTGGTCGAGCGCGGCCGCCAGCAGCGAGCGCCAGGGCGTGAGCCGGGTCCAGGCGAGGTCGGTGTCCCCCGGCGCGTACGAGGCGGCGCGGTGCTCCAGCACCGACAGCGGGTCGAGGGCCGCGTACGCGTCGGTGATCCGGCGCTGCGCCAGGGCGCCCAGCTCGTCCCGCGCCACGTCGGCGGGCGCGTCCGCGGGCCACCAGGCCACCACCGGCGCGTCCGGCAGCAGCAGCGGCAGCACCACGGAGCCGGTGTGCGAGGTCAGCTCCCCGTGCAGCCGCAGCATCACGATCTCGCCGCTGCCCGCGTCCGAGCCGACCCGCAGCTCGGCGTCCAGCCGGGTCTGGCGCAGCTTGTGGTGGCCGCGGGCGGTGCGCTTGATGACGGCGAGGATGCGACAGGGGTGTTCGCGGGATGCCTCGGAGGCCGCCTTGACCGCGTCGTACGCGTTCTCCTCGTCGGTGACCACGAGGAGGGTGAGGACCATGCCCAGGGTGGGGCTGCCGATGGCCTGGCGGGCCTGCAGCAGGGCGGCGTTGACCTTGCTTGACGTCGTATCGGTGAGTTCGGTCTTCATGATCTGGGAGTCTCGCAGCCCTAGGAGGCAGGCTTGGTGGTCTTGGCGGCTTTGGCGGCGGCCTTGGCCTGCTGTTTGTACGCGCGCACCTTCGCCAGCGACTCGGGGCCGGTGATGTCGGCCGCGGAGCGGTAGCAGTCCTTCTCGCCGTAGGCGCCGGCCGCCTCCTGCCAGCCGCGCGGCCGTACGCCGTACTGCTTGCCCAGCAGCGCGAGGAAGATCCGCGCCTTCTGGTCGCCGAACCCGGGCAGCTCCTTCAGCCGAGCCAGCAGGTCGGCCCCGCTGCCGGCGCCCTCCCAGACCGCCGCCGCGTCACCGTCGTAGTGCTCGACGAGGAACTGGCAGAGCTGCTGGATCCGCTTGGCCATCGAGCCCGGGTAGCGGTGCACGGCCGGTTTCTCCGACAGCAGCGCCGCGAAGGCGTCGGGGTCGTACGCGGCGATGGCGTGGGCGTCGAGATCGTCCGCGCCCATCCGGGTGGCGATCGTGTACGGCCCGGAGAAGGCCCACTCCATGGGCACCTGCTGGTCCAGCAGCATCCCGGTCAGCGCGGCCAGCGGGCTGCGGCCGAGCAGGGCGTCCGCGTCGGGCTGCTGGGCCAGGTGGATCTGGATGTCCATAGCTCCATGTTCGACTGATTTCGGTTTCCACGCGCGGGAGGGGCTCCGGATGGATAGCGTGTGAACCCGGACACACCCACCCATGGTGATCAAGCGAGACGGAGTCATGATCATGACGGCTTTCCCCGAAGGCACGCCGTGCTGGGCCGACGCCATGTTCAAGGACGTCGAGGGCGCCAAGGCGTTCTACGGCTCGGTGCTGGGCTGGACCTTCACCGAGGCCGCTACGGAGTACGGGGGCTACACGCAGGCCTACTCGGACGGCAAGGCGGTCGCGGCCGTCGTCCCGCCGATGCCGGGCCAGGAGGAGGAGGCGCACTCGGCCTGGTGTCTCTACTTCGCCTCGCCGGACGTCGCGGCGACGGCGGAGAAGGTCAAGGCCGCGGGCGGCGAGATGCTGATGGAGCCGATGCAGGTCGGCCCCTTCGGCTCGATGATGCTGGCGAAGGAGCCGGGCGGCGCGGTCTTCGGCGTCTGGCAGGGCGGTGAGCACACGGGCTTCGAGAAGCAGAACGAGCCCGGTGCGTTCGCGTGGGCCGAGGTCTTCTCGCGCGAGCCGGGCAAGTCGGACGCCTTCCTGACGTCGGTCTTCTCGTACCGCAAGCAGAAGATGGCCGACGAGACCATGGACTACGCGGTCTTCGACCTCGGTGAGCAGCCGGTACTGGGGCGGATGCAGATGGGCGACGACTTCCCGCCGCACATGCCCTCGTACATCTGCGTGTACTTCGCGGTCGAAGACTGCGACGCGGCGGTCAAGAAGGCCACGGACCTCGGCGCGAAGCTGCAGTTCGGCCCGATGAGCAGCCCGTTCGGGCGCTTCGCGGCCCTGACGGACCCGCAGGGGGCGAACTTCTCGGTCATCGACCTGAACACGACCGAGGGCGAGATGCCGAAGTTCTCGGACGCGTAGGGGCTGCGCCGCCGCGGTGTGCGGTGGGCCGCGCCCGGGTCGTACGGACGACCCGGGCGCGGCCCTCGTGCAGACGCGGCCGGCCCGGCCGGTCAGAGCAGAGGCTCCGTGCGGATCACGCCCTTGGCGAAGCCGAGGTCGCCCGGGACGCCGGGGACCCCTCGCAGGGTGAGCCGGCGCAGCGTCGGAATGGCGGCGAGCGCGGACACGTCCGGCACCTGCCCCGTCCTCGTGGGGCGCAGCCGCAGGGACCGGGCGCCGGGGAACAGCGCCGCGAGGGCGGCCGGCGGGCCGTCGTACCCCTCCACGTTCACGTGGGTGACCCAGGGCATGGCCGTGATGAAGGAGACGGCGGGGTTCGCCAGGTCGAGCGAATCCAGGGTGAGGTGCTTGAGGCGCGGCAGGCGGAGGGCATCGGCCTGCTCCAGGAAGACGTCGCCGGGGATGCCCAGGTGCCGGAGCGCGGGCCAGCGGTTGAGGAAGTCGAGCCGTCCCGGGTTGTCCATGCTCAGCTCGCGCAGCCCCGGGTGCGGAGGGACGTCGGACAGCAGGGTGAGCGCGTCCCTTATCTCCAGGGTGCGCAGGCTTTCCAGGTGCTCCAGCACGCTCAGGTCCAGCAATCCGGTCGTCGCTCCCACCGCCAGGGCGACGAGGCCCGTGCCGAGCAACCCGCCGAGGTCCTCGAAGTACGGGCAGCGGAGCACGTCGAGGACGCGCAGACGGGGGAAGGCCTGGCCGAGCCAGTCCAGGTCGGTGATGAGGTCGTTGTTCTCCAGGACGAGGGCGGTGACCGCCTCCGGCCGGGGAAGCCCCGCCATCAGCCGGGGCGGGTGGCTGCCGGTGAAGCCGACCGCCGACATCCGTACGGGCCCCAGCGCGCCCACCTGGCCCTCGTCCCCGATCTCGACCTGCCGCAGCCTGCCCAGCGGCGCCAGCACCTCGGCCACGTAGTCCTGCGGGTCGAACCGGGTCCACTCCTCTGCCAGCACCCGTCGCACCTGGGCGTTGGCGGTGCCGACGAACGACTTGAGGTACGCGAGGGCGCCGTCCCCGCCGATGCGCTGTGCGGTCTGGATCGAGCGGACGGCCGTCAGGGTGGAGAGGCGGCCGGGCTCCGGCAGCAGGTCGAGTGCCAGCGGCCCGATCTCGGCGAGTGCGTCCACCTCCTGGTGGGTGCGGGGCGGCATGAGGGACTGGGCGCGCGACTCCACCCGCTCCCGAGTGGCGGGCGGCAGCTCGGTGGCGTGCTGGAGGCAGGCGAGGGCCAGGGCGCGCAGGCGGCGCTCCAGCCTCGGCTCGCTGTCGGCCCGTTTGGTGATCGCCTCCAGCACCTGAGCCCGCTCGTCCGGCCGGGCGTGCGCGACGGCCATCCGGACGACGTCCTCCCACTTCTCGTCGTGGGCGTTGCGGACGATCAGCCCCAGGTCCAGGGACTCCACCGCCGCTTTGGCGCCCAGGAAATCCTGGAAGGTCCGGTGGACGAAGTCGACGGTGTCCAGGGTCGGGGCGCGCAGCAGCCCGCTCCGGGCGATCAGGTGGTTCAGCACCGCCGTGGCGTCGCCCTGGGCGGCCACCGCGTGCATCGCTTCGAGGGCTTCCTCGATCTTGGCGAGTGCGGTCTCCCTGCGCAGCTCGACCTGGTCGTTCCTGATGAGCCAGTAGGCCAGCTTCTGCAGGAGCTGGACGCTCTCCTTCTCGCTCAGCTCGATGCCCTCGGGGGCGATCACCTCGCGCTCCTGGTCCCGCCGGGTGATCAGCATCGAGAGGGCCGCCTGGTAGAGCTCCACCCGGTCGGAGGGCAGCCGTCCGCGCCGGTCCCGGTGCAGCGCGCAGACCAGCGCGCACAGCAGGGGGGTGGTGGTGAGGAGGGCGAGGTCGCGCTTGACCCGCACCTTGTCCTTGAGGTCGGACTCCAGCGTGTCGAGGTGGGCCGCCACTTCCGGGTCCGTCGTCCCCGCCCGGGCCGCGGCGTGCCAGCGGGACACGAAGATCCCGACGTCCCGGCGGCCCATCGGGCGCACGGTCAGCTCCCGGAAGCCCGCCTCGAAGAGCCAGCCCTCGGCCACGGCGCTGGGCCGCGTGGTGACGACGTACCGCGAGTGCCCGTAAGCCGACACCAGCTCCCGCAGCCAGTCCCCGGCCCGGTCCCGCAGCCCCTTCGGCACCTCGTCCAGGCCGTCGACGAGGACCAGGCCGCGCCCCTCCGACAGCACCCGGTGAGCCCAGCCGGCGGGCTGGTAGGCGGCGAGGGAGCAGTTCACGGCGGCCAGGAACCCCGCCGGGTCCGCGGGCAGGCCGCCCGTCCGCGCGAGGGTGCGCAGCGGCAGCAGGAAGGCGATGCTGCCGCTCAGCTCGATGAGCGCGTCGGGGAGTTCGCCCTCGGCCGTCGCACAGGCCAGCCACTGGAGCAGGGTCGTCTTCCCGCTTCCGGCCAGCCCCCTGACCAGGGTCCTGGGACGGCCGGCGAGCGCCCGCTCGGCCCGGTCCACGCCCTGCGACGGCCCGTCGTGCCCGGCCAGCTCCAGGCTGAGGTACGCAGTGTCCAGCGGCCAGCTCGCGGCGGCCGGGCCGCGCAGGTCCAGGCCGACGATGGTCAGCCGGCCGTGGCGCTGGAGGAGGTAGTCGCGGTACCGGGCCTCGAAGGCCGCGTCGATCTCGTCCTGTCCCTCGGGCTCGGTGGGGCCGTACCGCTGCGCCACCGCCTCCCTCCGAAGCTCCAGCAGCTCCTCGACGTGGAGGCCCAGCACCGGCGCCAGCTGGGCAAGGGTGTCCTCGGTGGGCACGCGCCGGGAGTTGAACGCCTGGCTCACGGTCGTCCTGCTGAGCCCGGAGCGACGGGACAGGGCCGTCATGCCGAGCCGCCGCTTCAACCGGGCCAGGTTCAGCGCCTGCTGCATGCCTTCCAGCGGATCCTCGTCGGTCATCCGATCACCCGTCGTCCCCAAGGCCCGTGGTGTTCAAGGACGTTCATTCTCGTTCGCCCGAACGCCGCTGAACAGCCGAACCCGCAAGGTCGGAGGTGAGCCGGGACGACGGCTCGCACCCGGACCGCAGGTTGCGCGCCGGTGCCCCAACTCGCAGGAAGCGGAACCGACATGACCACGGCGACCACCCTGACCACGGCGACGGCCACGGCGACGGCCACGGCGACGGCCACGGCCATGACCACGACCACCACCACCACGACCTGGCACACCGAGGACACCCTGCTCGCGATGGCCGTCGTCATCGCGCTGCTGCTCTCCCTTCTCGCGGCCGTGGTCGCCGGCGTCCTGGCCCGCTCCGACGGCGCCACCCTCCCGGCCGCCGCCTCCCGCGCCGGCGCCGCCTTCGCCGCGACGCTGGCGCTCGCGACGGGTCTGCTGGCCCTCCTCAGGTGAGGGGGCCCGCCGGGGCCAGCAGGGCGTCCGCGACCGCCGTGCGGGCGTACAGGACCGAGCGGCCGCTGCGGTGGGCCGTGACCAGGCCCGCGTCGCGCAGGGCGGTCAGGTGCTGGGAGACGCCCGCGGGGGACAGGCCGCTGGACCTGGCCAGCTGCGTCGTGGAGGCCGGGGTGTCCAGCTCGGCGAGCAGCATCGTGCGGGAGCGCCCCAGTACGGCGGCCACCGCCTCCGTGGCGGTGGTGCCCCGGGGCTCCCACAGGTTGCCCACGCCCCGCGCCGGGTACGCGAGCTGTGGCGGCTCCCCCGCGAGCGAGCGGGTCAGCACCCGGGGCCAGGCGAACGCGGAGGGCACCAGCAGCAGGCCGGAGCCCGGCTGGTCCCGGGTGAGCGAGCACTGGCGGTGGACCAGCCCCAGGGTGCCGTCGTCCCACCGGACGGTCTCGTGCAGCTCGTTGAGCACGTGCGCGGCGCCGTGCTCGGCCACCTGCCGGGCGCGGTGGAAGACGTCGGCCTCCAGCAGCTGCCGGACCCGGGCCCAGTACGGGGCGAGGGCGAGCTCCCAGTACGCCTCGATCTCCGCGGCCACCTTCTCCAGGCCGGCGTCCGGGTCCTCGTACAGCAGTTGCATCCGCGGGGAGGTGGTGCCGAGCTTGTCCAGGTCCCGGCGCAGCTGCTCCGGCGTACTGGCGCGGATCGCGCCGAGTTCGGCGGCCAGGGTGGGGAAGGGGGTGGCGGGGACCGGGTTGAGGAAGTCCGCGAGGTAGCCGCGGGGCGGGATCAGGTCGGCCAGCCAGCCCGCGTGGAGCCCGGCGCGTACCACGCGGGGGCGCACCTGGGCGGCCCAGCACTGGTGCAGCGGTGACGCCGCCGGGTCGCGGAGCAGGCGGAAGCCGGTGACGACCTCCCACATCGGGGACACCGCGAAGCGCATCTGCGCCAGGTCGGCGGCGGAGAAGTCGAGTACGTACTCCATGTCCCGTGCCCCCGTCCGGCCCGTGGCGGGCGCTGCGCGGCGGACGACCGCACGCCCTCGGGCCCGTTTGGATTCGGTCTGAGCTTAATCAATTCGCCCGCGGGCGCCCGGCGCGCAGGCTCCTCGCATGTTCTCGACCTTCCGCGGACTCCCGCCCACCGTCTGGACCGTCTTCGCCGGCTCGATCGTCAACCGGATCGGCTACCTCGTGACGCCGTTCCTCGTCTTCTTCCTCGCCGACCGCGGGGTCACCGGGTCCGGCGCGTCGTATGTCCTCGGCGCGCTCGGCGCCGGCAACCTGCTCGGCCCGGCCCTCGGCGGCGTGCTCGCCGACCGGTTCGGCCGCCGGCCGACGATGCTGCTGGGGCTGACCGGTGCGAGCGCGGCGCAGGGCGCGCTGTTCGTCGCCCCCGGGGTGGTCACGATGGCGGCCGCCGCGCTCCTGCTCAGCGCGGCCGGTGCGGTGGTGGGGCCCGCCGCGTACGCGCTGATGGCCGACACCGTGGACGCCGGGCGCCGGCGGCGGGCGTACGCGCTCTTCGGCTGGGGCGTGAACATCGGCACCGCCGTCGCGGGCGTCCTCGGCGGTTTCCTCGCGGAGCGGGGGTACTGGCTGCTCTTCGCCGTGGACATCGGCTCGATGCTGGTCTACGCGGCCATCGTGGCCACCCGGCTCGCCGAGCCGCCGCGCACGGTGAAGGAGGCGGACGGGGCCGGGTACGGCGTCGTCTTCCGCGACCGGCTCGCGCTGGTGCTGCTCGCGGTGCTCGGCGCACAGCTCTTCGTCTACTCGCTCACCGAGGTCGCCCTGCCGCTGGCCGTTCGCGACAGCGGGCTGTCCCCGGCGGTGTACGGCGCGATGGCGGCGGTCAACGCGGTGCTGGTCGTCGCCCTGCAGCCGTTGGCCACCGCCCGGCTGGCCGGGCTGCCGCAACTGCCGGTGCAGGCCGCGGGCGGGGTGCTGGTCGCCGCGGGCGTTGCGCTGACCGGGCTGGCCGACGGCGTCGTGGGGTACGCCCTGTCGGTCGTCGTCTGGTCGCTGGGCGAGCTGGTGGTGGCGGGGATCGCGGCCGCGGTGGTGGCCAACCTGGCGCCGGCCCACGCCCGCGGCCGCTACCAGGGCGCGTACAGCTGGGTCTGGGGCACGGCCCGCTTCGCCGCCCTGACCCTGGGCGTCGCCGTCTACACGGGCCTGGGCCCGGCGGTCCTGTGGTGGACCGCCCTGACGGTGGGCCTCGCGGCCGCCGCGGCCATCCTGGCCCTGACCCGCCGCATCACCGGCCGCCTCACCCACGAACTGGCGGCGTGACGGCCCGGGCGCCGGGGCGCGCTCCCGGTCCCGGCGCCGGAAAGACGGCCCGACGCCGGTCGAGCCGCCTCATGGGTGGTGCGTCCTCCTCTGCCGGAGGTCGGATTGCCTTCGGTCCCGCTACTTGCAGGCGCCTGCCTTGAATCCGGGCTGCGGGCTGCCGTGCTGGCCGGGGACGCACTGCTTGTCGCCCGGGCCGGGGCGGTCGGCCAGTGCCGGAGCCGCGGACGCGACGCTGGCGAAGCCGGCCAGGAACACGGCCGCGGTCAGCCTGCGGATCTTCGTCGCCCTGAAGGCCTTCATCTTCCTGGTTCCCTCTGCGGATGGACTGCGGTGCCGCGGGGTGCGCCCACCCCCGGGGAGAGGGGCCGCTCTCGGTGTCAGCGGGCTACTGGCACCTGCGTCCGGGTGGCCCGTCCCTTGCGGTCGTGCATGCCACCCCTCCACGCTAGACACTCCGGACAATCCAGATCAAGAGCCCGGCGGGCCGGGGCCGCCTGCCGGCCCCGGAGACGCCCCGGCGCCGAGCGGGCAAGCCGCCCCGCCCGGGGCCGGCCGAGACGGAAGCCGACACGGGAAAACGCCAGAGGACCGGCCCGCTTGAGCGGTCCGGCCCCGGCCTCGTGCGGACGGCCCCGGACGGAGGCCAATGGAACCGGAACCGCAGCTGCTGCTCGGCTACTTACGGCCCTGAGGTGGCCACATCCGAACAGGGCCGAACGGACGCGAATGAGACCAGAACCGAGACCAGCCCTGTCTCGGCTGCCGGTGGTCACTGCGAGGATCGGAACTAGTCAGGTGAGTGAGGATCCCGGCCTCGGAGAGATTGCTCCGCGATGGCAGAGATGCGTCTGACCTGCTCTCGTAGCCGGGCAAGCTCAGCGGCCTGTTGCGGTCGTGCCACGATCTCGGACAGGGCGGTGACGACGGTTTCCTGGTGGTCGCCGGTGCCCAGCACCTGGGCGGCACGGCCGAGCAGCATGGCATCCACTCTGACCAGGCGGCTCGAATCCGGCGCTGATGGAGTGGTGGGCGCGGGGGTCGGCCGGGTCCCGGGGCGGGGTGTGGCCGGTGCCGGAGCCGGTCGGGGCTCAGCCGTCGGCGAGGCTTCGGGCGCAACGCTGTCGGGGCTGCCGAGTACGGCGACCACAGGCTTCCGGTAGCAAACGTTTCTACCAGTCTTTGTTGTGTAGACGATGAGTTCCATGGCGAGGTCGCAGACGGCTGGGCCGCTGAGGCGCTCCAACGCGTCTGTCAGCTCGGAGAGCTGGGCCGCCACCTGCCACGAGCTCGTCATGAAGTGGAACGTGCCGAGCTTGGGTGCTCGTAGGCAAGACCGCCGCCTCCGCCTCCTCCTCCGTTCGGTTGAGGCTCGCCACCCAGTAGCCCGGCAACCCGGGCGGCCACATCGGCATCGTCGGTGGTGACACGCCAGGCATCCAGGGCTTGGGGCCGCCCGTCGGACAGCCGTCCCTGGTGGAAGCGTCCGGCTCGGGTGGTTGTGCTTTCCGTCATTCGGGAACCTTGGCAGAGCGGGCAACAGGCAAACGCGTCACCTCCCTGCCGGGCTGGATGCGGTGTGCCGCTACGCCACGGCAGGGTGGCGCTCCCCATGGTGCCCCGACGGTCACGGTTGCGTGGGCGTACATCAGGCCTGGTTGTAGAGGGTCGCCAGGTCGATCAGCCGGATGTCCGGGTCGGCTGCCGCTGCGACGTGTGCCTTGTCGTTGAATCCGGCTCCGCTGAAGCAGATGAGCCGGGTGTTGGTCGTGTCGTAGCGCCCGGCCTGGGCGGTGAGGTCGCGGATGTGCCGGAGGCGCTCGATGTGGGCGATGCCCATGGTGTCGTTCCACTTGGCCTCTCCGATGGCCAGCAGTGGTGGCTTGGCGCCGTCGGCGATTCCGATGACCGCCACGTCGACCTCGTGGCCGGTACGGGCCTTGGGGTCGTGAACGACACCGTGTCCGACGCGGGCGGGCAGACCGCCCAGGAGCTCGGGGTCGGCGTGATGCAGGGCCCAGTCGCGGCAGACCTGTTCGAAATGGGGCCCGAGGACGTTGCTGACGAAGCGGCGACGGCTGGCCTGCCAGACCCGTGGCGCGCTGCCGGGGCGTTCGAGCTGGTCCCAGACCGGTCGCATGATCGCGTGGTAGAAGCCGATCAGCGGTTCGGCGATGCGATACGTGGGCCGGTTGTCGCGGAAGGCGTCCGCGTCCCGGTGCAGCAGACCCGCGTCTTCGAGGACGTTGATGGGATGGGCGATGTCGGTGGCCTTGCGTTCCAGGTAGCCGGCCATGCCCCCGCGTGTGGCGTTGCCGTCGGCGACGGCGGCCAGGACGGACAGGTACAGGGCGGTGTCGCGGAGGTCGGGTTCTTCGGCCAGTAGGTAGCGGGCCTCGCGGAAGAGAGGGGTTTCGGGGTTGAGGACGGTGCGGACGACCCAGTCGTCGAAGTCATCCGGCCCCTTTGGGGTGTCGCCGCGCGCGAATTCGCGCCGATAGGCCGGGGTGCCGCCCACGATCGCGTTCACCTTCATGGCCAGGTGAGGGTCGGTGATGCCCCAGAACTCGGCGGCCAGGCGGTGGTCCAGGGGCCGGACAACCAGCTCCAGCCCGGCTCGTCCGCGCAGTGGGGCGTTACCTGAGAGCAGCCTGCCCATGAAGGACAGCGCCGAGCCGCACAGCAGCAGCCGGGTACGGGAGCCGGTGCGCTGGTCACGCAGAGGACGCAACGCCTCTTGGATGATCGAGGGCAGCTCCGGGTTGGCCTTGGCGAGGTACGGAAACTCGTCGATCACCACGGGGACGGGCCGCTCGGCGCCGAGCGCGAGGAGTGCGTCGACGGCCTCTGCCCAGTCGGCGAAGTGGAACGGGCTGGCGGGGCGGACGTGGGCGGTCAGCGCTGTGCTGATCCGCCGTAGCGACTCGGCATCGGCGGCCTCGGTCGCACCGAAATAGAACCCTCCGGCGGCACGGCAGGCGGCGTCCAACAGGAACGTCTTGCCCTGGCGGCGGCGCCCGGAGACCACGCCCAGAGTTGCGCCGGCCTGCGGATCGGTGATGAACCGGCTCAGCGCCGACCACTCGTAGTCCCGGTCGAACATCTCGGCAGGCTTGTCCACGAGGGCTCCAGATATAGAAGTACACCTACATAAAACATACCCCTAGTTCTGGCGTCCGCGGTGTGTCCCCGCCGTTCTCGACGTCGGCCGCTCCCAAGGGCGCCCTGGTGCACGCGGTTAATGTCGCAAGTGAATGAGACCGAAACTGAGACCAAGGCACGCCGAAGACCCCGGCCGCTGGAGCGGTCCGGGGTCTTCGTTTCGCCTGTTCAGGCGGCTGCGGAGGATACGAGATTCGAACTCGTGAGGGGTTGCCCCCAACACGCTTTCCAAGCGTGCGCCCTAGGCCTCTAGGCGAATCCTCCGCCGCAAACAATACAAGACGTTGAGGGGTGCTAGCGAACGTGATCGCCGACGGGGGCTCCCGGTGGGGAGCGGGGTCGATCGCCGGGCCCTCCATCCGCTACGCTGGGCCCAGCCCCTCACGTGGCGCTATCTCACCCAACTCCCCCAGGGCCGGAAGGCAGCAAGGGTAAGTGGGCTCTGGCGGGTGCGTGGGGGGCGCTTTGCGTTTCCGGCGCGGGTGCGGATGCCGGTCCACCTGCGGCCGCGGGTGTGTGCGGGGCGCGTGGTTCCGCCGCGGGGCCCCGTGGGCCGGGGGATGCGGCGGCGCCCGGTTGTCGGCGGGCCCGGATAACCTCGTAAACGTGTCGTCCCTTGCGCTGTACCGCCGCTATCGCCCCGAGTCGTTCGCCGAGGTCATCGGGCAGGAGCATGTCACTGCACCGCTGATGCAGGCCCTGCGGAACAACCGGGTCAATCACGCGTACCTGTTCTCCGGGCCGCGCGGCTGCGGCAAGACGACCAGCGCGCGCATCCTCGCCAGGTGCCTCAACTGTGAGCAAGGTCCCACTCCCACGCCCTGCGGGGAGTGCCAGTCCTGCCGGGACCTGGCCAGGAACGGGCCGGGCTCGATCGACGTGATCGAGATCGACGCCGCGTCCCACGGTGGTGTCGACGACGCCCGTGACCTGCGGGAGAAGGCCTTCTTCGGGCCCGCCTCCAGCCGGTACAAGATCTACATCATCGACGAGGCCCACATGGTCACGTCGGCGGGCTTCAACGCGCTGCTCAAGGTGGTCGAGGAGCCGCCGGAGCACCTCAAGTTCATCTTCGCCACGACCGAGCCCGAGAAGGTCATCGGGACCATCCGGTCGCGCACCCACCACTACCCCTTCCGCCTCGTGCCGCCCGGCACCCTGCGCGAGTACCTCGGCGAGGTCTGCGGGCGCGAGGGCATCCCGGTGGAGGACGGCGTGCTGCCGCTGGTCGTGCGCGCCGGCGCGGGTTCCGTGCGTGACTCCATGTCCGTCATGGACCAGTTGCTGGCCGGCGCGGCGGAGGACGGTGTGACGTACGCCATGGCGACGTCCCTCCTCGGGTACACGGACGGCTCGCTGCTCGACTCGGTGGTCGACGCCTTCGCCGCCGGGGACGGCGCGGCGGCCTTCGAGGTCGTGGACCGGGTGATCGAGGGCGGCAACGACCCGCGCCGGTTCGTCGCCGACCTGCTGGAGCGGCTGCGCGACCTGGTGATCCTCGCCGCCGTGCCCGACGCGGGCGAGAAGGGGCTCATCGACGCACCCGCCGACGTCGTGGAGCGGATGCAGGCCCAGGCCTCCGTCTTCGGTGCCGCCGAGCTGAGCCGTGCGGCGGACCTGGTGAACGCCGGGCTGACCGAGATGCGCGGGGCCACCTCGCCCCGGCTCCAGCTGGAACTGATCTGTGCCCGCGTGCTGCTGCCCGCCGCGTACGACGACGAGCGCTCCGTGCAGGCCCGCCTCGACCGCCTGGAGCGCGGCGGTGCCGCCCTCGCGGCGGCGGCAGCCACGGCCGGTGCCGTGCCCGCCGGACCGGCCATGGGGTACGTGCCCGGGCCCGAGGCGCACCAGATGGCGCCCGTGGCGCCCGGTGGCGGTGCCGCCGCGGCCCGTGCGGCGGTACGCGGCCCGGGTGCGGCCCCCACTGCGCCCGCCCCTGCCCCCGCCCCCGAGGTCCCGGCCGCCGCTCCGGCCGCCCACGCCGCCCCCGAGGCCCCGGCTCCGGCCGCCCAGCCCCAGCCCCAGCCCCAGCCCGCCGCGCCCGGCGCCTGGCCGGGCGCCGCCCAGCCGGGCTCAGGGCTCCCCGCCGCCCCGGCGGCCCCCGAGGCCCCGGCGCCGGCCGCGCCCGCGGCACCCGGGGCCCCCCAGCGGGGCGCCTGGCCCAGCGCGGCGCAGCCGGGCTCCGGCGTCCCCGCGCCCGCCCAGCCCGCCCCCGCTCCGCAGCAGGCCCCGGCGCAGCCCCAGGCCGCCGCCCAGCCCGCCCCGGCGCAGCCGTCGCCCGGCATGGCGCAGGGGGCCGGCCAGATCCAGGCCATGTGGCCCGGCATCCTGGAGGCGGTCAAGAACCGCCGCCGTTTCACGTGGATCCTGCTCAGCCAGAACGCACAGGTCACCGGCTTCGACGGCACGACGCTCCAGCTCGGCTTCCCGAACCCGGGCGCCCGCGACAACTTCTCCAGCAGCGGCAGCGAGGACGTGCTGAAGCAGGTCCTGGCCGAGCAGTTCCAGGTCAACTGGAAGATCGACGCCGTGGTCGGCGGATCCCCCGCCGGCGCACCCGCCATGGCGGCCGGGGCACCGTACGCAGCGCCGCCCGCGCCCGTACAGCCGCAGGCGTACGCCCCCGCCCCCGCGGCTCCCGGTCCCCAGGCCGCCCCGTACCAGGCCCCGTCGGCCCAGCCGCCCGCGGCCGAGCCGCCCCGCGCCCACCAGCCCCCCGCCCCCGTGCCGGTCGCCCCCGAGGACGACGTCCCGGAGGAGGACGACCCGGACCTCGTCGAGAGCGCCCTCACCGGCCACGACCTGATCGTGCGGGAGCTCGGGGCCACGGTGGTGGAGGAATATACGAACGAGTAGGGCGGCCCGCTTGGGTGCCCGCACAAAGATCTCCAGGCCAGGCGGGCTAGGCTGCACCCGTGAAGGTCCTCGTCATCGGCGGCGGCGCCCGCGAACACGCCCTGTGCCGCTCTCTGTCCCTCGACCCCGACGTCACCGCGCTCCACTGCGCCCCCGGCAACGCCGGGATCGCGGAGGTGGCGGAACTCCACCCGGTCGACGCCCTCGACGGCGCCGACGTGACGCGGCTGGCCACCGAGCTGGCGGCCGACCTGGTCGTCGTAGGCCCGGAGGCGCCGCTGGTGGCCGGGGTCGCCGACGCCCTCCGCGCGGCCGGCATCCCCGTCTTCGGCCCGTCCGCGAAGGCGGCGCAGCTGGAGGGCTCCAAGGCCTTCGCCAAGGACGTGATGGCCGCCGCCGGCGTCCCGACGGCCCGCAGCTACGTCTGCACCACGCCGGAGGAGATCGACGAGGCGCTGGACGCCTTCGGCGCCCCCTACGTCGTGAAGGACGACGGCCTGGCCGCCGGCAAGGGCGTGGTCGTCACCTCCGACCTCGCCGCCGCCCGCGACCACGCCCTCGCCTGCGACCGCGTGGTCATCGAGGAGTACCTGGACGGACCCGAGGTGTCGCTCTTCGCGATCACCGACGGCACCACCGTCCTGCCGCTCCAGCCCGCCCAGGACTTCAAGCGCGCCCTCGACGGTGACGAGGGCCCGAACACCGGCGGCATGGGCGCCTACTCCCCGCTGCCGTGGGCCGACCCCAAGCTGGTCGACGAGGTCATGGAGACGGTCCTCCAGCCGACCGTCGACGAGCTGCGCCGCCGTGGCACCCCCTTCTCCGGCCTGCTGTACGCCGGCCTGGCGATCACCGGCCGCGGGGTGCGGGTCATCGAGTTCAACGCCCGCTTCGGCGACCCCGAGACCCAGGTGGTCCTGGCGCGCCTCAAGACCCCGCTCGCGAGCGTCCTGCTGAACGCCGCGAAGGGCACCCTCGACACCGAGCCGCCGCTCAACTGGCGCCCGGACGCGGCCGTCACCGTGGTCGTCGCCTCGCACAACTACCCGGACACCCCCCGCACCGGAGACCCGATCGAGGGCCTCGCGGAGGTCGCCGCCGAGGACGGCCCCGAGGCGTACGTGCTCCACGCCGGCACCCGCAAGGAGGGCGACGCGGTCGTCAGCGCGGGCGGCCGCGTGCTGTCCGTGACCGCGACCGGATCCGATCTGGCGCAGGCTCGTGAGCGGGCGTATAAGGCCGTCGCCCGGATCCGGCTCGACGGCTCGCAGCACCGCACCGACATCGCGGAGAAGGCCGCCGAAGGCCGCTGATTCCACGGGCGACCCCGCTGAGCAGGGGTTCGGACGAACGAGGGCCCGGCCCGCGCAACGCGCGGCCGGGCCCCTTCGTACGACAGCATCAGGCCGCCTTCGAACGCACCCACCTTTACCCAAAGCCATTCCATCGGGTGAGCGATCCCCTATCCGGCTGACGCGGGCCGAAGCCCCAACTAGGGTGCCGCGCAGGCGTTCCGGCACTTGGCCCACCGGCATTGCGATGTCGGTGACGGGTGCCAGAGTGGGGGAGTGAGCAAAGTCGCCGCAGGGCAGAGGGGGTGACGTCCGGCCGTGTCCGGAACCGCTTTGGGTATCGAAATGGGCGCGCAGTCGGCGCGCCTCCGCGCCGTCTCCGTGCTGCGCCTGCGCGGCCGGGCGATGGGCGTCGCGCTGCTGCCGGCCGCCGTCGCGGTGGTGCTGGTGGCCGCGCGGGCCACGGGCCGGCTGGCCGGGGACCCCTGGCCGGCCGTGACGCTCGTGGTGTGCGGGGTCGCGGCGCTGGTGCTGCTGCTCGCCGGGGTCTTCGCGGCCGTGGTGCTGCGGGCCAGCCCGGCGACCACGCCGACGGTGCCGCTCTCCGAGGCCGCCGCGCCCGACCTCTACCGCCTGGTGCGGGACCTGGCCGAGCGGCTGGAGGTGCCCGCCCCCTCCGCCATAGCGCTGACGCCGGACTGCGACAGCTGGCTGGAGGACCGTACGCACGCCACGCACCGCCGCGCCATATCCGGTGATCCCCCGCCGCGTGACGCCGACGCGGGCTTCGGTACCGCACCCGTGCTGGTCATCGGCTCCCCTTTCCTCTGGTGGATGCGGGTGGCGGAGCTGCGTGCCGTGCTGGCCCCGGTGGTCGCGGGCACGGGCCCGTCGGCCCAGGTGGACATAGCCGCCGCCCGGCGGTTCGTCCGCGGCCTGGACGCGGCCGTCGCCGTCGGCCGGCGCCGCGGCCTCGGGTACGTCGCCTGGCTGGGCCGGCTGCTGCTGCGGCTGTGCCGGGACGACGCGGCCGAGATGGAGCGCGGCGTCGCCACGGCGGCTTCCGAGCGTGCACAGGCTGTGGACTACGGACTGAGGATCGTCGCCCAGGAGCAGGTCGGCCTCGCCTACGCGGGCTGGGACCGGCTGCTGACCCGGGTCGCGCTGCCCGCCTGGCGGCTGGGCCGCTGGCCCTCCCGGCTGGACGCGGGCGTGGTCTCCGCCCTCACCGAGCTCTCCCGGCGCGACCGGCTGGCCGAGGGGTTCACCTCGCGGCTGGGCGAGCGCCCCGCGTGCGACCTGCTGGAGGAGCCGGGGGTGGTCGACGAGGCCGCCTCGCTGCTGGCCGCGCGGCTCTTCCACGGCGGACCGGCCGAGCCGGGCCCCGACTGGTCCCCGGTGGACTGGTCGGCGTACCCGGAGGAGGTCGTGGACCGCAAGTGGCGCGTCGAGGCGGCCCGCCTGCACCGCGCCCTGGACGCCCTCCCCCTGCCGGGCGGCGGGTACGGCCCTCGGAACGCCGCGGGCACGAACGCCTCCGACACCGCCGGCCCGGTCCCGGACCCGCTGCGGGCCGTGGTCACCGCCGGCGCCCGTGCCGCGGCGCCCGGCCCCACCCTGGAGCGGGTGCTCGCGTACCTCTCCGGAGGCGAGGGCGACGCCCTGGCCGGCCGGATCGCGGCCGACGTGGCCCGCGAGGAGCTCGTCCCGGGCGAGGCCGAGCGGCCGAACGGCTGGGACGCCCTGCCCCTTTTCCCGCTCCAGCCGCCCCGCAGCGGCCGGGACCTGCTGGCCGACCACGTGACCGCGATGGTCTGCTGCGCGGCCGTCGACACCGCGGGCGCCGCCCCCGGCCTCGACTGGCTGGACGGACCCGCCCTCCTCGTGGACGGCGAGCGCCGCAACGATCTCTCCCCGCGGGTGCTCTCCCTCGTGGAGGACGGCGACCCGGAACCGCTGCGGTCCTGGCTGGCCGAACTCGGCGTGCGCGCCGAGAAGCCCGTCCGGCTGGTCTGATCGGCCCGTTCGGCCCCCTGAGCTGCCCGAACGGGCCGGCCCGGGCAGTCGTCAGGCGCGCCCCACCCCCCGCCCCAACCGGACGCCAATGTTCCGTTCACGTCAATTCGCGACGAACGGTGACGGAGTGCGTGCGTTATGTGATGTGCTGGGACCAGTCGTGGCCGACAGGCCACGCACCCGGCACACCCCGGCCCCAGCCGGAGGCAGGTCCGGGCGACGTCGGGGGAGCGAGGGAGGGGAGCAGCGGTATGGGTGGTGCGGACCAGATCCGGCGGTGGGAATCGGGTGCCCTCGCGCACGCGGTGTCGGACCCCTTCGGGCAAGGCCCGCTTCCCTGGTTCCGGGGCAGCGAGCTGTACTTCGGCGACACCGGGCAGGTCGTCCCCTGGTACGTCGACCCCGCGGCCCCGGGCCGGCTCGGCGACCAGGTCCCGGCCGCCCCGACCCGTAGCAGCGGCCCCCGGACGGCCGACGACGTCCACCGCCAGATCAAGGGCTTCACGTCCACCGGCGCGGTCGCCCCGGGCGAGGCCATCGACTTCCACATCACCGTCGATCCGCCCCAGCAGTTCTCCGTCGACGTCTACCGCATCGGCCACTACGGCGGCGACGGCGCGGCCAAGATCACCACCAGCCCGCGGCTCTCGGGCATCGTCCAGCCCGCCCCGCTGACCGCCGACCGCACGGTGTCCTGCCACCACTGGTGGCTCTCCTGGCGCCTCCAGGTCCCCTCGTACTGGAACCTCGGCGCGTACGTCGCCGTGCTGACCACGGCCGACGGCTACCGCTCCCACATCCCCTTCACGGTCCGCGACAGCCACCCGGCCGACCTGCTCCTGCTGCTCCCGGACGTCACCTGGCAGGCCTACAACCTCTACCCCGAGGACGGCCGCACCGGCGCCAGCCTCTACCACGCGTGGGACGAGCAGGGCCGCCTGCTGGGCGAGCGGGACGCGGCCACCACCGTCTCCTTCGACCGCCCCTACGCGGGTGCGGGCCTGCCCCTCCACGTGGGCCACGCATACGACTTCATCCGCTGGGCCGAGCGGTACGGGTACGACCTCGCGTACGCCGACGCCCGTGACCTGCACGCCGGCCGCGTGGACCCCACCCGCTACCGCGGGCTGGTCTTCCCGGGCCACGACGAGTACTGGTCCGTCCCCATGCGCCGCACCGCCGAGCGGGCCCGCGAGCACGGCACCTCGCTCGTCTTCCTCTCCGCCAACACCATGTACTGGCAGGTCGAGCTGTCCCCGTCCGCCTCCGGGGTCCCGGACCGCCTGCTGACCTGCCGAAAACGCCGCGGCCCCGGCCGCCCGGCCCTCTGGCGCGAGATGGACCGGCCGGAACAGCAGCTCCTCGGCATCCAGTACGCGGGCCGCGTCCCCGAACCGGCCCCGCTGGTCGTCCGCAACGCCGGCCACTGGCTCTGGGACTCCACCGGCGCCGGGGACGGCGACGAGATCGACGGCCTGGTCGCGGGCGAGGCCGACCGCTACTTCCCCCGCACCCAGCTCCCCGAGCACGAGGGCCGCATCCTCCTCGCCCACTCGCCCTACCGCGACGGCGACGGCGTCCTGCGCCACCAGGAGACCTCCCTGTACCGCGCGCCGAGCGGGGCCCTGGTCTTCGCGTCCGGCACCTTCGCCTGGTCACCGGCGCTCGACCGCCCCGGCCACGTCGACGAGCGGGTGCAGCGCGCCACCGCCAACCTCCTCGACCGGATCTGCAAGCGCGACTGATCTGCGGACCACGAGGACCGCGAGGACCGCGCGGACCGCGAGGACCGCGCGGACCGCGAGGACCACGAGAACCTCCCGCCGGACCGCCCCCTGTCCAAGATCACGGCCAGGTGCGCGAGAATCGGAGTGCTTCATACAGAACCACAGGGAGACACCGTGTCCGGATTCGTCGAAAAGCCCGAGCCGGTTCAGGTTCCGGGCCTTCTCCACCTCCACACCGGCAAGGTGCGCGAGCTCTACCGCAACGAGGCGGGCGACCTCGTGATGGTGGCCAGCGACCGCATGTCGGCGTACGACTGGGTGCTCCCCACCGAGATCCCGGACAAGGGCCGCGTCCTGACGCAGCTCTCCCTCTGGTGGTTCGACCAGCTGGCCGACCTCGTCCCGAACCACGTCATCAGCACCGAGCTGCCCGAGGGCGCCCCCGCCGACTGGGCCGGCCGCACCCTGATCTGCAAGTCGCTCGCCATGGTCCCCGTCGAGTGCGTGGCCCGCGGCTACCTCACCGGCTCGGGCCTCGCCGAGTACGAGCAGACCCGCACGGTCTGCGGCCTCGGCCTCCCCGAGGGCCTCGTGGACGGTTCCGAGCTGCCCGCCCCGATCTTCACCCCGGCCACCAAGGCCGAGGTCGGCGAGCACGACGAGAACGTCTCGTACGAGGAGGTCGCCCGCCAGGTCGGCGCCGAGACCGCGGCGCTGCTGCGCCAGACCACCCTCGCCGTCTACGGCCGCGCCCGGGACATCGCCCGCGAGCGCGGGATCATCCTGGCCGACACCAAGTTCGAGTTCGGCTTCGACGGCGAGACCCTGATCGCGGCCGACGAGGTGCTCACCCCGGACTCCTCCCGCTTCTGGCCGGCCGACCAGTGGCAGCCGGGCCGCGCGCAGCCCTCGTACGACAAGCAGTTCGTCCGGGACTGGCTGACCTCGGCCGAGTCGGGCTGGGACCGCAAGAGCGAGCAGCCCCCGCCGGCCCTGCCGCAGCACATCGTGGACGCCACCCGCGCCAAGTACATCGAGGCGTACGAGCTGCTCACCGGCACCGCCTGGCAGCACTGAGCCGACGCCCCCGCCGGCCCGGCCCCCCACACGGGCGCCGGGCCGGCGGGGCGGCGTGCCCGCACCCGGTGACCCCGGAGAGTCCGGACAACGCAGAAGGCCCGGTCTGATGACCGGGCCTTCCTTCACGAGCGGACGACGAGATTCGAACTCGCGACCCTCACCTTGGCAAGGTGATGCTCTACCAACTGAGCCACGTCCGCATGCGCCGTAGCGCGGGACCTACTATACCCAACCTTTGAGGCGGGCGAGACGCACGGCCGCGTGCCGGTTCTCGGCGCCCAGCTTCGCGGCCGCCGACGAGAGGTAGTTCCGCACCGTCCCGGGCGACAGCGCGGCCCGCTCCGCGATCTCCGCCACCGGCGCGCCGTCCGCCGCGAGTTCGAGAACCTCGGCCTCCCGTGCGGTCAGCGGCGAGTCCCCGGCACTGATCGCGTCGGCCGCCAACTCCGGGTCCACGTACCGGCCCCCGGCCTGCACGGTCCTGATGATCTCGGCCAGCCGACGGGCCGACACGGTCTTGGGCACGAAGGCCCGCACGCCCGCCTCCAGGGCCCGTTTCAGGTACCCGGGCCGCCCGTGACTGGTCACGATCATGGTCCGGCAGCCCGGGAGTTCGGCCCGCAGCGATGTGGCCACGCTCACACCGTCCGCCCCGGGCATCTGAAGGTCCAGCACGGCCACGTCGGGCCGGTGCGCGAGGGCCATCGCGAGCGCCTCCGGCCCCGAGGCCGCCTCGGCCACCACCAGCAGGTCGTCCTCCAGACCCAGCAGCGCCGCGAGCGCCCCCCGGATCAGGTGCTCGTCGTCGGCCAGCAGTACGCGTACGGGCGTCATGCCCCCACCCCTTCCCCGGCGACGGCCGCCGCCGGAACCACGGCCGTCAGCCGGAACCGTCCCCCCGCCACCGGCCCGGCCTCCAGCGTGCCGCCGAGCGCCGCCAGCCGTTCCCGCAGCCCGGCGAGCCCCGAACCCGGCGGGCCCGCGGGCGTCCCGGGCGCCCCGTCGTTCTCCACGGCCAGCACCACGCGGCCGCCCTCCCCCGGGCCGCCGGTGAGCCGTATCAGGCAGTCCCGGGCGTCCCCGTGCCGCAGCACGTTCGTGGTGGCCTCCCGCACGACCCAGCCGAGCGCGGACTGCACCTCGGCCGGCAGACCGCCGCCGGCCGCACCGACCACGCGGCATGCGATGCCCGCCGCGGCCAGCACGCCTCGCGCACCCTCCAGCTCCACGGCCAGATCCGCCTCGCGATAGCCCCGCACCACGTCCCTGACCTCCTTCTGGGATTCCCGCGCGATCCGCTGCACCTCGACCATCTGGTCCATTGCCTCCGGGCGCTCCCGCCGGGCCAGTTGGACCGCCAGCTCGCTCTTGAGGGCGATCACCGCGAGGTTCCGTCCCAGTACGTCGTGCAGGTCGCGCCCGAAGCGCAGCCGCTCCTCGGCGACCGCGAGCCGGGCCCGCAGCTCCCGCGACCGGTCCAGCTCCCGGACCACGCGCACCAGCCACGAGGAGAACCCGGCGGTGACGGAGAACAGCAGCCCGGTGAGCACCACCGCGACCCCGAACGGGACCGCCTCCACGCCCCGGCCGAAGGCGAGCGCCGACGCCGCCGTGAAGCAGGCCCAGCCCAGCACGAGGCAGGTCATCTCCCGCACCCGCCGCAGGCACAGCACGAGCGCGCAGATCCCGAAGCCGACCGGCCCGATCACCAGGGTGAGTCCCAGATCGACGTCGGTGATCAGCCCGCCCGCGGTCATCCCGAACACGCCGAGCACGATGGCCGCGGTCAGCGCCGTCAGCGCGTACGCGGTCCTGTCGGGGCGCTCGCGCCGCCCGGCCGCCCAGGCCAGTGCCCGGGCGGAAAGGGTGGCGCAGAGGCCCGCGTGCGCGCAGACCAGGATCCCGATGCCGACCGCGAGCGGGGTCGGCCCGAGCCGCCCGCCCGTCGAGCCCAGCGCGATGGTCAGCACCTCGATCAGGGCGAAGGAGTGGAAGGACCACCGGGTGTACAGCTCGACCTTGGCCGCGCTGCCCCGCCCCGCCCACCAGCCCGTCAGTCTGGACATCCCTGCTCCCCCCGTCGCGTCCGGCCGCACCGCGGACCGGGCGCCCGCCGTCCCGTACGTCAGCGCCGCGGCTCCCAGCGGAACCACCGCCCCACCGCCGACACGGTGATGATCGCCCATACGAGCGTCATCACGCCCGCCTGGAACAGGTCCCCCGCGCCGTCCGTGCCGAGCCAGCCCGCACGTACGAACTCCATCACCCCGCTGAAGGGCAGCAGTTCGCAGAGATCGCCGACGGGCCCGGGGAGCGCGTCCCGCGGGATCGTCATTCCCGACCCGAGGACGGTGACGAGGAAGAGCGGCAGCGTGGTGAGCCCCGCGCTCTCGACGGTGCGCGTGACCGCGGAGGTGAGCGCGGACAGCCCGGCCATGAGCGGTACGGCGGCCAGCACGCCCAGCAGCAGGAGCTCGGGCCGCTCCGGCCCGGGCACGCCCAGCACCGCCACCCCGCCGGCCGTCAGCACGGCGCACTGGACGAGGGCGATCACGGTGGCCGGCAGCGCGGCCCCGGCGAGGATCTCGGGGTCGGTCGCCTCCCCCGTACGCAGCCTCTTGAGCACCAGTTCCTCGCGGCGGGCGGTGTAGGTGGCGACCAGGCCCATGTAGACGACGAGCAGCAGGGTCATCCCGGTGCCGCCGACGAGGGTGGCCGTGCCGGCCCCCATGGGGAGGTCGCGCGACGGCATCCCGGCGACCACCGAGCGCAGCACGAACAGCATCAGCGCGGGCATGAGGAGGGCCGTGAAGAGCCCGTTGCGGTTGCGCAGCAGCAGGGTCAGCTCGGCTCGCCCCAGGGCGCCGAGCCGGGCGGGGCTGACGGCACCGAGCGCGGGGCGGTCCTGCGGGCCGCGGCCTCCGCCCTTCGCGTGCGGCAGGTGCGGGCCCCCGGTGGCGTGCCGGAGCAGGCGCCCGGCGGCCTCCCGGCCTCTGCTGCGCCCGCCGACGGAGGCCTTGCCGTCGGTGGCCTTGCCGGTGGTGTTGCCGCCGGTGGTGCGGACGGTGCTCATCGGACGGCCTCCGGGGTGCTCGCGGCGATGTCGAGGAACGCCTCCTCCAGGGAGGCGGAGCGGGCGTCGAGGCGGTCCAGCGCGACGCCGGAGTCCTCCGCCCAGCGCAGGAGTTCGGCGAGGGTCTGCTGGAGCGCGGTGGTGCGGATCTCCACGCGGGGCCCGTCGGCCGCGGCCCGCAGCGCCAGCGGCAGCCGGGCGGCCGGCACGCCTTCCGGCAGCCGGAACCTGATGCGGGCCGGGCGGGCCGCGGTGACCTCGTCGGGCGTGCCGGACAGCACGAGTTCGCCCGCGTGCAGGATGCCCAGGCGGTCTGCGAGCTGCTCGGCCTCTTCCAGGTAGTGGGTGGTGAGCAGCACGGTGGTGCCCTCGTCCCGCAGTTCGCGGACCAGGGCCCAGGTGTCGCGGCGGCCCTCGGGGTCCATGCCGGTGGTCGGCTCGTCGAGGAAGAGCACCTCGGGCCGGCCGAGCAGGGCGAGCGCGAGGTCGAGCCGGCGGCGTTCGCCCCCGGAAAGCTGCTTCACCCGTACGTCGGCCCGGGCGGCGAGTCCGACGCGCTCCAGCACCTCCGTACGGCGGCGGGCACCGGCGGGTCCGCGGGCGGCGGAGGTGACGCCGGCCCACATCCGGGCCGTCTCGGCGACCGTGAGGTCGGAGGGGAAGCCGCCGTCCTGGAGCATCACGCCGGTGCGCGGCCGGACCTCGGCCCGGCGGCTCCAGGGGTCGAGGCCGAGGACGCGGACCTGCCCTTCGGCGGGGCGCGCCAGGCCTTCGAGGAGTTCGACGGTGGAGGTCTTGCCGGCGCCGTTGGTGCCGAGGAGGGCGAAGACCTCGCCGCGTGCCACGGCGAAGGAGACGCCCCGGACGGCCTCGAAGCCGCCCGCGTACGAGCGGCGCAGCCGCTCGGCGGTGATGACGTGCTCGTCGGTTGGGGTCATGCCTCCAGACTTCCGGCGCCCCGCGGTGCCGGGCAGTGCGCGCTGTCACGGCCTCCGATGACATTTGTCATCGGGGCCGCGGAACCGGAGGCGGGAGGCACGACCGGGCCGATGGGCCGGGAACCGCTCGAAGCCGAGGGTCCGGGAACGACCGGGAAAACGCAGAAGGCCCGGTCTGATGACCGGGCCTTCTTTCACGAGCGGACGACGAGATTCGAACTCGCGACCCTCACCTTGGCAAGGTGATGCTCTACCAACTGAGCCACGTCCGCATGGTTCCGACCGTCGGCTTGGAAAACCGGAGCCGCCGGGCGGTGCGAGCACCACTCTACCTGATCCACCGGAGTGGTTGGCAAAGCGATGCAGAGCGGGTGACAGGAATCGCACACTGCGCCTTCCCCCTGGAAGGGGGATGTTCTGCTACTGAACTACACCCGCACGACCTTCGAGGCTTTGACCTGCGGTCTTGCCCGTCGGCGTGATCCACATACTAGCGGATCCCGGGGGGTGCTTGGCAAATCCGTTCCGGCCCGCCGGTCCACGGGCCCGGCCCGGACCCGCGGACCGGCGGGCGGACCGTCAGTGGGCCTCGCTGTACGCCTCGTAGACCTTCTTGGGGATCCGGCCCCGCGGGGGCACGTCGAGCTGGTTCGAACGGGCCCACGCACGGACGACCGCCGGGTCGGGTGCGAGGGAGGTGTGCTTGTAGGTCTTGCCCGAGCGCGCCTGCCGCCGGCCGGCCGCCACGTAAGGCGCCAGGCTCTTGCGCAGTTTCTTCGCGTTCGCAAGATTGAGGTCGATCTCGTACGACTTACCGTCCAGTCCGAAGACGACCGTTTCCGCCGCTTCTCCGCCATCGATGTCGTCGGAGATCGTGACTACTACGCGCTGCGCCACGGATATCGGCCCCTTCATGTCCCAACACCGCGTTGACGTGCGGCGATGAAGACTGTATGGATGTTTCGGAACAATGCGTCTTCACCGGGGAATCCCCGTGGATTCCTTTGTACCGCGATTCGCAATGAAGTGGGAAGCCCAGTTAATTGCCTCCGCGTGTCCCACCGCAATCCCGGACGCGGGGTTTTCCGGGCGATTTTGTGAAGTGTTGGTGCGTCCGAAACCCGCCGCGGGAACGGCGCCGTGATCTGCGCGTGATCGGGGCAGGCGATATCTACCCGCGTAGAAATTTCGGGCGGGTACGCTGAAGGAACCGCCGCACCAACCACCTTTCGGGAGTGCCAGTGGCACGCGTCGTAGTCGACGTCATGCTCAAGCCGGAGATCCTCGACCCCCAGGGCCAGGCGGTGCAGCGTGCACTGCCGCGCCTGGGCTTCGAGGGCATCGCCGACGTCCGCCAGGGGAAGCGCTTCGAGCTGGAGGTGGAGGGACCGGTCGACCAGGCCGCCCTCGACCGCATCCACGAGATGGCCGAAACGTTCCTCGCCAACACCGTCATCGAAGACTTCACCGTGAAGGTCGAGGCCTGACGGTGACCACTCGCATCGGAGTCGTCACGTTCCCCGGAACGCTCGACGACCGTGACTCGCTCCGTGCCGTCCGCCTCGCGGGCGCCGAGCCGGTCTCGCTGTGGCACCGCGACAAGGACCTCCACCAGGTCGACGCGGTCGTCCTCGCGGGCGGCTTCTCCTACGGCGACTACCTCCGGGCGGGAGCCATCTCCCGCTTCTCGCCGGTCATGGAGACGATCATCGAGCAGGCCAGGGCGGGCATGCCCGTCCTCGGCATCTGCAACGGCTTCCAGATCCTCACCGAGGCCCACCTGCTGCCGGGCGCCATGCTCCGCAACAACCACCTGCACTTCATCTGCCGCGACCAGAAGCTGCGCGTCGAGAACGCGCAGACCGCCTGGACCGGCGACTACGAGCAGGGCCAGGAGATCTCGGTCCCCCTCAAGAACATGGACGGCCGCTACGTCGCCGACGAGCGCACGCTCGACGAGCTGGAGGCCGAGGGGCGGGTCGCGTTCCGTTACGTCGACTTCAACCCGAACGGTTCGCTCCGCGACATCGCCGGCATCACCAACGCGGCGGGCAACGTCGTCGGCCTGATGCCGCACCCCGAGCACGCCGTCGAGCCGCTGGTCGGCACGGGCCGCACCGATGGCCTGCCGTTCTTCACCTCGGTACTGAAGAAGCTGGTAAGCGCATGACCCTCGACACCGTCAAGAACGCGACCGAGACCCCCGACGCGTCCCAGCCGTGGAAGGAGCTCGGCCTCAAGGAGGACGAGTACGCCCGGATCCGCGAGATCCTGGGCCGCCGTCCCACCGGTGCCGAGCTCGCCATGTACTCGGTCATGTGGTCCGAGCACTGCTCGTACAAGAGCAGCAAGGTCCACCTGAGGCAGTTCGGCGAGAAGGCCCCCGAGAACGACGCCATGCTCGTCGGCATCGGCGAGAACGCCGGCGTCGTCGACGTGGGCCAGGGCTACGCGGTCACCTTCAAGGTCGAGTCGCACAACCACCCCTCGTACATCGAGCCCTACCAGGGCGCGGCCACCGGCGTCGGCGGCATCGTCCGCGACATCCTCGCCATGGGTGCCCGCCCGGTCGCCGTCGTCGACCCGCTGCGCTTCGGCGCCGCGGACCACCCCGACACCAAGCGCGTCCTGCCGGGCGTCGTCGCGGGCATCGGCGGCTACGGCAACTGCCTGGGCCTGCCCAACATCGGCGGCGAGGTCGTCTTCGACTCCTGCTACCAGGGCAACCCGCTGGTCAACGCCGGCTGCATCGGCGTCATGAAGCACGAGGACATCCACCTCGCCAAGGCCTCCGGCCCCGGCAACAAGGTCATCCTCTACGGCGCCCGCACCGGCGGCGACGGCATCGGCGGCGTCTCGGTCCTCGCGTCCGAGACCTTCGACGACACGAAGCCGACCAAGCGCCCCGCCGTCCAGGTCGGCGACCCCTTCCAGGAGAAGCTCCTCATCGAGTGCACCCTGGAGATCTTCAAGGAGAAGCTGGTCGCGGGCATCCAGGACCTCGGCGGCGCCGGCCTGTCCTGCGCCACCTCCGAGCTGGCCTCGGCCGGTTCCGGCGGCATGCGGGTCGAGCTGGACACCGTCCCGCTGCGCGACGCGACGCTCTCGCCCGAGGAGATCCTCATGAGCGAGTCGCAGGAGCGCATGTGCGCGATCGTCGAGCCGCAGCACGTCGACCGCTTCATGGAGATCTGCGAGAAGTGGGACGTCATCGCCACCGTCATCGGTGAGGTGACCGACGGCGAGCGCCTGGAGATCTTCTGGCACGGCGAGCAGATCGTGGACGTGCCCCCGGGCACCGTCGCCCACGAGGGCCCGGTCTACCACCGCCCGTACGCCCGTCCGGACTGGCAGGACGCCCTCCAGGCCGACGACGCGAACAAGCTGCCCCGCCCGGCCACCTCCGAGGAGCTGCGCGCGCAGGTCCTGGCCCTGGTCTCGTCGCCCAACCAGGCGTCGAAGTCCTGGGTCACCGACCAGTACGACCGCTTCGTGCAGGGCAACACCGTCCTCGCGCAGCCCGAGGACGCCGGCATGGTCCGCATCGACGAGGAGACCAACCTCGGCGTGGCCATGGCGACCGACGGCAACGGCCGGTACGCCAAGCTCGACCCGTACACGGGCGCGCAGCTCGCGCTGGCCGAGGCGTACCGCAACGTCGCCGCCACGGGTGCCAAGCCGCTGGCCATCTCCGACTGCCTGAACTTCGGCTCGCCCGAGGACCCGGCCGTCATGTGGCAGTTCGCCGAGGCCACCCGCGGTCTCGCGGACGGCTGCCTGGAGCTGGGCACCCCGGTCACCGGCGGCAACGTCTCCCTCTACAACCAGACGGGCGACACCGCGATCCACCCGACCCCGGTCGTGGCGGTCCTCGGTGTGATCGACGACGTCACCCGCCGCACGCCGATGGCGTTCAAGGAGGAGGGCCAGCTGCTCTACCTCCTCGGCGACACCCGCGAGGAGCTCGGCGGCTCGGCCTGGTCCCAGGTCGTCCACGACCACCTCGGCGGCATGCCCCCGAAGGTGGACCTGGGCCGCGAGAAGCTGCTCGGCGAGATCCTGATCTCCGCCTCCCGCGACGGCATGATCGACGCCGCGCACGACCTGTCGGACGGCGGCGTCGTCCAGGCGCTCACCGAGTCCTGCCTGCGCGGCGGGAACGGCGCCCGCGTGGTCGTGCCCGAGGGGCTGGACGCGTTCACCTTCCTCTTCTCCGAGTCGGCGGGCCGGGCCATCGTGTCCGTCCCCCGCAGCGAGGAGCTCCGCTTCACCGACATGTGCGGCGCCCGGGGCCTCCCGGCCACCCGCATCGGTGTCGTGGACGGCGACGCGATCGAGATCCAGGGCGAGTTCGCCATCCCGCTGGCCGAGCTGCGCGAGGCCCACGAGGCGACCATCCCGGCGCTGCTCGCGTGACGCCGGTCCGGGAGCGCACCCGGCCCGAGCGGCCGTAGCGATTCCGTTGCCCCCGCGGCCCTTCTGGGCCGCGGGGGCGCTTCGCATACTGGCGGCGTGAGTGACCACGTCAAGTTCCTGCCGCCCGCCGCGATACCCGAGGGCGGCGCCGCCACCTGGTCCGCCGAGGACGCCGAGCGCTGGCGCGCGGCCGGCCCGCCCGCCGTCTTCGCCCCGAACGCCGGGAGCTGGGTGCTCTGGGTGCTCGTGTTCGTCTCGATCGTGCTGGTGGCCTGGAACGAGCCCGAGGCCGCGGTGGGCGGCACCGGCTGGGAGGCCCACTGGGAGGGGTACCCCGAGGCCGTGCTGATGGTCGGCCTCCCGCTGGCCTATCGCCTCGCCCCGTGGCTGACGCTCGTGATGTCCGGCCTGCTCGGCGCCCTGATGCTGCTGTCCTGGGGCGGTGTTCCCGTCGACGACGCGCCGGCCCGGGCGGGCACGGTCCTGCTCCTCGCCCTCTCGGTCTGGACGGCCACCGGTGCCTGGTTCCGCCTGCGGGCCCGCCGGCGCCAGGGCGCGCTGGCCCTGGCCGCCGCGGGCGAGCGGCGCGTACCCGTGCCGGACGGACTGCCCGCCTCCCACCGCCTCCGGGGCCTTCCGCAGCTGCTGTCGGGGGTGCTGCTCTGCCTGGCCGGAGCCGGGCTCCTCGTCTGGGGAGCGGTGGCGGAGGCCGGCGCCGGCACGGCTCACCCGTACGACCCGACGGGCCAGCAGGTCATCGCCCTCCTGGCCCTCGCCCCCGGGATGCCGCTGCTCGCGCGGGGGATGTCCCGGCAGTGGGCGGCCCGCCGGCTGCACGCGGGGCCGCAGCCCGTCCTGGTCGTCGGCGTGCGGGCCGACACCTACGACCACAGCTGGCTCTACCCGAACGCCTCCGACACCACCGGCAGGCCGCTGATCGGCTTCCGCGACCGCTTCGAGGACATGGCCTTCACCGGCCGGACCCTCGTCGGCGGCGCCGAGGAGCGGCTGCGCGCCGACCACCACGACGTCAACGAGTACGCCGAGCCGTACGAGGCGCTGCTCTACGGCGTCCCGCGCGAAGGGGCGGAGGTGGTGATGGAGTTCGCGGACTTCTACGGCGACACCCGGATCGGGGTGCGGATCAAGGCGGTCCCGCTGCTCGCGCGCCGCCGCCATTCCCTGTACGGGTGGCAGCCGGCGGGCACCTCGTACACCCTGGCGCAGCGTGCGGAGCGGGAGGCCCGCCGCGAGCGCCAACGGGCGTCCTCCTCCTCGTCCTCCGACAGCGGCGGCTGCGGGTCCTCCGGGGACTCCTGCGGGAGCAGTTGCGGCAGCAGCTGCGGCGGTGGCTGCGGCGGCGGTGACTGATCGGGCAGACTCGCCGGCATGGCACCCAAGACGCGCAGCTACGACCCGGCGAAGACCAGGGCGGCGGTGCTCGCCCAGTTCCGGCACGTCGCCGAGGCGGTGGACCGCCTGACCGAGGAGCAGCTCGCCGCGGACGCGGGCGTCGGGGAGTGGACCGTACGCGACCTCGCCGAGCACATCGCCTGGGCCGTCGGCTCGCTGGCCGGGGCCGCGGGCCGGCCTCCGGCGGAGAAGGCCGAAGTCACCGTACGGACCTGGCCGTTCACCACCGAGCCCATCGCGGACCGGATCGTGGGCGCGCACCGCGGGGACGAGCCGCTGGACCTCGGGGAGCTGTACGCGCGGACCGGCGAGCGCCTCACCGAGCTGCTGGCCGTGCTGCCCGGCGACCGGCTGCTCGCGCTCTGGATCGGCGGCATGTCCGTGGCGGACTTCGTCGTGACCAGGACCGTGGAGCTCGTCGTCCACACCGACGACCTCAACCGCGCCCTGGGCCTTTCCGTGCCGCTCGACCGTCAGGCCCTGGCCACCTGCGTACGGGTGCTCGCCGATGCCCTCGCGGCCAAGGCCCCCGGCGGCTCCGTCGAGGTCCGCGTGCCGCCCTTCGCCGTGGTCCAGTGCGTGGAGGGGCCCCGGCACACCCGCGGTACGCCGCCCAACGTGGTGGAGACCGACCCGCTCACCTGGCTCCGGCTGGCCACCGGCCGTACCGGCTGGGCGGCGGCGGTGGCGGACGCGGCGGTCAGCGCGAGCGGGGAGCGGGCCGACCTGAGCGCCATCCTGCCGGTGATGAGCTGAGCCGCACCGGGCCCCCGGGCGCCGAACAGGCGGAATTCCAGGGCGTATCCGGAGCAACCGGGCGTGCTGCGGGGCCGATCCGGAACGGATCCGGGAATCGGCGGATCCAGGGGAACCGGCCCGCCGTCCGCCACGTCAGAGCGGCATGCGTACCCATCACGTCATCACCGCGGCCCTCGCCGCGTCCCTGGCCCTGACGGCCTGCGGTGCCACCGAGACCGCAGGCACGGCCCCGGGCGGCAAGGGCGTGTCCGGAGTCAAGTGGACCGTGGAAACACTCGACAACGACGGCAAGCGTGAGGCGGCCCCCGCCGGTGCGGGTGCCCACCTCCTGATCGAAGACGGCAAGGTGCAGGGCAACAACGGCTGCGCCGACTTCACCGCCCCGGCCGAGGCCGACGGCAACAGCCTCACCGTGAAGGACGCCGAGGTCACCGACATCGGCTGCGACCCGGCCGCCATGAAGTTCGGCGAGGCCTTCCAGAAGCTGATCACCGGCAAGCTGACCACCGCGGTCTCCGGTGACCGGCTGACCCTCACCACCGCGGGCGGCGACAAGATCACCCTGACCTCGAAGCCCGAGACGCTCACCCCGCTCAACGGCACCCGCTGGACGGTCGACTCGCTGGTCGAGGGCCAGGCCGTGACCTCCGTCCCGCAGGACGCGAACGGCAAGGCCTGGTTCGTGATCGGCAAGGACGGCGCGGTCCAGGGCAACCTCGGCTGCAATAACTTCACCAGCAAGGCGACCGCGGCCGGCGGCGAGGTGACCTTCGGTCCGCTCGCCTCGACGCGGATGGCCTGCACCGGCCCCGCCGGCGAGGTGGAGAAGGCGGTCTCGGCCGTCCTGAAGGGCAAGGTCGCGTACTCCGTCGAGAGCGGCGTGCTGACGCTGACCGCCCCGAACGGCAAGGGCCTGCGCGCCGACGGCCGGCCGGCCGCCTCCTAGCGGCCCGCACGCGTCCCGTACCGGCCCCGGGTGGGCCGGGGCCGGTACGGGACCCACTCCCCTCAGGGGGACACGGCTCAGTACGGGAGCAGCCCGGCGTCGGTGCGCTCCCAGGCCGACCTCAGCTCCACCAGCAGGTCGGGCCGCAGCGCGGCCCGGTCCGCCTGCTCGCGCACGTCCGCCGACAGGTCGAAGAGCTGGTCTCGACCGCTCTTGCCGCGGTAGTACTTCCAGTCGCCGCGCCGCAGCGCCCGCTCGCCCCGCACCCGCCAGAACAGGTCCCGCTCGGGCAGCTCCTCGCCGCGCAGCAGGTACCCCGCCAGGCTCGTCCCGTCCAGCGGGTACGCCGGGTGCGGCCGGGCCCCGGCCACCTCCAGCAGGGTGGCCGTCCAGTCCGGCGTGAACACCGGCTCGTGGCTGATCTGGGCCCCGTCGAGCCGGGCCGGCCAGCGCACGATCGTGGGGACGCGGATGCCGCCCTCCTGGAGCGAGCCCTTGTTCCCGGCCAGCGGCCAGTTGTACGAGAAGCGCTCGCCGCCGTTGTCGCTGGCGAAGAACACCAGCGTGTCCCGCTCCTGGCCGGACCGCTTCAGGGCCTTCAGCACCTCGCCGACCGACCGGTCGAGGTCCTCGACCAGCTCCTTGTACTTCTCGATCGAGCCGCCGTCCTGGTGCCACAGCGCCCGGTTGTCGCCGGCCCTGATCCGGCGGGCGATCTCGGCCCCCTCCGCCTCGTCGCCATCGGCGATCCAGGGCCAGTGCGGGGTCGTGAAGTTCAGGTTGAGCAGCCAGGGCCGGTCGTGGTCGCGCCCGATGTACTCGCTCGCCCGCTCGGTGAGGATCCGCGTGTAGTACCGCAGGTCCTTGTACTCGGCGTCGCCCTCGTAGAGGTCGTACTCGCCGGTGTTGCTCAGCTTGGAGTAGTACTCCAGGGCCCCGCCGAAGTTGCCGAAGAACTCGTCCCAGCCGGACCGGGTGGGGCTGTGGTCGGGCAGGTAGCCGCAGTGCCACTTGCCGATCAGCGCGGTCGCGTAGCCGGAGTCCCGCAGCAGCGAGGCCAGCGTCGGGTGGGTGGGCTCCAGGCCCGCCGACCTGTCGGCGATCGGCTCGGCCAGCCCGCCCCTGGTACGGCCCGGGAAGCGCCCGGTGTAGAGGCTGAAGCGGGTCGGGGAGCAGGTCGCGGAGCCCGAGTAGGCGTCGGTGAACCGCACGCCCTGCCGGGCCAGCCGGTCGAGGTGGGGGGTGCGGATGTGGCTGGATCCGTACGACGAGAGGTCTGCCCAGCCGAGGTCGTCGCCCAGGATGAACAGGATGTTGGGCCGCCGGGAGTGGCGTCCGCGGGCCGCCCGGAAGGCGTGCTCGGCCGGGGCCCCGCCGGTGGCCGGGGAGGCCTCGGCGGCACCCGCGGAAGGGGCTCCGGCGAGGCCCGCGGCGGCCGCGGCACCGGCCGTGACGGCCCCGCCGAAGGCCCGGCGGGACAGGGGGGAGGCGGAACGGGAATCGGAGGAAGACACAAATGCTCCAGGGCGCAGCCGGCCGGCCCCTCGGCCGGGTGGCGCGCGGGACGGCGCGCGGCGGCCCCGGGCAGGGCTGGGCGGAGAAGAAAGGGAAAAGGGAAAAGAGTTGTGACTACGCGGAGCAGCGACAGATGGCGCTCGCGACACGGACCAGGTCCACGTGCCGGCGCTCGACGAGGGTGACGACTCGGTCACCGAGGGGCTGCATGGGGCGAGAGCCTCCACGAATTCCCTTGTAGATGTCAACAAACGATCCGAATACCGAGACGGAGGGGCTCCGTCACCCTCTGTGCTGTGACATTTCCCGGCCCTCCCCAATTCGGACCAGTGGTCGACGTCGCCTAGACTCGGTGTCGTGCCTCGTGGTGATGGACGACTCAACCACGACCTGCTCCCCGGCGAGAAGGGCCCCCAGGACGCTTGCGGCGTCTTCGGTGTCTGGGCTCCGGGTGAAGAGGTCGCCAAGCTCACCTACTTCGGACTGTATGCACTGCAGCACCGTGGACAAGAGTCCGCGGGCATCGCTGTGAGCAACGGTTCCCAGATCCTCGTCTTCAAGGACATGGGCCTCGTGTCCCAGGTCTTCGACGAAACCTCCCTCGGCTCCCTCCAGGGCCATATCGCGGTCGGTCACGCCCGTTACTCGACCACCGGTGCCTCGGTGTGGGAGAACGCGCAGCCCACCTTCCGTGCCACCGCCCACGGCTCCATTGCCCTGGGCCACAACGGCAACCTGGTGAACACCGCCGAACTGGCCGAGATGGTCGCGGACCTGCCGCGCCAGGACGGCCGCGCCACTCAGGTGGCGGCGACCAACGACACCGACCTGGTCACGGCCCTGCTGGCCGGACAGGTCGATGCCGACGGCAAGCCGCTGACCATCGAGGAATCCGCGGCCGTGGTCCTGCCCAAGGTCCGCGGAGCCTTCTCCCTCGTCTTCATGGACGAGAACACCCTGTACTGCGCCCGTGACCCGCAGGGCATCCGCCCGCTGGTCCTGGGCCGCCTGGAGCGCGGCTGGGTCGTCGCCTCCGAGACCGCCGCACTCGACATCTGCGGTGCCAGCTTCGTCCGCGAGGTCGAGCCGGGTGAGATCGTCGCCATCGACGAGAACGGTCTCCGTACGTCCCGATTCGCGGAAGCGAAGCCCAAGGGCTGTGTCTTCGAGTACGTGTACCTGGCCCGCCCGGACACGGACATCGCCGGCCGGAACGTGTACCTCTCGCGTGTCGAGATGGGCCGCCGCCTGGCCAAGGAAGCTCCGGTCGAAGCCGACCTGGTGATAGCGACGCCGGAGTCGGGCACCCCCGCCGCCGTCGGCTACGCCGAGGCCAGCGGCATTCCGTACGGCTCCGGCCTGGTGAAGAACGCCTACGTGGGCCGGACCTTCATCCAGCCGTCGCAGACCATCCGCCAGCTGGGCATCCGCCTGAAGCTCAACCCGCTCAAGGAAGTCATCCGGGGCAAGCGCCTGGTGGTCGTCGACGACTCGATCGTCCGCGGCAACACCCAGCGCGCGCTCGTGAAGATGCTCCGCGAGGCCGGTGCGGCCGAGGTCCACATCCGGATCTCCTCCCCGCCGGTGAAGTGGCCGTGCTTCTTCGGCATCGACTTCGCCACCCGTGCGGAGCTGATCGCCAACGGCATGTCGATCGAGGAGATCGGCAAGTCCCTGGGCGCCGACTCCCTCGCGTACATCTCGCTCGACGCGATGGTCGAGGCGACCACGATCCAGAAGCCGAACCTCTGCCGCGCCTGCTTCGACGGCGAGTACCCCATGGAGCTGCCCGACCCGGAGCTCCTGGGCAAGCAGCTGCTGGAGACCGAGCTGGCGGGCGGTGCCGACGCCGCCGACGCGCTCCGTCGCCCGTAACCCCTCACGCAGTACGAACACGAAAGTTCTCAACCCCATGTCTGCTGAGTCCTTCGAGCCTGCTCCGCAGGCGGGCACCGGTGCCTCCTACGCGTCCGCGGGCGTCGACATCGAAGCGGGCGACCGCGCCGTCGAGCTGATGAAGGAGTGGGTGAAGAAGACGCAGCGCCCCGAGGTCCTCGGCGGCCTCGGCGGTTTCGCCGGCCTCTTCGACGCCTCCGCCCTCAAGCGCTACGAGCGCCCGCTGCTCGCCTCCGCCACCGACGGCGTCGGCACCAAGGTCGACATCGCCCGCCAGATGGGCGTGTACGACACCATCGGCCACGACCTGGTCGCGATGGTCATGGACGACATCGTCGTCTGCGGTGCCGAGCCGCTGTTCATGACCGACTACATCTGCGTGGGCAAGGTCCACCCGGAGCGGGTCGCGTCGATCGTCAAGGGCATCGCCGAGGGCTGCGTCCTGGCCGGATGCGCCCTGGTGGGCGGCGAGACCGCCGAGCACCCGGGCCTCCTGGGGCCGGACGACTTCGACGTCGCCGGTGCCGGCACGGGCGTGGTCGAGTACGACCGCCTGCTGGGCGCGGATCGCATCCGTACGGGGGACGCGGTCATCGCGATGGCGTCCTCCGGCCTTCACTCGAACGGGTACTCGCTGGTCCGCCACGTGCTCTTCGACCGCGCCGGCCTGTCCCTGGACCGCGAGGTCCCGGAGTTCGGCCGGACCCTCGGCGAGGAGCTGCTGGAGCCGACGAAGATCTACTCGCTCGACTGCCTGGCGCTCACCCGGACCTCCGAGGTGCACGCGTTCTCGCACATCACCGGCGGTGGCCTGGCCGCGAACCTGGCCCGGGTCATCCCGGACCACCTGCACGCCACGGTCGACCGTTCGACCTGGACGCCGGGCGCGGTCTTCGACCTGGTCGGCAAGGCGGGCCGGGTCGAGCAGCTGGAGCTGGAGAAGACCCTGAACATGGGCGTCGGCATGATGGCCGTCCTGCCCCAGGAGTCGGTGGAGGTCGCGCTGACGACGCTGGCCGACCGGGGCGTGGACGCCTGGGTCGCCGGTGAGATCGTCGAGCGCGGCGAGCACGCCGAGGGCGCGACCCTGACCGGCACCTACGCGAGCTGAGCAGCACGAAAACCCGGTCCGGGGTTCGCCCTGGACCGGGTTTGGTGTTGTGGTCCTTGCCGGCGGTGGAACCGCCGGCGGACCGGATGCGTCAAGCGCCGCGACGCTGCGACGACGGGTCGGACTCTTCGTCCTCGTCATCGTCGTTGTACAGATCCGCGTAGCGGGCGTACGGGTCGTCGTCCTCGTCGTCGTCCTCGAACGGCTCGCCGTTAGGCGGCTGGTTCGAAACCGGCTGCGAAGTCGATGCGCCCAGCTCGTTGGCCAGACGCGACAGGTCAGTCCCGCCGCTGTTGTACTTCAGCTGGCGGGCGACCTTCGTCTGCTTGGCCTTGGCCCGGCCGCGCCCCATGGCTCGACCCCCTCGGTGACGGGGCTCGACGGCCCCAGAGTCTTGACACGCGTTCATGATTCGGAACGGACTCCCCGTGGAGAGACCGTGTCCGTAGGGCTTTAACGGTACCTGTTTCCGCGGCCATACGGTACGTCGCCCGCATGACGTGCCTCGGAGCAGTGCCGGCGAGGCGCCCCGTACTCGCTGGTCAGCTGCGATTTTAGCCCCTAATCGCGGGCCGACCCGCCGAAGTGCAGTGAGTCTTGTCTCGCTGCGCCCCGGCGGGCCGTGCGGTTGCCCGTTTTCAGGCCTTTACGCCGTACGGGCGGAGCGGGCCTCCGCCATGCGCTGCTCGGCGATCCGGTCCGACGCCGCGGCCGGCGGGATGCCGTCGGCCTTCGCGCGAGCAAAGATCTCCAGGGTGGTGTCGAAGATCTTGGTCGCCTGGATCTTGCAGCGGTCGAAGTCGAAGCCGTGCAGCTCGTCCGCCACCTGGATCACGCCGCCGGCGTTCACCACGTAGTCGGGGGCGTACAGGATGCCGCGGTCCTCGAGGTCCTTCTCGATGCCCGGGTGCGCCAGCTGGTTGTTGGCCGCGCCGCAGACGATCCTCGCGGTGAGGACGGGGACCGAGTCGTCGTTCAGGGCGCCGCCCAGCGCGCACGGGGCGTAGATGTCCAGGCCCTCGGTGCGGATCAGGGCGTCGGTGTCGGCGACGGCCGTGACCTGCGGGTGCTTGTCGACGATGCGCTGCACGGACTCCTGGCGGACGTCCGTGATGACAACCTCGGCGCCGTCCTCCAGCAGGTGCTCGACCAGGTAGTGGCCGACCTTGCCGACGCCCACCACGCCGACCTTGCGGCCGCGGAGGGTCGGGTCGCCCCACACGTGCTGGGCGCTGGCGCGCATGCCCTGGAAGACGCCGTACGCGGTCAGCACGGAGGAGTCGCCGGCGCCGCCGTTCTCGGGGGAGCGGCCGGTCGCCCAGCGGGTCTCGCGGGCCACCACGTCCATGTCGGCGACGAAGGTGCCGACGTCGCAGGCGGTCACGTACCGGCCGCCGAGGGACTCGACGAACCGGCCGTAGGCCAGCAGGAGTTCCTCGGTCTTGATGACGTCCGGGTCACCGATGATCACGGCCTTGCCGCCGCCGAGTCCGAGACCGGCCATGGCGTTCTTGTACGACATGCCGCGCGAGAGGTTCAGCGCGTCGCGGACGGCCTCCTCGTCGGAGGCGTACGCGTGGAAGCGGGTGCCGCCGAGGGCCGGGCCCAGCGCGGTGGAGTGGATGGCGATGACGGCCTTCAGGCCCGTGGCGCGGTCCTGGCACAGCACGACTTGCTCGTGGCCGCCCTGCTCCGTGCGGAACAGGGTGTGCAGGACGCCGTCGGTCATTTCGGTCACGGTGGTGACTCCCATGGAAGAGATGCGGCGGGGGCCCTCCTGCGGGTGGGGAGGGCGTGTGAGAGCAGCGTAAGTCCAAAGGGGTGCCCCGAAGGGCCCAGTGCCGAGGATCACCCTCTCCCGGAGTACCGGAGTAGCCGGGGCGGGCAGCGGGGAGGAGGTGGGGGTGACCGAATCCTCCGAGCGCAGGGCACCTTCCGCGCGGTCGGCGCTGACCGTCCCGTACGCCTCCTACCTGCGCGTGTACGAACCCCTCGCGGCCTTCGACGAGCCCGAGCGCAGCCACTGGGCGGAGTACGCCCGGCGCGGCGAGATCCCCACGTACCAGGACGAACTCCGCCGGTGCCTGGCGGACTTGGTGCCGGTGCCGCCGGTCGGGGTGCCGGTGCACGAGAGCCCGGACGCCTTCGTCGAGCGGGTCGGCGGGACGCTGCTGGTGTGCCCCTGGCGGACCAGGCTGCGGGGCTGGCTGGCGCTGGAGGAGCTGACCGAAGAGTTCCCGGCGCCCGTGCTGGACGCGGCGCTGCCCCCCGTGGTGCGGCTCCAGGCGCTCGCGGACTTCGAGCGGTGGCGGGAGCGGCACCCGGACGCGCGGCCCTGGATCAGGTCGGCGGTGTGGCAGGTGCCACTGCGCTGGTTCGTGCTTTTCGCGGACGATGAGCGCGAGTACGTTCCCGGGGAGCGGCTGCGGTACCGGGCGCCGATGGTCCAGGGCCGGCGGCGGCTGGCCCTGGCGCTGCGGGTGCTGCGCCGGGCGGAGGGCTACGGACCGCTGGCCGAGGCCTTGGTCGACGTCGGTAAGTGGCTGGAGGAGTTCCACCCGCGCTCGATGCTCGAACTCGACTACGGCGGTCTGGTCCACGCCCTGCCGAAGGCGCGCCTGGCGGCCGACCGGTCGGCGGCGGACCTGGCGGCCGGGATCGCCGCCCTGCGGGACGGTGACGAGCGGACGGCGGAGGAGCGGTACGAGGTGCTGGCGGAGCGTTGGCGCTCGGTTCGGGAACGACTCTTCGCCAACTAGTGACTTCGGCCACGGAATCAGAGATCGTTTACACGCTTCGGGTCCTTGGGTCGGGACCTACGTCCCGATCCGGGCCATTGGCTCAAGCGTGACGGACCGCACTAAGCACACCCTTGCGCCGTTCCCCTACCCTCGTGCCAAAATAGGACAAGGAGTCCGGGGAGGGTTCCATCCGTCCAAGTAAGGGCGGAATGCTCGGTATTGCACTCTATGGGGGGTCGAATGGCTCCCGATCGCTGTGTGACTGATCGTCACTGTGGGGTGACTGTCCGTTATGGGCGGGTCCGGCGTCTTCCGTCTTGGATGAACACCTCAGAGGGCAATTCCATCGGTTTGGCCGACGTGGCTGGACAGATGGTGTAGTTGTAGTGCCGAGGACAAGCCGTTCGTCCTATAACCGACTCGGCCCGCGTATGTCCATTTCGGGCAACGCGGGCCAAGGTGCAGAATTTAGAGGAAAGAACCGAGATGGTTCGGTTCTCCCGAGGAGGCCGCTCATGACCGCTCGCACCCCTGATGCCGAGCCGCTGCTGACCCCGGCTGAGGTCGCCACGATGTTCCGCGTGGACCCGAAGACGGTCACCCGCTGGGCCAAGGCTGGCAAGCTCACGTCCATCCGCACCCTGGGTGGACACCGCCGTTACCGCGAGGCTGAGGTCCGCGCCCTGCTTGCGGGAATTCCGCAGCAGCGCAGCGAGGCCTGAGTTTCCGCAGCACCCCGTATTGCCGGGTCTTAATCGGGTCCCCCAACCCGATTAACCCACACAGCTCCATACGACGGGACCTGCCCCAACAGGTTCTCAGCCCCTGCTCGGCAGGGTGTGAAGTCGTCTGATCGCGCTGGACTCCGCCGGGTCCAGCGCGATCTTTTTGTGTCCGGCGCCGGCGGTCGCCATGAGGTGCAATTGCACATATAAAATGGACGGGGTGTAGGGGGGCCATAAATAAGAGGGTTCCGAAAACTCGTCTGGTGACACCTGTCACACTGGTCCACTCTTGTCATTCCGGCAATGCACCCGTAAAGGGACTCCTCGGGTGAGACCGGTCATGCGAACGGGCGACTTTTGGCCCGACCTGTCGGAATTGGTCATTCCACTTTCGGGTGACAGTCAAACCCGGAAACTCGAACACGCGACTGAGGGCGTCTGTGGGCGTCTGTGGGGCGCGCGAATACGAAGAAGCCCGCATCCAGGGGATGCGGGCTTCTTCGGTAGGGCGATCCTGACGGGACTTGAACCCGCGACCTCCACCTTGACAGGGTGGCGAGCTAACCAACTGCTCCACAGGACCTCGTTGCCGCCGAATGCTCGGCTGCGAATCAGACTGTACAGCAGTTCCCGGGGTGCGGTCGAACCCGCTCCCCGCGGGGCTCCGGCCGGGCTCCGGCCGGAGCGCGGTCAGGGCGCCGCGGCGTCGATGGCCTTCACGATCCGCTTGTCCGAGACGGGGTACGCCGTGCCGAGCGCGTGGGCGAAGTAGCTCACCCGCAGCTCCTCGATCATCCAGCGGATGTCCAGCACCTCCTGCGGCACGGGGCGCCCCTGCGGCAGTTGTTCCAGCAGCCAGGCGTACTCGTCCTGCATCTCGTGGACCTTCTCCATGCGGGTGGTGTCCCGCTGCACGCCCGTGGGCATCTGCTGGAGGCGCCGGTCCACGGCCACCAGGTAGCGCATCAGGTCCGGCAGCCGTCCGACGCCGGTGAGCGTCACGAAGCCGGCCGGCACGAGCGCCGCCAGCTGCGTCCTGACGTCCTGGACGTTGTTCAGGAGGGCGAGGCTGTTCGTGGCCTTCAGACGGCGCTCGCAGGCCTGCCAGGCGGCCAGGATCTGCCTGACCTGGGAGACCGTGCGGACGGTCAGCTCCACGAGGTCGGCGCGCACCTTGTCGTAGAGCTTCCGGAAGGACTCCTCGTCCCAGGCCGGGCCCCCGTGGTCGGCGATCAGCCGGTCGGCAGCGGCCGTGGCGCAGTCGTCGAAGAGGGCCTGGACGGAGCCGTGCGGGTTCCGGGAGAGCGCGAGCTTGTCCTGGTTGCCGAGCCGGTCCGAGGCGAACTTCGCGGGGTTGACCGGAATGTTCAGCATGATCAGCTTCCGGGTGCCCCGCCACATCGCCTGGCGCTGCTCCGCCTCGGTGTCGAAGAGCCGGACCGCGACGGTGTCGCCCTCGTCCACCAGGGCCGGGTACGCCTTGACCGGCTGGCCGGCCCGCCGGGTCTCGAAGACCCTGGTCAGCGTGCCGATCGTCCAGTCCGTCAGCCCGGCCCGCTCCACGGACTCGCCGCCGGAGCGCTCGGCGGTGGCCGCGGCGGCCTGGGAGAGGGCCTGGCGGGCCTTGGGCCGCAGCTTGAGGCGCAGGGCCTCCAGGTCCTTGCCCTCGGCGATCCTGCGGCGCCGCTCGTCGACGATCCGGAAAGTGATCTTGAGGTGGTCCGGGATCCGGGTGAGGTCGAAGTCCTCGGGGGTCACCGGGACGCCCACCATCCGCTGGAGCTCCCGCGCCAGGGTGACCGTCAGCGGCTCCTGCGGCGTCTGATCGCGGCCGGAGGCCGACGGGGCCGTGGTGTCGAGGAAGCGGCCGGCGAAGTTCGGCGCCGGCACGTAGTGGCGCCGGATCGGCTTGGGCAGCGAGCGGATCAGCTCGGTGACGACCTCCTCGCGCAGGCCCGGGATCTGCCAGTCGAACCCCTGGTCCGTCACCTGGTTGAGCACCTGGAGCGGAATGTGGACGGTCACGCCGTCCGCGTCCGCGCCCGGCTCGAACTGGTAGGTGACCTTGAACTTGAGGTTCCCCTGGCGCCACGAGTCGGGATAGTCGTCCTTCGTGACCCCGGCGGCCTTCTCCGTGAGAAGCATCTCCCGTTCGAAATCCAGGAGTTCGGGTTCATCGCGGCGCTTGTGCTTCCACCACGAGTCGAAATGGGCTCCGGATACGACGTGCTCGGGGATGCGCTGGTCGTAGAAATCGAAGAGCGTCTCGTCGTCCACGAGAATGTCGCGACGGCGCGCCCGGTGCTCCAACTCCTCTACTTCCGTGAGGAGTTTGCGGTTGTCGGAGAAGAATTTGTGATGCGTGCGCCAGTCGCCCTCGACGAGCGCGTTGCGGATGAACAGCTCGCGCGAGACCTCGGGGTCGATCTTCCCGTAGTTGATTTTGCGCTGGGCGACGATCGGTACGCCGTACAGCGTCACCCGCTCGTACGCCATGACGGCCGCCTGGTCCTTCTCCCAGTGCGGCTCGCTGTACGTGCGCTTGATCAGGTGCTGGGCGAGGGGCTCGACCCACTCGGGCTCGACCTTGGCGTTCACCCGGGCCCACAGCCGGGAGGTCTCCACCAGCTCCGCCGACATCACGAACTTCGGCTGCTTCTTGAACAGCGCAGAGCCCGGGAAGATCGCGAACTTGGCCGACCGGGCGCCGAGGTACTCGTTCTTGTCGGTGTCCTTCAGGCCGATGTGCGAGAGCAGGCCGGCCAGCAGCGAGACGTGGATGTGCTGCTCGGGGGCGTCGGCCTCGTTGAGGTGGATGCCCATGGTCTTGGCGACCGTACGCAGCTGCGAGTAGATGTCCTGCCACTCGCGGATCCGCAGGAAGTTCAGGTACTCCTGCTTGCACATCCGGCGGAAGGCGGACGAGCCGCGCTCCTTCTGCTGCTCGCGGACGTACCGCCACAGGTTCAGGAAGGCCAGGAAGTCGCTGGTCTCGTCCTTGAAACGGGCATGCTGCTGGTCCGCCTGGGTCTGCTTGTCCGAGGGCCGCTCGCGCGGGTCCTGGATCGACAGGGCGGCCGCGATGACCATGACCTCGCGGACGCAGTTGTTCTTGTCGGCCTCGACGACCATCCGGGCCAGCCGGGGGTCGACCGGCAGCTGGGAGAGCTTCCGGCCGAGCGGGGTGAGCCGCTTCTTCGGGTCCTTCTGGGCCGGGTCGAGAGCGCCCAGCTCCTGGAGCAGCTGCACGCCGTCGCGGATGTTGCGGTGGTCCGGCGGGTCGATGAAGGGGAACTTCTCGATCTCGCCCAGCCCGGCCGCCGTCATCTGCAGGATGACCGACGCCAGGTTGGTGCGGAGGATCTCGGCGTCCGTGAACTCCGGGCGCGCGTTGAAGTCGTCCTCGGAGTACAGCCGGATGCAGATGCCGTCCGAGGTACGGCCGCAGCGGCCCTTGCGCTGGTTGGCGCTGGCCTGGCTGATCCGCTCGATCGGCAGCCGCTGCACCTTCGTGCGGTGGCTGTACCGGGAGATGCGGGCGGTGCCCGGGTCGATCACGTACTTGATGCCCGGCACGGTGAGGGAGGTCTCGGCGACGTTGGTCGCCAGGACGATCCGGCGGCCGGTGTGCTGCTGGAAGACCCGGTGCTGCTCGGCGTGCGAGAGGCGGGCGTAGAGGGGCAGCACCTCCGTGAAACGAAGTTTCAGCTTGTTGAGGGCGTCCGCGGTGTCGCGGATCTCGCGCTCGCCGGAGAGGAAGACCAGGATGTCGCCGGGCCCCTCGGCCTGGAGCTCGTCGACGGCGTCGCAGATGGCGGTGATCTGGTCCCGGTCGGACTCCTCGGAGTCCTCCTCCAGGAGCGGCCGGTAGCGCACCTCCACCGGGTACGTACGGCCGCTGACCTCGACGATCGGGGCGTCCCCGAAGTTGCGGGAGAAGCGCTCCGGGTCGATCGTCGCGGAGGTGATCACGACCTTGAGGTCGGGGCGCTTCGGGAGCAGCTGGGCGAGGTAGCCGAGCAGGAAGTCGATGTTGAGGCTGCGCTCGTGGGCCTCGTCGATGATGATCGTGTCGTAGGCGCGCAGCTCGCGGTCCGTCTGGATCTCGGCGAGCAGGATGCCGTCCGTCATCAGCTTCACGAAGGTCGCGTCCGGGTCGACCTGGTCCGTGAACCGGACCTTCCAGCCGACCGTCTCGCCGAGCTCGGTCTTCAGCTCCTCGGCGATCCGCTCCGCCACCGTGCGGGCCGCGATCCGGCGCGGCTGCGTGTGCCCGATCATGCCGCGCAGGCCCCGGCCCAGCTCCATGCAGATCTTGGGGATCTGCGTGGTCTTGCCGGATCCGGTCTCGCCCGCGACGATCACGACCTGGTGGTCGCGTATCGCCTCGGCGATCTCGTCCTTCTTCTGACTGACCGGGAGCGTTTCCGGATACGTGATCTCCGGCCGCCGCGCGGCACGCGCGGCCACCCGCTCGGCGGCCTTCGCGGCCTCGGCGGCGATCTCGTCGATGACCGCCTGGCGTGCCTCCGGCTTTCGGATGCGCCGCGCGCCCTCGAGACGGCGGCCGAGGCGGTGCGCGTCGCGGAGCGGGAGCTCCGCGAGCAAGGTCTGGAGGGCGGCGAAGGAAGTAGACATACCTGATCGAGGATCTCACCGATGCCCTCCGGGTGGCGAACCCATTTCAGAGGGCGGGACGTACCATTTCGGGACGAGTTCTCCCGTCATCATCCCCTCGCGAAAGGCCCGAGCCCCCCGCATGCCCTCTCCCGCCGCCAAGCCGCTGCTGATCTCCGCCGGGGTCGCGCTCGCCGCCGTCACCCTGGGCCTGGTCTCCTGGCAGGCCACCGAGCGCACGGACGGGTCCGCGGAGGGCCCCGCCGCCTCCGCCTCCGCCCCGGCCACCGCGGGCGGCGGCGAGCAGCCCTCCCCCCAGACGCGGGAGCTGCTCAAGCTGGCGCGCCGGGACCGGGCCGACGGCCTCGCGCAGGGCAGCGTGACCGCGCCGGTCGTGATGATCGAGTACGCCGACTTCAAGTGCGGGTACTGCGGGAAGTTCGCCCGGGACACCGAGCCGGAGCTGGTCCGCAAGTACGTGCAGGACGGCACCCTGCGCATCGAGTGGCGCAACTACCCGATCTTCGGCGCCGACTCCGAGGCCGCGGCCAAGGCGGCCTGGGCGGCCGGCCGGCAGGGCCGCTTCTGGCAGTTCCACGCGGCGGCCTACGCCGAGGGCAGCAAGGAGAAGGGCTTCGGCGACGCCCGGCTGGTGGAGCTGGCCGAGGAGGCCGGGGTGCCGGACCTGGACCGCTTCTCGGCGGACATGAAGGGCGAGGCCGCCCAGCTGGCGCTGCAGAAGGACCAGGACGAGGCGTACCGCCTCGGGGTCTCCTCCACCCCCTCCTTCCTGATCGGCGGGCACCCGCTCGCGGGCGCCCAGCCGATGGAGGCCTTCGTCCAGGCCATCGAGAAGGCGAAGGCGGAGGCCGCGCGGCAGCCGGCCGTCCCGCAGCAGGAGAACGCCAAGCCGGGCACCCCGGGTCCGGGCACCCCGGCTCCGGGGGCCTCCGCGCCGGCGGGCGCCGGTGCGTCCCGTACGCCCGGCGCCGCGGAGTAGCCGTGGAGATCGGCTACCTGGCCGCCTTCCTCGGCGGTCTGCTCGCGCTGCTGTCCCCGTGCAGCGCCCTGCTGCTGCCGGCCTTCTTCGCGTACTCGATCGACTCCGCCTCGCGCCTGCTGGCGCGGACCGGGATCTTCTACGCCGGCCTGGCCTCCACCCTCGTGCCGCTGGGCGCGGCGGGCTCGTTCGCCGGGCGCTTCTTCCACGGCCACCGCGACCAGCTGGTCCTCTTCGGCGGCTGGCTGATCATCGCGCTGGGCCTCGCCCAGATCCTCGGCCTCGGCTTCGCCCCGCGCCGCCTGGCGGAGCTGTCGGGCCGGATCCGCCCCACCACCGCCCTGTCCGTGTACGCGCTGGGCGCCGTCTACGGGCTCGCCGGGTTCTGCGCCGGCCCCATCCTGGGCAGCGTCCTGACGGTGGCCGCGGTCAGCGGCAGTCCGGTCTACGGCGGTCTGCTGCTCGCCGTGTACGCGCTCGGGATGGCCGTACCGCTCTTCCTGCTGGCCCTGCTGTGGGAGCGGTTCGAGCTCGGGCGGCGACGCTGGCTGCGCGGGCGGACCCTGTCGGCGGGGCGGTTCCGGCTGCACACCACCTCGCTGCTGTCCGGGCTGTTCTTCGTCGTGCTGGGCGCCCTGTTCCTGGCGTACGACGGTGCGAGCGCCCTGCCGGGGCTGCTGGACGTGGACGACTCGTACGCCGTGGAGCAGGGGGTGCGCGGCTTCGCGGACGCGGTGCCGGACTGGGTGCTGCTGGGCGGCGTGGCGGTCGGCGCGCTCGCGGTGGGCCTGGTGCGCTGGCGGCGGGCGGCCCGTACCGCCGCTCCCGCCGCTCGCGCCGGGGAGGAGTAGCCCGTACGCCGCTCCCCTCCGGGGGAGTCCGGGCAACGCGAAAGGCCCCGTCCGGGGACGGGGCCTTCCAGTGGTGGCTGGGGCCGGGGTCGAACCGGCGACCTATCGCTTTTCAGGCGATCGCTCGTACCAACTGAGCTACCCAGCCTAGGGGTCTCCCCAGCTCGAAGAGCGAGGGGAAGAGGACTCGTGTGAGCCTCAGCGATCCTGACGGGACTTGAACCCGCGACCTCCACCTTGACAGGGTGGCGAGCTAACCAACTGCTCCACAGGACCATGTTTGTACGAGATTACTCTCGCACAGGGTACAGCGTGCCCCCAACGGGATTCGAACCCGTGCTACCGCCTTGAAAGGGCGGCGTCCTGGGCCACTAGACGATGAGGGCTAAGGGCCCACCTGGGCGCTTCTCAGCGCGTCGGGGACGTGAGAAGCATATGGGATGGGAGGAGGTATCGCCAAAACGGTTTCCCCCGAGGGGGGAACGGCCGGTCCGCGGGGGAGAATGGCCGGGTGCTGGAGATGACGCGTGAGGAGTTCGAGGAGCTCGTCGCGGAGGCCCTGGACCGGATCCCGCCGGAGCTCACCCGGCTGATGGACAACGTCGCCGTGTTCGTCGAGGACGAGCCGCCGGCCGACGACCCCGAGCTGCTCGGCCTCTACGAGGGCACGCCGCTGACCGACCGCGGCGAGTGGTACGCCGGGGTGCTGCCCGACCGCATCACGATCTACCGGAACCCGACGCTGCGGATCTGCGAGACGCGTGAGGACGTGGTCGAGGAGACCGAGGTGACCGTCGTCCACGAGATCGCCCACCACTTCGGCATCGACGACGACCGGCTGCACGCCCTGGGGTACGGGTGACCCGGCCCGTACCGGGCGCGGAGGCCATCGACCCGGATGTCGACCTCCACGTGCCGGCCCACCGGGCCGAGCGGCCCGGGCCGGTGCTGACCGCCGTCGCGGCCGGTGGTGCGCTGGGGGCGCTCGCGCGGTACGCGGTGGGGCTCGCCTGGCCCGCCGCGCCGGAGGCCTTCCCCTGGGGGACGTTCGGGGTGAACGTCCTGGGGTGCGCGCTGATCGGGGTGCTGATGGTGCTGGTCGGCGAGGGGGGCCGGCGGGCGCACCCGCTGGTGCGGCCGTTCCTGGGGGTGGGGGTGCTCGGGGGGTTCACCACCTTCTCGACCTATGCCGTGGAGTTCTCGCGGCTGCTGGACGCGGGTGAGGCCGGCACGGCGCTGGCCTACGCGGGGGCGACCCTCGGCGGGGCGCTCGGCGCGGTGTGGCTCGCGGCCTCCGTGACGCGGGTGCTGGTGCGGCGGTGGCCGTCGGCTCCGGCGGTGGGGCCGTGAGCGGCGGGGCCGGGACCTGGGTGCTGGTCGCGGTGGGCGGGGCGGTGGGGGCGCCGCTGCGCTATCTGACGGACCGTGCGGTGCAGGCCAGGCACGATTCGGTGTTCCCCTGGGGGACGTTCACGGTGAACGCCGTGGGGTCGCTGGTGCTGGGGGTGCTGACCGGGGCGGTGCTCGCGGGGCGGGCCGGCGGTGCGCTCCAGGCGCTGCTGGGGACCGGGCTGTGCGGGGCGCTCACGACGTACTCGACCTTCTCGTACGAGACCCTGCGGCTGGCGGAGCGCGGGTGGCGGTTCCTCGCGGCGGCGAACGTGGCGGCTTCGGTGCTGGTGGCGCTGGGCGGCGTACACCTCGGGCTGGAGCTGGCGGAGCAGTTGTCGGCGTAGGGACGGCGCGGGGCGGGGGCCGATGTGCGTCCGTACGCGTGTCCCTGACGGGGTGACGGGAGTTGGGCACATTGACCCGCCTGACCCCCGTTCCGGAGGTGCGCCGTGCGCCAGTTCCCCGCTCCCGTACGACTGGTCGTCGCCGCCCTCGCGGTCGCGGCGTCCGCGGGCTGCATGAGCGTGAGCGACGACTCGGGCGGACCCGCGCCGAAGTCGTCCGCCGACCGGCGCGAGGCGGCGGCCGAGCCGGACGGCGGTGCCGGGTACGGCCAGGGCGGCCGGGGCCGGGGCGCGGGCCACTCCGGGAAGGGCGGCAAGGAGGCCGACGGCGGCAAGGCCGCCGAGGACGGCAAGGTTCCGGTCGGCGTCACGCCCAGCCCGGGAGCCGGGGCGTCGGCGGGTGCGGGTGCTGGTGCGGCGGGCGGGGCGGGGGCGCCGGGCGGCGCGACCCCGTCGGGCTCGGCCGGGCCCGGGCCGGGTACGGGGAGCCAGGAGCCGGAGCCGGGTGGCGGCAGCGGCGGCGCCGAGCCCACCCCGACGGTCGAGACCCCGCCGCCGAGCCCGGACCCGGAGCCGTCCCCGGAGCCCAGCTCGCCCGCGCCGTCGTCGGAGAGCCAGCCCCAGGCGGCCGCGGAACGCTCCGTACCGCTGACGGAACCGGAGGCATCGCCGCAGGTGGGGCCCGCATGAGTCAGATCAAGTTGCCATGAGGGGGGTGAGGTGCGTATGGTTATAGATCGTTTGATCCCATTGCCCGGCGCCGAACCCGAAGAGCGCCGTGTGGCGCGTACTCTCCCTTGCCGTGGCTGACCGCATTGAGGCGGTCGTTTTGCGATTCACGGAGTTTGGGCGCGTGCCGAGACTCCGGAAGGTTTTCGCATTCGCATGTCCATTTCCAGTTCTGACCGTGCCGTCATGCCCGAGAACGACTCGCTGGAGGCCGTCGAGACCGTAGAGGTCGACGCGGTCATCGAGGCCTACGAGGCCGATGTCGCCGACGTGACGGTCGAAGAGGTCTCCGACGAGGCCACCGAGCCCACGATCACCTTCGCGGACCTGGGTCTGCCGGAGGGCGTCGTCCGCAAGCTCGGCCAGAACGGTGTCACGACCCCCTTCCCGATCCAGGCCGCGACCATCCCGGACGCGCTGGCGGGCAAGGACATCCTCGGCCGCGGCCGCACCGGCTCCGGCAAGACCCTCTCCTTCGGCCTTCCGCTGCTGGCGACCCTCGCGGGCGGCCAGACCGAGCGGAAGAAGCCGCGCGGTGTCATCCTCACGCCGACGCGTGAGCTCGCGATGCAGGTCGCGGACGCCCTCCAGCCCTACGGCGACGTGCTCGGCCTGAAGATGAAGGTCGTCTGCGGCGGTACGTCCATGGGCAACCAGATCTACGCCCTGGAGCGCGGTGTCGACATCCTCGTCGCCACCCCGGGCCGTCTGCGCGACATCATCAACCGCGGCGCCTGCTCCCTGGAGCAGGTCAAGATCGCGGTCCTCGACGAGGCCGACCAGATGGCCGACCTGGGCTTCCTGCCCGAGGTCACCGAGCTGCTCGACCAGGTTCCGGCCGGCGGCCAGCGCCTGCTGTTCTCCGCCACCCTGGAGAACGAGATCGACAGCCTGGTCAAGCGCTACCTGGTGGACCCGGTCACGCACGAGGTCGACCCGTCGGCCGGCGCGGTCACCACCATGACCCACCACGTCCTCGTCGTGAAGCCGAAGGACAAGGCACCGGTCACCGCCGCCATCGCCGCCCGCAAGGGCCGCACCATCATCTTCGTCCGCACCCAGCTGGGCGCCGACCGCGTCGCCGAGCAGCTGCGCGACGCCGGCGTGAAGGCGGACGCGCTGCACGGCGGCATGACCCAGGGCGCCCGTACCCGCACCCTGGCCGACTTCAAGGACGGTTACGTCAACGTCCTGGTCGCCACCGACGTCGCCGCCCGCGGCATCCACGTCGACGGCATCGACCTGGTCCTGAACGTGGACCCGGCCGGCGACCACAAGGACTACCTGCACCGCTCGGGCCGTACCGCCCGTGCCGGCCGCTCCGGCGTCGTGGTCTCCCTGGCGCTGCCGCACCAGCGCCGCCAGATCTTCCGCCTGATGGAGGACGCGGGCGTCGACGCCTCGCGCCACATCGTCGGCGGGGCGGGTGCCTTCGACCCGGAGGTCGCCGAGATCACCGGTGCCCGGTCGCTGACCGAGGTCCAGGCCGACTCCGCGAACAACGCCGCCAAGCAGGCCGAGCGCGAGGTCGCCGACCTCACCCGCCAGCTGGAGCGCATCACCAAGCGCGCCGCCGAGCTGCGCGAGGAGGCCGAGCGCCTGGTCGCCCGTGCCGCCCGCGAGCGGGGCGAGGACCCGGAGGCCGCGGTGGCCGAGGCCGCCGAGGCGGCCGAGGCCGAGCTGGCGGCGGCCGTCGCCGAGCAGCCGGTGGTCGAGGAGCGTGAGCGCCGCGACGAGCGGGGCAACTTCGAGCGCCGCAACGACCGTGGCTTCGAGCGCCGTGACGACCGGGGCGACCGTGGCGGCTTCCGCCGTGACGACCGGGGCGACCGCGGTGGCTTCCGCCGTGACGACCGCGGTGACCGCGGTGACCGCGGTGGCTTCAACCGTGACCGCAACGACCGTGGCGGCTTCGAGCGCCGTGACGACCGGGGCGACCGTGGCGGCTTCCGCCGTGACGACCGCGGTGACCGCGGTGGCTTCGAGCGCCGTGACGACCGGGGCGACCGTGGCGGCTTCCGCCGTGACGACCGCGGTGACCGCGGTGGCTTCAACCGTGACCGCAACGACCGTGGCGGCTTCGAGCGTCGTGACGACCGCGGTGGCTTCAACCGTGACCGCAACGACCGTGGCGGCTTCGAGCGTCGTGACGACCGCGGTGGCTTCAACCGTGACCGCAACGAGCGCGGTGGCTTCGAGCGCCGCGACCACCGCGGTGGCAGCGACCGCCCGTTCAACCGCGACCGCCGCGACGACCGTCCCTCGGGCGGCTTCCGCTCCGGCGGCGGCGACCGCCCGTACGGCCGCCGCGACGACCACCGCCCCTCCGGCTCCGGCTCCGGCTCCTTCGGCGGCGGCCGCCGCGACGACAAGCCGCGCTGGAAGCGCAACGGCTGATCCGCAGCTCCGGCTGACTGACTGACGTACAGGGCCCGTACGACGCCTCGGTGTCGCACGGGCCCTGTACGCGTTTTGAGCAGGCGCGAGACGACCTTCTGCCCGGACATACGCGCTGTTAGGCTCCCCGGGACTTGCGGTGGGGGGCTACGGCAAGACCCCGGCGCTCGGCGGGGTGCCGCGTGTGGGGGGAGACCTGCGCGGCCCGTCTCCCCACGTGTCCACACCCGGGGGAGGAACCCGTTGTTCCGTCTGCGTACCGCCGCGGCCGTCACGGCCTTGGCGGCCTTGGTCACCACCGTCCCGCTCACCGCCGCCCCGGCCGTCGCCGCCGCGCCCGGCCCGCCCGCCGAACTCGTCGTACCGCCACGCCTCTACGGGGACGCTCCGGCGGCACAGCTCCGGGCCGTCGGGTCGACGGGCTTCCTCCGCGGTGGCGACCGCGGCATGGTGTGGACCCGCTACGACGGCACGGACGGCACGCCCGTCGACCTCCGGGGCGCGACGAGCGTCTACGGCACGGGCACGGACGTCGTCGGGTTCGCCTACCCGGGCCCGGCGGGCACGCCCGGGCGGATCGTCCTGCGGGACATGACCAGCGGTGCGGAGGAGACCCTTTCGGTGCCCGCCGGGCAACGGCTCCTGGGCGTCTTCGACCGCGGCCTGCTCACCGAGGTCGGCATCGACACCCGCAGGAACGTCCTCCACCGCATCACGCTGGAGGACGGGGTGCAGAAGGACGTGCCCGTGAGCGGCCTGCCCGACACGGATTCGATGGTCAGGGGCGTCAACGGCCACGGGGCGCTGCTCCACGTGCGGCAGACGGACGGGACCCGTTGGCTGGCCTGGCTGGACGACCGGGGCACGGCGCACCGCCTGGACGCCCCGTCCGGCACGGGGACGTACTTCGCACTGCGCGGGGACTGGGTGATCAGCTGGGCCGGCAGCGACATCCGGGTCCTGGACACGCGGGACTTGACCAAGCCCGCGCGGGTGGTCCCGGAGATCCCCGACACGGTGAACGCCGTCGGCGTGGCCGGCGGCGAGCTCCTGATGGCCGTCAAGGGACCGCGGGTCGTGGCCGTACCGCTGGCGGGTGGTGGTGCCCCGCGCACCCTGTTCACCAGCGCGGGGCCGGCGGTGGCCGGCAACGACGGACGCGTGCTCGTCCCGCGGCGGGGCGACGGTTCGGAGGTCTCGGTCCAGGAGTTGGCCGCGGACGCCGGCGGCAAGGCGGTGCCCGGCCGCTCCTGGCGGGTGCCGCCCGTCGCCATGGACGTCGTACGGATGACGCTGGAGAACGGACGGCTCCACACCGCCGGCTCCCTCCCGTGGACCGGCCGCAGCCAGACGCTGAGCCGGCTCGACCTCCTGGCGGACGGGGAGCTGAAGCCCGGTCAGTGGGAGGACCGCGAGACGCGAGAGGGGCTCGTCCCCGCCTGCACTCCGGCGGACTGCCCGGAGCTCCTGGCGCCGGGTGACGGACGGCTCGTCACCGCCGACGGGTACACGCTCAGGCTGAAGGAGCCGGACGGCCGGCGGGAGAGCCGTTCCGAGGACGGCGTGGAGATCGACCCGCGGAGCGTCCGGGCCGTCGCCTACGCCGTGAGCGCGCCGGTCCTCAACGAGATCCGGTACGTGAACCTGGACGCCTTCGGTGGCGGGACCGGGAAGATGAAGGCGGTCTCCGGCCAGCCCTTCGCCCTCGCGGGCGCGGTCCTGTGGACCGCCGACTGGTCGGACACCGTCAAGGCGGTGGACCTGCGCACCGGGAAGACCCTGGCGGCGCGGGTGCCGCTCGGCCACTGCGGACTGGAGGAGCTGGACGCCCGGGGCACCTCCCTCTACTGGAAGTGCGCCGGGGCCGCCGGGGTGTACGACACGGCCACCAGGACGTCGGTGCGGCTGCCGGCCCACCGCAGCGCCCGCCTGGGCGACGGGTTCATCGGGTGGGAGCAGGGCGGGGTCCTGAAGCTCACCGACCTGCGCGGCGGCACCGGGACCCGGACCATCGGCCGGCCGGCCCGGATCCAGCCCGGCCAGGGCTGGTCGGTGGACGCCTCCGCAGGCCTGATCGCGTACGCGGACGCCGCGGGCGCCGTGCACGTCGTGCCGTCCGGGGTGCCGGCGGCGCCGCTGTCGGTCCTCGACGCCAAGGCCGCGAGCCACTTCGAGTGGTCCGGGAGCCCGGAGCAGCGGGTCTTCTCGTGGTGGCTGAGCCGGCCGGCCGCCGGCTGGAGGCTGACGATCCGCAGCAGGACCACGGGTGCGGTGGTCCGTACGTACGACGGGGGCGCGGCGCGTTCGCTGGTCCGGGTGCTGTGGGACGGCCAGGACACCTCCGGCCGGCTCGTCCGGAACGGCACGTACACGTGGACGCTGACCGCCACGCCCGCCGACGGGCAGGGGCCGGCCCTCACCGCCACCGGGTCGACCACGCTCTCCTACGCGGCCGAGGTCCGACGGGACCACGCCGGACAGGACGGGCTCGGAGACCTGCTGACCCTGAACTCCTCCGGCGGCCTCACCTTCCACCGCGGCAACGGTGCCGGAGGCTTCGCCGGAAAGCTCTCCGGGGCGGGCTGGCCGCTGACGTCGCGGCCGGTCCCCTTCGGGGACCTGGACGGCGACCGGTGCAACGACCTGCTGGTCCGCAACGCGGCCGGCGAGTTGCGTGCGTACCTGCCCTGGTGCGGGCAGGCGGTGACGCCGGCCACGCGCTCGCGTGCCATCGGCACCGGCTGGGGCCAGTACGACGTGCTGACCTCGCCCGGGGACCTGACCGGTGACGGGCGGGCGGACCTGGTGGTCCGGAAGACCTCGACCGGCGACGTGTACCTGTACGCGGCGAACGGCACCGGCGCCTTCAGGCCCGCGGTCCGCATCCAGCTCAACTGGAAGCTGTACCGCTCCGTCTTCGGCGCGGGCGACCTCAACGGCGACGGTGTCGGCGACCTGCTGGCCGTGGACGGCAGCAACGCCGTCTGGCGGTACGACGGTGTGGCCACCGGCACGGTGAAGCCGCGCGTCCGGGTGAAGGACAACGGCTGGGCGGCGGGCCGCAACGCCTTCGTCGGCGTCGGCGACGTCACCGGCGACGGCCGCCCGGACGTGGTCTCCCGCAACGCCGCGGGCGACCTCCTGCTGAACAAGGGCACGAGCACGGCGGGCCTCTCCGCCACGACGAGGATCACCACCGGCTTCGGTGCGTACAAGGGACTGTTCTGACATGCACGACCGTGAGGGAAGAGAGGCGCGCGTGCGCGCACGAGTGAAGCGGCTGGGCGCGGCGGGAGCGGCCGCTGCGGCCCTGGTCACCGGCCTCCTGTCGGGCGCGGGCACGGCGGGGGCCGTTACGGAGGCGGAGGCCACCATGCCGCCGTGGCTCGCCGCGATCGAGGCCTCGGACGGCGAGGACGGCCGGATCAAGCACTGCTCGGGCGTCGTGCTCGGCGTACGACGTGCCGCGACGGGTCCTGACTGCTTCACCGGCCGCTCCAAGTCGGACATGCTGTGGGACGGGGGCGGCGCGCGCTACCGGATCCATCCCCAGTACGACCCGGTCACCCGCCGTGCGGCCCTGGCAGTCGCACACGCGGGCCGCTACACCCAGGCGCCCGTGCTCGCGACGGCCGCGGACGGCGCGCTGTACGCCGCCGGCGTCAAGGCGGAGTTCCACTCGTGGACGTTCGCCGTGCCGCGCGGCAGCAAGGTCGCGCACTCCGAGCGGGTGGTGGTCGGCTCCGCCGCCGACTGCGCCGGGCTCCTGGGCCGGCCGCTGCCGGCCGGCACCCTGTGCACCACGCCCGCGCCCGGCACGCCGTACGTCCCGAAGGAGCAGCGGTGTCTCGGCGACGCGGGCGGCGCCCTCGTCGCGGGCGGAAAGCTGATCGGACTCTCCGCCACGCCTGCGGGCGGCTGCGCCTCGTCACGCGTCCGGCTCTACACGGCGGTGCGGACGTACCGTTCGCAGCTCGTCGAATGGTCGCGGGACAAGGAGGTGGGCGGTTACGACAACTCCGGCGGCGTGGTGGCGCGGCAGCGGGGCATATTGGGCTTCATCGACTACTGCGGGACCTCGATCAACCGCACCAGGGACTGTGCCGCGGACGAGTACGGCACCACGGTGGACGTCTACCAGGAGTTCCCGCTGCTGACCCCCATGGGCGACGCCGACGGCGACGGCATCGGGGATCTGCTCGCCCGGCGCACGGACGGGAACCTGTACCGCGTCGACATGGAGCTGCCCCCGCCGAGGCTGCCCTCCGCCCCCAAGACGTTCATCGGGGCCAACTTCGACATCTACGGCGTACTCCTCGCCCCTCGCGACCTCTCCGGCGACGGTTACAACGACCTCGTCGGGCGGGACTCCGCGGGGGTGCTGTGGCTGCACCGCGGGACCGCCGACGGGAAGTTCCCCTCGCGGACGCGGATCGGCAGCGGTTGGGGGCAGTACACCGCCATCGGCGGCCGGGGCGACTACTCGGGTGACGGACGGTCGGATCTGGTGGCGCGGGATGCCGGGGGCACGCTGTGGCTGTTCCGCGGGAACGGCGCCGGCGGGTTCTCCGGGGCGACCCGGATCGGCGGCGGCTGGAACGCGTACAACGCCGTCGTCGGCAGCGGCGACATCGACGCCGACGGGCGCCAGGACATCGTGACGCGTACGCCGACCGGCGCCGCGTACGTCTACAACGCGGACGGGAAGGGGAACTTCCTGCCCCGCAAGCAGTGGGCCACGACCCAGTGGAAGAACTACCTCCGCATCGGCTGACAGGGCTCACCCCTGATAGTCGATCGGCTGACCGGCGGTGTCCGGCTATGCTCAGGGGTGAGCACACCGTGGGCCATTAGCTCAATTGGCAGAGCAGCGGACTTTTAATCCGTTGGTTGTCGGTTCGAGTCCGACATGGCCTACCGCTCGGCGGTCCCTCCGCGGGACGCCACGTAGCGCCCCGTCCGGTTCTCCGGTCGGGGCGCTTCCGTGTGTTCAGAGGTGGGCCAGGAGGACCGAAACGTGGCTGTGGGCCGGGTCCTTGACCGCGGTGAGGAGCGTCACGGGGCCGTCTTCGGCGAGGGCGCGCAGGCGGGCGAGGGCCTCCGCGGCCTCCGGGGCGGCGAGTTCGGACTCGTACCGGGCGCGGAACTCGGTGTCCGTCAGGCCGCCGGCGTGGAACTCCTTGCGGAGGTCGTTCGAGGGCGTGAGGGCCTTCGGCCACTCGTCCACCCGGGCGTCCGCCTTCGACACGCCGCGCGGCCAGAGGCGGTCGACCAGGACACGGGTGCCGTCCCCGTCGGTGGGCGGGTCGTGGACGCGGGCCACTCGGATCTCGCTGCTCCGGTTCATGGGGCCAGGGTGGGGGACGGGCCGGCCGGCGGCCAGTGCGCCAGGAGCGTGTCGAGGGCGTCGATCATCCGGGCCCAGGAGGCGTCCGGGTCGCGGGCCGCGTGGAAGGCGGCGGCGTCCTCCAGGGCGGCGAAGCCGTGGAAGGTGCTGCGGAGCAGCCGGACCGCGTCGGTCCGGTCCGGCTCGCCGAGCTCGTAGCCGCGGATCATCGCGTACGTGTACTCGGTCATCCGCCCGTGCCCCGGGGAGGCGGCCAGCACCTCGGCCGGCAGCTCCAGCTGGGTGGCGGCGTAGCGGCCGGGATGTCCGACGGCGTACGAGCGGTAGGCCTGGGCGAAGCCGGCGAGGGCGGCCTTCCCGGCGCGCCCGGCGACGGCTGTGCCGACGAGGTCGGCGAACTCGGCCGCGCAGCGCACGGCGAGGCGGGTGCGCAGGTCCTGGAGGTTCCGCACGTGCGAGTACAGGCTCGCGTCCTTCACGCCGAAGCCGCGCGCGAGGGCGGAGAGGGTGACGCCGCCGAGCCCCGCGGAGTCGGCCAGCTCGGCGGCGGCCTCGACGACGCGGTCGGCGGTCAGTCCTGCTCGGGGCATGTTCTCCCTAATCCAATTAATGGTTTGCCTAGGGTGTCTAGGAAGATTAGCGTGCGGGACATGAAGGCGCTCACCGAATCCGACATCCGAGGCTCGTTCATCAACTGCTCCAAGGGCGAGGCCCAACGCCTGCCCATGCCCCGCGACCTGGCCGAACGCCCCTGGGACGACCTCGACTTCCTCGGCTGGCGCGACCTCTCCGCACCCGACCGCAGCTACCTCGTCACCGAGCGGGCCGGCCGGCTGGTCGGCATCACGCTGCGCTTCCCCTCCGTGAAGCGCGGGTTCCTGCACCGCAGCATGTGCACCTTCTGCCTGACCACCCATCCCGGCTCCGGCGTCTCCCTGATGACCGCCCGCAAGTCCGGGCGCGAGGGCCGCGAGGGCAACTCCGTCGGCGTCTACATCTGCACGGACCTCGACTGCTCCCTCTACGTGCGGGGCAGGAAGCAGCCCGAGCCCGGCGGCCGCTTCGAGGAGACGCTCACCGTGGAGCAGCAGGTCGAGCGGATGAAGGGGAACCTGGACGCCTTCCTCGCCAAGCTCTGAACGAGGAGGGAGCGGGGGCGGCGGGTGGGCACCCACGGAACGACGAAGGCCCGGATCCAGAAGGATCCGGGCCTCGTACTGAGTAGCGGGGACAGGATTTGAACCTGCGACCTCTGGGTTATGAGCCCAGCGAGCTACCGAGCTGCTCCACCCCGCGTCGGTGATTACAGCTTACGCCATTTCGGGGGGTGCTCGACGCCATTTGTTTCCCGGCGGGTTCCCGAGGGGCTCGTGACCCGGCCGCGGACCGGGTCACGAGCGGGGCGCGACACCCGTTCGGCCCTGCCCGGTCGCCGTACGGCCGCCCCGCCCGCAGCCTTGGGAGGCGGGGCGGCAGCGGCCCGTGGCGCGGGCGCGAGCGGACCGGTCAGGGAGAGACGTGGTGGGGCTGGGGCAGCGAGGAGGATCCTTCCGGGCGGCCCGGGGAGCCGGCAGGGCCCGGGGCCGGATCGGTGAGGGCAACGGCAACGGCAACGGCAACGGCAGACGGTTCGCGCGGATCTTCCTGAGTGTGCTCCCCGTGCTCCTGATCGTCCTGGGGCTGGTCTTCGACGTCCTGACCCCGCCCGGCTTCACCGGGGCGCCCTTCTTCACCGCCGCGCCCCTGATCGCGGCCCCCCTCTTCGCCTTCACCACCACCCTGCTCACCGGTGCGAGCGCCGCCCTGGCGGTGCTCGTGCTCCAACTCCGCAACGGCAGCTCCGGCCGGGTCGAGGCGGTCACCGAGCTGGTGACCGTCTTCACCGTCGCCGTCCTGGCCCTGCTGATCAACCGCGTGGTCCGGCGCAGCGGCGAACAGCTCGCCTCCGCGCGCGGCGTCGCCGAGGTCGCCCAGCGCGCGGTGCTGCCCACCCCCGCCGGACGCGTCGGCGGGCTGCACGTCTCCGCCCGCTACGAGGCCGCCGACGCCGACGCGTTCATCGGCGGGGACCTGTACGCCGTCCAGGACACCCCGTACGGCGTCCGCCTCGCGGTGGGGGACGTGCGCGGCAAGGGGCTCGGGGCGGTCGAGGCGGTGGCGGTGGTGCTCGGCGCCTTCCGCGAGGCGGCCGAGCTCGAACCCACCCTGGAGGGCGTCACCCGGCGGGTGGAGCGCGCCCTGGCCCGGGAGGGCACCCGGCGCGACAGCCTCGACTCCGTCGAGGGGTTCACCACCTGCGTCCTGGCCGAGGTCAGCCCGGACGGCGGCACGCTCCGCGTGGTCAACCGGGGCCACCCCGCACCGCTGCTGCTGCGCGCCGACGGGAAGCCGGAGGTGCTGGCCCCCACGGAGGCCGCCCTGCCGCTGGGCATGGGCGAGCTGGGGGACGGGCGGTACCGGGCGGACGCGTGGCCCTTCCCCGCCGGGTCGACGCTGCTGCTCTACACCGACGGGCTCTCCGAGGCCCGGGACGCCGCGGGCGCCTTCTACGAGCCGGCCGAGCGGCTGCGCGGGCGGATCTTCCCCGGGCCGGAGGAGCTGCTGTCCGGCCTGATCGCCGATGTGCGGCGGCACACCGGCGGCGGGGCCACCGACGACATGGCGCTGCTCGCGGTCGTCCGCCCGACGCCGGGTCAGACGGCCCGCCGGAGGTCCGTCACTGCGGTACGGCGCCGCTGAGCGCGTCCGGTCGGCCACGCAGCGTGAGCGAAGCGGGTTGGGGAGCCGGTCGGTTGACGGATCGTCAGGGTGCGGAAGTGGCCGGAGTGACGGTGCCCGCGCAGGCGGCTCATCCCTTTCTGCTGCCCCATGAGGCATTTGTTCTGGCCAACGTCGGTCACGGAATGGCCGGTTGATGTGAAGGATCAAGTAAGGGAGCTTGGAATCACTCCCTGTTGTCTATTACCGTTCGATAACGCAGCGCGGCTGTCCCAGCCGTCGCAAGTGACGGCACCGTGCGCGTGCGCGCCGAATCCCGTGAGGGAACCGGGGAACCACCAACTTGGGGTGAATCGGGTCGTTCTGACCCGTAGGAGACCTTCCTGCTCCGAACCCGTCAGCTAACCCGGTAGGCCAGAAGGAAGGAAAGGAGCGCCCCCGTGGCGTCCAGCAGGCCTGCCCCCGAAGCCCCCGGGTCCATCGAGACGGACTCGCCCTACCCGGGCGGAACCGGTGCCGGGGCATGGGGCGAGTGGAACCCCACCGAGGACTCCGCCCGTCCCGCCGGCGGCCGCCACCGCGTCGCCAAGCAGCGCGGCGGACTCGCCCGCAGCTCCACGGTCCTCGGCGTCGGCATCATCGCCGCCGTCGGCGCCACCGGCATGGCCACCGCCCAGGACAAGCCCCCGGTCGCGATATCCATACCCTCGCTGCTCCCCGACGACGAGGCGGACGCGGCGCAGGAGAGCACCCCCATCGAGGCGCTCACCAACGCGGGCGTCACCCCCGAGCAGGCCGAGGCCGGCACCGACGCCGGCGAGGCCCTGCGCAACCGGATCCTCCAGCAGGCCGAGTCCCAGGCCGACGCGGCCGTCGCCCAGGAGAAGGCGGCGGCCCAGCGCGCCGCCGAGCAGGCCGCCGCCGCGAAGGCGAAGGCCGAGCGGGAGGCCGCGGACAAGAAGGCCGCCGAAGCGCGCAAGGCCGCCGAGGCCGCGGCGAAGGAGGCCGCGGAGGCCAAGGCCGAGGCGGAGCGCCTGGCCAAGCTGGCCGGCCAGTACGCGCTGCCCACCTCCTCGTACACCCTGACCTCCCACTACGGCGACTCCGGCTCGATGTGGTCCTCCGGCCAGCACACCGGCCTGGACTTCGCCGCGCCGACGGGCACCCCGGTCAAGGCCGTGCACGGCGGCAAGATCATCTCGGCGGGCTGGTCCGGCGCGTACGGCTACCGCATCGTCCTCCAGCTGGAGGACGGCACGGAGGTCTGGTACTGCCACCTGTCCTCGATGTCCGTCACCTCGGGCACCGTCACCACCGGCGAGACCATCGGCCGCGTCGGCGCCACCGGCAACGTCACGGGCGCCCATCTGCACCTGGAAGTGCGGACCGGCGGAGCGACGGTCGACCCGCTGGCATGGCTGCGGGGCAAGGGTCTGACGGTCTGACGACGCCGGGGTACGGGTCCACCGCTCCCGGCGGGTACGGGTCCACCGCTCCCGGCGGGTGGGGGGCCGCGGCTCCCGCGTACGGGTCCACCGCTGCCGCGGCGTACGGGCCCGCCGCACTCCCCGCGTACGCCGCGTCCCGCATCGCCGGTACGAAGAGCGGCTCCCGGCGCCCGCGGGCCCGTACCCCGAGCCAGGCCAGCACCCCGAAGACCGGCACCATGACGGTCGCGTACACCACGTAGAACCCGTACTCGCCGAACTCCGACGAGCTGTTCCACAGCGCGTGCGTCGCCATCGCCAGCGCCAGCCCGGCCAGGGGCAGCCCGGTGCGCCGCCACCGCCCGGCCGCGAAGGCCGCCCAGCAGAAGCCGAGCCCGGTCCACACGGTGAACAGCGGGTGCGCGAACGGGGACATCACCACCCGAACGAAGAAGGTCGCGGCCGTCACGGAGTCCAGCAGCGAGGTGCCGCTGCCGAGGTCCTCACCGAAGGCGTTGCCGAGGTAGAGGATGTTCTCGGTGAAGGCGAAGCCCGTGGCGGTGAACCCGGCCACCACGATCGCGTCCGTGATCCCGGTGAACCGCCGACCGCGGAAGAGGAAGACCAGCAGCAGCGCGGCGGCCTTGGCGCACTCCTCCACCACCGGGGCGATGGCGATCGAGCCGAGCTGGTCGGCGTCGCGCGGGTCCAGGGTCGCCGCCGCTATCCACCGGGTCGCGAAGCTGTTGGCCACTATGGCGATGAGCGCCGCGGCGCACGCCCCCCAGGCGAAGACGAACAGGTGCTGGGGCCACGGCCCCGGCTTCGTCCGGTCCAGCCAGTGGAACACCGCCATCAGCGGTGGCACCGGCAGGACGGCGAGGCCGAGGCCGACGAGGAAGCCCTGGGTGCCGGTCTGCTCCCGTACGAGGGCGAGGATCAGCACTCCGGCGACCGCGAGCAGCCCGATGGACGCGCGAGACAGGACCCGGAACACGCCACGACAGTAGCGATCCGGACGTGTACCGGAGGGCTGGTTTTCAGTTCTCGGTGCGCCGGAACAACAGGTCGTGTACGACGTGGCCCTTGTCCAGGCCCTGTCCCTCGAAGCGGGTGAGCGGCCGGAACTCCGGGCGCGGCGCGTAGCCGCCGTCCGGCTGGGTGTTCTCGAAGTCCGGGTGCGCGCTGAGCACTTCGAGCATCTGCTCGGCGTACTCCTCCCAGTCCGTGGCGCAGTGCAGGATCGCGCCCGGCGCGAGGCGGGTGGCGGCGAGCGTCAGGAACTCGGGCTGGATCAGCCGGCGCTTGTGGTGGCGCTTCTTGGGCCACGGGTCCGGGAAGTACACGCGCATCCCGGCGAGGGCCGCGGGGGCCAGCATCTCGCGGAGCAGGATGATCGCGTCGCCGTTGGCGACCCGGATGTTGGTGAGGCCGTTGCGCTCGGCGAGGCCGAGGAGGTTGCCCTGGCCGGGGGTGTGCACGTCGACGGCGAGGATGCCGGTGCCGGGGTCGTCGGCGCCCATCTGCGCGGTCGCCTCGCCCATGCCGAAGCCGATCTCCAGGACCACCGGCAGGCCGTCGAACATCTTGTCGAGGTCGAGGACCTCGCGGCCGTCGATGTCGAGGCCCCAGGTGCCCCAGAGGCGGCGGAGCGCGTCCTCCTGGCTCGTGGTCACCCTGCTCCGGCGCGGCTGGAAGCTGCGGATGCGCCGCTCGTGGTGCGAGCCCGCCGGGTCGGGGGCGGGGCCGTCCGGGAAGCGGGGCTGGTGGCGCCACACCGGAGGGGGCTTGGGCTGGGGGTTCAGGGACTCAGACACAGTGCCGCCAATTCTACGGCGGCCGGCCCGCCCGGCATCCCGGCAGCGGGAGCCGCCCCCGGCCGGGCGTCCGGCTGCGGGTGCCCGGCCGTCGCCAGGTCCGGTGTCCGGTCGCGCGGTCTGCGCGCCCGGGGTCCCGGCGTCCCGGCTACGGTGCCAGCGCCGCCAGTGCCCTGCGGGCCACCTCCCGTCCGATGGGCAGGGAGGCCGTCGCGGCCGGCGAGGGGGCGTTGAGCACGTGGACCGTACGCGGCGCCTCGCGGATCAGGAAGTCGTCGACCAGCGTCCCGTCCCGCAGCACCGCCTGGGCCCTCACCCCCGCCGCGGCCGGGGTGAGGTCGTCCTCCGTGACCGCCGGCAGCAGCCGCCGGACCGCCTGCGTGAACGCGCCCTTCGACAGGGAGCGGTGGATCTCCCCCGCGCCGTACCGCCAGTGGCGCGCCGCCACCCGCCACATCCCGGGCCAGGCCGCCGTGGACGCCATGTCCCGCGGGCGCACCGCGCCCCACGAGTACCCCTCGCGGGCCAGTGCCGGCACCGCGTTCGGCCCGACGTGGACGCCGCCCCCGATGCCCCGCGTCAGGTGCACCCCGAGGAACGGGAAGGCCGGGTCCGGCACCGGATAGACCAGTCCCCGCACCAGCGAGGGACGCGTCAGGTCGTAGTACTCCCCCCGGAACGGGATGATCCGCACCGCCGGGTCGTCGCCGGCCAGCCGCGCCACCCGGTCGCACTGGAGGCCCGCGCAGTTCACCAGGGCCTTCGCCCGCACCACCGTGCCGTCGGCCGTCCGCACCGCCACGCCCGACGCGCGGCGCCCGATGAGGTCCACGGCCGAGCCGTACCGGATCTCCGCCCCCGAGGCCTGCGCGAGCCGCTCCGCCACGGCGCCGTAGTCGCAGATCCCCGTGGTGCCGACGTGGATCGCGGCCAGGCCGCGCACCTCGGGCTCGTGGTCCGCGATCTGTGCGGGGCCCAGCTCCCTGACCGGGATCGCGTTCTCCCGGCCCCGCTGCACCAGGGCGTGCAGCCGCGGCAGCTCCGAACGGTCGGTCGCGACGATCAGCTTGCCGGTCACCTCGTGCGGGATGTCGTGCTCCGCACAGAACTTGACCATCTCCGAGGCGCCCTGCACCGCGAACCGCGCCTTGAGGGACCCGGGGCGGTAGTAGATCCCGCTGTGGATCACCCCGCTGTTGCGGCCGGTCTGGTGACGGGCCGGGCCCGCCTCCTTCTCCAGCACCACGACCCGCGTCCCCGGCGCGAGCCGCGACAGGGCGTACGCGGTCGACAGCCCGACGATCCCACCGCCGACCACCACCACATCGCAGTGCACGCGCTCCATGCCACCTCCCACCCCGATACTGCACCCCCCGACTGACATCCGGGTCACACGGGCGCCACCAGCAGCGGTCGCGCCCGCTCCCTGAGCTCCGCCACGCGCGGCTCGTCGCCGTACGGCTCCAGCCGGTGCAGCAGGTCGCGCACGTACTCCGTGGTGCGGGCCGAGGAGATGCGCCCGGCGACCTCCACGGCCCGGGTGCCCTGGGCGCAGGCCGCGTCCAGGTTGCCGGACTCCAGCTCGGCGACGGCGCTCACGACCAGGCGTAAGCCGTGCGAGCGGACGTACTCCTCGGTGGGCCGGGACAGGGCCTGCTCGGTGAACCGGCGGACCTGACGCGGCAGTTTGAGGTCGCGGTAGCATTCCGCCGCATCCGCCGCGAACCGGTCGTACGAGTAGAAACCCAGCCAGGACGGGTCGGGGTCACCCTCCCGCGCCCGCTCCAGCCAGCCCTCGGCGGCCCGCAGCGCGGCGCCCGCGGCAGCCGAGTCGCCGGCCTTGGCGTGGGCCCGCGCCTCGACGAGCCGGAAGAAGCTCATCGTGCGGGAGGTCGCCAGGCCGCGGTTGCGCTCGATGGCCGCCTGGGCGAGGTCCACGCCCTCGTCGGCGAAGTCGCGGTAGGTGGCCTGGAGGGACATCGAGGCCAGCACGTACCCGCCCAGGGGGACGTCGGCCGCCGCCCTGGCGAGCCGCAGCGCCTGGATGTAGTACCGCTGCGCGGCCTCCTGCTGACCGGTGTCGAAGGCCATCCACCCGGCCAGCCGGGTCAGTTCGGCGGTCGCGCCGAACAGCGCGCGGCCCACCTCGTCGGAGTACGAGCCGAGCAGCAGCGGCGCCGCGTCGACGCGCAGGCACTCGGGCACCATCGAGGAGCGCCAGTCGCCCCCGCCGTACTTCGAGTCCCAGCGCCGGGCGTCCTCGGCGGCCTCGCGGAGCTTGGCCACGTCGCTGTGCCCGACGCGCTGCGGCGAGGCGTCGAGCGGGGGTCCGGCGGGTGCCGGCCCGGTGGGCGCGGTCCGCTCGGGACGCCCCTCGGTACGGTCGCCCCGCGCCGGCGCGCCCGCTGCCGCCGGGGAGCCTGCGGAGGGTCCCGGGCCGGCAAGGGACGGAACGGTGATCCCGGCGGCGGAGATCCCGGCGGCGGTGACGCCGGATGCGGCGGCCCCTGCGCCCGCCGACCCCGTGCCCTGCCCCGCCGGGCCCGAGTGCACCGCCCCGGGCGCCACGGCGGTGCCCGTGCCCCCTGCTGCGCTCCCGGCCGCCCCCGGCGCCTCCCGGGCCACCGAGCTGTCCGCGGGCGTTATCAGCCACCGCGAGGCGGGCATCGCGTACGCCGACACGGCGAACGACCCCGCCAGCGACTGCCAGATCCCGCCACCGCCCCGGCGGCCCGCCAGGTCCAGCCGGTACAGGTCCGTGGCCGACCGCACCGCGGCCGCCACGTCCCGCGGGAAGGCCAGGCCGACCTCGGGCGCCGGGTCCGCGTCCGCCAGCCCGATCTCGTGCAGCGGCACCGGCCGGCCCAGCTTCGCGCCGATCGCGGCCGCGATCAGGTGGGGCGCGGCGCCCTGCGGCACCATGCCCTTGGAGACCCACCGGGCCACCGAGGTCTTGTCGTAACGAAGCGTCAGGCCGCGCTGCGCGCCCAGGTCGTTGACCCGTCGCGCCAGTCCGGCGTTGCTGATACCCGCGAGGGCGAGGACGGTGCCGAGCTTCTCGTTCGGCTCGCGGAGCTCCCTGGACATGCGCCACCCCTCACGCAGACGGCCGCCGGGGCATAGGCACCCGGCATTCGTAAACCCAGCGTAGTTCGCCGCATCCCAAGCGTTAAGGGCCCGAGTTCCACATGGCGGGATTGTTGTCCGTACCTTCGGCGTTGGCCGGGGCGCGTCCGTCCCGCGCTCCGGTGTCCCGTGCTCCGCCCGTGTGGCCGTGCGCCCGTGCGTGCGCTCTGCCCCGGCTCCCGGCCGGACGTTTCCATGTGGGGTGCGTGGGTCGGCCCGCTGCGTGGAACCGGTGGGCCGGGGGACACCGCCGCCTCAATCCCCGCGGGTGGCGGACCGGTCCGGGAGGCGGACCGCGCCTCCCGGGCCGCGCCCCGCCGTCACGCGGGCACCGCCCGTACCGTCCGGCACGGAAACGGCGCGGAAAAGAATGGCTGAATCCGACCTATGGAACGGTTGGAGCGGAACGCCAAATACCGCATGACCGGGGCGTGTTCGTTTGCATGTGCGCCCCCCATGGCACCTCTCGCGCGCCCTTCTCGTGGCAGCATGGACCCGAACTTGTCCACAGTCTGTGGAGGCGGGTCGATGCGGTGGTTGGTGGGCTGGAGCAGTATCGCCGCAAGCTTCGGCACGGCCGGACGCCTGGCCGACACCGTGCGCGGCGGCCTGGCCGACTCCGATGACGCCCCCGAGGACGCCGCCCGCACCCTCCACCCCGTCGGCGCCCAGCTCCTGTGGGGCGACCCCGACCCCCTCTGGGCGGTGGGCGACTGGCGCCCGGACGAGATCCGCACCGTCGTCGCCGACCCGGCCGACCCCTTCACCCGCCTCGCCGTCCTCGGCTGCTGCGGAGCCACCGACGAGGAGCTGCGCCGTGGCCTGTACGCCGCCCGCGGCGGCGCCCTCCGCCACCTGACGGCCTGGCCCGGCAGCTACACCGCCGTCGTCCAGGCCGGCCGCCGGATCACCGTGGTCGGCGACCTCGCCGGGGCGCGGCCCGTCTTCTACACGCCCTGGGCCAACGGCACCGCCTTCGCCACCGCCGCCCTCCCGCTGGCCGACCTCATCGAGGCCCAGCTCGACATCGGGCACCTGGCGGCCCTGCTGGCCTGCCCCGACAGCCCCGAGGCGCTGGGCGACGGGACCCCGTACGTCGGTGTGCGGCGGATCCCGCCCGGCCACGCGCTGATCCTGCGGGAGGGCTCGCGGGAGATCACGGGGTACGAGCCGGTCGCCTCCCTCGCCGTCGCCGCGCCCCAGGCCGACCCGGACCGGGCGGTCGAGGGCGTACGGGAGGCGCTCGTCGAAGCCGTGCGCGCCAGGCTCACCGCCCCGAGGCACGCTCCGGACACCCTTCCGTACGATCCGGGGCCCGTCCCCGGCATGGGACCGGCCGAGCGGCGGGCGGCCCGCGGCGCCCCCGCGCCCGGCATCGGCGCCGACCTCTCCGGCGGCAGCGCCTCCGCGACCCTCGCGCTGCTGGCCGCCGGCCTGCCCGGGGTGCCCGGCACCGTGCTCGGCCACGGCGCGGGCGCGGGCGAGCGGCTGCTGGCCGTCACCTTCAACGACCTGGCCACGCCCCAGGGCCGCGAGGCCGAGCTGGAGCGGGCCCGCGCCATCGCCACCAACCCGCGGCTGCACCACGTCGTGGTCGCGGCGGCCGAGGAGGCCCTCCCGTACGCGGAGCTGGACGGCCCCCTCACCGACGAGCCCGGGCCCTCCCTGGTCAGCGCCGCCCGCCACCGCCGCCGGCTCACCGCCGGCAGCGCGGACCACCTCGTCGGCCACGGCGCCCGGCAGGTCCTCGACGCCCACCCGGCCCGGCTGGCGGACCTGCTGCTGGACCGGCAGCGGCGGCACCTGGTCAGGCCGGTGGCCGCGCTGGCCCGCACGGAGCGCCAGTCCCTCGCGGTGCCGCTGACGGTCTACCTCGCGGCCCGGCGGCTCTCCCGTACGACCTACATGTCCGGGATCCGCGACGCCGCCTCCCGGCTGCGCGGGCACAGCTTCGACGACCCGGGCGGCGTGGTCGCCTCCTCGCTGGCCGCGCTGACCTGGTCCCGGCCGGGGCCGGCGGCGCGCTGGCTGACCGGCGAGGCGCTGGCGGAGGTGTCGATCCGGCTGGAGGCCGCGGCCGGCCGCCCGCCGCTGTCACTGCGCCCGGGGGAGGCGAGGGCACGGGCGGCGCTGGCCCGGCACGCGGCCGACCACCGGGTCTTCGAGCAGGCGGTGGAGGTGCGCAGCCAGCGGCTGCACGCCCCGTTCCTGGACAACCAGGTGGTACGGGCCGCCCGCGCCCTGCCCGAGGCGCTGCGGGTCCAGCCGGGTGCCCGGGCCTCGATCCTGCGGGCGGTGCTGGCGGGCACGGGCGTACGGGAACTGCCGCCCGGCTGGGGCGCGGTGGCCGGCGACAACCCGGCGGCGCGGGCCGGTCTGCGCTGGGCCCTGGACGAGCTGCTGGACCTCTTCTCGGCACCCCTGCTGGCGGACGCGGGGCTGGTGGAGGCGCGGGTGGTCCAGCGGGCGCTGGTGGAGGCGGCGGACGGGGCGCCGGTGCCGCTGGACGGGCTGGCGGACCTGGTCTCGACGGAGCTGTGGCTCCGTCGCCTCCTGGCGCGGCGGGGCACGTGCTGGACGGGCACGTCGACCCCGCGCCGCCGGGCGGTCCCGACGGGCGTCCCGACCCGCCCGGCCCTCCCGGACCGCGCGGGCATCCCCCGCCCCCTGTAACGCCCCCACCCGCGCCCCCTGCCGTCGGTGGCGGCTGCGTTGGGGGTGGTCCTGCATTGGCGGTGGCGGCTGCACCGGGGGTGGGCCTGCACTGGCGGTGGCGGCTGCCACGGAGGGCCCCGGTGGTGGTGGCGGCTACTGGCCGCAGGCCCTGCCCTGGCGGTGGCCCCTGCCCTGGCCGTCGCCCTGGACGGGCAGCTACCGCTGGGGAGGTGCCCCCCCAGGGCTCCGCCCGGACCCGTTTCGGGGGTCCGCCCCCGGGACCCTGCGCCTCAGGCGCCGGAGGGGCTGAATGTGCCCGCGACGTGCGTGCGGCATCCCAGCTCGGCGGTCCTTGAGGAACGGCTGCGGGCGCGTAGGGCATCCCAGCCTCGCCGGCGTTTGAGGCACGGGGCTGGGGAGGAGCCCCAGTCGGCCCGGGCCTTCAGGGTGCTGTCCCCACGTGCCTCGGTCGGCCAGGGGCTGAAGAGGGCAGGCCCCACGTGCCTCGGTCGGCCAGGGGCTGGAGGGGGCAAGTGGCTCGCCCCACGCGCCTCGGTCGCCTGGGGGCTGGAGGAGGCAGGTGGTTCGCCCCCAGCACCCCCGTCGGCCAGGGCTGCAGGGGCCAGGGGGCTCACCCCAGGCCTCCAGCCTGCCCGGCGTTCGGGGGCTGAACGGGGTCCGGGGCGGAGCTCCGGTTTCGGGAAGGGGCGGGGTGGGGAATCGGCTCCGCGCAGCGGCAACCGCCCGCACCACCACGAACCCGCACGAGGACCCTGCTGCCGCCGCCCCGGCACGAACCGCACCCGGATCGGCCCGCACCACGACGGCGCCGTACCCGGCAACCAACCGCTCCGGCACGGGACCCTTCCCCGGCACAGGCCCCGCGCCCGGCAGGGGCCCCGCCCCCGGCAGGGGACCCGCGCCCGGCAGGGCGGTGGCGGGGGCGTATCCCGTTACCGCCGGCGGCTAGCGGCAGGTGATCGTGGCCCCCGCCCAGTCCGCCAGCATCAGGCGGCCGCGCCATTCCTCGCGCTCCACCACCAGGCGGAGCGACTCGCGGCCCCGGAGCGGGACTTCGACCGGCACCGCCGCGTCGCCGACGGCCATCGCGGGGGAGCGCCACAGACGCGTACCGTCCGCCCAGACCGAGAACCGCAGCGTCCCCAGCCCCATCGACATGTCGTCCACCCCGACCCGCGCGGAGAAGGACGTACAGGGCCGGTTCAGATCGACGGTCACCGCCGACTTCGAGTGGACGGTGATGCCGTGGGCGTAGTCCCGGCCCCCGACCGAGAGGCCCCACCGCTGCCAGACCCAGCTGCTCCGCGCGGTCCGCAGCTCGGGACCGGAATGGTCCCCGAAGACCGACTGCCGCAGGGACACCAGCTCGTACGCACGCGGCGCGGCCTCCGGCGGCTCCGACGAAGGCCGGGGCGACGGCTTCGGCGAGGGTTTCGGCGAGGGTTTGGCAGAGGGCTTCGGCGAGGGCTTCGCGGACGGCTTCGGCGAGGGTGCCCGGGAGGGAGCGGCGGCAGGCGCCGAGGGTCTGGGGGACACCGGCGGCTTCGGCGAGGCCGCCGGCACCACCACCCGCATCCGCGGCGGCGAGGCGGACAACTCCGGCGAGGGCGCGGCGGCCGGCGGTTCCGGCTCGTCCGGCACCACCGGCGCGGCCGCGCGGGGCGCAGGCTTCGCCTCGGCCTGGGGCTCCGCGTCGTCCCCGGCGAAGGCGAACACCACCCCCGCGGCGGTGGCGACGGCGAGCCCCGCGGCGATCGCGGCCTTGGCCGGCAGCCCGAGCCCCTCGGAGGCGACCCCGGCACCCACGCCGGACCCACCCGCCCCCGCACCACCACCGGCAGCACCAGCCCCACCAGCCGCACCGGCCCCACCCGAAGCCCCCGCGACGCCGGAAGCCCCCGCAGCACCCGCGCCCCCCGCCGCCGAGCCTCCCGTGGCAGCCGCGGCAGCACCCGCGCCGGCGGCCCCCACCGCGCCGCCCGCGACCACACCGGCCGCCTTGACCGCGTACCCGGCGGCGAACCACCCGATGACCGCGACCGGCAGCAGCGCCGGGATGCCGGCGTTGACGTCCTTCAGCTCACCGGCGGCCAGCCGGCACCGCGCGCACTCCTCCAGGTGCTTGCGCAGGCCCCGCTCCGCCCGCATCCGCAGCCCCCCGCGGGCGTACGCCCCGAGCCGGTCGGCGTACCTCGCGCAGTCGCCGCCCTCGGTCAGCGCGGCGCTCACATGGGCCTGGAGGTACGCCTGCTTGAGGCCCTCCCGCGCGCGGCTCGCCAGCACGGCCGTGGCGTTGGGCGTCAGCCCGAACAGCGGCGCGACCGCGCTGGGGGAGGCCTCCTCCACGGTGGTGTGCCACAGCACCGCCTGCCACCGCTCCGGCAGGCTCCGGAAGGCCCGCATGGCGAGGGACTGCTCCGCGTCGTGCATCGCGCGCACGTCGGCACCCAGGTCCAGCGTGCCGCCCGGCCCCGCGGTGCCCGGCGCGCCCTGCGCGGCCTGTTCGGCGAACAGCGCGAAGTCCTCGACCAGCTGCTCGCGTCTGGCGCTCTTCGCCCATCCGGCCGCCACCCGCCGCACGGTGGTCAGCAGGTAGGCCCGTACGGCCTGGTCCGGTCCGGCCCCGCCGCGCACCGCCTGCAGCGTGCGCGCGAACACCTCGGCCGTCAGGTCGTCGGCCGTGTGCGCGTCCCGGCAGCAGGTGCGCGCATACCGGCGCACGCCGTCCGCGTGCCGGCGGAACAGCTCCTCGTACGCACCGTCGTCGCCGCCGCGCATCCGCGCGATCAAGTCGCCGTCGGACGGCGGGAGTTCCACGGCCGTGGCGCCGCTGCCGCCGCCGCGCTGAGCGGGAACCTGGCGGGCGGGCAGCTCCTCGGCGCCCACCTCGCTGCCGCCGCCGAGTGACTCGTCCCGACCGTCAACACTCATCGCGGAAGCCCCCGAACGACACATTCCGACCCGTACACCGAGCCAGCGTGTCACACGGGGGCCCGGCTCAGGAGCGCGTTGCCCGCCATCCACCCGTCCGGGCACACTTCGGCGGAACGCCGCACCGGTCGTCACTCGTTCGAGTGGGTACGCGTTCTACGGCCGGCCCGTCACCCGCCCGGGCCGACCCGTGTCGCACGGGAGCCGGAAGAGCTCACGCCGGGAGCCGCCAGGGATCCCGAGCAGAGCCGGAACGAGGTCCGGCCCCCGCCCGCCTCAGGCTGGCCCGCCTCAGGCTCCGCCCGCCTCACGCCCCGCCCGCCTCACGCCGAGCGCGAGCGCAGCCCCTCCAGCAGGATGTCCAGCAGCCGCGCGGAAGCCGCGGCCTGCTGTGCCGGGTCGGGCAGCGCCGGCGCCGCCGTGGCGATCACCAGCAGTACGTCCGCCACCGTGACGTCGGTCCGCAGTTCGCCCGCGGCCCGCGCCCGGTCGACCAGCCGCCCGACGACCTCCAGCAGCGCACCCGCACCCGCGTCGTCCGCCACGTCGTCGGAGGCACCTCGCGGCGCGACGACCCGCGCCTCGGCGGAAGCGGCACCCCCGCCGACGCCGTCCAGCGCACCGCGCTGCTGCGGCACGCGCGCCTCGTCCGCGCCCTCACCGGCCTCCGCGCCCGCGCCGTCCTCGACGCGGACCCGCAGCACCTGCGGCGGCAGCAGCCGGCCGGCACCCGAGGCGACCGAGGTCCGCAGGAAGCGCGACAGCGCCTGCCACGGCTCCTCCTCCTGCCCCAGCGCGGTGCGCGCCTGCTCGGTCAGCCGGGCGGTCTCCTCCTCGGCGATCCGCCGCACCAGTACGTCCTTGCTCGGGAAACGGCGGTAGACGGTGCCCACGCCGACCCGGGCCCGCCGGGCCACGTCCTCCATCGGAGCGCCGTACCCCAGCTCCCCGAACACCTCGCGCGCAGCGCGCAGCACGTGCTCCAGGTTGCGCTGGGCGTCCACCCGCAGCGGCGTCGAGCGCCCTATCTGCGACGCGCCGCCCGGGCCCGTACCGCCTGCGATCAGACGTCCGGCACCCTCGGTCGAGACGGCCGTCGCAGACCCATGGAAATCGGAAATGTTCATATGTTTCCCCCGGTAATCATTCGTCTCCCCCCGGAGACTCCCCGCCTGCGCGCCAGGAGGGCCACGGTCATCTGAGCCCCGGCCGACACCCCGGCGAGTTACGAACATAGTTGAGCCAGAGTCAATTCAGAAGAGGGGGCTCCGCTCGGAGCGACGCCCGATCGGAGCATTCACCCCCACTTTTCCGTTTCCGGCTCCTCCATTCTGCCTGTTCTCCCGCGCTGACCTGCGAACCTTCCCGCCGTACACCCCTTGTTCAGAGCCCGTCGCAGGGATGACCTTCGGTCACACAATCTGCCGGGCCTGTGGACAAAGTCCCGGCCACGTTGCGTCATGGGATGGTGAAGGCTGCATACACCCGGGGAACCGGCCCCGGCACCCCGACCCGCACGCGCGTCCTCGTCGTCGGCGGCGGCTATGTCGGCATGTACACGGCGCTGACCCTCCAGCGGAAGCTGAGAGACGACGAGGCGGAGATCACCGTCGTCACCCCAGAGCCGTACATGACGTATCAGCCCTTCCTCCCGGAAGCGGCCGCCGGCTCGATCTCCCCGCGCCACGTCGTCGTGCCGCTGCGCCGGGTCCTCGACAAGTGCCGGATCGTCATCGGCGAGGTCCAGCGCATCGACCACTCCAAGCGCACCGCCACCCTCACCACCCTCGCCACCGAGGACGAGGGCACGGGCGCGGTGGAGATGGAGTACGACGAACTCGTCCTGGCCCCCGGCTCGATCTCCCGCGCCCTCCCGGTCCCCGGCCTCGCCGACTACGGCATCGGCTTCAAGACCGTCGAGGAGGCCATCGGCCTGCGCAACCACGTGATCGAGCAGATGGACATCGCCTCCTCGACCCGCGACCCCGCCGTTCGCGACGCCGCGCTCACCTTCGTCTTCGTCGGCGGCGGCTATGCCGGCGTCGAGGCGCTCGGCGAGCTGGAGAACATGGCCCGCTACGCCACGCGGTACTACCACAACGTCAAACCCGAGGACATGCGCTGGGTCCTGGTCGAGGCCAGCGACCGGATCCTCCCCGAGGTGGGGCCCGAGATGGGCAGGTACACGATCCGCGAGCTCCGCCGCCGCAACATCGACCTCCGCCTGGAGACCCGCCTGGAGTCCTGCGTGGACCGGGTGGCCGTGCTCAGCGACGGCGCGCGCTTCCCCACGCGTACGGTCGTCTGGACCGCGGGCGTCAAGCCGCACCCCGTACTCGCCGCCACCGACCTCCCGAGGAACGAACGCGGCCGCCTCAAGTGCACCGCCCGGCTGTCGGTCGACGGCGTCGAGAACGCCTGGGCGGCCGGCGACGCGGCCGCCGTGCCGGACGTCACCGCCGACGAGCCGGGCCGCGAATGCGCCCCCAACGCCCAGCACGCCGTCCGCCAGGCCAAGGTCCTCGCCGAGAACCTCATCGCCTCCCTGCGCGGGCAGCCGCTCCAGGAGTACGCCCACAAGTACGCGGGCTCCGTGGCCTCCCTCGGCCTGCACCAGGGCGTCGCCCACGTGTACGGGCGCAAGCTCAAGGGCTACCCGGCCTGGCTGATGCACCGCGTCTACCACCTCAGCCGCGTCCCCACCTTCAACCGCAAGATGCGCGTGCTCGCCGAATGGACGCTGGCCGGCCTCTTCACCAGGGAGATCGTCTCCCTCGGCTCGCTGGAACACCCCCGCGCCGAGTTCGAGATCGCCGCAGGCGGCCGCGCGCGCCCCGACGCCATGGACCTCACGGCCGACTCCTCGCCCGACGCGGGGCGACCGGCCGCGGAACGCGGCGGGGAACCGGCGGGCACCCCGGCGGCCGACCAGACCGGCAAGGGGGCCGCGGCTCCTGCCGCGGGAACCGCCCCCGCCGCACCGGCCGCCCCGGCCCCGGACCCGGACGCCACCCCGGACCCGGCCCCGAAGCCCTCCCCGGACCCGGGACCATCGGCCCCGAAGAACGGGAACGACTGATCCGGACCGTCCGGTCGGCCACACTGGACGTGTGACCATAGGTGGGCTCACACCTGCACAGAGTGATCGACGCCCAGCGAAGGCCGGCCACCCCCTGGGGGCACTCCCCCAGCCCCCGCCCGGGGCCACCCCTCCCGGCAGCGGCCGGGAGAGGCCGCAGACAGCGACCACGAGCGACACCACGAGGCTTGAACGCAGTGAACTTCACCCGCTGGAGCGCCCGCTTTCCCGGAACGCAGCGGCGCGCCGCGGCACGGACCGAGCACGCGGCCGCCCAGGCCAAGCGCGGCGAAGGCTCCGTGCCCGCGGCCCGCGGCCGCACCCAGGACCCCACGGGGAAGGACCCCACCGCGGGGGAGGGACCGGCACCGGGCCGCGACGCGCCACCCGCCGACCTCACCGTCTGCGGCACGGCCGGCGCCGCCGGCACCCCGGGCGGCGGGGGCACCGCGCTCCTCACCGTCCCCTCCCTCGACGAGCTCTCCGTCCGGGAGGTGCTCGGCCGCCTCCCCTCCCTCGTTGCGCTCGTCTACGGCGCCGACCACCGCACCGCGTACGTCAACGACGCGTACGCCGCCGGCTTCGGCCCCCGCCCGCTCGGCGTCCCGGCCCGCGACGCCCTCCCCGAGCTCGCCGAGCTCGGCCTGCTCCCCCTCCTCGACCAGGTGCTGCGCAGCGGCAAGCCCCGTACGGTCAAGAACCGCAAGGCGCCCGGCGGCACCTCGTACACCGTCACCTGCACCCCGGTCACCGGCATCGGCACCGAGCCCGGCGCCGCGACCGAGGACGAGCCCGAGGACAAGGGGGACGGGGGAGACAGGGGAGACAGAGGAGAGAAGGGCGCCGGCGTCCTGGTCCACCTCGCGGACGTCAGCGACCATGCCGAGGCCGTCGAGCGCCTGCGCGCCAGCGAGCGCCGCCAGCGCGAGGCGGCCGTCACCCTCCAGCGCTCCCTGCTCCCGCAGGAGCTCGAACAGCCCGACGACCTGCGCATCGCCGCCACCTACCAGCCCGGCGGCACCGAGGCGGCGGTCGGCGGCGACTGGTACGACGTCATCACGCTCGGCGCCGGCCGCACCGCCCTCGTCATCGGCGACGTCATGGGCCGCGGCGTGCGGGCCGCCGCCGTCATGGGCCAGCTGCGCACCGCGGTCCGCGCGTACGCCCGCCTCGACCTGCCCCCGCACGAGGTGCTCCAACTGCTCGACGGCCTCGCCGCCGAGATCGACGCCAGCCAGATCGCCACCTGCGTCTACGCCGTCCACGACCCGAACGAGGGACGGCTCGTCTACGCCTCGGCCGGCCACCTGCCGATCCTGGTCCGCGACGAGGACGGCACGGTACGCCGCGCCGCCGACCCCACGGGGCCGCCCCTCGGCACCGGCGGCTGGCTCCACTCCTCCGGCACCATCGCGCTCGTCCCCGGCTCCACCGCCGTCCTCTATACGGACGGCCTCGTGGAGCGCAGGGGCGAGGACATCGACGAGGGCGTCGCCGCGCTGGAACGCGCGCTGTCCGGCGCCAAGGGCACCCCCCAGGTGATCTGCGACCGTCTGATGCGCGCCCTCGGCGTCGGTGCGGACCACGACGACGACGTGGCGGTCCTGGTCCTCCAGCACCCGACCCGCACGGGCCCGGACGCAGAGCTCTTCCACAACGCCGCCCTGGAACTCCTCGGCGGCGTGGAGGCGGCCCCGCGCGCCCGCGCCTTCGCCCAGGGCGTGCTCGCCTCCTGGCGCTTCCCGGTCGAGCTGTGCGACCTCGGGGTGCTGGCCGCGAGCGAGCTGGTCGCGAACTCCCTCCAGCACGGCACGCCGCCCATGCGGCTGCGCCTGCGCCGCACCGACCGCCGCCTGATCATCGAGGTCACCGACGGGGACGACCACCTGCCCAGGCGCCGCCGCGCCGAACCGGCCGACGAGGCCGGCCGCGGCATCTCGATCGTGGCGACCATCGCCTCCTCGTGGGGTTCGCGCCGCACGCCCGGCGGGGGCAAGGCGGTCTGGTGCGAGTTCGCGCTGCCGGACGAGTGACACCCGTACGCCGCCCGGGCGGCCCGGACCGGACATGAAGCGGGCCCCGCACCGTCAGGGTGCGGGGGCCCGCGTACGTCATGGGTACCGATCTGCCTACGCGGAATCACGCAGGCGCCGGCGGCACGGCACGCCCGGTCAGGCGGCGACCGGCTCGGCGGCCGGGGTGTGGGAGGCCACCACCCGGCTCTGCACGGCCAGCGACGGGTTGTCCTGGACCGCCGTGAGCTGCCTGCCCAGCCGCAGCGCGAGCCATGCGATGCCGAGCGAGACCAGGATGAAGATCCCGATGTAGAGCATCGGCAGCCCGGCACCCAGCGGCACGCCCAGCGGGCCCAGGGCCAGCGCCATCTGCTTCACCAGGGCGAAGGCGGAGTTGTACTGCCCGACGGACCCCTCCGGGGCCAGGTCGGCGACCAGGGGGGCGACGGTCGGCGACAGCATCGCCTCACCGATCCCGAAGAGCGCGTACGTCGTCACGAACGCGGCGGCGGCCATGGTGGCGCTGCCGTGCCCGAGCCCCGAGAAGCCCGCGATCACCCAGGCGGCGGTCCAGATCAGGCCGACCAGTGCGATGACCCGGCTCCGGCGGCGCTTCTCGACCAGCCGCAGCACGGCGAACTGCGCCACGACGATCGCACCGGTGTTGGCGGCGAGGGCGAAGCCCAGGGTGGACGGGGAGATGCCCGCGGCCTCGGTGCCGAAGGCGGCCAGGCCCGACTCGAACTGTCCGTAGCAGGCGAAGAAGAGGACGAAGCCCAGCACGCAGAGCTGGACCATCGCCTTGTGGCGCAGCAGCCGCTGCCAGCCGCCCTTGGCGCCGGCGTCCTTCGGGACGGAGCCCTTGAGGGCGGGCGCGTGCGGCAGCCGGACGGTGGCGATGACCCCGGCCAGCACCAGGAACATCACGGCCTCGATGGAGAAGAGGAGGACGAAGCTGTTCGGGTGGTTCTCGTCCACGATCTGGCCGCCGAGCAGGCCGCCGATGCCCAGGCCCAGGTTCTGCATGAAGAACTGCAGGGCGAAGGCGCGGGTCCGGGTGGCCGTGGTGGAGCACCAGACGATCATGGTCGCCAGCGCGGGCTGCATCGCGGCCTGGCCGGCGCCGAGCGCCAGCGCGGACAGCAGGATCGGCACCACACCGGTGGACAGGCCGAGGGACAGTGCGCCCAGGGAGGCGACGACCGCGGCGCCGATGACCACCGGCGACGGACCGCGTCGGTCGATGGCGCGGCCGACGAAGGGAAGCGCCACCAGGGCGCCCAGGGCGAACGCGATGAACGCGCACGTGGCCCACATGGAGCCAAGACCTCGCACCTGCGCCACGTAGATGTAGAGGAACGGAACCGTGAAGCCGATGCCGAACGCCGTCAGTGCGTTGCCGGCCTGGATCCGCCGCATCGCAGCGCCCATCACCCTGGTCACTTTTCACCTGCCCTGGTTCTGTCGTGAAGACTTCAACACTAAAGTTCGATGCTTAACTGTACACATTGAAGGAGTTAGACGCCAACGGGGCCGTGTCATACTTCGCGGCATGGGTGACACCCCCGACACAACGGGCCTCAACGGGATCAGCGAGCCGACCCTCGACGAGCAGATCGCCGTGTACCAGCGCGAGTTCCAGGACCTCGACCCCCAGGTCGAGAAGGTCGTCTCGGCACTCCAGCGCGTGAACCGCCGGATGAACGTCGCGTACGGACGCCAGACCGCCGCCCTGGGCATCAGCAACGCGGAGTGGGAGGTCCTCAAGGCCCTCGTCCTCTCCGGGGCGCCCTACCGAATGGGCCCGAGCGAGCTCGCGAAGCAGCTGGGCCTGACGCCGGCGGCGATGACCCACCGGATCGACCGGATGACGGCGGAGGGTCTGGTGACGCGCGAGCGCGACGAGACCAACCGCGTCCGCGTGATCGTCGAACTGACCGACGAGGGCCGCAGCAAGTGGCTCGACGCGATGCGCATGGCCACGGTCTTCGAGGAGGAGCTCCTCCAGGACCTCTCCACCGCGGAGCGAGGCGTCCTCGGCGACATGCTGACCCGCCTGCTCGCCCGTGTGGAGGAGACCCAGGCCCGGGGCTGATCCCGGGCGTACCCGGGGTTGACACGACCCCTCAGGGTCCGTAAGGTTCTTCGAGTTGTCACGGGGCCGGAACGGTTCTGCGACAACGATCCCGCCGCCACGTTGCGGCAACCCAACTCAGCACGATCTCCCACCGGGAGTGAATTCGGCATGCCCGAATTGCTTTCGAAGACTCGATTTCGAGTCGCCCGGGAAATCCGCTAGAGTTCGGGAGCCGGAAGGGCCCAACAGCCCCGAAGGCAAACCCCGCTGACTGGGAGTCAGGCGCCGAAAGGGTCTGATAGAGTCGGAAACGCCGAAAGGGAAAGCGACGGAAACGCCGCTGGAACCGGAAAGCGCCGAGGAAATCGGGTCGGAAAGATCTGATAGAGTCGGAAACGAAGGAAGCGCCCGGAGGGCCCGGAAACGGGAACAAAGGA